>JBAXAB010000001.1:0-127938 GCA_037142735.1 bacterium
AAAAGCTAAAATGCTAAGTACAAGGATGGTGTCCTAAGAAAGGGGTCCACTACACGATGGGATTTAGGGTAGACCAAAAATAGCAGATGGTTTACAAACCATGTACAAAATATATAATTTAAAACTATAAAGAATCAAAGACCTAAATGAAAAAACTCCTCAAATTCCTAAAATACTTTGCCCTAGTTATTGTAATTTTCCTCATTGGACTATTCATCCTACAAGGCTTAAAACATGTTCCAACAGAAGGTGACTGGAAAACCCCACTAAAGGTACTTTCAACTGCTGAATTTAATGGCAACCTAGTGACAGTAAAAAATATTCGAAATTTTCAGTACGATTCCAATGAAAAAATAACAGCCTCTGATTATTACGATAAAACCTACGATTTGAACAAGCTTAAAAAAGTTTGGTATATCACCGAGCCTTTCAATCCTGGCAGTCCATTTGCACATACATTTTTGTCATATGAATTTTCTGATGGATCATTTCTTGCTATCACTATTGAAGCGCGCCTGACAAAAGATCAGGATTACAGTTTGATTGACGGTACTTTGCATACCTTTCCTTTAATGTATATTGCCGCTGATGAAAGAGATGTGATTTATCTTCGTGCCAATACTCGTGATGCCCAGGTCTATGTCTATCCATTAAAAGCCAGTCCGGACGATGGACGTAAAATTTTGACTGATATGTTAAACAGGATGAATGATTTGGTGATTCACCCAACTTGGTACAATACTTTTTACGCAAACTGTACATCTAGTATTGCTCATCACGTGAATAAAATTTGGCCTGGAATGCTGCCAAAATTAGACTGGCAAGTTGTTTTTACAAGTTACGCAGACAAGTTGGCACTGGACAATGGTCTATTAGATACAAATCTATCAATTGATGATGCTCGTAAAAAGTATTACATTAGCGATATATCTAGAAAAATTGGCAGGGTAGATAACTATTCAAGGTCAATTCGAGAAGGAGGAAAATAGTTCAGAAGTTCTATATAAATACTTAATATTCGTAGTGCATGATTTCGTTGTCGACAATTCATTGACAAAGTATATACAAAATATATACTTTCAACATGACAACCAAAGTGCATAAAATTGGAAATAGCCTAGGTATTCACATCCCAAAACACATCGCAGAAAAAGCAAGACTTCAAAAGGGTGATCCTGTGTCTGTTGAATACAGTGCAGGTAAAATTCTTGTTGTGCCTAATAAAAAAGAGACACTAGAGGATCTTCTTAAAAGCATCTCACCTACAAATAGTCATCCTTTATATGATTGGGGCGATGATGTGGGAAATGAAATAATCAAATGAAAAGAGGTCAGATTATTCTAG
The DNA here is from genome assembly GCA_037142735.1 of bacterium. Classification (GTDB taxonomy): domain Bacteria; phylum Patescibacteriota; class Minisyncoccia; order Phycocordibacterales; family CAIZLB01; genus JBAXAB01. The sequence goes on from JBAXAB010000001.1 coordinate 1,346, forward strand.
TTAATTTTAGTCCAACTTCTGGTCATGAACAAAAGGGCTATCGTCCAGCGGTGGTCTTATCTCACACTTTACATAATCAAAAAACAAATCTTGCCATTGTGTGTCGTATAACATCACAAATCAAGGGTTATCCTTTCGAAGTAGAAATTGATACAAAAAAAGTTAAAGGTGTGGCTATTGCAAATCAAATTAGAACACTGGACCTGGGTGCTCGTAAATATAAACTTGCTGATGTTGTATCAGATAAAATACTGTTGGAAATCATTCGAAAAGTAAAACTGATCATTGAATAACACTATCTTAAGGTTTTCTATATGATAATTTAAATGGCAGTCCTACTTCCTCCCAGTCAGAATTTTCCTCTCTGTCTCTCTAATAGCAATTTTAGGAAGGGAATCAAGATTTTGTTTTAGGTATAAAGCCACTGCTTTTTTGTGATGTTTAACCATACTGCGCAGTAGCCAGGAAATAGCTTTGGTAATAAGGATGTCTTTTTCTGTTTTCAGCTTCTCAATATTTTTCATTCCTAATTTAAATAGACGATTGTCATTGTTGTGGGAAATCGCCCCAGTCAAAAGCACTAGTGACGCACGTCGTTTGCTTATGTTCTTGCTTGTTGAAAACTTTGTGATTAATTCATTCCACGTATCCCAATTTTCCAACATCTCTTCAGCTTTAAAATTTGACTGACATAATGAATCTACCTCAGCCCATCCGTGCAAGTGGTTCAGCCAAGAATCAAGGGCTTTTGGTCGAAGACTTTTCCGCATGTCTTTCATGTATTCAAGAAGCATCGAAGCAAAAGATTTTTCATCATAAGATGGAGACGTGTATAAAGCATCTAAAAGACTTTTAAATTCTTTATTAGAAATATCCTTATGTTTCTTCACAAATTCTTTAGCAATTTTTCGTTTTATAGGGTTTGAGGTGTTATAGGTAAAGTGCGTGTGGCCCAAATAGCTTGAATTCCAAGAATGTTCAGTGCCTTGGCCTGAATGTTTCTTGAACTCGGCTACTATTTCTTGGTGAAAATTTATAATCTTCTTCATATGTATGTCTGTTAACACTAGCATAAATTTGTTATATTACAGATATGCAAAAAACTTCAACTTCATCAATATTTGGTTGGATTATGACACTGGCCATAGTTGTTCTTTTGGTTATGTATTACTCAAATAGTCAAAATCAGACTATCAAAAATGTGACTCTTACGCAAAATGTACCGCCTGTAGATCCTACAAGAACTGTCCCTTCACTTACTGTTCCTGAGGGTTACACAGTGGTAAAAAACTATCAGTATCAAGCCTTGGGGCCAGGTAAGGATATCAATGGAATCAAATATATTATCCCAGCATCTATGGCTACTGGCACAAATCTGGCAACGGATACGTATATCAGCTTGGAACAAATTCCAATGACCGCCAGCACTACTTGTTCTGCCTCTTTGTTTACATTCCAACATGTAAAGCCGATATCGAGAGTTGATCTAGGAATAAAATATTCATTTGCATCATCAAGCGACGCAGCCGCCGGGAATCGCTATGAAGAAAGTATTTACGCAACACCTGTAAATGCCATGTGCGTTGCTGTGAGATATTTTATTCACTATGGATCATTCTCTAATTACCCAAAGGGAGTTGTTAAGGAATTCGACAAAAAAGCTTTAATCACTGCGTTCGACCAAATTCGCCGAACGCTTATTGTTAAATAAAAAAACAAACCCTCGTAGCACCGATTGGTGCCACTGCTATAATAAAACTATGCATCACGTTTACATCCTTCAATGTGCCGATACGACTCTGTACGTAGGATCAACAAATGATTTAGAAAAGCGCATCCATCAACACAATCACACGAAAGCTGGCGCGCATTACACAAAAATCAGGAGACCAGTGGCACTTGTATGGACTAAAAAGTATAAAACGTTAGCAAAAGTGCGGGCCAAAGAAGCCGAGTTAAAACGACTTAACCGGATAGAAAAAATGTCTTTAATCCAAACTCAATAATGGAACCTATTCAATATACCTTGAAAACGAGCACTCGCTCTAAACGCCTCCGGCTGGCAGTCCATCAGGACGGCAAGGTATTTGTCACTGCCCCTAAAAAAGTCGATGCAGATTTAATTCAGAATTTTGTCACTCAAAAATCAAAATGGATTTTGGGAAAAATCGACTATTTTAGTAATTTGAAAAAGAGCCGAGGGTCGAATTACGTTCTCATACAAGATAGTAGGTCGAATTATTTAAAGCAAAAAGAAAATGCAAGGGTTTTGGCCCACAAAAAAGTAACTGAGTTCAACAAGGTGTACAATTTTAGCTTTAAAAAAATCAGTATTAAAAACCAAAAAACGTGCTGGGGTAGTTGTTCTAAAAGAGGTAATTTAAATTTTAATTACAAAATCGCTCTCTTGCCCGAAAAGTTGACGGACTATATTATTGTCCATGAAATTTGCCACCTTGGAGAATTTAATCATTCGAAAAAATTCTGGAACCTGATGGCGCGGGCTATGCCTGATTATGCTGAAAGACGAGCGGAACTTAAAAAAGTTGGAGTGGTTGTGGAATAGTTGAGTCACTGTTAAAATTCAGTAACGATAGTTTGCCAGAAGCGTCTATAACCTCATACTCATGATATCTACTTCACAAAAAAAATCATTATTATTGGCAATACTTGGGTTAAGCATAGTTGCACCTCTAGGTGCATTCGCTCAAGGCGCAACAACTGTTGCCACTTCATCAGCACAGGTTGCTCCGTTCATAGACTTATCGTATGAAGCGGGACTTCTAGGTGGAATCGAAAGACAGCAGGCTGTTAAAAGCTGGAGAAATCAGCCAATTGATATTCAGCAAAAAATAGATGCTTTAGGGCCGACCGCTATTGCTTCGGTCAGTGTGCCTATTTTATTTGGAGTTGATCTGAAAGACATCACTGCAAACTTTGGTGTTTCAAGAGACCACGGTGCACGTAGTCATGAGGGAGAGGATATTATGGCTATAAAAGGGACACCGATTGTGTCACCAACTTCTGCGGTGGTTCTTCGCATTGGGACGGGGACAACAGAGGGGAACTTTGTCAGTACTGCAAACCCTGGAGGTGAAACTTTTGTTTATATGCATCTTGATACTTTTGCTGAAGGACTCAAGGTTGGAGATGTTTTAGAAGGAGGGGATTTAATTGGATATATAGGAGATACTGGTAATGCACTAGGTGGACCAGTTCACCTCCATTTTGAGATACGTAATCAGATTGGGGTTGCGACTGATCCATATCTACGTTTGAAAGCAGAACTAACTCTACAACAAAAAATGTATATCTTGGAAAAGATTTTACGACATAGTCGAGACATGAAGAGCCTCTCCCAATTTTTGGTTTTAAACTTCCGTCCCATCTTTAATCTTGCACAGTCACAGGGAATTGCCTTGCCAGCCATAATTGCGACGACACTTTCTCCAACATTAAATACTATTGCAACAACAACGACACCTATTATTGTTACTAGTGTTCCTAGCACTCTTGTACTTCCTCGAAATCTAAAAATGCGCATGAGAGGAGATGATGTGAAGGCTTTGCAAAGTTTTTTAAACCTCCATGGTTTTAGTGTCGCACCATATGGTATTGGGTCGAGGGGGTATGAGACTGGATATTTTGGGCCTGCAACACGGGCTGCAGTTATCAAGTTCCAAATGTCGCAATCAATATTTCCTAGATTAGGTTTTGTAGGCTTCCTTACACGTACTGCCATTTCCAATATTCATTCGTAAAGAGATATTGCACCAAAAAAGCATTGTAGTAGAATGATTTCATTATTCTCTATCAATAAATAATATGACACACCACGAACACAATTCAGAGGTTGCAGAAACTGCTCATGCAGAAGCTCAAGTTGCTACCCAAGCTCCAGTTGCATCAACACATGCCGAAGTAGAGCACGAAGCTCATTCTTCGGACACAGACAGTTCAATGTTTATGGGGATACTGGCTTATCTAGGAGTCCTTATTATTATTCCGTATGTTATGGCAAGAACTAATCCTTTTGTAAAGTTTCATATCAAGCAGGGGGCACTCCTTGTCATAGGCGAGATAATTCTTTGGGTTGCAATGAGATTATTCTGGGGACTTTTTACACTCATCAGCCTACTAGAACTGGTCATTTTTGTGCTAGCAGTTATTGGGATTTTGAATGTGATTCAAAAGAAGGAAAAAGAACTTCCTCTTATTGGACACTACGCTAAAAATATCAAGATCTAGCTACTTGCATAGGGCACCTTTGATAGTGCCTAGAATCTTTTTAGAAGATCCACTGTTGTCTACACAGTAACTGAAATCTTTATCATCTGACATTGGCGCAGAAACGGCCCAAGCTGTCACATTTCCAACTTTTCCAGTTGATACACATGTAGCTGAGGCGACATTGTTATTAGTAGCTTTTTCAAGTTCGTATTTAATTTCTTTGTCACCAAAAAGGGTGTCTGTAGTTTCTGCACACGGGCCCAAAGTGAAAGGTTTCTTACCGTAACTGTTTTCTGATTTCGAATAGACTAATTCAGCGGTACTTCGCATTGAAGAAAGTGATACGTTGGTTGATGATTGAGATGTCAGATTATCAGAAGTTTTTTTAGCGTCGTCAATTAGTTTCTGACCGGGGACTGCGTCAGTGGGAGCCTGAATATTTAGTTCCTTATTTATGTCTGAATTTGTTATTTTGAATACAATATTGATCTGTTTATTAGCAAGTTGCGTCGCAGCCTCGGGCGGTACCACACGCATTGTGTCTTCAAAAATAGCAGGGTAGCCTTCAGCATCAGTCCACAAAGTGAATTGATTATTTTGACTAAAGTAATCATATACTTGAGAAAATTCGTCACTCTTTAAATATTCGACAAGTCCCTGGTCTATTACATCTCTAAAGTCTGTAAAATCAGGGTTCGTGTTAATTTCAGTCTGTAAGGCGGTGTAAAATGGAAGAAGTTTGTTTTTTTGGACAAGTAGATCGTATCGTACAAGTGGGACACCGTTAACTTTTTCTGCCTTCGGTGGGTTCTTGAAACTAATGAGGCCTTGTTCATCCGCGAGGCTTGTAATTTTTTTAAGTAACTTTACTACCTTGTCGCGATTCTCTTTGTATTTCTTTTCTTGATCTGGAATTCCCTTTGAGAGACTCGAAAGCGGAGAATAGTTGTATGAATCGGTTGAAGTAGCAGAAGACGAAGCAATTTGTGAAGAAACATCTACCCATTTTCCTTTAATTGCGGCAATGTCACCGAACAAGAATAGACTAGGGATATTGTTAATGCGGAAGTAGTAGTCTTTGTCTTTTTTGAGAGCATCAGCATTTACCTTGTATGTAAGATCCCCAAATTTTCCTTCCGCGTTCACATTAAATGTCCAATCTGTCGATTCCGGAGCTTTAAACTGAGATGAAGCGGTCACTGACAAAAGAACATTAATATCAGCTGGGAATGAGGCCATAGAATCGCTCATTTGAGCCAGAAAAGGCTTAGGAGGTTCCTCATTTAGATAAATGTAGGAATAGCTGTCTTTGGTAAATGACACATTTAATCCATTGATTGGTGTTGAAGTTGTCGAATAGTTGTAGCGCTTAATAGAATTAATCGCGCCTTGTGTGTCAAAAGTAACAGTTAAAAGAAAGTTTTGACCAGCATCTGTTGTGGTGTATTTGTAGTCCATATTTGTCTCGGGGTCTGTGACAGATGCGCCATAGGCTGGGTACTGGTTACTTGTCAATATATTTTTAATATCCTTCGGGAAAGATTTCTGTGCTTTTTTATTGTATGAACCATTTCGAGTCGAAATCAAAGCTCCGACAATAGCCCCTACATCAACTGCTCGTTGATGATCGTAATAATATTTCTTTTTGAATTCAGGACCATTTGAATCCTTAAGTGTGAAAGGTACTGCATCAGCATCACGGGCAACTACATCTAATGAGCCAGACACAGAGTAGGTTGATGAATTGATGCTACCGTATTTTGCCAGAAGACTAGAAAGTAGATTATTTTCGGAATACGTTTTTAAAGCAAAAGGTCCAATTTTTTGAATATAAGCAAAAGCAGTTAATCCTCCAACTAAAAGTATGAATAAAAATGTGAGTATGAAAGTAACTGCTCTGTGAGAAGATTTTTGCGGAGGAATTGGTGTTGGTGAAGTATTAAAATTTGTTGAGGTACTTGGAACTGTGTACGTATTTGTAATTAAAGGATCTGGCATGAATTTATTTTTATGATGGACTAATGTGTCAATTATAACAAATGGATACTGTATAAACAATCTTTTTTATACAGTGCTTAAGATTATAAAATGCTGATCGATATGATACAATTTTTATATTAATAGATATTTTGTTTCACTATAAATTATAAATGAAAATCCGCACCATTGATCTAGAGTTGATTCATTTTTTTAGAAAAATTTCAGAACCTTGTGCTCGTCTGGGTTTGTTTGTTGTCTTTTTTTGGTTTGGAATTTTAAAAGTTTTTGGAATGAGCCCTGCTAGTCCATTGGTCAAAGCTCTGTTCGAAAGAACTATGCCGATCATGCCATTTGCAACTTTTATTATTTTGTTCGGACTTTTTGAAATGCTAATTGGAATTTTATTTTTGATTAAAGGATGCGAGCGCCTCGTTATTCCTTTGTTATTGTTTCATATGGTGACGACGATTATGCCGCTCTTTATGGTTAAAAGCGTGACATGGTCAGCTATGTTTGTGCCGACACTTGAAGGTCAATATATTATAAAGAATATTCTCATTATTGCTGCTGCGGTGGGTATTGCCTCGCACTTGCATCCACTTCCAAGAAGAAAGTAATACATCGAATGGTGGGGTATACTATAATGAACTAAATGCCCACCCATCCTCGCCACATTCTCGTTATAAGCTTATTTTTTCTAGCTTTTTTGTCTGTAGCTATGAGATTTGGTATGGCGAACTTAGACGCGGCGAATGTCTCAGAAGCTGCTAGTACATCAGATGTTGTGGTTCCAATTGTGGCACCTTTGCCACCAGTTCATCGCAGTATTCATTTGATGTTTGTGGGTGATATGATGTTTGACCGCGCCGTCAGAAAAACAATTAACAGTAAGGGTTATGATTTTGTGTTTGGAGATGCCAAAAAACTTTTCGATAAAACCCAGGTAGGGGGTCCAGATTTAGTTGTTGGAAATTTGGAAGGGTCTATCACAACGTTTAAATCGAAGACTCTACAAAGAGATGGCAGCACAGGAAACGCTCCTCTTGATTTTACATTTGCGACCGCGACTGCCCCTGCTTTAAAATCAGCCGGTGTTGATGTTGTCAGTCTCGCCAATAATCATTCAGCTAATCGTGGTGAAATAGGACTTACACTGACGAGACATTATTTGACGGATGCAGGAGTAGACTTTTTCGGTGATCCAGGGAATCTTGCCGGACACAGTATTGTGAAATGTATTGATGTAAAAAGAAATATGGTGACAGCCTCATCATTCAAAAGCTTTTGTATAGGTTTGATTGGCTATCATGAATTTGCATACAAGAATGCTGACAATATAATTTCAGACATACAAGAACTTAAAAAAACCACTAATATTGTTATTGTGATGCCTCATTGGGGAATTGAATACCAAAAAACTCCTACAAAATTCCAAAGAGATCTGGCGCACACATGGATTGATGCTGGCGCAGACATTATTATCGGCGCCCACCCGCACATCGTAGAATCAATCGAAGAGTATAATGGACATACAATATTTTATTCTCTTGGAAATTTTATTTTTGATCAATATTTTTCATTCGATACTACACACGGCATGGCTGTAGATATTTCAATTCCAGACGATTACACCGCATCATCAACATTGGCCTTTGACCTTATTCCTATTGAAAATAAGCATACTGTTATGTCACTTCCAGATGCAACAACAACTAATAGGATCTTGCAAGATCTTGCTCATTCTTCGAAAAAGTATGTGGGTACGTCGACTTTACAAAATATTCTAGGTGGTAAAATATAAGACATGAAAGTCTCTATTGTTATTCCTGCTCATAATGAAGAGGTCAACATTGAGAAAACTCTCGATGCTATTTTTAAGCAGACTTATCACAATTTTGAAGTGCTTGTGGTGGATAATGCGAGTACGGATAAAACAAATTCCATTTTACATGCATACAAGAATAAGCATCACGGTCTAAAACTAAAAATTTTATCTGAGAATCGAAAAGGCACCCAGTGGGCACGTGAATGTGGGCGACTTGATGCCGAGGGAGGCATTATCGCAAACATAGATGCAGATTGTATACCGCACGCTAATTGGTTAGAAAAAGGTATGCATTCATTTTTAGTTAAAGAAGTGGTGGCTGTGGGCGGGCCATATGACTATTATGATGCTCCAAAGATGACGAGATGGTTTTCACTTTATTTCCAAAAAATTTTTTATTTTATAGTTAATATAGTGTTACAAAAATTACATAAAGGAGGAGTATTAATAGGAGGAAATGTTTTGTTACGAGCTGATGCATTAGAGAAGGCAGGCGGCTACAATACCGATCTCGTTTTTTATGGGGACGACACTGATACTGCCAAAAGAATGTCACGACAGGGCAGGGTGGTGTTCAATCGAAATTTATCTATGCCCACATCGGCACGAAGGTTAAAGTCACAAGGAGTGATTCGAACTTCACTTATTTATTTCTACCACTTTTTTAGAATTATCTTTAAGAAAAGTAATTAAAGTGCTTCAAAAAAAGTGTCCAGCTCTTGTCCTTCAATTTTTCTAAAAGCATTTGGTGCAAGATTTCCTAATCGTATATTCATAATACGAACTCGTTCCAAATGTTTAACATCGTTGTGCATCGCTTCACACATACGTCTAATTTGGTGATGTCTTCCTTCGGTGATTGTAATATTAAAAGTTTTTTCTCCCGTAACACGAACTCGACATGGCTTTGTCACTGCATCGCCGATGTCTACTCCTTTTTCCATGTGCTCTTTGAAACTCGGTCGAAGGGGATTCATTGTCATAATCGAATATTCTTTTTCATGTGCTCCGTTAGGATTCAACAATTTGTCAGTAATACGTCCGTCATTAGTCAGAATCATGAGACCATGAGAATCTTTATCAAGTCTTCCTACAGGGAAAACTCCTTGTAGTCCAGAGGATTGTACAACATCCAACTCGCCCAACTGAGGAGAGTGTGTCACCACTCCAATTGGTTTGTGGTAGGCATAATATATATATTCTTTTTGCTTGCCTTTTTGAACAACTTCAACCTTGTCTTCTTCGCTCACTTTTGTACCAAGGACCGCTTTGGCTCCATTAATCAAAACTAATCCTTTTTCCACCAGTGCATCGGCGTCACGGCGTGTGGCGTATCCTGCGCGAGCGAGGTATTTGTTGATACGCATAGGAAATTCTGGTTTGACTATGGTTGTTTCAGGAAAGGATTTCTTAGGAGCCCGGGTAGCAAAATGCATGTCTCGTTTTGGACGAGTGCTTTTACTGGAGAAGTTTTTTTTAGTGGGCTTTTTCATGTGAGGGGAGTATAACACTTAATTACATAAATTATGAACCCCCGCCGCACTCTGTGGTGGGCGGGGGGCAGACTGATCGGGAAGGGGCTATCCGATGAAAACGGTCGTCACTTTTGATTTCCAGCACACGACGACTCCCTTGGAGAGGATGCCAATGTCGAGGAGTTTCTGGGTGATCCCAAAGTGGATTTTGACCAGCGTCCAGAAAATTTCTCCGACGCTTTGGTGTTCGCAGCGGGTGGCTGCGGCCCTTTCTGCGAAATCCTGGGCAACAGGGATCTCTTTCATGATCATCCTCTGCCTGGCCTTGCTGGGATTCTTGACTTTCTTGAGGCGAGCGTCGAGGTCTTTCTGCTTCTCGCCGAGTTCGGCGTTGAGCTTTTCGAATTCCTCTTCGCTCTCTTTTCCCATTTTTGCATAGAGGCCCCAGAGCTTTTTGAGTTCGGGCGGGAGGGTGCCGAGGACTTCGACTTTCTTGCCGGGGATCGTCTCCTCCTTGGGGAAGACGATTTCTTCGGGGGTGATTTGCGCCGCGAGGGCGAGGATGTTTTTCATTGGGTTTCGTGGGGTTGGTTGTTGGTTTACAGCAACGGTCAGGATTTGAATCCTATGACCGCATCTTTTGAGGTACTTATTGTTGTAAATAGCCCAAAAGATACAGTCATCCACTCAAAGAACTTTTATGTAAAATAAACCATATATTGCAATCTGTCAATATCTACAAATTACTGTTTTTAGAAAGTTGTCGGTACTATTTACACTAGTAATAATTCGTGTTATTCTGTTCTTAAATTTGTACGTTAAAAGAATTTGAAAGTTCTCTCGTTGTTGACTGCTTTGATCGCAGCTATAAATTTGCTTTTTTAAAGTTATTTTATAGCTGCGATCTACTGATTCCTATATAGGAGGAAGGAAATCGAGCAACAACACAACACATCACAACACAACACATCACATGAACTACGTCCCCATGATTAGCAGTGGAATCGCCGGCCCACTCGGCGCCCTTCACCTCCCGCGCCTCTGGCAAAAAGTCAGCCTCGATGCGGTGGGTAAAATCGACCCAGGCTACCCAGCAATGGGCAAAGGCTTCGACGCCATGACCTGCGCGGCCCTTGGCTTGGATCCCGACGCCCTCGTAGCGTTCATCCAGGACAGTCGGCCGACCTATCCGCAACTCGAAAAGTGGATCGCAGAGCAGCCCGGTGCCACTTTGACCAAGGCGGACATCCATCATCACAACATGTCTGTTCTCGCTTACATGCACGGAGACTCGACGCGTCGGGAAATCCTCAGTGCCGCAGGTCTCAAGGATGACGGCAGTGTTCTGCCCAGCGCGATCGATCTGAACAACATCCAGGATTGGCAGGAATTTCACTCCGCCGTCATCAAGTAGCACCGCGATTCCCATCGCCGCTGGCGACAAAAAAGAGACGGAAAACCCCTTCGTCGCGCCGACCTGCATTCCAGCAGGCCGGCGTTTTTTTTATGCGTTATTTCCAGCAACAAACCCTGTCGTCCAACACAGCTGTAAGCTGTAACCACCCGAAGGTCGATCAATGTTCAACACGTCACCAACAAGATATAAATTTGGGATAATTTTTGATTGCATCGTTTTAAAATCCACTTCGTCTAGTGCAACTCCACCTGAGGAAACAATGGCTTTATCATTACCGAGAAGTCCTGCCACCTGCATTCTCATATTCTTAAGACTCTCAATCAGTTTAACTCTCATTTCTTTCGATACACTATTATTTTTTATGTCACCATCGATTTCTGAAAGTATAAGTGTAGGCTCTACTAGTGCAGTAGGAATTAAGTTATTCAAGCCATTTTTAATTTTTTTATTCGGTTCGCTTCTAAAAAGTTCTTGCAGTTTTGTATTTAGCATTCCATGATCCAGTTTAGGGAGGAGATCAATACGAATTTCCACTTCTCCGTATTTCAAAAGTTCTCCTATGTCTTTGCTCATATTTAATACAGTTGGACCTGTGATGCCAAAATGAGTGAAAAGAACCTTACCTTTTTTAGAATCCTGTTTTGTATTATTTTGATACGTAGTTATTTTCACATCAGTTAAAGTGATACCTTGAAGTTTTTTTACCCATACATCCTGTATTGAAATTGGTACCAATGCCGAATCCGAAGCCACAACAGTGTGTCCTAAATTTTTAAGCCAGGGGAAACCATCCCCAGTCGAGCCGGTTTCAGGACGAGAAGTTCCGCCTGTAGCTAAAATAAACTTATTTGCAAAAAATTCTTTACCATTTTTTAATGTGACTGAAGATATTTCATTATCAGTAGAAATAATTTTTGTGACGCTCGCATTGGTTTCGATATGTACTTTATTTTGATGAATAAATTCTGTGACCGCTGTCCAGATTGATTCTGCTTTGTTGCTCTCAGGAAAAACTCGTCCCTCGGCTTCGACTTTGGTAGGTACACCTCTTGTATTAAAAAATTCTAAGGTGTCCTTGGTGCTAAACTGAGAAAAAGCAGAGAACAAAAACTTGTCATTCTCCTTATACTTTTTCAAAAAAGCTCTAATGTCTAGTTCGTAATTGGTGACATTACATCTTCCACCTCCAGTGATTAAAAGCTTGGCTCCAAGGCCTGAATTTTTCTCTAGGAGTATCACGGATTTGCCATTTTTGGCTGCTTGCCCAGCCGCCATCATTCCAGCCGGCCCTCCACCGATTACGCATATGTCCCATATTTTAGGAGATGATTTCATATTCTGAATATAGCAGGATTTGAGCCTTTGCGGTAGTCACTGAAGTTGTGCTATTAGTTAATATAAAAAATGTCCTCGTGAAAAATGGGACAAAATCAAGAAAGGGAGTTAGGTTGATTGTGTTATTATCACACGTATGGAATTCGAAGATGTTCTTAGTGAATATGCGACTCCAGTGTACAGCTTCTGTGTACGCTTGATTGGTAATGAAGACGATGCCAAAGATTTATCTCAAGATATTTTCGTAAAAATCTGGAGAAATTTGGAAAAATACGATGCAAGCAAGTCCTTGAAAGCTTGGATATTCACTATTGCGAGAAATACGTGTTACGACTGGCTTAGAAAGAAGAAAAATCTGGTTTTTTCACAAATGAACACCGCTTCAGGTGGGGATGATGAACCTGTCAATTTTGAAGAAACTATTCATGATGAAAAACCACTTCAGGATGAACTTTTTATTCAAAAAGAAAATGCAGAAAGGGTAGAAAAAGCGATCAAAATTCTTCCGCAAGATCAGCTAGAAGTGGTCATCCTCCACTACACAGAAAATCTGTCTTTTGATGAAATTGCTCAAATTTTAGGTAAATCGATAAATACGGTTAAAAGCCAAAACCGTCGGGCCCTAGAAAAAATGAAGAAATTCCTAGAAAATGCACCAAAATAAGCTTATAATACGTATATATCAGCATGAATCTCTCTATTAAACACATTAATCCGCCTTATGGCCTAGAAGACTGCATTTTGCGAGTCATTTCTATTAAGGAACGCTCTAGAAACAAGCTGAATCTTGTTATTCAGTCAGCCCTTGCTCTTGTATCTTTTGTAGCCTTTTTCCCACTTGGTACTGCTGTTGCTACTGCTTTTGCCAATTCTAGTTTTTCACAGTACGTGTCCCTGCTGTTTTCAGGCGATTCGGCATTAATGACGTATTGGCAAGAATTAACTATATCAATTTTCGAGTCATTACCAGTTCTTAGTCTTATATTATTTTTATCTGCAGGTATTGTCTTTTTATACAGCCTTACTCGGGCCTATAAAAATGGTCGACAGTTTTTCCTATTAAAAGCAACAACCCAAATTCAGGTTTAATTATTAGAATTCGAAATTAACATATTTTTATGACAAATCAAGAAAAAACAAATCATCAGGAATTGAAGCACGAATTAAAAAAAGTGTATGAATCTAAAATAATAAGAAAAGTACTGAAAGTGTGTGTGGTTATTTTAGCCGCTTTGGTTATTTTTCAGGCAGGACAATTCGTCGGTTTAAAGCGTGCCGAATTCTCATTTAGAATGGCTGATAATTATTACAATAATTTTGGTTCGAGGCTTGATCACAGGTCTATGATGGGTGGTGTAGGGCAAGGTCCCTCAATACTTGGTCGAAACATGATGGGTGGAGGGGATTTTACCGAAAGCCATGGTGCTTCAGGTAAAATTATTAGAATTAACTTACCGACAGTAACCGTATCCACACCTGAGAATATCGAGAAGACTATTTTAATTAATAAGGAAACCGTTATCCGAGAGTTCAGAGATTCAATCAAAGCTACTGATCTAAAAGTCGATGATATAGTTGTGGTAATTGGTGACCCTACAGACCAAGGTCAAGTTGAAGCAAAATTTATTCGAGTGATGCCCTATCAAATGATGTCACCAGGGATTACAATTGTAGCAACTTCAACAGCTAAATAAAAAGCCATTTAAAGTCATGAAAAATATTTTCTCAAAGGCCGGTTTGCATCGTTTAAAAACTATAATGGCTGCGCACAAAGTAATCAGTACTATTGCGGCTCTTGTCATGGTTTTTGCCGGTTATCAGACATATAAACATATTACTACGCCTCCAGCTGTGACGAAATATGTGATAGGTGCTGTACAAAAAGGCACGGTTGTTTCGGTGGTTTCAGGTACAGGGCAGGTGTCTGCTTCGAGTCAAATTGATTTAAAAAGTAAGGCTTCTGGAAACCTGACATATATAGGTTTAGCTGACGGACAAGAAATCAAAGCGGGTACCCTGATCGCACAGATAGATGCAAGAGACGCTTTGATTAGTTTGCAAAATGCCCGATTATCTCTGGCAAAGTTGACTCAACCAGCAGATGCAGTTTCAACAACTCAAACACAAAACGCATTGGCTGATGCTATTCAAACTAATAAAAAAGCGAACGATACTCTTGCATCTAATTATGGCACTGCGTTAAGTACAATTTCTTCAACTTTTATTGACATGCCTTCAGTAATTGATGGTATGAATACTATTTTCTATACATCAAACGGTACCCTGAATGATGTAGATAGTGTTAGTCTTCCGATCGAGGCAAAACAGTACAAGATGGATGCTGGTGCCACCTTTGATCGAGCTAAGTCAAAATATTTATCTAATATTTTGACTTATAGGTCAGTCAACTCTAGCAGTGCCACTTCATCGATAGAAAGTTTGATTAAAGAAACTCTAGACACCACACGGTTACTTTCTGAGGCAGTAAAAAATACAAAAAATACAGTTGACTATGTACAAAATCAGGGTAGTGCTCAGTTGTTAAAAAATGTTACAACCACTCAGGCTAATCTAAATAGCTGGTTGAGTAAGCTTGGTTCTGATTTAGACAACCTAACAAACATTTACAATAATATTCAATATGCAAAGGTGACTATTACAAGCTCAGCTCGAGACATCGTTGCTAAACAAGAATCACTAAATAAGTTAAACAGCGGTGCAGACACCTTGGACATTCAACAGCAGCAACTATCGGTGACATCTCAGGAATATAATTACGAAAATTATTTTATTCGCGCCCCATTTGATGGGGTCATTGCAAAAACGGATGTGAACAAAGGAGATGCTGTTAGTAACGGAACGTTGATTGGTACATTTATCACTAAACAGCAAGTGGCAGGAATCACCCTGAACGAGGTAGACGTTGCTAAGGTAAAAGTGGGAGACAAGGTGACATTAACTTTTGATGCAGTAGATGGACTTACGATCACCGGACAAGTTTTAGAAGTTGATCTTGCTGGAAGCGTGACACAGGGAGTAGTGAGTTACGGAGTTAAGATTGGTTTTGACACACAAGACGATCGGGTTCGTTCGGGTATGAGCGTTAGTGCTTCTATAGCAACCGCAGTCCATCAAGATGTGTTGGTGGTGCCTAGTTCAGCAGTTAAAACTAGAAATGGCGCTCAGTACGTGGATGTTGTAGATAATAATGTGGCGGTTTCAACGAACACTACTGGCGATGTTCTCACCGTCTTACCTCAACAAAAAAATGTAACTATTGGAATTGCAGATGATCTAAATACTGAAATCATAAGTGGGTTGTCTGAAGGTGACAAAATTGTGACTAAAACAATTGCTTCCTCAGCTACTGCAGCAACACAGGCACCTGGTCTTTTGAATGCGGTTGGTGCTGGTGGTCGAAATACAGGTGGTGCAGGTGCCGCACGTGCACTTGGTCGTTAATATCATTACACATGATTGAAGTAAAGAATATTTCTAAAACTTATGGTCAAGGAGAGAGTGCATATCAGGCACTAAAGGGTGTGACATTTACCATAAAAGATGGCGAATTTGTGGCGATTATGGGCCCTTCGGGCTCAGGAAAATCAACCATGATGCATATTTTGGGTGCACTGGATACTCCAAGTAGCGGTTCATACCATTTGGACGGAAAGGATGTATCAAAATTATCAGAAGATCAGCTTGCAGATATTCGTCGAGAAAAAATAGGTTTTATTTTTCAATCCTTTAATCTTTTACCAAGGACAACAGTAATGCGAAACGTAATGATTCCACTTATCTATGCTGATGTACCAGAAGGTGAGCGAGAAAAGATTGCTACACAAGCTTTACTTGCAGCTGGTTTTGATACAAGTCATTTTTATCATTTGTCGAATCAGTTATCCGGAGGGCAAATTCAACGTGTTGCCATTTCGCGTGCATTGGTAAATAACCCAACTCTTATTTTGGCGGACGAACCAACTGGGAACCTTGATACCAAAACGGGTGAAATAGTCTTGGGTACTTTTCAAAGATTAAACAAAGAACAAGGTAGAACAATTATTTTAATTACACACGAACCAGACGTGGCCGAACATGCCGATAGAATTATTTTTATTAAAGATGGAGAAGTTGTTGAAGATAGAAAGAATCATAAAAAAAGAATAGCGGGACATCATTAAATCATATGAAAATTAAGGACACACTTCACGAAACATATTCTGCATTAACCGCCAATAAAGTGCGTTCCAGCTTAACAGTGCTTGGAATTGTGATTGGTATTAGTTCGGTGATCGCGATGCTTGCAATTGGTCAGGGTGCTCAGAATTCAATACAAAACAGTATTCAATCAATTGGATCAAATTTAATCATTGTAATGCCGGGTGCTCAGCGTGGAGCAGGAATTAACATTAGTGCCGGTCGCGGTTCTGCGAAATCGTTGACTCTTTCTGATTCCGATGCAATTTCAAAAACCGTAACATCGGTTGCGGGAGTTTCTCCGGAAGTGTCCAGCCGGTATCAAGTGACTGCAAGGGGGACAAACACCAACACCTCTGTTGTTGGCGTTGAATCAGCATACACAACAGTCCGAAATGTCGAAGTAGATACCGGAGATTTCATTAGTGATCAGCAGGTTGCGTCAGGAGCTAGGGTTGCTGTTATTGGTCCCACCGCAAAAGATGACTTGTTTGGAGTGGGGGCAGATAGTGTTATTGGTCAAAGTATCAAGATTAAATCAATTATTTTTAAAATCATTGGTATTACCAAGGCTAAAGGCGGTTCTGGTTTCGGTAGCCAAGATGACATGATTTTTATTCCAATCACCACGGCTCAAAGATATTTGTCGGGAGATCAATATGTCACCTCAATCAGCGTGTCGGCACAGGATTCTGCTTCAACTGCAAGTGTGCAGCAACAAGTTACAGACCTTTTAATGATTAAACACAATATAAAAGACGCGGCGAGTGCTGATTTTAGCACATTGAATCAGGCCGATATTGTTTCTGCCGCCTCAAGTGTTACTCAGATATTTACTGTGCTTCTTGGAGGTGTGGCAGGGATCTCACTTGTTGTAGGGGGAATCGGAATCATGAATATGATGCTTACTAATGTGACTGAACGAACACGTGAAATTGGACTACGTAAAGCCATTGGTGCAAAACGCAAGGATATTAGTCGTCAATTTTTAATTGAAGCAGTGGTTCTTACTTTTTCTGGTGGGGTAATCGGGGTGATTTTGGGCTGGTTGATTTCCTTCACGGTGAATTCTCTTGGTATCCTTCAGACCCAAGTTTCACTTTCTTCGATAGTTCTTGCATTCAGTGTGTCGGCTGGAATCGGTATCGTCTTTGGGTACTATCCAGCACGGCGTGCCGCCATGCTTAATCCGATTGAGGCGTTAAGGTATGAGTAAACATTAATAAATTATCAACACAATAAATTAAATTATGAACAAAAATTATTTAAAAATAGTGATAGTGGCTGTAGTTGTCGGATTACTTTCATTTTATGCAGGGGTACGGCATGGTCAAGCAACCGCACCGACAGATACTAACCAGGCCCGATCCGGACAATTCGGCAATGGTGGGAGAGTTGGTGGGCAGAGAAATGGTGGAATAGGTGGTGGATTTACGGCAGGACAGGTTTTATCAAAAGACGCAAACAGTATAACTTTACAATTAAGAAGCGGGGGTTCAATGATAGTTTTGTATTCAACCTCCACTCAAGTTCAAAAGTCAGTTTCTGGATCTGATTCTGATTTGTCAGTTGGTGAACAAGTAATGGTAAGTGGTTCAGCAAATGCTGATGGAAGCCTCACGGCTCAGTCTATTCAGATTCGCCCAGAAAATGCATCCAGCACTGTAGCAAGATAAGCTCCCAGATCTAGAATTGAAAGGATTGTTCATGATATACTCTTTTTTATATTAGTGTCGCTAAAGAATATTCTGATATGAAAAACAAGGCTATTGAGTATATAAAGAACAAGACGGCGCAGACTGCCCCTTCCGAGATTCGCACTAAACCAAGGCCTCAAGTCAATACTGCTGAGGTTTTAAGAAACAAAAAGGTCTACATCATGGCTGCGTGCGGGAAAGCTATGGCAACTATGGCTGCTCTTTTTAAAGAGATAGGTTTTTATGTAAGAGGGGCAGACAGTGCCTGTTTTCCACCAATGCGAGATATTGTTATGTCCTCGACTGATGAATACTATGATGGTTACAATTTAGAACATTTAAAGCAAGATGAATTAGTCATTGTTGGAAATGCTATAACTTGTGACAACATCGAATTTCGAGCCGTTCAGGACCAAAAAATTCCACACATGTCGGTGTCTGAAGCGCTCGCAGAATTTTTTATTAAAGACAGAAAATCGCTTGTGGTAACTGGTACACACGGAAAAACGACGACCACTGGTTTGTTGGCTCATGTGTTTGAAGTTGCTGGTAAAAATCCCGGCTATCTGATTGGGGGAGTGATTTCAAATAATCAAAAAAGTTTTTCTGCTGGAATGATTAGTCCTGATCCTCGTCATGAAATGAGTGATTATTTTATCACTGAAGGTGACGAGTATAACGCTGCCTTATTTGATCGTGGGCCAAAGTTTCTACACTACCGGCCGCATGCTGTTATCGTGACCTCTGTTGAATATGATCATGCGGATTTATATTTAAGTATGGATGATTACAGAACAGCTTTTCAATTGATGATAGAAGAAGTACCTCAAAACGGTTTGGTGGTTTTAGAGGGTGACAAGAGTTCTACAGAATACTTAAAGCAATATTCAGGCGCAAAAGTTGTGACGTATGGTTTTGGGGCGCATAACAATGTACGTGCTGAAAATGTAAAAATAAACTTGGAAAAAGATTGCCAGGAATTCGATCTAGTTGTTTCTGGTCGAAAGATTCTAGAGATACAGACATCATTGTTTGGTGATTACAATATCTCGAATATTCTAGCTGTATGCGCAGTGGCTTTAAATGAAGGAGTTTTCCCAGAAAAACTGGCGGAAGGTGTGAAAACTTTTAAAGGTATGAAAAGACGCCAAGAGCTGGTGTATCAAAAAAACGGAGTGACCGTTATAGATGATTATGCACATCACCCAACGGCAGTGGCACTAACGTTAAAAGGGATTAAACAGCGTTATCCTAATCGTCGAATTATTGCCTTATTTGAGCCGTATTCAAGCACTAGTCGTAGTCATTTATTTGAAAAGCCTTATGCAGATGCATTTTCAGCCCTGGCTGACATCTCAATGTTCCATATTCCTGCCCTCACTACAGAGAATCCAACTAATTTCGTGAACGGCAGATCGATTAATCAGCATTTTCTAGACAATGGTAAAAAGCAAGATGAGGTGTACATATATGAAGGACAACCCATAGAAACACTATACGAGCAATTCAAAAAAATAATCCGTAAAGGTGATGTTGTGGTAGTGATGGCATCGTATAAGTTTGGAAATATTGTAGAAAAAATTCAAAAAGATGGTATTGATGTCCAATAAAACTTCGCGTACCCTAGAAAAACAGTACTGGCTTTTAAAATCAGAGCCATCTTGTTACTCAATTGATGATTTTGCTAAAGACAAGAAGACTCGTTGGACGGGAATTCGAAATTATCAAGCACGTAATTTTATGCGTGACCACATGCACATTGGGGACGAGTTTTTCTTTTACCATTCGAGTGCTGATCCTACGGCTATTGTGGGTATGGGCAAGATTAGTAAATCATCTGGGCCAGATTTAACTGCAAGAGACAAAAAGGACGATCACTATGATCCGAAATCTACTCCAGAAAACCCAATCTGGTTTTCGCCTGAAGTAAGTTTCTTAAAAAAGTTTAAAAATCCACTGGACTTAGCTTTTTTAAAAAGAGAATCTGCACTGAATGGTATGGTTCTGCTTCAACAAGGTTCACGTCTTTCCGTCCAGCCTGTATCAAAAACACAGTTTGAATACATTTTAAAACTTGCTAGTGGTAAATAATTGTTTTTTCTCTTTTTGTGCACAAACCCTAAGCAATATTATGATTGTCATGATATAATAATATTATTATCCGCTGTTGTAATTATTCCATGTTTAAAAAAATACTAGTTTTTTCTTTTATATTTGCTTTAGCCTTTCCAGTTTCAACTACTTTTGCACAGTCAAATAACAGTAACGACATACCCAAGTTCAATCTTCCAACCACCCCCGTTTCAACTTCGGAAAATATAAACACGGAAAACTCTAATGCCTTTTCAAAAAGCCAAATAAATGTTTCTGATATTAAACTAGATAATACCAAATATAGCGCAGGGGATACTGTATCAGGGACTATAATTTTAAATAGCACTGACTCACTTGATCAAAATGATGTCTATCTAGATATTTCATTAGTTGGAGACTACAGCAAAGAGGATGGTCGTTTTGGTTTACCAGACACTATTTACGATTCTAAAACAGTTGGACCATTCGTTGTTAAAGCGGGAACTATTACATCCGCTCATTTTACATACGTCATGCCCAAAAGTGTCGGTGGTAAAGGCTTAGGAATTGAGGTCAACGCGCATTCCATTGCAGGTATGCCATACAGTTGGAAGGACATAATGTTAGATGAAGTTGTCGGTGGAAAAACATTGTTAACCATTCAAGACGCGTACACAAAGATAGACGGTACAAAACATTTAGCAGAGTCTGGACCCATGCTTACTGCTACTTCTACAATTAACTTTCATTTAGTTGTTAAAAACCCATCCACAAATGCGATTACAATTACTCCAAATGTCAGTGTCCACAAGCGTCTCTCATCAGGTGATTTAATCAAGGAATATTCTGAAAAGCCTGTTACCATTCCAGCCAAATCAAGTAAGGAAATTATTTTTGATCCTTACAAAAATGACAACAAACCAGGCGTGTATGTTCAAGACGTGAATCTCTTGGACGGTGCAGGCGACTCACTGGCTCCATCTATGCAGTACCGATATATCATTGCAGGTGACATCGCCACAATTCATGAGGTGAAATTTGATCAAAACTCAGTCTCTGTAAACGATACTGTAAGTGTTCAGGTTTTCTACTCAGGCTCTCCACATGATATTCAAACTGGTCAAAGACAAAAAATCGATGATGCTGTATTGAATGTTCAAATTGTAGATGCAAAAAGCGGAGCAGTATTAGGAACAGCTTCAACCACACCAAATTTAAATGTTGAAGCTTCGAATAGCTCTTTGTTCGTTAAAGTAAACGGAGCCTCAGATTCCATCAAAGCCATTGCCAACATTTCAGTCAATGGAAAGAACCTTGCAGCATATTCAACTTCACCAAGTGTTCCAGACCCAGAAAAGACTAATGAAAATGATAACGAGCAAACAAAAAATTTCTATATGATAATTTTGGCTGGAATTACTGGGATTGTACTTATTGTTCTGTTTTATATAATTAGAAAAAAGACTTCGAGAAATGTATTAATGACAATTGCGATTCTTTTATCGGTAGTTGCAGGTGGCGTGATTTCAAACAAGAATACAAGTGCGGTTGTGGTTTTTAATGAGCACTATATCTCCGGACGTATTGGTGGTTACTGTCCAGATGAGCCAATATATTATGGAGGCTGGGGAGGTAGGAATCGATATCAGATTGGGACTCAACCATCTTTTTGTACAGTCAGTTTTGGATCATGGAACTCTATCGTTCTACAAAGTCCAACCAAGACATCTTTCGGAAGTGGAGAGACTATAAATGTTTCTGGGTACGTTTTTAGTAATGGTTGTGCAAATACTCCAGAAGATTTAAATATCTATGTCGGACTCAGAGATGATAGCGGTACTGATCGAGTACCTGTGAGTTCGAGCAGTTTTCACTATGATTCAAGTAATACAGCGGACCATCGTATTAATGATGCTGGCCATTATTCTCGATTTTCCTACAATATCAACCAGCATTTACCAAAAGGAACCACGAATATAATGGTGGCTACTTATGACAATTGGACAGGAACACATAATGGCTTGTCTCGCCAGTGGGGATGGTTAGTAGACTATACGAAAATAAATATTAGATATCCGGTTTCTGTTTCTTGTGTTGCAGACAAAACTACGGCATCGATTGGTGATACAGTAAATTGGAAAATGACAACCTCTGGAGGTACCGGTTCGTATAAATACTTTTGGTATAATCCAGTTGATCAGACAGACTGGGTAAACTCACCACAAGTAACTACTTTGTCTAAAACATATACAACTTCCGGATTAAAGACGATGTCGGCCGCAATCATTGATAAAAATACTGGCGATAATAGTAATGTAGCCAATGGAGGATGGAAACAGTGTTCAAATACTGTGACTGTTGGAAACAATACCGGAGCGCTTACTCAAAGCTGTACACCTTCCTCAGCTACAGTTGCAATTAATCAGCCTGTCATTTGGACAATTAATGCAAGTGGAGGAGTGCCCCCATACATTTATGATTTGGGTGATGCTAGTGGTCATTCATCAACAAACACAATCACTCGAACATATACAACATTGGGAACAAAGAGTATGGATTACTCAGTATCTGATGCAAGTCGTACATTACCAGTTACTCCCCAAGCTTGTGCTCCAGTAAGTGTTGTTACTAACCTTTCCTGCACACTACCAGGAGCAGGAGTTGTGGAGAATGGTTCAATTACTAGGCTGTATGCAAGTACAGATACAAATTGTAGCAATTACACAGACTTTACTTGTAGTAATGGCGTATTATCGGCTGGTGACCAGGCTGTGTATAAAAACGCCCGCTGTGTAGACGCATCTTTACCTGCTGCTATAAGTTACTTCGCAATCAACCCAGACACAGTAAATAAAAATGAATCTTGCCTTATGAATCTCAAAGTTGATAACGCCAAGTCTTGTATAATCACGGGAAATAGTGGAGATAATATTAGCGTTGACTTGGACACTTTTGGTAGTGCTTTGACCACAAAAAAATCTTCAGGTCTGAAATTAACAACATTGTTTACATTAACATGCACAAACAGAACTAAGGATGCTTCAGGAAACTTTCCTACAGTTACTAAATCAGCAAAATGTTATCTGAATGCAGATTCATTTGAGAAGTAATTCTAAAATCTAATCAATAGATTCATAGAGGGCTCTGTATCTTCCTTGGGTTGTATACAAGCACTTGACCTTGACAACAAAATTTATGATATAATTTATTCATTATTCAATATCGTAAATTTTCATGTTTAAAAAAATATTAGCTCTTTTATTATTTACATTTTTTTTTACACCCCTCACAACTAATGCTCAAAGTGCAACAAACAGTCAGGCAGGATTTCCTGTAATTGATACAAGTTTACTTCCGCCTCCGCCAAGCAACCCCCCAGATGATATGGCACTGCCAACAGGTTTACCTCATGGATTGCAGGTTGAACCAGCTTCCACAACAAAATCTAGAGTTAATCTATCGAATGTACCTGTCACAACCTCTGTGGGCAGTGTTGCTACGACTCCTATATATATAAAGGAAATAAAACTTGAAAAGGACACTTATAAAGCAGGAGAAACTGTGCACGGAGATGCGTATCTTTCCAGTACACAGCCAGTCGATCAGTTAGATGTATATCTTGATATTTCCCTTGGAGGTGATTATAAAAATGTAAGTAAAAGTTTTGGCATTCCAACCACTTTATACGGTACTCAATTTGTCGGACCTTTTATAGCAAAAAAGGAAGTAACAGTAAAAATTCCATTTTCTTATGTTTTACCTAGTGGAATTGGCGGAAAGGGTTTAGGTATTAACGTTGTGGCAAGGCTAAAATCGGGTCTTATTTTGTACATGAACAATGCATTCTTGAAAGAGATAACTGGAGGTTCAAGTTTGTTAGATATCAAAGAAGCCTCAGTAGAAGTAGATAGTAAAAAGTTCGCAATTCAGGCCGGACCTACCGTATACCCGGATTCAAAGGCTTTCTTTAATATAACACTAAGTAATCCTACAAAAAATGTAGAAAACTTGAAATCAGTTGTGAAAGTTTTCGATCGCACTATTTCAGGCCAATTCGTGACCGAAGGAGAAGAGAATCCAATCATGATTAAGGCTGGTGAAACTATAAAGGTGAAGGTAAAAATACCTTCCACTGGAATTAGAGCAGGTGTGTACGAAACAAGTTTTGATTTAGTCGATCAAGAAGGTCAATCTAAGATTTCAAGGACGACGTTCAGATATATTATTCCAGGAGCATCTGCTGTCATACAAGGGCTTAATTTTGAAGCAAAAACAGTAAATAAAGGGGACACGGTAAATGTGGCCTTGGGATATAGCGGTCCTGCAATGGATATAAATACCGGTAAACCTCAAACAATTACAGGTGCAACACTTACTGTAAAGATTTATGATCCTTCTACTAATCAAGTTATCGGCCAGGAATCTTCTCCAGCAGTATTTGATAAAGAATTAACAAGTACAATGGTGGCTGTTAAAATTGATAAAAGTTCCAACACTATAAAGGTGGTCGCTTCAATTACTGATAAAAACAATAACGTTATTGCTCTTTATGAGTCATCTCCTACAGAGGCGGATTTAACAAAGCTTAAAGAAGCGGAAGTAAGCCCTGAAGGCGCTGATTACCTGAAGTTTGCAGAAATTTTTACATTAGTAATTTTAATCGTTCTGTTGATTCTGTTAGTTAAAAATAGATCTAGGAATAGTGTGATTCTAAGTGTCATGATTACTTTTGCGGTTGTTGGGTCTGGCTTATTAAGTTACACGCCAACAGAAGCACTTGTGTACTCAGCGGATTATTGGGGTTGGGGATACGCAAATGGTTCGCCTGTTTTTACTAATCCAACAAGGCAGTATTTAACACGAGGAGATACTGTTACAGTGTCGGGATATTTCGTAGACCAACGTTGTTATAATATTCCGGAATACGTACAAATATATACTTCTTTCTTCGGAGCAACTGGTCCAGCAATATCTCCATGGGGATTAGTTTACAATTATCTAGAATTAACAGATTTCCACGTGGTAGGTACTAATAATCACTGGTTCGCAAGTCCTGGTTACTCGACCTCAGGTCTCGCTACAGGAACGTATTATTGGCTGGGAGTTTACTATGAAGCACAAACAGGTTCAGACGGTGATTTCTCAGTACTCACAGGTCAAAGATCTGACATCTACTGGATATCTTTCTGGTTGTATGAACGAGTTAATGTTACTTGTTCAGCAGATAAAACAACAGCTTATGTTGGGGATACTGTAAAGTGGACTATGGTAACAACAGGTGGAACTAACCATTATCACTACTATTGGTACAACCCAACAGATCAAGCTGGCTGGGAGAACTCACCCCAAGTAATGATCTTGTCAAAAACTTACAATGCAACAGGAACAAAAAATATGTTTGCCGCAATTGTTGATGATTATACGACAAATAATAGTAACGTAAACAACGGAGGAAACTGGAAACAGTGCTCAAATACTGTACTTATTAGTGCAAGTACGACAGCTGCTGTTGTACCTGCTATTGTTCAAAGTTGTGCACCATCTGCGACTACTGTTGCAGTCAACACTCCTGTGACTTGGACACTGAGCGCAAGTGGTGGAACAGCACCGCTCAAGTATTATCTAGGTGATTCTAGTGGTACTACTTCGTCTAATACAATTACTCGAACTTACACCACAGCTGGAACAATGAATATGTCATATCTCGCAAGTGACGTGAACACTCCAGTCAATACTCCAACTATGCAGTGTCCAACCGTTACCGTTACCGCTGTTCAGAATCTAAATTGTACTTCGCCTGCAGGCGGAGCAATAGCAAATGGTTCTACGGTAAGAATGTATGCAAATGCAACTTCAGCATGTGGCACCTACGTTGACTTCACTTGTACCAACGGTACCCTTTCAGCAGGGGATCAAACGCTATACAAGAATGCTCAATGTGTTGATTCGTCTAGTCCTGTCATCTCTAGTTTCAAAGTAATTCCAGATACTGTTAATAAGGGCAGTCCGTGCTTTATGCCTCTTAAGGTTAGTAGCTCACAGGCATGTTCAATCTTGGGAACTAATGGTGAGAATATATCTGTCGGTCTCGACGCTTCAGGTAACTCCTCGACTACATTGCAATCTGCCGGTTTGACGATTAGCTCAAAGTATACTCTTTCCTGCACAGGTAAAACTAAAGATGCTTCGGGTAATTATCCAGTTGTGACCAAGTCAGGTCGTTGTTTCCTAAACGCAGCCACTACCGAAAAATAGTCCAATTTTTGATCTACTAGAATGGAATCACGTATTAAACGCTTCTTCAAACAACTAGGCCCTGGTTTAATCACTGGAGCTGCGGATGATGATCCTTCGGGGATCACAACCTATTCTCAATCCGGGGCACAATTTGGATTTGGGCAACTATGGTCAGCTTTGTATCAATTACCACTGCTAATTGCTATTCAGGAGGCATGCGCACGTATTGGAGCTGTCACCGGCAAAGGTTTGGCAGGCGTTATAAAAGACAATTACACAAAAAAAGTTCTAGCTTTTGTGGTTATTTTGGTGGCGGTTGCTAACATGATCAATATCGGGGCGGATATTGGTGCTGTTGTATCGTCGCTACAGCTTATAGTAAATATTCCCTTCATAATTCTTGCGATGGCGATGTCAGCGTTAATTATTATTCTTCAGGTTAAAGTTAGTTACAAAGATTATGTCGGTATATTGAAATGGCTGACATTAGCATTACTTGCGTATCCATTAACGGCTCTTATGATCCATGCTCCTTGGGCTGAAATATTCAGAGCGACTATTTTTCCGGATATACATTTTAATTTTGAGTATTTCTTTATTATTACGGCCGTTTTTGGAACGACCATTACGCCGTACATGTTTTTTTGGGACTCATCTACACAGGTAGAAGAAGAGGATTACGATCACATTAAAATTGGGGCCGACAATAAGCCACAAATTACAAAACAATTTCTCAGTAATCTACGAAACGATAATACAATCGGCATGCTTGCATCACAGGTAACGCAATGGTTTATTGTGATTGTGACCGCAAGTGTTCTTTTTCGAAATGGAATACACAATATAGGCACAGCATCAGATGCAGCCAAAGCATTAGAGCCGTTAATGACATCAATAGGGGCGCCAGGTTCGCTGGCAAAATATTTGTTTGCATTAGGAGTGGTCGGACTTGGGTTATTGGGTATACCGGTACTGGCAGGTTCGGCAGGTTATGCAGTGAGCGAGGCGATGGGTTGGAAAGTAGGGCTAGCAAAAAAATTTGATGAAGCCAAGGCTTTTTACATGATTATTATTGGTTCTATTATTTGTGGACTAATCTTGAATTTTATTGGAATTAATCCGATTAAGGCCTTGGTTTACGCTTCAGTGTTCAACGGACTTGCAGCAGTACCATTAATATTTATCATTGCCAAAATAAATTCAAACAAAAGGATACTAGGGGAGCATAGTGGCAGTGCACTTTCAAGAATTTTTGTCTGGTTAACCTTTGTTGTGATGTTGTTGTCTGCAATCGGTCTTTTTTACACTTTGTGGCACTAAGAAAAAAAATAGTATATCCTGATCTATATTATGCCGATACTTTTGTATAAAAAGTTAGGAGAGACCCCTCTCGAAGCCATAAATCGATTAAGATTGGAAAGGCCAGACTTGGAAAAAGCGAAATTAAGCTATGCCGGAAGGCTTGATCCAATGGCGGAAGGGCTTTTGCTTGTCCTTTCAGGTGAAGAATGTTCAGGAGAGCAACGCCCTCACTTTCTCGACTTAAAAAAGGAATATGAAGTAGAAATTTTATTTGGAGTTACGACGGATTCATATGACATATTAGGTCTACCTCAAGATTTTAGAATAAATATAGAAAAGCTTAATGTCGATAGTGTTAAATCTCAGGCAGAAAAAGTTTTTAAAAGTTTTATTGGTCTTGAGCATGGACTGACATACCCACCATTTTCATCAAAAACTATTAATGGAAAACCCTTGTTTCAGATAGCTTTAGACGGAAAGCTTGATACTGTTGAACTACCAAAAATATCTGGGTCAATTGATGAAATAGAGGTTCTGGGGCATAGAAATGTAATGACAACGGCCTTGTTAGAACATGTTCAGAGGGTTATTTCACTTGTTAGGGGGGATTTCAGACAACAGCAAATTTTGGGCCTGTGGACAAGTCTATTGCAAAATCTTCCATCAAGTGAATGTTGGCCGATTCTTAAGATCAAGGTTGTCTGTCAGTCCGGAGTCTACATGAGATCTCTTGCTAAAGAGCTGGGAGACAGGCTTGGCATCGGAGCGCTAGCTTTTTCAATCAAAAGAACAAAAGTAGGGGAATACGCCATGCCTATAAAGGAATAGTATGTTGAAGAATAAGGATATTTCAAGACTGTGGACATCAAATCCCTGTTAAAAATAAGCCTTCCATGCTATAGTAAACCTCACTGCCGTATCGGCCGAAGAGTCTTAATATGTATATTTTGTAAGACTTTATAGGCTTCATACGTCATAACTTATGCCAAAGAAGACACAGGCAAATCAGGATAAAAAAAGGGAACACCTTGAAGATCTTTATGGCAAGCATGCGGACGAGCTATTTCGCTTCGCACTGTACAAACTATCAGATCGTGAAAAGGCTAAGGACGTAGTCCAGGACACCTTTGTTAAGGTCTGGTCGCACATCACAGGGGACGGAGAAACTTTAGATAATCCAAGAGCCTTTCTCTTTAAGATAGCTAAAAACCTGGTCATTGATTCATACCGAAAGGTTAAACCAATGTCCATCGATTCCTTAGAAGAGATTCTTCACTTTGACATATCGGATAATCATCAATCACGCGACGAAATGCACGATGCTGTAGACATGTCTATAGTTTTAGACGCCTTAAACATCTTGGATACCGAAATTCGTGATGTAATCATTATGCGATATATGGACGGTTTGTCGGTTAAGGAAATATCAGACATTACTGGTCAAAGAGAAAATACAGTTTCCGTTCAGATCCACAGGGCTTTGAAGGAAATGCAAGATCACTTTGGGGTCGAAGAACCTTTGTCCTCGACGAGAATCTCGCCAAACAACAATTTAATTTAAAATCATGAACCAGAGAGGCTTACACAATTTCATATCTCTGCTTAAAAAACAGAAAATGACTGACCTTGAAAAAAAGGAGGTATTTAACCGTGTCATGACAGATATAGAAATGGGTAAATCAAGTATTCTGGAACATTCAGAAAAAAGTGTCGAATCACCATTTTCTATAAAGAAACACCTTAATCGTTCTTGGACGTCCTATGTCCTATCAAGACGTTTTGTACCATCATTTGTTATCGTAGCAGTTCTTTTTATATCAGGAGGCCTTCTAGCAAGAGCCGAGAACACTTTACCCGGAGATTTTCTATACCCATTAAAACTTAATATTAACGAAGGTGTTCGAGATATCGCAGCCTTAACACCAGAGGCAAAAGCTCGTCTCGCTATAGATGTTACAGAAAGACGTCTTCAAGAGGCCGCTTCTTTGTCTGCACAGGGGAGATTTAACCAGACCAGCCAGGATTTGATTAAGAATGAACTAGCCAAGAACGTGACACAGTTCAAAAACCGTGTAGCTTCACTTGTTTCGCACAATGATTTAGCATCTGCTCAGCAACTAGCAGTGGATTTTGAATCATCGCTCAAAGCACATGAACTTATCCTAGAAAAAATCTCTTCTGATACCAGCTCTTCAACTACTAGCGGTCAATTAACTTCTCTTATTAGTGATATCCGAAACCAAATCGCGACATCTACTGCGTCTCGTGTGGATATCGATTCTCAAGAATTGGTTGCTAACTCAAACGATCTATCTAAAGCTAAGGTTAAATACAATGATTTTAAAATTAAATTTGATCAGATTAGTCTAATTGCTTCAAGCACAAACCTTTCAGCTGACACAGCTTCCAGTGTTAAAAGTCTTCTTATAGACACCGATATTTTGCTTACTCAGTGCGGTGATCTTATTAAAAAAGCGAGTTCAACCGAAGCTTTTACAATACTCCAGACTATTTCTCAAAAAATTTATCAGGCTGAAGACCTTATTATGATTGAACGTGATGCTGATCCACAATTAAAAGCACTTCTCGATAAATTTGGTGTCACAGGCTCAAATGCATCGTCAACGAAAGGTACGGCCACCTCTACGTTGGATATGAATGCCACATCAACAGCCGCAACCTCAACTGCAACCTCGACAACTCTTTAAAGCTATTTCAAATTACCTAATAAGAGTGTAGAATCAAGTTATGGCGACGTTTCTTCTATTTGGTATTACTGGTGATTTGGCACGAAATAAAATTGTTCCAGCATTATTTAATCTCTATGCTCGTAAAGAAGTGAATCAAAATCACTTTATCTGTATTGGAGTTGGAAGAAAAAAGATACAAAAAGAAGAATTTCATAATCTTATCTCTGAAAGTATTGCTGCTGTATCAATAGCAAATTTTAAGGACAGGTTAGACATAACAAGCTCTGACATCGAAACCTTTCGTCATAATTTCGTATTGAGCTGTATGTATATTCAAGGAGAATTTAATGATCCTCGACTATATTCGGAGATCAAGAAAGACTTGGAAATTAGCATGCTGTCTAGTAAGGATAATGCAATATTTTGTAAACTGTCCCTACCGCCAAGTCTCCATAGTGACATTGTCGGGCACTTAATTGATGGAAAAATAATGTCTATTAGATCTTTCAATCTCCTAATTGAAAAGCCATTCGGATCTGATGCTTCTTCAGCAAGAAAACTTTTTAATAAAATAACAGAGAAACTAGACCCAAAACATCTTATATTGATTGATCACTATCTGGGAAAGGAGCCTGTCATTGACCTTGAAAATATTCGACTGTCTGGATATGGAGAGAGTCTGTTATCTAGCAAAAACATTAAGGAGGTCGAAGTGCGACTACTAGAAATAAAATCAATAGGTACACGAGGGGCCTTTTATGATCAGGTGGGGGCATTGCAAGATGTGGGACAAAATCATTTGTTACAGGTCTTGGCTGTAGCAGTAGCGGACTACTCAGACATTAGAGAGTTGGATACTGCCAAATCAGTATTCATAGGCAGTTTGCGGTTTGATTCTCGACAGAAGGCTATTTTTGGACAGTACAAGGGTTATTTAAAGGAACTTCATGTTAACCCTGAGTCAAAAACAGAGACTTTTTTCTCAGTCGGTTTTAAATCTAATCTTAAAAAATGGGCAAAAACAAAATTTAGAGTTACTTCTGGCAAATGTATGCAAAATGCTTTGGCGGAAATCATTTATACATATACAGATGGTAAAAAATTTAGCCTGCGCATATCCGAAAAGGGTAGATCTGCCTATGAATACATCCTTTTAGGAGCTTTGCATCATAATGTGATGTTACGGGCCGATATACAGCAAATTATTGCCAGTTGGAAATTGACCGCTGAGGTTAAAAAACACCAAAATTCAAAAAATGTAGAATTCATGGTGTATGAAAAGAACACAAACTCTATTTTAAAATTAATTTAAATTCGGTATAATATAAAAGTGAATTCTACCTTATTACTCGTACACAATTTAGGCTATAGTTTCTCTGTTGTTACTACGGCATTTATTGGTTTTCTTGTACTTTTCAAAGGTGCAAAGGTTCTTGTAAATCGCACCTTCTTCCTTACAAACATTTTTTATTCAATCTTTGGTATTTTTTATCTTTTAGGCACCAACACATCTGATCCGCACCTTTCCAAGTTCTATATCATGTTTACATTGGTAAATTTATTCACAGTAACTGGTAATGCACATACAGCATGGGAATTTTTAGGTCTTGGAAAAAAATTTAAAAAAATGATAGTGGCCTTTTACAGTATTGCGGTGCTGCTTTGCACATTCTTTTTATTAGTGCCTAATTCTTACATTCTTGATTCGAGGCCATATCTTTATCTGCCCAACTTCTATAATGCTGGAAACTTTTACTGGATGTTTACCACATTCTTTTTAGTAGTGGCTGTCATATTTATAGGTACATTAATCAAGAGTTGGCTGGCAGCTGTTGGAAATGAGAGGACTCGTATATCATATTTTCTAATTGCATTCGTTATTGCCTACGGAACTGGTTCTATAGCCTTTCTGCCTATTTTTGGAATCAATGCGGATCCGTTATATGCTGGGTTTATCGGTGTACACTCTGTCATCATTGCATACGCTATTTTAAACTATAAGATACTTGATCTACATGTAGTGGCTGCGAAGGCCATCAATTTTTCTCTCTTTACTGTTCTTTCCGGGTTTCTTATTGTCGCAATTAATTGGATTAATAATTACTCATCACAGAGTTCCCTTGGACTACCAAATTGGGTTACACCATTGTTATCAGGCCTAGGTGTTCTTATTATTGGTTACATTCTATTAAAAAAGCTTCGTGAGGCTGATGTATTGAAATATGAATTTATTAATAACATTAGTCATAAATTTAGGACGCCTTTGACGCATATTCGATGGATGTCAGAGGAATTAAGAACTGAGGCTGACCAAATCACTCGTGATCGTGAGGTTGAACAAATTCAGTACGCGACTATGAGGTTGTTTGAATTAACCAATATCGTAATTGATGCTGCTAAAGACACCGAAGTCGAAAGTATTTACCACACAACATCATTCGACATAAAAGAACTGATTAAAAATATGATCGATGCACATGCTGATCAAATTACAAGAAAACACCTTACAATAGAAGTGAACTATTCAGAAAATATTCTAGAAATTAAGGCTGATAAGACTCGATTACAATTCGCTATGCAAATTTTATTTGAAAACGCTATTGTTTATACGCCGGATAATGGAAAAGTGATAGTTAATGCATCGTATAACAAATCAACTCCTAGTTTCACTTTTTATATTAAAGATAGTGGTATCGGTATTGCAAATGAGGATTTACCAAAGCTATTTAGAAAGTTTTTCCGTACAAGCAATGCAAGACTGGCTGATACCGAGGGGATGGGTATATGCCTATATATGGCCAAAAAGATCATATTGCGCCACAATGGCAATATACAAGTTAATTCAGATGGCCTAAATACCGGCACAGCCTTTAGCTTTACAATACCTCAGGAAGCATAGTATCTTATAGGCAAGAAGTATTGGTTTTTTAACAACCATTTCTTAATTAAATAGACTAAAATAAACATTATGGGAAAGATTAAAGACTTTTTTACAAAAATTGCCTTAAAGAAACAGCTGGGCCACCTACCACCGGCGCAACAAGAAGCAATTATGAAAGCGGTACAGGAAAACCCTCAGTTTTTTCAAAATATTGCCGATGAGATAGAGAACAAGCAAAAGCACGAAAATAAATCAAAAATGGAAGCTACAATGGAAGTCATGCGTAAACACCAAGGCGAGATGCAAAAGATTTTGATGGGTAAGTAGTATTATATGAAAAATGCCAAAAAATACACACGGGGAATGGTCTTCGGTGTTTTTGATATATTTCATCCAGGACATATATACTTTCTGACAGAGGCATCTACAAGATGTGAGCATTTAACAGTAGTAGTCGCCCGAAGTGAAGTGGTTGAGCTTCTCAAAAAAAGAGTCCCGAGGAATTTATTAGAAGACAGAATTGAAAAAATAAGAGCACACAATAGTAATTACAATGTAATTGAGGGTGATGAAACTCTGGGTGAGTGGGCAGTGTTGAGAGACAATCCGTCGGATATAATTTTTTTAGGATATGACCAGCAAGGTATTGCTCGAGAGCTGGACCGTATCGGTGTAGAATATGAATTTATAGAATCTCACCATCCTGACAAGTATAAATCTAGTCTCCTTTAGTAATATTTTTTAATTAACGATACATGCTCTTTGTAGGTTTTACTACAATGAAATTCTCCTTTTTTGTCATTAAAATAATACAAACAAGGTGTTTCAATCGGATTTAATGCTGCCAAAATTGCACCAACGGAAGGATTGGCAATTGGAGTAGGTGGTAGGCCTTTATGTAGATATGTATTATATGGAGACTTAATATATTTATCTTTTGGCACAACGTCCGGCCACCACTCGTTTGTATTTTTAGTGTTGGCTTTGGCATATTGAAGGGTGGCGTCTACCTGAAGGCTCATGTTATTAAAGATACGATTCCAGATAATTCCAGAAATCAATCGCATGTCTTTATTTCCAATAGTTTCGCGTTGAATGATAGAGGCAATATTTAAAGCTTGATTAATTGGAACAATTTGAGCCGTTGAGGTGCCGTAGCGGGCAAGGACGTTAGCTGTGAATCTTTTATTAATCATTTTTTCAACATCAACAGCGCTCGCATCGTTGTTCACGTAATACGTATCAGGAAAATACTCTCCTTCAATCATTGGTGGAGTGGAATCCTGACCTGCATTAAGAAATATTTTCTTGTCTGCATCTTTCCACTCAAGATTTTTACCAAATTTATCTACTACCTGCTCCTTGCGCATTCCGGGGGTAATTGTTATCAAGTGGCCGTTAAGCCCAGCCACACTCGCAATGTTTTGATACCAAGAAGCCTCTGCAAGGTCTATGACTAGTGATTTAATAATGTTCAAAAGTGGATCAAAGACGCCTGAAACACTGGCCTCTAGTGGTGAACTGGTGCCTTCCAGATATGCATTTACTTCAGCTTTTTCAACTATCAGCTTGTTTCTAGGATCTACTGTGATAGGAAACTGTGGAGGTAGATTAGTGAGCGGCTTTTCTTGTTCACTTTTAATTGAGAATATGACAATTATTGGCAACGACATGACAATGACGACTGCCAAGAAAAAGATGACAAAATATCTCGAATTTCGGACGATGAAGCTTTTCATGAATTAGTATAAGTATAGCAAATCATTGTGCCATTGGAACTAACAAAAAAGACCGTCACTGCGGTTTGAGCACAGCTCAGGTCTTTGGCGATTAGTGCTCGCCACTCCCTGCCGTAGCCTCGTGGAGGCTACTTGGTTGTAATGAACTGTCGTCATTGTCGGCTAACATATTACTACTCATAATTAAAAAAGTAGTATTTTCGTAGCCTTTAAGGCACATTCAATAATAATTAAATTTAAAACAACATGACTGATATTAATAAAAATGATAATAATCTAGAGGTAAAAAACAAGGAAGTGGAAGATACTGAAATGGAAGCAAAAAAAGCAGATAAGAAGGTAGAAGGTGCAGTTGTGGCAGTTGTGGGCGAGCACGTAGATGCTGCCCTCATTCACAAGCAAGCAGCAGAAGTCCATATCGATGCAGCAGAGGTTCATATAGAAAAAGCTGATGACAAAAAAGTACAAGGAGAAGTGGTGCCTGTTAAGGATCAGTTGAAAGCCGCGCTTGTTCATAAGGAGGCAGCTGAGGATCATATGAAAGAAGCTGAAGATCATATAGAAGCTGCTAAGGAAAATAACAAATTTTTGGTAAAAAAAATTCATCTGGACCAAAAAATTAAATAAGTTCAACTTTCACTACAATGCTCCAAAGGTGGGAGGATGTTCCCGATTTCTTAGCTTCGAAGAAGCTGTTGAAATCGTAGTCCTCGGGAGGATGTTCGAACCTACCTTTGCCCATAAAACACAAAGCCCACCATCAGACGACAGAGGCTCGTGTTGAGTGGTGGGTTATCCAATGCAAGGGCATAGGCACACAAAGAGAATGTCAGTTTCCTGATGACCAGAGGGGTCTTTCTCATATGCGCCAAAGACACCTAGAAATGTATTTGCCTCTGCTGGCCAGACATCACCCATGATGGTTCCTTGGTCTGACATTTCGATGATGTTTTCCCAGTGGATGCTAGTGTAGTATTCAGAGAGTATTTTACACACTTCTTCAAGTGGTATTTTTTCTTTGAATTTAAAACGCGTAGCATCACAGAGTAAACTATCCAGAGGGTCAACCAATTCACCTACGGTGCCAGGAATGACAGGCTTGTCTTCTTCAACGGGCAACAGAGCGCCCATGAACCTTGCTAGGAGAAACTCTCCTAAAGTATGTTTGCTCATATTTATCCTTTCGTTGATGTTTATGTTCTGGGGTTCAGATTAAAAATACACTTAAATTATTAAAAGTAAAGTGACGTACTACGGCTCCAAAAGTGGGACGATGTTCGAACTTACTTATCTCAAAGACTTTAAATAAGTATCTAAAACCTCTTTTGTGAGCACAGAGAGATTCGGGGGTAAATTGCTTATTGGAAACCATTCTGTCTTTTTAATTTCCACTCGATTAAAAATAATCTCTTTTGAATCGCTATGGCCTACAAAAACACTGACAGTGTCATGGTGATAGGAGTGGTAGACATTAACTACCCCTACATTCTTAAGTTCTGATAATTCCAACTTCAATTCCTCTTCTGTTTCTCGTCTTGCAGCATCAATAGGATTTTCATTTTCCTTTACTCCACCTCCAGGGAAATCCCATAAACCCCTATGCATGTATGTATGTTGAATTAATAAAATACTATCTCCGTTCCTTAATATAATCTGAACACCTTGTGTATTTGGGCGAGTAATAAACCACTTCAAGTAATATACTGCGTATCCAACCTTATATAATAATCTGCCCAAAAGATTTTTCATTGTTGAAGTATACCAAATCTTCCTAGACGTACTACGGCTCCAAAAGTGGGAGGATGTTCGAACCTATCTACTCAATAGCATTACAATCAATCCAACAACTTGATCTTTGTCCTTCGGACTGCTCTCTGCAACAAGGAGGGTTATAGCTGTTAAGGCTTCTGGGGTCATACGATTTGTATCAAGCACTTTTGCTTTTCTCAGAAACCAGATAAAAGAAAGGGCGCCGCTTCTTTTATTTCCATCAGAGAATGGGTGATTTTTAACGATGAAATATAATAGATGGGCTGCTTTTTCTTCAATACTGCCATAAACATCCTTGCCACCAAAAGATTGAAATACATTACCAATAATGCCCGCTACACTTCCTTTTTCTCTTTCTTGCGCGAAAAGTTCTGTTGCCTCGTTAAGTGATAGAAGATTTTGCTTCAAATCGAGGATCGCATTATGTAGTTCAGAACCTGTAATGACAACTTGTCTTTTGGTTAGTTTTTTACTTTTGAACTCTGATTTGTCGTACGCATCCAAAGAAAACCATGTGCTTGCGAATAGTTTTACGAGCTCAAGGGTATCTTGATTTTTTATATTACTTTGCTCTGGTAATAAATTTCTTACCTTCTCGACTGCTGATAGGAACGAATTATAATTATGCTGTACGCGGTTTGGATTGATAGTGTAGCCCTTGATTACATGGGATTTTAAAACTTTTGTGGCCCACTGGCGAAATCTTGTGGCTTGCTTTGAATTTACTCTATATCCGACAGATATAATTACGTCTAGGTTGTAGCGTTCTATGCTTCGTTCTACCTTTCGCCCACCTTCAGTTTGAACTGTTGCATTTTTTGCAACAGTTGATTTTCTAGATAATTCTCCCGAACTGTAAATATCCTTGATGTGTCTTGATATAACGGATTTATCACGACCAAAAACATCGGCAATCTGATTCAAACTCGCCCATAAAGTTTCCTTGTCTGTATCAACTTGAAAGTTGATATCTCCTTTTGAGTCTTTGTATATTGCAATTTCCTTTGTCATTAGGGAATATTGTAACACAAGGGGACTAAATAAAAATTAAGAAGTTATGAAAATCTAGTTTTTATAATGCTCCCCGCCTGGGGATCGTACCTAAATTGGCAAAAGGCTATTAAATCAGTATTTTTATGCTATTATCATTCAACTATGGCAAAACTTTCTATCGGAATTGTAGGGCTCCCGAATGTTGGTAAATCAACATTATTTAACGCGCTCACAAAAAAATCTGTCCCTGCAGAGAACTATCCATTTTGTACTATTGATCCATCCGTTGGAATTGTTCCAGTACCTGACGAGCGTTTATACAAATTAGCCTCATTTTCTGAAACAGAAAAAACCGTCCCGGCTGTTATTGAATTTGTTGATATCGCAGGGCTTGTTAAAGGTGCCTCTGAAGGAGAAGGTTTAGGAAATCAATTTTTGTCCCATATTCGAGAGGTTGATGCAATTGCCGAAGTGGTTAGAATTTTTGAAGACGGAAATGTAATTCATGTTCATGGGAAAGTTGACCCTATTAATGACATTGGTGTTATTAACCTTGAATTGATTTTAGCTGATACAGGCACTGTGACAAAACGCCTTGGCAGTCTAGAGAAAGACGTAAAAAAAGGAGACAAACTGGCTATAAAAGAAAAAGAAGCACTCACGAAAATTGCCGAAGGCCTGGAAAATGAAAAACTAGCACGTGAAGTTAATCTGACCCCGGAAGAAAACGAAGCGATCAAGAACCTAAGTCTTTTGACCATGAAGCCAATCATGTACATCTTGAATCGTAAGGCGGGAAGTGTAAATTTAGATGATGTGAAGGACGGTAGATTTGAAAAATTGATCGAATTCTTTAAAGAAAAAAATGCGATGTGGACAATTGTTGACGCAGGAGTTGAACATGAACTAAAAGATTTGGAAGGAGACGAGAAAGAGATGTTTCGAAAAGAATTAGGGGCAAAAGATGATGGAATTAACGCACTTATTAAAAAAGGGTACGAACTTTTGAATTTAGAAACATATTTTACGACTGGAAAGGTAGAGACGAGGGCTTGGACTATTGCCAAAGGTTCGACTGCTCCTGTTGCTGGAATGGCAATTCACACAGACTTCAAGGAAAAGTTCATCAGAGCTGAAATAATCTTTTGGTCAGATCTTTTAAATGCAGGATCATTTGGAACTGCCAGAGAGAAGGGGTTATTGAGGACAGAAGGGAAGGATTATGTGGTAAAGGATGGAGATGTGATTGAGTTTAAGATATAAACTATGGAAAATAAGGGTTTTTTGCCAATTTTAATATAATACTAAAAAATACTTGACATATATTTAATATGTGCTAGGGTTTTATCAGCGCGAAGGTTCTTTGAACAAAACATCTACGTATCTTGATGGCCGCGAGGTCAATCAAAGGTAAAGATGTCGAACCCTCTCCGCTCTGGTTACTCGTCCGACGTGTCGTAAACCAGTGTATGCGAAGAACAAACAGCATGTGAGTACCAAGTCAAAGGCACGCTGTTTCGCTAGGCACAAAGATAAGTCCGGCGCACAAATGGATGCTTGTCCAAAGCTCCTACTCTATGGGTCCACAGGCGCCGTAAAGCGACATCGAATCGTCGGGAGGGGCAACGTGCTACCACCCGCTATCGAACTCGCAGCCGCCACCATCGCCGTCGCACAATGCGCGGCCGAGCATCAGAGATGGCCCAAGAAAATCTCAAGGACGAAAACGAGCCGGGCAACCTTGAGAATGGACAGCGCTGCGGCGCAACAGGTTTCGATCAATCCCAGGTCGAAAGTGCAGGCAGTCTCGGCAGACACCGAAGCTGAACCCGAAGTTCTTACCCGCACACCGAAGGGTACCCCGCTGTTGCGCGCCCCACGCGTGCACAGCGGGGGCCCGACGGCCTCCCACACACTGATCCCACCCCGGGGTCTTTTTTTGTACCTGAATTAGCGTTACTATCCATTTTTTGCTACTATTATTTTCATACTTTTATGAAAAAGAAGGCCTCAAAATCTGTCTCAAAAATCTCTTCAGTCTACGACCACTTAAAAATCGAAAAAAAGTGGCAAGCTGATTGGAAAAAATCGGGAATTTACAAAACCAAAGAGGGAGGTAAAAAGCCAAAAGCCTACGTCTTGGACATGTTTCCATATCCATCTGGTTCTGGACTTCACGTTGGGCACCCAAAGGGATACATCGCAACAGACGTATTCGCTCGTTTTAAACGCATGTCTGGATTTAATGTTTTACATCCAATGGGTTGGGATGCGTTCGGATTACCAGCAGAGGAGTTTGCTTTAAAAAACAAAATTCATCCGAGTATAGCAGTCAAGACGAATGTAAAGTGTTATAAGGACCAACTTTCAATCCTCGGTTTCTGCTATGACTGGGATCGAGAAGTAAACACCACTGATCCTGAATACTATAAATGGACTCAATGGGCGTTTTTACAGATGCATAAAAAAGGTTTGACGTATGAATCTCACGAACCTATCAATTGGTGTCCTTCGTGTAAAACTGGTCTTGCTAATGAAGATTTAGACAATGGAAAGTGTGAACGCTGTGGTTCAATTGTCGAAAAGAAGCCGATTCGTCAGTGGGTGATTGGCATTACAAAATATGCAGATAGACTTTTAAGTGATCTGGATGCTTTAGATTGGCCAAATTCTATTAAAGAGTCTCAGAAAAATTGGATTGGTCGTAGTGAAGGATCAGAATTAACCTTTGAAATTAAAGGTGGAGAGTCCGTCAGTGTTTTTACTACGCGTCCAGATACAATTTTTGGTGTGACATATCTTGTCCTTGCACCTGAGCATCATTTGATTGAAAAAATAAAACCACGAATTGAAAACTGGGATAAAGTTCAGTCATTCATCAAAGACGTAGCCAAAAAAACGCAGATCGAACGAACGGCTGAGGGGAAAGAAAAAACCGGTGTACATTTATCTGGAATTTCTGCTGTGAATCCTGCGAATGGTGAAAAAGTACCCGTCTGGATTGCGGATTACGTTTTAGCAGATTACGGAACAGGTGCGGTTATGGCAGTACCGGCACATGACGAACGTGATTTTGTCTTTGCTAAAAAATATAACTTACCGATTATGGCAGTAATTGGATCCGAACATGTGTCAGACGAAAAAGCCTACACCGGCGGTGGAACTTTGATTAATTCTGGAAAGTTTAACGGAAAAGATTCAGAATCTGTGATTAAGGAAATCACCAAATTCTGTAATGGAAAATTAGTAGTGCGCTATAAATTACGAGACTGGGTATTTTCACGTCAGAGATACTGGGGAGAGCCGATTCCACTTGTTCACTGTGCTTCATGTGGAGTGGTGCCTGTGCCTGAAAAAGAACTTCCACTAAAACTTCCTAATGTAAAATTCTACGAACCGACAGGGACTGGAGAATCTCCTTTGGCTGCAATCGACAAATGGGTCAATACTAAATGTCCACAATGTAAGGGTCCTGCAAAACGCGAGACGAATACCATGCCTCAATGGGCTGGATCATGTTGGTATTACCTTCGATACATGGATCCGAAAAATAAAAAGATGCTCGTGGATCCTAAAAAAGAAAAGTACTGGTCACCAGTTGATGTGTACGTTGGTGGCACCGAGCACGCAACGAGACACTTGATCTATGCAAGATTTTGGCACAAGTTTTTATATGATATTGGAGTCGTTTCCCAATCAGAACCATTTACGCAATTGCGAAATCAGGGATTGATTATGGGACCTGATGGACAAAAAATGAGCAAGCGTTTTGGAAACGTAGTAAACCCAGATGATATTGTGAAATTATATGGAGCTGACAGTCTACGTGTATACGAAATGTTTATGGGTCCATTTGAGCAAGCGATCTCATGGAGTACTGACAACATGCTTGGTTCAAGACGATTTATTGAGCGTGTTTGGAGATTGAAACAGAAAATTTCTAAAGATTCTGTTAAAAAGGATACCGAACAACTTCTACATAAGACAATTAAAAAAGTAGGACAAGACATTCAGGGTTTTTCTCACAATACTGCCATTTCATCAATGATGATTCTCTTAAATGCCCTAGAAAGTGAGGCTTCTGTTGATAAAAAAACGTATGAAACTCTTCTTCTTATCCTCGCTCCATTTACTCCACATATCACTGATGATTTATGGTCTCAACTAGGACACAAAAAGAGCATACATTTGGAGGTGTGGCCTACATATGATGAATCAAAATTAATCAGTGATTCATTTAAAATAATGATCCAAGTTAATGGAAAAATACGTGGGTCACTAGAGACTAATAATCCTGAGGAAGCCTTTGTAATTAAGGCTGCAAAGGAAAAACCCGAGATTAAAAAGTATCTCGATGGTAATGAAATTATCAAGGAAATTTACGTCAAAAATAAGCTTGTCAACTTCGTCGTCAAGGGGTAACTTGACGGTATTCCGCATTTATGCTAAAACTAATACTAATTAAACGACAAATTAGCATATAACATGGCAATAGCAAACCTTCCATTCAAACCAAAACAGGTCACCAAGAAACTTCTTTCGTCACTGCACGAAAGAGCTCGGTTGGTTATCATAAAAAGATACGGTCTTGATAAAAATTCTGAGAGAATGACGCTTGAAGGTATCGGCCAGGACTACAATATCACTCGCGAACGTGTCCGCCAGATCGAAAATGCTGCTATTGCTAATATTCGTAAATCCTCACAATTCAGAGAAGAGGCCGCTTCTTTCTTGGCTCTTGAAACATTGATCCGTGACCTTGGTTCATTAATTTCAGAAGAAGATTTATTGAATCATCTTGCGAAAGATCCTTCTACAAAGAATCATTTCCATTTCATGCTCACTGTTGGTCTAACATTTAAAAAAGAACGCGAAGACGAAGAGTTTAAACACCGATGGCACGTTGATCCTGAATTAACTAAAAGAATTCACGAAGCACTTAGAAAACTTTACAAATCTCTTTCAAATGATGACCTTGTTCCAGAATCTGAAATGATTCAGATGTTTTTCGATAACTTAAAAGACATTAATGACAAGTACAAGAGCGATGAAGTGTCCAAACGATGGTTACGCATTTCAAAACACATTGATAAGAATCCATTGGGTGAATGGGGCAAGACAAGTTCGCCAAATGTAAAGACAAAAGGCATCAGAGACTTTGCTTTTTTGGCTATGCGAAAACATGGTTCTCCAATCCACTTCCGAGACATTGCAAAATTGATCGAAAAACTTTTCAACAAGAAAGCGCACATCGCAACGACTCATAATGAACTGATCAAGGATAAACGATTCGTCTTAGTTGGACGAGGTTTATATGCATTGGCAGAATGGGGATACCTCAGTGGTGTTGTAAAGGATGTTATAAAGAAAGTTCTAGACAAACACGGTCCACTTCCAAAGGATGAAATCATTCAAAAAGTTTTAAAGGAAAGATTTGTAAAAGAAAACACTATCCTCGTTAACTTACAGAACAACAAATTCTTCAAAAAGGACAAAGATGGACGTTACCACATGGTAGATTTCACTGCTACTAAATAATCGACTAGTATTTTCATACACAGTAAGTTAAAATACTACTGATGTATCTTGCTCTCATTCAATCTTCACTTGGGCCAGCTTTCACCTTTATCTATTTGGTTGCTATTATCGCGATACCAATAGTGTTGTTTTTTGAACTTAATAAGAAATGGCAGAAATACCTACATGCTTATTATTTTAACAAACAAACATACACAGTTCTTGAATTAAAGATTCCAAAAAACAATACCAAATCACCACTTGCCATGGAGATTTTTCTTAATGCCCTTCAACAACCAGGAAAGGATTACGAATGGAGAAAAAAATGGTGGACAGGAGAGGTTCGTGCCTGGTTCTCGCTAGAGATATGTTCGTTCGAAGGTAATGTACGTTTTTTTATATGGACAAAAACAAAATATAAAGATTTACTAGAGAACCAGTTGTATTCTCAGTATCCAGATATTGAAATTAGTGACGTCGGCGCGCGTGACTATACGTACAACATACCCTTTGATGAAAGTAAGTATGAATACTGGGCTACCGAATGGAGAAAAAGAGAGCCTTCTCACTTACCTATAAAAACCTACATGGCTTTTGGACTTCAAGATGATCCAAAAGAAGAATTTAGAATCGATCCAATTACACCACTTTTTGAATTTTTAGGATCACTGAAAAAAGGAGAACAGGTATGGTATCAAATTTGTGTCCGAGCACACGGAAAGGACAAATTTGATAAGGGAAAAGGTGCCTACGTTGACTGGAAGCACGCTGCTCAGAAGGATGTGTTGAAACTGACAAAACGAGATGCTCCTAATAAAGATGATAAATTTAATTTCATCATTTTGACCAAGGGTGAAAAACAAGCAGCGGATGCAATTGAAGACAACATTACAAAAGCAGCTTTCGATGTCGGAATTCGTGTTATCTATGCGGCAGAGAAAAGTGTATATCAAAAAAGTACCGTAGGTCGTATTAAAGCTTCGTTTAACCAGTTCAATGCCCCGAATTTGAATAGTTTTGCTCGTGTGAATGACATTGACGATGACAAGTGGCGTTACCATTACTTACCATTCGGAAACAAGAGACTTTCTCGTCATAAAAAAAGACTTTTCGATCTTTATCGGCACCGATCGTTCTTTTATAGAGACTTTGTTCCGTATCCTCACAAAGAGGAAGAATTGATTTCGAACTTCTGGGTTTCAGATATAACAACATGGTTTGATTCAAAAATCACCACATTCAGTGCTGAAGAGCTAGCAACTATTTACCACTTCCCAGGAGAAGTCGCAAAGACGCCAAGTGT
Organism: bacterium; assembly: GCA_037142735.1. Taxonomy (GTDB): domain Bacteria; phylum Patescibacteriota; class Minisyncoccia; order Phycocordibacterales; family CAIZLB01; genus JBAXAB01. The sequence goes on from JBAXAB010000001.1 coordinate 46,007, forward strand.
AAACCGTGTGACTGCCAAGAAAGCCGAACCACCATCAAACTTACCTCAATAATTTTAATTCATATCTAATGAGAATCTTTAAAGAACATATATTTGTAATCTACTCGGTACTTCTAGCAGTGTTGATATTGGTAGTTGGAATAGCTGCTAAAATATTTATACCAGTTGAAATCCCACGGGACGGATCAGTGATTGTACATATTGATAAAGGGCAAAGCCTTATTAGTATTTCACATGAATTAGAAAAAGAGCAGATCATTGATTCTCCATTCCTTTTCCGCCTGATTATTACATTGCGTGGAAGTGAAAACAGTATCCCAGCTGGTTATTACTTATTCTCAGATGACAGCGGCCAATCTGGTAGAAGTCGTTACAGTCTAAGTGCAATTGCCAGGCGCTTAGCTCAAGGAGAAATGGGTTTTAGGCCACAGAAAATTACCATACCAGAAGGGTTGAACGTTATTGACATTGGAAATAAGGTACACCAAGAATTTCCAGCCATTGACGCATTAGAGTTTGCGAGCTCTGCTAAGCCTTATGAAGGATACCTTTTCCCAGATACGTACCTCTTTATGCCTTATGCAACATCTGGTGAAATTATACATAAAATGAGGGATACCTTTGAACAAAAAGTGACTGATAATCCTTTATTCGCTGAGGCAATCGCAAGTTCTACACACTCATTTGCAGATATTATAAAAATGGCCTCAATTCTAGAAGGAGAAGTGAGAACTTTAGAGGATCGCAAAATTGTATCCGATTTGCTATGGCGCAGAATAAAAAAAGGCATGCCATTACAAGTCGATTCTACTTTTAAGTATATAAATCAAAAAACATCTGCTCAACTAACTTTAGGCGACTTAAAAATTGACTCTCTCTACAATACCTACAAATATAAAGGTTTGCCTCCGACACCAATTTCAAATCCAGGCCTTGAAACATTATTTGCGGCGGCAGAACCGACTCCAAATCAATATGTATTCTTTTTAAATGATAAGGATGGAATAAGTCATTTCGCTAAAACATTTGCAGAGCACATTCGTTACAAAAACCAATATTTGAAATAGCCTGGAAATGGCATCGAGCCATTAAATGGTGTAGTATCCTTGGATGATTGGAAAGTCTAAAAAGGTCTGGGTAGGAATGTCGGGCGGGGTCGACTCGTCTGTTTCAGCGTACCTTTTAAAGCAACAAGGTTACGACGTAACCGGTGTTTTTATAAAAGTTTGGCAACCAAACGATGTTGAATGTACCTGGAAAGACGAACGACGAGACGCCATGCGAGTCTGCGCAGAGCTGGATATTCCTTTTTTAACTCTTGACCTAAGCGTTGAATATAAAATGCAGGTAGTTGACTATATGATCAGTGAATATGCCAAAGGGCGCACTCCAAATCCGGACATTATGTGTAATCGTCACATTAAATTTGGCGGTTTTCTAGATATGGCCAAAAGAATGGACATTGATTATGTAGCCACTGGTCACTATGCAAATGTTAAAAAAACTGATGACGGCTATTTTTCATTATTTGAAGGAAAGGATCCATCCAAAGATCAAAGTTACTTTTTATGGACTCTTAATTCAGATGATTTGTCCAGAGTGCTTTTTCCTGTTGGACACTTGCTCAAAACGGAAGTGCGTAAGATTGCTCAAAAGGCAAAATTACCAGTTTTTGACAAAAAAGACAGCCAGGGAATTTGTTTCATTGGCCATGTTGATATGAAAGAATTCCTAAAGAAAAATATAGAGACCAGATCTGGATCTGTTCTTGATATTGATGGAAATGTAATAGGGGAACACGATGGTGCAATTCTATACACAATAGGAGAACGTGTTGGATTTAAGGCTTTTAAAACTGGCGCAGACGACAAAGCGATGTATATTCTAAGTAAAGACGTTTCAAATAATACTATCACCGTCATAGAAAATAATCTTTTAACCGTTGAAGGTTCTGAACACAATCAAGGCATAAGGATTGCCCAGCTAGCCGACGTTAACTGGAACACTGAAAAGACAAATACTGTCAGCAATTTAAAGGCTAGAGTTAGATACAGACAAGAAAAACAGGACTGTATTTTTGACCCAAATACGAGCAGGGTGACATTTTCTAAAGCGCAGGTCCTAGCAAGCGGACAATCCGTCGTTTTGTACAGTGGCGAAAGGTGCCTAGGTGGTGGTATTATAAGCTAATCATGTTTCAGGAAGTTTTATTAGTAAAGACTGACGGCACCAAAGAGGTTTATGAACCTCATAAATTAAGAAATTCTCTCATTAAAGCTGGTGCCGGTGGTCATTCGGCTGATAAAGTTCTGACCGAAGTTTCAAATTATCTAGAAGAACATCTGAAAGGCAAAAAGAAATCTGAGGTAACGGTTTCCGAATTATACAAACTAGCTTTTGAATGTCTCAAAAAATATGCGGGGGATGCGGCGTTGCGATATTCACTTAAGAGGTCTCTTTTTGAACTTGGCCCGACCGGTTTTCCTTTTGAAAAATATATCGCTGAAATTTTCAAGACTCAGGGTTTTGAAACCTTAACTGGCCAAATGGTGATGGGTAGCTGTGTTCCTCACGAGGTAGATCTAGTGGCGTGGAACGCTGATAAATTAATTATGGGTGAAGTAAAATATCACAACGATCCTGCTTCAAAGACAGATTTAAAAGTCGCCCTTTACGTAAGTGCGCGTTATAACGATATAAAACAAAACATGTTTGATTACGGCGGCACACCTCGTAAATTGGCCGAGTGGTACTTAATTACAAATACAAAGTTTACGGACACTGCGATCACCTATGCTGTGTGTAACGGAGTCAAATTATTAAGCTGGGTGTATCCAGAGACTGGAAATTTGCATGACATGATTGAAGACACCAAATCGCACCCGATTACATGTCTAAGCGCTCTTGATGCAAGCCAAAAGAAGATGTTGATAGACAAAAATGTGATCCTTTGTCGACAGTTACATTCAAATACCGCCATTATGAAAGAACTTCACTTCAGCGAAGAGACTATTTTTAACGTTCTAGAAGAAACAAATAAAATTATTACCACAAAAAAATAAGATTATGGCTTTTATTCCGTACAAAAAGAAATTATATATTCCAGACAGTACCGAACCCTTCAAATTAAGCCGCTCGAAGATCGACATGTTTCTTGAATGTGCCCGTTGCTTTTATTTAGACCGTAGAATTGGGGTCTCTCGACCTGATAGCTTTCCTTTTAATCTCAACAGTGCTGTTGATCATCTCTTAAAAAAAGAATTTGATATCCATCGTAGTGCAAAGACGGCGCACCCCCTCATGGTGAGTTACAAAATTGATGCGGTACCTTTTATCCACAAAGATCTAGATGTCTGGAGAGAAAATTTTGTCGGAGTGCAATATTTGGATAAGAAAAATAACTTTATCATCTTTGGCGCTGTGGATGATGTATGGGTGAATAAAATGGGTGAATTGATTGTAGTCGACTATAAATCAACCAGCAAAGACACCGAAGTAAACCTTGATGCAGACTGGCAAATCGCCTACAAACGCCAAATGGAGGTGTACCAGTGGCTATTGGAGAAGAATGACCACAAAGTATCTACTACGGGTTATTTCGTGTATGCCAATGCCACCAAAGCTCGTGATTCCTTCGAAGCTCGCCTTGAATTTGAAATGACAGTAATACCATATACAGGCGATAATTCATGGATAGAAGAGACACTTGTTTCAATTAAAAAATGCCTTGACGGAAATGACATACCAAAAGAATCAGCTACGTGTAAATATTGCGAATACAGGACAAAAGCAGGCAATGCTTTTAAAGATCATGTTCAAAAATATGGAGCAGTAAAGGCAGCCAGTCCTAAGAAAAAGAAATGAAAAAGCCTGCGTACAAAACTGAATGGGACTTTGCAAACTTATTTTACAAAAAAAGCATTAAGGACCCTTTAATAGAAATTGATGTAGCTGCTGCTGAAAACATGTGTGTGGGTTTTGAAAAAAAATACACCAACAATCAAGAATACTTACATGACGTAGCTACACTTAAAACAGCGTTGGACGATTACGAAATATTATTAGCAGGGGTGATGTCTTCAAAGCCACTTTTTTATTTGCAGATGCTCCTTGCTGTTGATAGTCAAAACAATGCGGCCCAAGCCAAGATGAACCTTCTGAGCAGTCGCCTTACTGCCGCATTCAATAAAATTATTTTCTTTGAACTACGATTGGGTAAAGTCTCCGAGTCACAACAGAATAAGTTTTTACAGGCCACGGAATTAAAGAAATATAAATACCTACTAGACAGACTATTTTTAACTGCAAAATATCAATTATCTGAACCTGAGGAAAAGATTTTAAACTTAAAATATCCCTCTTCTCGAGGGATGTGGAATGACTATTCTGAAAAACTCCTCAATGCGCAAACGCTTGTGTGGAAAGGTAAGAATCTACCATTGCCAGAAGCGACAAACATGATCCGTAGCCTTCCAAAAAAAGAACGTCATGCTCTGCACACCCTTCTTTGTCAGAAACTTCAAGAGATCAGTTTTTTTGCTGAGGCCGAGATGACTGCCATCTTGACCGATAAAAAAACTACCGATGAATTAAAAGGTTTCAAAAAGCCTTACGAATCATGGATCATTGGTAATCAAAATTCAATAGCAAGTATCGAAAATCTTGTGACAACGATTACAAAAAATTTTAATATCAGCCACAAATTTCATGCTTTACAAGCAAAACTACTGAAAGAAAAAACCTTATCTTACCCGGATCGGGCTGTGGGTATTAGCAAAAAAGTTACACCATTCGCTTTTGAAGAAGGGGTATCTCTTTTTACTTCAGCATTGAAAAAAACTGATCCGATGTTTGCTGAAATTTTCCAGAAGCTTTTAAAAAATGGCCAGGTTGATGTTTACCCCAGAAAAGGTAAAGGCGGCGGAGCATTCTGTTCGTCTTCAATAAATCAACCGACGATGATTATGCTAAATAACACTCCAAACGTTGATTCATTTTTTACTCTTGCTCATGAGATGGGGCACGCTTTTCACGGAGAATTATCCAAAACTCAAAGTCCAATGTACCAAGATTACACCATTTCTGTAGCCGAAGTAGCCAGCACTTTCTTTGAAAATATTGCAGTTGAAGCCATTAGTGCAAAACTCACTGACAAGGAAAGAGTTGAATTAGAATTCCAGCGCTTACAAGATGACATCGGTACAATTTTTCGCCAAGTAGCATGTTTTAATTACGAAATAGAAATTCATAATGAAGTTAGGAGTAAGGGATCAATTACCAAAGAAAGGTTAGCGGATCTGCATAATCAGCATATGTCCAAATACCTAGGCCCACTATATAAGATGAAGGATGTTGATGGGTATATGTTCGTACAATGGACTCATATTAGACACTTTTTCTATGTTTACACTTATGCTTACGGCCAGATAATCAGTAAAGCTTTATATGCTCGATATAAAAAAGACCCGACGTTTATACATTCCATCATCAAGTTTCTTTCAGCTGGAGGCAGTATGTCACCTGACGATATTTTTAAATCAATTGGCATAGATACGACACAGCCAGAATTTTTTCTTGACGGACTACGAGAAGTTGAATCTAGTATAAAAAGAATTGAAATAATGGCCAAAAAACTTGGAATGATAAAGTAGGGGGGCTTATTTATTTTCGTAGACTGCTACAGTTTTCTTGACCATTCGATCGAGTGAAAAGTTTTCAGCAATTCTCTTTTTAAAATTATCTGTCTGGAGTCGCACATCAAATTCTGAATTTAACGTCATGCGTAGTGCCAAAGCGAAAGCTTTTTTATCTCTTGGGGCAATTAAAATACCACACGGATTGTGTTCGGTCGTGAGGACTGTTTCTGGAATTCCACCCACATTTGAGGCGATAACAGGGACCTCCGCCATTCCAGCTTCAATAATAACGTAACCGAATGCTTCAGAGAAAGAGGGAAGCACAAACACGTCAAAGGCCTTCAGCAACCGAGGAGCTTCGTCCACAAACCCTGTCAGAAACACATGGGCCTGCAAACCTCTCTCTGTAATAAACTTAGCCAGATCTGTTTTAAGCTCTCCTTCACCAATGATCACATATCTAGTATCAATCTCTGGGTTCGTTTTCATTAAAATATCTACTGCCTCGATAGAACTATAGAGATTCTTCACAGGATGAAGTTCTGCAAGTGTGCCTATCCATTTTGTAGTTGGTGAAAAATTAAATTGAGCCTGAGAGTTTTTTTCTACCTCTAGGATTGTTGAAATTTTATTCTGAGCGTCCTCACGTGAATAAAAATCAATGGCCGGGCTCGCTGGATGAATAACTTTGATTTTATTTTTTACAAACGGCATCCACATGACTTGATTTTTTACAGACTCTGAAACGGCGATAGTTTTATGGTTCAGCACAATAGTCAGCCAATGAAGGCAACCGATAATAAACTGCTGCACGTGCGAACGATTTTCATTAAAAGCCCATGCATGAGCGGTAAATACCACTCTTTTGACCCATAACAAACGAGCAATGAAGGCGCCAATGCCTCCTGCTTTCGAACTATTCACATGCACTACATCCGGTCGTACTTTCCAAATAATTCTACCTAGCGTGAAGAAAGTCTTAATTTCGTCTTTGAAACTAATATCTCTTTTCATTGAGCCAACATTAAAAACATTAATACCAGCATTTTTTAGTTTTTCAGACAATAAACCATTTCCACCCAACACCACCGAAACGTCGTGACCTTGGGAGGACAAGCTGGTCGCAAGATCATAAACATATCTTTGTGCACCACCCCAGTTTGATTTTGTAATGACATACAGAATTTTCATACGTTTAGTCAGTTTAACTTAAAATGTGACAATGTGGAATTAGTTGTAATGAGGCCTTTTTGGCTGTACTATAATACTAATATGAAAGTTGCGAATAAGCGAGAACCTTTTCTCCTTTTGATCGGGGATATTGCATGTCTTACTTTATCTCTTTGGTTAATGCTGTACTTGCGTGCATTTAATATTCCTTCACTTGCCGTTTTTACAGCCCACCTGGCACCATTCGGTATTCTTTTTCTGGCTTCATTGGTTGTGTACTATATCTCTGGTTTATACGAAAAACATAACAGTATTCTGCGCTCTCGCCTGGCATCAGTAATTATAAAGGCTCAGATCGCAAACAGTTTAGTTGCAATTGCTTTCTTTTACTTTGTTCCATATTTTGGCATCACACCGAAAACAAACCTTTTCTTGTACTTACTTATTTCCATAATTATCATCACATTATGGCGACTCATTTTCTATCCATTCTTTTTGCCTGGCAAAAAACGTCGTGCAGTTATTATTGGATCTGGTACAGAAATGGAAGATATTATTCGTGAAGTAAACAATGATCCACATTATGACTTCCAATTGTCACGAATTATTGATCTAACTGAGACAGACAAGGCCACTATTCCGGATATTATTAAACAAGAAGTAATGGATAATGATGTTTCGATGATAGTGATCGACCTCGATCACGCTAAAATCAAAGACGTATCACCAAAATTATTTGATTTAATTTTTATGAATGTAGATTTTGTCCCAATGTATAGCGTATACGAACACGTGTTCTACCGTATTCCATATTCAGCTTTAAAGCATGATTGGTTTATTGAAAATATCTCTTCTCGAGCTAAAGGCAGCTATTCGTTTGGTAAGCGCGTAATCGACATTACACTGGCGGGAATTGCCTTCATAATTTCTCTAATATTTTATCCACTAATTTGGATCGCCATCAAGATTCAAGACGGGGGGCCACTTTTCGTCTATCAAGAAAGACTCGGGCAGGGTAATAAGAAATTTATGATTAGAAAGTTTAGAAGTATGCGCGCAGCCAAGCATGATGATGGGGCTTGGGTGGGAAAAGACGATATGAGAATAACAACACTTGGTCGCATTATGCGAAAAACCAGCATTGATGAACTTCCTCAATTATGGAGCGTTCTGAAAGGAGACTTGTCCCTCATAGGCCCACGTCCTGACTTGTATGATCGAGGAATAGAACTGTCTCAACAAATTCCTTACTACAATATAAGAAACCTTTTAAAACCAGGACTGTCTGGTTGGGCACAGGTTAGTCAGGCACTACCACCGCAATCATTAGAAGAGACTAAGCTCCGCCTTGCATATGACATTTATTATGTAAAAAATAAATCATTGTTCATGGACTTTGTCATTGTGCTTCGCACCATTCGATCCCTCTTTTTGCGTTTAAAGCAATAACCATTTATAATCTGTACACAAATTTAACCAATAACACATGAAGCTATTTATTACCGGAGGAGCAGGATACGTCGGGGCAATGTTGGCAGATCAGTTCAGCGGGCGGGCAGATGTTGAAAAGATTTTATTGGTAGACAAAGAAGCAGAGCCACAGTTACTAAAGAACAATCCCAATTATTCAAAAATTCAATTTATTCAAAGCAATCTTGGAGATACAAACTGGCAGGATCAGGTTCGTGCATTTACACCTGATGTCGTCATTCACACTGCGTGGCAAATTCGTGAAATGTTTGGCAAAAAAGAATTACAGTGGAAATGGAATGTGACAGGCTCTGATAATGTCTTCGATGTCGCCTTTGAATTAACTTCTGTGAAGAAACTGATTTATTTCTCTACTGTTTCAAGTTACGGAGCATTTTCAGACAACCAACTTGATCACTTTATAAAAGAAGAAGAGCCTTTTCGTGAAAACACTTATTTATACGGTGTTGAAAAAAAGGAAGTTGAGGTGCATCTCCATAAAAAATATGAAGAGGCCAAGAAAGCTGGAACACATGTGCCCCAGATCTTCATTGTACGACCCGCAGCAATCACTGGAACACGTGGACGCTACATGCGCGTACGATTTGGTCTCCAGGCGGCCCTTTCTGGTCAATTAAAGGGTAATTTTGTGTACAGAATGATCTCATTCATGGTTTCTTTTGTGCCGGCAACTAAAAAATGGTGTCGACAATTTATTCATGAAGATGATGTGTGTAATATTGTGGAATTATTTACTTTTACTGAACTGAAGGGAGACTACGAGGTTTTTAACATCTGTCCACCTGGCCAAATCGTGACTGCTACTGATATGGCCAAAGCCGTGGGTAAAAAACCAATCTTTTTGCCTCCATGGTTAATTCGTATTGTTTTTGCCTTTATGTGGAATGTATTCCGGGGAAGAGTGCCGACTTCAAAGGGTGGCTGGAAATTCTATTCATATCCAGTTGCAGTTGATGGTTCAAAACTGACGAAACAATATGGTTATCAATACAAATACAATTCTTTAGATGCGTTTACTAAAAGGGAGGGCAGATATTCTAAATATACAGAATCTGAGACTAAGTTATAAAAAAATCCCGCGGACAAGTCGATGGGGGTCGGCTCATCCGCGGGAAGCGTGTGGAGGGGGAATTGTTTACGGGCCGCCTGCTACAGGTGACCTACGCTGACGATTTCTGCGGAACCTCCGGACGTATTTTCGTTTTTCTCGTCCATGGTCAGTGGGCTTGAAGGGACTCGCCCTTCAGGTTGGTTGGGCCGGGCGTGACCTTGGCTGGTGGGCGGAGAGTTCCGACTGGGGTGTCCCAGTTTTTCTGGAGCTGTTTCCTGTAGTGATCGTGGGATTGAGGCTTTGCAGGCGCCTCGGGTGTTGCTGTCATGGTTTCGTTGGTGGTTGGTTGCTTCGTGGCTACGTGAACTTCTGGCGCCGACTATCGGCGTCAAAAAATCCATCGCAGGGTTCAAAAAATAAGTGACTTACTTTCTAAACTTTGCGATGGATACACCTTTGATGAACTTATTCTGTGGAGCAGTATAATACCTTTTGTTAAAAAAGTCAATATTTTGAATCTTTCTGCCACGATTGCTTTATGTTAATATCAAACGCAATGAAATCATCCGAAATTAGGAAGCGTTTTATAGACTTCTTCAAAGAGCAGGGGCACGCAGAAATCCCATCCGCCTCTCTTGTTCCTGAAAATGACCCGTCGGTTTTATTTAATACTGCTGGAATGCAGCCCCTTGTTCCATATTTATTAGGTGAAAAACACCCGCTTGGTGTTAGATTGGTAGATTTTCAAAAATGTGTAAGAACAGTAGACATTGATGACATCGGGGACAACACTCATGCCACTTTTTTTGAAATGATGGGGAATTGGTCTTTGGGAGATTATTTTAAAAAGGAAGCAATTGAATGGAGTTACACGTTATTAACAGACAAAGAGAAAGGTTTTGGTCTTGATCCGCAGAGACTATATGTGACATGTTTTGAAGGCGATGAAAATGCCCCAAGAGACGAAGAGAGCGCAAGTATTTGGAAATCAATTTTTGAAAAAAACAAGGTAACTGGAAACAGAATCTATTTTTTAAATGCAAAAAGTAACTGGTGGAGCCCGGGAGAGAACGGCCCGTGCGGCCCTGATACAGAAATGTTTTATGACGTTACAGGCACATTAAACCAAGGATTAACACATGAAGAATATCTAAAGGCAGATGAGAAACAACAAGTGGTAGAGATCTGGAACGATGTTTTCATGGAATATGAAAAGAGGGATGGAAAAGTGGTAGGGAAATTGGCTAATAAAAATGTAGATACTGGTTCAGGATTTGAACGTGTCACTATGGTTCTTCAAGGTAAAGATAATATCTTTGACACAGATATTTTTAGCCCGATTATCCAAAAAATTGAAGAATTTGTGGGAGAAGTAAGTTTGGAAGTAGGCGAGCTCAAAAAACTAAAGCGTATTATTGCTGATCACGTTCGAACATCAGTGATGTTAATTTCTGACGGTGTTTTGCCTTCAAATACGGATCAAGGATATATATTGAGGCGTCTTATCAGACGAGCGGTTCGATGTGCTGACAGATTGGGTCTAAAAGCAGGTTCATTGTTTTGGATTGCGGAGACAGTGGTTGATCAATACGAAGAGGTATATAGAAATGTAAAGCAACAACGCGAAACCATCAAGGTAGCAATCGATAAAGAAGAACAGAAATTTAGAAATACATTACATGATGGACTCAAACTGCTCGACAAAATCTTAAATAAGTCTTCTGATCAAACAATCACAGGTGAAACTCTTTTTAAGATGTACACCACGTATGGTTTTCCGCTTGAAAATTCATTTGATGAAATTAATCATATGCGCATTTCAAAAGGTCTAGGAATCTTAGATTCCGTCACTCGTCAAAAATTAGTAGAAGAATTTAATTCTTTTATTCATCAACACCAAGACGTGTCAAAAGCCGGCTCTGAACAAAAATTCAAAGGAGGCCTTGGTGGTCACGGAGAGGTGGAAACAAGGTATCACACTGCTACACACTTACTCCACCAGGCCCTGAGAGAAGTACTTGGTGATCATGTCTCTCAAAAAGGAAGCAACATCACGGCCGAAAGAATGCGTTTTGACTTTACTCATCCGACCAAAATGACTGAAGCTGAAAAATCTAAAGTTGAAAAAATCGTTAATGACAAAATCCAAGCAAGTCTTCCTGTGAACGTGGTTGAATTAGATCGTGAAGCAGCCGAAAAAACTGGGGCGCTTCACTTTTTTGGTGACAAATATGGAGACAAAGTGACGGTGTATTACATTGGTGACTCAATCGAGGCTGCATTTTCAAAAGAATTTTGTGGAGGACCGCATGTGAAAAATACAAAGGAATTAGGAACCTTCAAAATTGCAAAGGAAGAGGCAGTCGCGTCAGGTGTTCGTCGTATCAAAGCAGTCCTAGAATAAATTTCAAATTTTATTCATGAATTAGTCATGATATAATATTCGGTATGAGAATCCCTGCGAACCTCACATTTTTTATTGATGATTGTCACATCTCGGCAATTATTATTCCGCAGTCAAAAGAAAGGCAAAACATTGCGACAATTTTTACATCAGAAAAAAAGAGCCCTCGTGAATTGGGTGACAAAGAAGGCCTCACTATTTCCTTATTAAAAGAATTATGTAAAGACATTCGTGACTGGTCATCAAAGGCTGAATCAAGGGCCTATGACATATCAAGTACTCAGGTTATTTTGTCTCCTTCATGGTACGTCTCTCAAACCACACTTGTGTTAAAAGAGAGTTTAAAACCAATTATCTTTAGTGAGACTTCGATTCTAGAGGCTAATATGGAAAATATACCTAAAAACATAGAGGTATTTTCTTCATCCAAAGATCTTGTCCTTATTGAAAAGCAAGTCTCACACGTGTCTTTGAATGGATATCCAGTGGCTAGTTTAAATAGACAGAAGGCCACTATATGTAAAGCATCCGTCTACTATTGCTACATGAACAAACGCTTCCAAAATCTTATTTCAGAATGTCTAAAAACTTTACCAACCTCAATTAAAAAAGTCTCATTTCAATCTCTGGCCAAAATCACTACAGATAATGCTAAAAAGGCATTAAATGACAAGAACGACTTGTCTACTTTAAAAAATGGAAGCGTCGTTATAATTAATTTTTGTTCATACATAACAGAAATCGTTTATATCCATAGTGAAACTACTGTTAACATCCTTTCTCTTCCATTCGGATACAAAGAAACTATACACAAAATGAATAAAGAAACCGGATCTGATCATGCCGCCACAGAATCATTACTTGATTTATTCTTAAGTGGAAAATTAAAACCAGAATCTAGAGAACTAGTAGTAGACCTATTGCAAAAAATGGGAACAGACTGGGCAGCTATGGTTATGCAAGGTATTTCTCAATTACCAAAGAGTCCAAACGCTTTAACTAAAACTTTCGTGTACGCCCTGGATAAGAGACAAAATGAAGTTGCCAAGATATTTACACGTTTACTTCCATTTAATCCAAACGAAAATATCACCGTGAGTGATTTTGTTGGAATTAGTGCTTAATCCACAACTTGATACTGCTTCAATTGTGATATAATGCTGACATGTCGGCAAAGTTCTCGGACATCATTCCTCCAAATAAGCGTACTATCCGTAATGTACCCCTCACCATTAGCGTCGCTGATGAGCCAAAGCATGTTAAACATGCGACTACCCAAAAACACGCAAAGGAACTAATGAAGATTGTAGATAAGGAGGAAAAGTCTAATCGTTCTAAAACTATTTGGGTTGTGGCCTTTGTCTTTGTCTTAATTCTTGCCTTTATTATTATTTCAAAATTTTCAACAGGTACAGTATCGATAGTGGCAAGCAATAATCCAATACCTGTACAAATGAATATTCGACTTTCCCACAATGCGACTAGTACGAATTCAGCAGACTACGATGTCGTCACGATGTCGGTAAGTGATAATATACCTGAATCTGCTATCCAAAATGCCACGGGGACAGCTGCCTTGGGTTCAAAAGCCAAAGGCACGGTTATTCTGTACAATAATTTTTCATCATCTGCCCAAATTCTTCAAAAAAATACTCGTTTAGAATCTCCGGACGGTAAAATATTTTTTATTACTGACAAAGTGACCATTCCAGGACAAACAACTAGCAAAGGAAGTACCATCGCTGGCACAGTATTAGCTAAAGTCGTAGCACAAAAAGAAGGGTCTTCTTACAACATTGGAACCAAAGATTTTACACTGCCTGCTTTGAAGGCAACTCCTCGTTACAAAACAGTCTACGCCAAGACAAAAGATTCTATTGACGGTGGCACTAATACTAATTCAAGGCTGGTGATAGATCCCGGCACCTTACAAAATCTACAGGATTCGCTCTTGGTTAATGCCAAAAAACAAATTGACGCTCAAAAATCTGATGATTACCTCATAGTTCCTGGTGGAACACAAAGTACACTGCATATCAACGGAACAAGTACTGCTACTTTGGATGTTTCAACCCTGTTGATTAAAAAGTCAGATTTGGCAGTTCAGATCCAGACTCACAATAATCTAGACATAAATTTATCGCCTGATAACATCAAGAATCTTCTTGTTGGTACTGCTGACCTGAACCTCTCATTACCTGATGGGGTCAAATTAAACAACATGGGCGCTGATCCTGTTTCTATCGGACTAAATGGAACCACAACCATTTCAAGTGATCTATCGAGCGACGTAATTACAAAAGAACTGTCTGGTCTGAACTATGATATAGCCGAGAAAGATCTAAAAAATAAAATTGGAGTGGAGGCAGTCAATCTGGAAATTTGGCCTTGGTGGGTTAAAAACTTTCCTACAAATCCGAATCGAATAACTGTAAAAATTGAAAATAACTAGCGTTGTGGTATCATAGAAATCCGTCCAATGACAGAAAATAAAAATATTAAACAATACGTAGAAGGGGTAGTAATCGAAGCTCTTCCTAATACGCAATTCAAGCTTCAGATTAATGGCACAAATGAGGAAATAAGGGCTTATATGAGCGGTAAAATGAAACAGAACCGTATCAAAGTTTTTGTGGGAGATAGGGTCTCGGTTCTTTTGGATCAGTACGGAAGTACCCATAGAATCGAACGAAGAGTCTAGCAATTTACTACAGATTCCCAGTTCCCCTGATCAATTAACAATTATTCACCAAAAAAGGCTTTACTTCTTATTTTAAATATAGTAGTATATTCCTCACTGTTTAAAACAATGGTTTTTAAAATGGTTTAAAAAAATGCGAGTCAAATCATCCGTAAAGAAAAAATGTGCTAAATGTAAGGTAGTCCGCAGAAAGGGCTATGTGTATGTTATTTGTAAAGCAAATATCCGACACAAACAGCGCCAAGGTTAGACTTTATTAAAATTAAAAATTAACGATCAATTTCATGCGAGTTCTAGGTATTACAATTCCAGATGACAAACGAATAGAAATGGGCCTTACCGCCCTTTACGGTATCGGACGATCTCGTGCTCACAAGATCTTGACACAGGCTGGCGTTGATTTCGCAAAACGACCAAAAGATCTTTCAGCAGATGAGGAATCTAAAATTAAGACACTTATCGAGGACTTAACCCTAGAAGCTGACCTTAAACGAGAGGTAGGTTCAAATATCAAGCGATTAAAGGATATCAAGAGCTACCGTGGTTCTCGACACGCACGACGCCTTCCTGCAAGAGGTCAGCGAACCAAGACTAATGCCCGAACGTTAAAGGGTGTTAAGAAGACCATGGGTTCAGGCCGAAAGAAGGAGACAAAGAAATAATAATTAATAATAAATAAAGAAAGACCAATGGGTAAGACAAGAATTGTAAAAAAAGAAGATAGCGCCGAAGCAAGAAAGGCGGCAAACGCAGCAAGCAAAAAGCGAGTTGACGTGGGCATTTTGAATATTCAATCAACATTCAACAATACAAAGATTGTCCTAGCTGACCCCAAAGGTAACACTTTGACATGGTCATCGAGCGGAAGCCTAGGCTTCAAGGGTGCCAAGAAAGGTACTCCTTTTGCGGCTGCAAAGATCGCAGAAGTCCTCGCTGACAAAGCGATTGCCATGGGCATGAAGGAAGTGTCGGTTGTGGTTAAAGGTGTCGGATCTGGACGAGAGTCTGCGATCCGAACTTTTATTTCTAAGGGAATTACTATTTCGGCTATCAAGGATGCAACACCTGTACCACATAATGGTTGCAAGCCTAAAAAGCCAAGACGAGTTTAATTATATAAATATATGAAAATAGGTCCAAAATATAAAATTGCACGACGTCTAGGAGCTCCAATCTTTGAGAAAACACAAACTCAAAAGTTTAAGATGCGTTCCGAGAGTGGTGAAAAAGGTGCTAAAGGAAAGGGTGGAGGACGAGGCGCTAAAAGCGACTTCGGAAAGCAATTGATTGAAAAGCAAAAAGCTAGATTTACTTATGGTATTTCAGAAAAACAATTTTCAAATTACGTTAAAAAAATAATCGAAAAAAAGAGCCATACTCCTGCAAATGACATTTATGCAGCTCTTGAAACAAGACTCGACAACGTAGTCTTCCGCGCAGGTCTTGTCTCAACAAGACGCCTTGCACGACAAGTTGTCTCTCACGGTCACATTTTATTGAATGGTAGAAAGAATGGTATTCCATCTGCAGTTGTAAAACCAGGTGATAGTATTTCTATCCGAGAAGGTAGTCTTAAAACTGCTCTTTTCGTTACCCTTGATGACAAAATTAAAAACGCAACTACTCCAATATGGCTTGCATGGAAAGCAGACGAAAAGAAAGCATCGGTTCTTCGAGCTCCTTCAATAGAAGGTCAGGAACTCATGTTCGATTTAGGTGCGGTTATAGAATTCTATAAGAGATAATATTTAAATTAAATAATAACAAAGCCATGTCAAACAACAATATTCTATTACCATCTAAACCAAGAGTCGTTGAAGAATCAGCGAATATCGGACGATACGAAATCGACGGTCTTTATCCTGGTTACGGGCACACATTGGGTAACTCTCTCCGAAGAATCATCCTTTCATCACTTACAGGAGCGGCTATAACAAGTGTGAAAATTAAAAGCGTTAGTCACGAATTTTCAAGCATTAAAGGCGTAAAGGAAGACGTTATTAACATCATTCTTAATCTTAAAAAATTCCGTTTCTCTATCTCATCTGATGAGGTTCAAACGGTGACTGTCAAAGTAAAGGGTGCTAAAAAAGTAACAGGTGATGACCTTAAATTGCCCGGACAAGTTACATTAGCAAATCCTGACATGCCCATCTGTACAATCACAGATAAGGACACTGAATTTGATGCTGAATTTACTATCGAAAAGGGAATTGGTTACGTACCAAAGGAACTTTTGAAAAAAGATCGTGTAGAAATCGGTACAATTCACCTTGACGCTGCTTTTTCACCAGTTGTACAGGCAAACTACGATGTAGAACAAATGCGAGTAGGTGATCGAACAGACTTCAACAAATTGAAATTGTTTATCCAGACTGATGGAACTATTTCTCCAAAGGAAGCTCTAGAAAAATCTATCGAGATCATGATCACACAATTAAAGGCCATTGTTGGCTTCAAAGAAGACGATCTAGAAGACTTCAAAAAAGCAAAGACAGAATCTGTTTCTGAAGAAAGTGAAAAGCACGAAGCAGAGGACAACGAAGCTATGTCTGAAGTATTAAAGACTCGCATCGAATCTTTGGAATTGTCGAACCGTACAATGAACTCGTTGGTATCGGCAAATATCCGAAGTGTTGGAGGCTTGATCAGAAAGAAAGAGAAAGATATCCTTGAATTCGAAGGAATCGGAGCAAAAGGCCTTGATGAAATTAAGGACGTTTTGAAGGGTATGGGACTTTCACTTAAAGCATAATTAGCAACTTATTATTACTATTACAAAACTGCCATGAGACATCACAACGCAAACCGAAAACTAAAACGAGAACGAAATCAGCGACGAGCATTGTTGCGCTCTCTTGCGCGTGAACTTTTCCTTCGTGGAAAAATCACAACAACTGAGGCCAAAGCCAAAGAAGTTCGTCCATTTGCAGAAAAACTAATCACCAATGCTAAAGGTGCTACTTTAGCTGCACGCCGATTGGTTGCTGGAAGAATGTCAAATAATATCATTGTCGGCAAGTTAGTTGATGTTATTGCTAAGAAATATGAAGACAGAAAGGGTGGATATATCCGAATTATCAAAATGAATCGACGTCCTTCAGACGGTAGCAAAATGGCCGTTGTTGAGCTAGTATAATTCACATCAAATTTATGAAACACGTAATTGACGCAAAAAACAAAAAGATCGGCCGAGTATGCTCACAGGTAGCTATGATTCTTATGGGTAAAAACGCTCCTACATACGAAAGAAACAAAATCCCCGTTGTTGAAGTAGAAATCATCAACACTTCAAAAGCTGATATTTCTAATACAAAGAAGGATGAAAAGACGTATCGAACATACTCTGGATATCCAGGTGGACAGAAGAATGAAAAACTTGCTGATCTTGCAACACGAAAAGGTCATTCGGAACTTTTCAAGAGAGCAGTTTACGGAATGCTTCCTTCAAACAAATTACGCTCAAAAATGATGCTTAATTTAAAAATTAGCGAGTAATACTTATTATAAATTATCAAAACTATGTCAGCAGAAAAAAACAAAGGTACGGAAAAATATATAGAAGCAGTGGGCCGAAGAAAGACAGCGATCGCTCGTGTTCGCATGACTCCGGCTACTAAAAACTCAATTACAGTAAACGATAAAGCGTTAAATGAATTTTTTACTGTTTCAAATCTACAGAAGGTTGCTCTTGAGGCACTTGAAAAATACACGTCCGTTACTGAAGAAAAATTTTCAGTTATTGCAAAGACAATTGGCGGAGGTATGGCAGGTCAGGCTGAAGCTGTCCGACACGGAATTGCTCGCGCCATCATCAAACATGCCCCACATCACCGTACAACCATGAAGAAAGAAGGTTTCTTAACTCGAGACCAGCGAGCCAAGGAACGAAGAAAGTTCGGTTTGAAGAAGGCGAGAAAGGCTCCACAGTGGTCAAAGCGATAAAACTTCAAAAGATTCAAACGTCAAAAACGCCTCACACCCATATTTCAGGGGGAGGCGTTTTGCGTTGGGTGAGCATACGAAGCGGGATTACATCCCTTCCTCGTCGCTTATAGATTTTTTCTGTGCAGGAGCAAATCCCATTACTTCGTTGTGTTCTCTGGCGGACCGTGCCTCCATCCAGTTCAAAATATGCTTTGGCAGGATGATGACAGCGGCAAGATACGGGAAACCAAAATACACAATAGCGCTGAGAATTTTGCCAAAGTTCCAGTCCTCGAAGTACCCCATAAACAGGAGCCCGACACCAAGGACTATTACCAAGCCTGTGCACATAAAAAAATTGACCCACTTGCTTATTTTTGCGCTCATCTGATGAAATTCCTCCCTCTTTTTTTTGTTGTTGTACGTGACTCGTGTCCACGAGTGTTAGCCCCATAAATAAAGTAACATGGTATGAAAAAAATTCCAAACTTTTGTTAAAAAATGAGAATACTATATACTTTACTCAATGGATTATTTAACAAAAATTTTAAGACGCATCTCTATTAAAAGCGTCCTAGTTCACATCATCGCACTATCTGCGTCAATCGGAGTGATCTGGGGAATTAGTTATTTGATTCTGGTCACCTTTTCCATTCAGGACAGTGCCGTTGTGGTAGTTCCGGCTAGTGAAGTTATACCCAAAATCGCATCTAACACCGCTTCATCTACTTTAAAAAATAGTAAAAAGGGGACAGGGCATGCAACATCAACTAGTAGTAGTACGAAAAGTAAGAAGTAGATTCCAAAGAAGACTCTACCCTCCGCGTTTAATCGGGGAGGGTAGGTTAGTTGTCTCGTCCGTCTTCTTCTGCTGGCTCAAGGTAGCCTTCTCGGTCTCTTTTTTCCTTGAGTAAAAACTGAATCTCCCTCTCTCGCTCTGCCTCGATTTCAGCTTCTCGCTCTGCTCTTTTTACCTCATCTTCGGCAAGCCATTTTGCTGTGAGAGCATCATCAGCTTCTCCGCCAGAGGCGAGCCATTTTCTGTCTGGGATATCGCTATGACTTTCTTTCATTTGTGTATTCACCTCCTTACGGTGTGTGGAGTTTATTAAAATGGGAACTGTTCCCACCTAAAATATAGCATAGTTAATATAAAAAAACTCTACCCCCAGCACCTTTGCAGATGATGGGGGTATGTGAGGTTTGAGAATGGGGGAGGCAATCTTACCCCATTAAGAATCTCGGGGTATCCCGTTGAGTAGAGTCACCCGGGAGACGCGAAATCTCGCAAGCGGTAATGCGGGGATCATCGATCAATATCCTTCCGTCAATCTCGACAGCGCTGAACGTGTGTTGAATCCTCCCGTTAACCGTCTGGTGAACTGGGCCCAGAACGGTGGTCCGTTTAGGGGGAACAGGACTCGCTTGAACCATATCGCCCTCTTGGCGGACAGCGTATGGTTCATCATCGCGATCATTGGCGGACAGCCGCTTACGATCAACAGAAGTCGCACTTGGCATATCGAGTCCGTGTTGATGGCTTAGCTTTTTCCTACTGTGTTTTCCTCTCATGGTCGGTAGTTGTTTCTTCAGTGGTTGGAGTTAGTGGTGGTAGGAAGCAGGTACTGTTTCCCGACCAAAACTATACCACAATATAGGAAATGTGGAAAGTCTAGCTAAACAACCCTTCAACCACAGCCTTTACATCAGACCCATCCGCTTTACCCTTTAATTCGGTCATAACTGCCTTCATAAGCAATCCTTGCTTGGATTTATCATCAATACCTAATTCTGCCTTTTTCGCCTCTACAACAGCTTTTATATCGTCACGAGACATCATCTGAGGCAAGAACTTTTCTAATACTAACAATTCCGCTTGTTCACTTTCTGCAAGATCAGGTCTGCCACCAGAAGTGAATTGTTCAATGGAATCTTTTCTCTGTTTTACATTTCGACGAATAACTGCCAATACTTCTTCATCATTTAAAAAGTCTTGCGGCTTTCTTTGTGTTGCCACAAGCTCGTTTGTGAAGGCACTTACCAAGCCTCGTAGTGTTGTCAGTCTGACGGCGTCCTTGGCCATCATGGCTTCTTTAATTTGTCCTTTGATTTCTTCGTGTAAGCTCATATAAATTTATATTAAGTTTGTTATACTATACCGTATGACTAATACTGTGCTCATCATTCTAGCCTTAATCGTAATTATATTCAACGTAATTTTTGTGTTCTGGCAGAGTCGAAAAAAAGAGGGAGGAGTTGATGTGACCTCCATATTGACCCAATCAACAGCGCAATCAGCTGCTCAAAATGCCAGCCTTCAAATGCTCACCCAGCAGTTAAATGAACTTTCACGTACTGTTGATGGAAAAATGGGGGACACATCTAGAATGGTTCAAGAATCTTTTCGTAACCAGGCGAATGAGTCTTTTAAAGTAATTAAGGATATCACCGAGCGTCTAACCAAATTAGACGAGACAAACAAACAAGTAGTCTCTTTTGCCGATCAACTGCAATCTTTACAGGATGTATTGAAGAATCCAAAACAGAGAGGAATTCTTGGTGAATACTTTTTGGAGACGTTGTTAAAGAACGTTCTGCCTTCAGGTTCGTTCCAAATGCAATATCCATTTAAAGATGGAACGATTGTGGACGCAGTGGTATTTGTGAAGGATAAAGTTATACCTATTGATTCCAAATTCAGTTTGGAAAATTATAATCGATTATCAGAAGAGCGGGATCCGGTCGAGCGTGAAAAATTAGAAAAGGCTTTTCGTAATGACCTTAAAAATCGCATTGATGAAACCAGCAAATATATCAAACCGGATGAAGGAACCATGGAATTCGCATTTATGTTCATCCCTCACGAAGCGATCTATTATGAACTGCTAATTGCTCAAATCGGATCAGTTAAAGTAAACACCCGAGACCTCATCGAATACGCCTTTAAGGAAAAACATGTGTGCATTGTGTCACCAACCTCATTCTTAGCATTCCTGCAGACAGTTCTACAGGGATTAAAAGCTCTCCAAATTGAAGAATCCGCAAAAGACATCAGAAAGCGAGTAGGGGAATTGGGCAAGCATTTGTCGGCGTATGATCAGTATATGAAATCTTTAGGTAAGTCTCTTGGAACTTCTGTTAGTCATTACAACAAGGCTGACCTTGAACTAAGGAAGATTGATAAGGATGTTTTTCGCATCACCGAAAAGGAAGTATCCATTGGGATTGAGCCACTTATTCTAGAAAAGCCGAATGAGGATGAGGAAGTTTAAATTTTAGAGATATGTTCGAAATACAGAAAATCCAACCTGAAGAATCCCACGCGGTCATTGATTCTTTTTTAAAATCTAGAAAATTTGTACCTATTTTCTTTTATTCTCCGTATACCATTAACACCTGGCTCAATCATCAGAACAAATCGCTTTATGTTGCGACCTTAGATCATGAGCGTGTATTCATGATTCATAAGGAAGTGACAAATGAGGTAAGGTTTCTTTTTTCTGAACCTTCTGATCAAATGTGTACAGAAATTAAGGCTCATTTCAAGCCTCAATTTATTTCAGCCAATGAATTAGGTGAGGCCTCTCATCCTGTAGAGTTATACACGTCCTATAATGAACTCATGATTGATGTCACAAAGGTTGCCAATTTAGAAGACCCTGAAGTATCCAAAGATTACAAAAAATGTCAGCTTCGGCATCCAGATTTAAAAGTGGTCAAATACACTGTAAACGAAATGGAATCCATAAAAACCTTTTTAAATGAGTGGTCACACACAAGAAGTGCAGAAATGAACAAGCGTGCCAAAATCGAGAACGATCTGCGCTTTTTTAGTTTGTATATGAATGCACTGGAGCTAAAAGGACTTTTAATTAAAGATGCAGACAAAGTCATTGCAATTAGTTTTTTTATTCCTAGTCTTGATGGAAAAGTGATTGGGGTTATTAATAAATGTTTAAGAGGCTATACACAATTGGGTGTTTACACTTTTGTTGAAAGAGCGAAAATGATGCTAAGCCTCGGTTATACCGAAGCCTATATTGGAGCGATAAATAATGACTTTAAAAAGAGATTTATTAATAGTGCCGTTATACACAAAACTCTTGCTAGGGAGATATTTAGAAGCCCAGAATTTGTGACCTCTGGGCCTTATATCTTGAGGCTCTTTTAGCTCTATGCAAAAGGAAAGCCGCCGCTCGGTTGAAAACCAAGCGGCGGCGGTGCCTACCAAGGATGAGGCCTATTTTTTGGCCACCTTCGGCTGCTCGAACGCGAGCTCGAAGAAGTTTGTTAGGACTTCCTTTTGTCTCTTGTTCAATTGGACTTCGCCCTCCTTGTCGAGAACTTCCCGCAGCAAACGAAGACTGGCTCTTAGCTCTGTTGCTTTGGGGTGAGTTTTCGGGACGACGAGTGTCTTGCAAAAGGTTCTGACCGAGCGATCTTTGTCTGCCATGGTGGTGAGTGGGTTTTGGTTGTGGTGAATTTTGTGCCAGTAACATTTTAACACGAATAAGCTTATACTGTCAAATCATCCTCGTGCAGGAAAATCTATACGCTCCTCTTGTCTTTTAACATCTTTTATCATATACTGTCTCACACTATGGCAACTGAAAAAACAATCGTAAAGAAAGCCCCTAAGGCAAAAAAGGCAACAACAACTGCTCCTGAAAATAATGGTGCTTTTGCAATTATCATGACTGGTGGCAAGCAATACCGAGTATCCGAAGGAACTACACTTAAAATTGAAAAGATTAAAGGTGAACACAAGGTAGGCGATAAACTTACTTTTGATCAGGTTCTTATGACAGGAAATGGTACTGAAACTACTCTTGGAAATCCAACAGTGAAGGGTGTTTCTGTTACTGCTGAACTTGTTGAGATCGGACGAAACGCAAAGGTAATCATTTATAAATACAAAAACAAGAGCCGTTCAGGGACTTCAAGAAAGGGTCACCGACAGCCACATTTTAAGGTAAAGATTTCTTCAATCAAGTAATCTAAAAAAAACCCCGAAAGGGGATTTTTTGTTTCTGGGCATTTCTAGCAGCTTCTTACTCTGAACCTATCGTCTATTCATCATTGCGCTCTTAATAGTATCCGCATCAGAATATTCCAATTCTGTTCCTGTTGAAAGTCCACGTCCCAAGGTTGTTACCCTAACTCCATCACCTAATTGTTTCTTTAAAAGTCCTTGAACATAATAAAAAGTGTTCTCACCTTCAGGATTGGCGCTAGTCGCGATAATTACTTCTTTAAGGCCTGATGAGGTGCTTGAAAGAGATTTCGTGCGTTCTAATAACTGCTCTTGTCTAATGAACGTTGACGGCTTCTCTTCGAGAATCGGCACATTTCCTCCAAGTACAAAATACAAACCATTAAATGCTCTAGATTTCTCCATATTATCTAAATCAACATCTCGAGCGACAATCATCAAAATATTTTGTTCTCTGTTACCATCAACACAGATCTGACAAACATTTGGGATATCCAATTGTTTAACTGAGAAAAATCTTTGACACAATTTACACTGTGCCACATCATTGTTTAGTTTTTTAATATTCTCAACTATTTCTTCTACGGTATTGTCGTTTCTTGAAAGCAGGTGATAGACAAATCGTCGGGCTTGGCGTGGGCCAACTCCGGGAAACTTTCTAAATATTTCAGTTAGTTTGTCGATACTGGACATACACGTATTAAGTAATTATCACGTCGCGCTTTAATGGACGGTGCGCGACGTGATTTCGTAAAATCACATTCCTGGCTCCATACCCATGTGTTCGCTAAAATCACCAAAGTCTTTCTTTTCGACACTTTGGAAGCTGGTAATTTTATTGTTGAAGTACAACTGTAGACTTCCAGTTGGACCATTTCTATGTTTTTCAATCAAAATTTCAGTCACATTCGGAGCAGAGCCTGGTTCATCCTTGTATTTATCCTCACGGTGAATGAACATAACCAAATCGGCGTCCTGTTCAATTGAACCTGAATCTCGAAGGTCAGATAGACGAGGTTTACCTCCACGCTGTTCTACGGCACGGGATAGCTGAGAAAGGGCAATAACCGGCACCTCTAATTCACGAGCGAGATGTTTTAAAGATCTTGAAATCTCGGTAATCTGCTGAACCACGTTATCACTTTTAACAGACTGAGTAGGGGCCATGAGTTGCAAGTAGTCTACGATAATAAGTCCAAGACCTTTTTCACTCTTTAAACGTCGGGCCACGCTTCGCATCTTCAAAATATTATTTCCAGGAGTGTCTTCTATGTAAATTGGTGCTTTTGAAAGACGAGCCATAGCTTCACCAATTTGTGCAAAGTCTTCTTCACGAGAAAGTTTACCTGTGCGCATTTTCCATGAATCCACCATTGATTCAGCCGAAAGCATACGATTGATCAATTGGGCGGCACTCATTTCAAGCGAGAATATTCCAACGGGAATATTGTATTTAACCGCAGCATTACGAGCAATGTCCAAAGCGAAAGCTGTTTTACCCACTGATGGTCGCGCGGCAAGAATAATGAGATCAGATTTTTGAAAACCAGCTGTTTTTAAGTCTAACTCTGGGAAACCACTCATAACACCTTGCCCAGCCTCACCACCAGAGTTGTGAATTTTATCAATTTGTTCCCACACACCCTTAAGCACATCTTTTACATCACGGAATTTTGTTGCACTCGTTTTATTTGTCACTTCAAAAATCCTTTTTTCCGCCTGATCGAGTAGTTCGTCTAGGTGTCCTGCTTCTTCGTAACCGATATGAGCAACATGGTCAGAGGCTAAAATCAAATTACGCATATATGATTTTTTCTGAATAATTTCAGCATAGTGTTCGAGGTTAGTAGCCGAAGGAACCACATGAACCAATTCAGCAAGGTATGAAGCACCTCCAACCTGATCTAGTATTTGCTTTTCCTGAAGAAGGTTTTTAACTGCCACCAAATCCATTGGACTGTGAGTATTAAAAAGATCATTCATGACACGGAAAATCAGGCGATGTTTTTCACTATAAAAAGTATCTTCATTGATAATGTCCAGAATATCTGAGAAGGCTTGATTGCGAATCATCAAAGATCCTAGAACTGCTTTTTCTGCTTCAAGATTATGAGGGGGGACACGTAAACTATTAGCACCGACGAAACCAGACTCGATCGAAGTATATGGGGTTTTATATAACCCACGAGATTGTGTACGTTGAGCCATGGTGTACATTTTACACCTGAATGTAAGATAAAGAAAATATCAAAAAACCATCAAAATGTTCACAAGCTGTTAATAGCAACTGAACAAGTTTTCACCTTACAAAAACTATCCCAAAATAGGTTGGAAACAAAAGAAAATCTTATGATTTGAGATGAATACGGGTGATTCTCTCTTTCAAGAAAGAGAAGAGTTTAATTGAGAAGAACAGCGCTACACAATAGAGAATAATAAATGACAACGGGGTAGGCACATTTCGGACACTAGCCAAATATTCATAACTTGTAGCGAGCACAGCACTCACCCACGTGATTGTCGAGACAATCACGGTGTTAATTAGAGAATCACTGTGATAAATAAAACTATCAGACAAATGCACATTATGTTTTTGATGACGCAAAAGGGTAGGGAGATGAATTTTACGAAGGGTAAGAGCAGAAAGAAAGATAATAGAGAGAAGAAGAAGTTTCACTAACCAATATGAGAAAGAAGAATCTGATGACTGCATCACTTCGAAAGAAATAATACTGACATCTGTCACAAGGGCAATGACTACTGACACAATGGCCGAAAGATTAAGTCTAAAAATCATTTTGACGTCACGTGCCGACAAAATTCTAGTCTTAGCCGAGGTGACAAAAAATAAATCTATAATAAATGCAGAGCCGGCCCCAAGAGCGAGTGCTGCGAAGTGAATTGAAAATAAAATAATACTCATATGATAATTTTGTTAAGTGCTCTGTATGTAGATATTATACCTCTAATTTTTTAATTCGGGTACCCTCTGGGGTGTCGAAAACTTCATATCCTTTATTTGTGAGAAAATCACGTAACTCGTCTGATTTTTTCCATTCCTTATTTTGACGTGCCAAATCTCTTTGTTCAATAATCTTTTTAATATCATCTGAGATAGTATTCTGGAAATCATCTTCTGATTTAATATTATTTTCAATTTCAATATTTAGATTAAGACCCAACACTTCATCGAACTTAAGTAATGTAGAAATATTTATGCTGTTTGATTTAATTAGACCCCATACATATGAGACGGCGCCTGGCATGTTCAAATTATCATTCACAATGTCAGTGAATTCAGCGAGTTGCGACTGATCAATAATTTCTGCTGCATTACTGTTTGCTTTCATAAGAACGCCTTGTTGGACCAATCTCTGTCGTGCCTGTTTGGCAGCATCTAATGATTCGTAACTAAAATTAAGGGAGGTAGACCAGTGTGCTGTTAACAGCAAATATCGATAATCAAGAGGGGAGTAGCCTTTTTCGATTAGGTCTTTGAGGCTGATGCCACCTGTGGATTTTGCCATTTTAGCATCTTTTAGATTCAAAAAAGCACCATGAAGCCAATAGTGCGCAAAGGCCTTGCCAGTGGCATTTTCAGACTGAGCAATCTCATTATTATGATGTGTAGAAATAAGATCTATTCCACCAGTGTGGATATCAAATGTTTCTCCCAAATATTTCATAGACATAGCAGAACATTCAATGTGCCATCCTGGAAAACCTTTTCCCCAGGGCGCTTCGTATCCCAATTCTGGATTGAACTTCCATAAAGCAAAATCTCGTGGATCTTTTTTTTCTGGGTTTGTCGCAAGTCGACTTTGTAATTCTTTCTCATCAATAATCGCCACTCCTCCTAATTTTCCATATTCTGGATATTTAATGGTATCGAAGTACAGGCCGTCACTTGTTGCGTATGTCAGTCCTTTCTGTGAAAGGGTAGCAATTAAATCCATGTCTTCTTGTATGTGATCACTGGCCATAGGCAGTACATGCGGAGTCATGATGTTAAGACCAACTAAATCATTTTTAAAAGCTTCTGTATAAAACAACGCAATATCCTTCATGTTTTTCAGATTCAGTTCTTTTCCTTCTCTTCTTAAGGCTTTGGTCATTTTGTCATCACCACTATCAGCATCCGAAATCAGGTGGCCAATATCAGTGACGTTCATAACTTGCTTCACTTTGTATCCATTAAATTGAAAAACTCTTCTTAATAAATCTCCCAACATAAATGACCTTAGATTTCCAATCTGCAAATAGTCATACACCGTCGGACCACAATGATACATTGTCACTTCATTCTCCTTAATAGGGGTAAAAACTCTTTTTTCTTTGTGGAGCGTATCGAAAAGGTATATCGGCTTTGCTGTCATTGTTTTACGAAATTATTAACTGGCATTATACAACCATTTATGAGATACTGCTAACATAATTTTTAACAAATAAACCTCATGAATTCTGAATCAGAAACAAACAACGTGGCACATCCTCAACATCCAATTAAAAAAATAGTAGCTATCTTTGTTTTGATTGCAATGTTTAGTATTGGTTTCGTCACAGGCAAATCAAACGATGTTGAAGCCCGACAATTCAGCGGTAATTCTGCTTCAACTAAGGTCTCTGATTTGGACTTTAGCCTATTCTGGAAAGTGTGGACTTTGGTAAATGAAAAATACGTACCGACCCATGTAGCGACCTCAACGGCTGGGATTGCCACTACTACAGTAGCTACTAATCAGGACAGAATTTACGGAGCCATAAAAGGCATGGTTTCAGCTATGGGAGACCCATATACGACATTCTTTACACCTGAGGAAAATACATCGTTTAAGACCCAAATAGACGGTAATTTCGAGGGTATAGGCATGGAAGTAGGCCAAAAAGATGGCATTTTAACGGTGATTGCTCCGATTGCAGGTTCTCCATCAGAAAGAGCGGGAATAAAGACTGGCGATAAAATCATCAAAATAAATGACACAATATCCTCAGATCTTTCAGTCGATCAAGCAGTTTCTCTAATTCGTGGAAAAAAAGGGACAAAGGTAATCTTAACTATTTTACGTGAAGGTTCTACAAAACCAATTGTGTATGAAATCACTCGTGACGTTATAAACTTACCGACTCTTGATGCAAACTACTCTACATCAACTGGAATCTACACAATCAGATTATATTCATTTAATGCAAATTCTCGGGATCTATTCAATAAGGAAATCGACAAATTCGCACTTAGTGGATCAAATAAATTAATTATTGACCTTCGCGGAAACCCTGGAGGCTTTCTTGACTCAGCAGTATCAATTGCAAGTAACTTCTTACCAGGAGGAGCAGTAGTGGTTCGTGAAAGCTATGGAACTAACAAGCCCGAAGACGTGATCCGCAGTGAGGGATATAATACTTTTGCAAATAAAAAGCTTCCAAAGATTGTCATCTTGATAGATGGGGGATCCGCTTCTGCCTCCGAGATTTTGGCAGGTGCCTTACATGAACAAGGAGTGGCAACATTGGTAGGAACTCAGTCTTTTGGAAAAGGATCAGTCCAGGAATTGGTTCAAGTCACTCCAGACACCTCTTTGAAGGTAACAGTGGCAAGATGGTTAACTCCACAGGGTAATTCAATCTCTCAGGTGGGCATAAAGCCTGACGTTGAGGTCAAAATCAGTGAAGATGACGTCAAAGCCCAGAAAGACCCCCAGCTGGCCAAGGCGGTTGAAATCCTGACCAAATAGTGCTAGTATTTCACGACTTATCAAATACATATAAATTATCCATACACATGAAAGTAATCTTACTTCGCGACGTGCCAAAGATTGGTCACAAATATCAGGTTATGACAGTAGCTGACGGCTATGCTGGAAACTTCTTGTTTCCAAACAAATTGGCAGAACAGGCTACTCAATCAGCTCTTGTTCGAGTCGAAAAATTAATGGCTGAGGAAAAAGCTCAGAAATCTATTCGTGAAGACCTCCTTATTAAAAACCTTAAGGCTATTAATGGTGTAACTATCGAAATCACTGAAAAGGCGAACGCGAAGGGTCACTTGTTCGCTGGGGTACACAAGGACCTTTTGATTCCTGCTCTAAAGGAACAGACTCGATTGGATATCGATGCGGAACACATTGTTTTGGATAAACCATTGAAAGAAGTAGGCGAACACAAGGTGACTATTAAAGTTCAGGATAAAACAGCAGAGTTTACGGTAAATATTCTAGCGGCGTAAAGATTTATATAGATAAAAACCTCTCACATCTTGAGAGGTTTTTATTTTGAAGCAAATCAAAACCCCGGCGGTTCCTTTGGACCGCGCGGGGCGTGAATTGTTTCGTTTAGTGGGATTCAGGGTTGGGAACTAGGCCTCGACCCCGATCAGTCCGCTCAACATGCTACGGACCAGGTTTGTCGAGGCCATCACAGGGATTCGGGCCAGTTCGAATTGCAGGGCGAAGACAGGATCGTCGAGCACAACGCGCGCGGCGCTGAAAGGCAGATCCACTCGGCCGTTGTAGAGAACCAAGCCTTCAGCCTGAACCGAGCGCAACTTGAGAACCTCCGAGACTTCCGTTCCGGACAGATCCAGATGAGCCTTGATTTTGACCTGTTCGATGGACAACCTCTTCCATCTGTTCCTGTACATGTCGATGTACCTGACTTCGGCACAATCAGACATGTGAAATGCGGAACCTTCACAGCCGGAGACATGAAGGCCGCCCAGGAGATTGCACTTTTCGAAGCCGATCCTGCAGTCTGGCTCATTTTCGATGTGAAGCCATCCGTTGAAGGTGGTGTTCCGGAAACAGAGGGAATTGATAGGATTCTTCTTTCCGCCGTTGATCGAGAAGTCATCAGTGACGATGAACGACTCGTGAATACCGAGCCCGTGTGGGCTGGTGAGTTTTGCCAGATACTCTGCTGGCTTTATGAGTGTAGGTGATGACATATAGAGTTTCCTCCATCGGGTAGACTAATATAATCTACATTTTTATACAAGCAAAAAGCCGCCCACCCATATGCCAAATAGGGTAGACGGCTCTGCGAAGGTTATCACCAGGACATTATTTCGATTTCGGCCTGATCGGTGACGCCCACCAAAAGGTGTACCCAACGGCACACACAGCTCCGACGATGGTCGCAACCTGATACGCAATGAACACCGGGGCAAAAAAGCACCCCGTGATGAAGATCGCCAAGATGCCAATTCCAATCAGCATCCGTCTTCCGGGATGGCTGTCTTGGGAATCTCCAGATTCATACTCGGAAAAGAACATAAAAGTATTGAATGCAACATAACCGACCCAAAGACACAGGCTAGTAACTGTCGCGGTGTGTTCGAGCCATTTGTACAGCTTGGCCCAGTGTTTGATCGAGCCGACTTCGATGGCCGCGACAGTGATAAGGATTGCTATGATGAACGCACCGAGGATATACACTGCGCGATCTTGGGTAGCGGAAGTTGGGACTAGACGATTGCTCATTTGTTTTTTAGGAGTGGAGTTTAGGTTTGTGGTGATTTCGCTTTTTTATCAGCGACACCTTGGATGGTACTAGGTAAAACTACTACCCTCAAAGATGGCGCTGAATTTCCCATATCAAAAAACTACAATATCTATCTAAAACAATAGTATATAAAAAAGGCCCCGTAAAGGGGCCTTTTTTATAATGTATTTGTATAGATTACTCTACATTCACTACACCTTTCTTACTGACAGTATTATCAAAGTTTACCTTTCGTTTCGTACCGTAACTAACGGTTCCTTCTTTCTTTGCATACAAAGTGTGATCAGAACCTACACCAACGTTTTTACCAGCCATGATTTTAGTACCACGCTGTCGCACGATGATTGCACCGGCACTAGCACGTTCTCCAGCATAGAGCTTAATACCCAAGTACTGTGGGTTTGAATCGGTGAGGTTTTTTGCGCTACCTCCAGCTTTTTTGGTTGCCATTTATCGTAATTTTAAGATTTATTTATGCCTGCTTCATCTGATTTCTTATAAGATAGAGACGCATTCACAAGCCAGAACAGTATATCAATTTATTTAATTAAATCAAGCCTATGAGCCTCAAAATCAAAAGCGTCCTTTGGCCCATAATAATGATCGTATCCTTAGGTCTAAGTACCGGTGCCTTTGTTTTAGGTTCAAAAATCATAGCCAAAGAGCAATCTCCACCTCCAATTTCGATCGCATATCCCGAAGGATACATTGATTTGCCCGAAGAAAAAATAGTTAAATCATCTAAGGCCTCAACTAAAACCAAAAAGGTGAGGAAGCCTCGTCAAACTAGCAAAACCCTTAAAAACGTGGTTTTGTAGTTTTTCGGTTTATAGGCTTATATAGAGCCATATTATCAAGGCTTCCAGACTCTTTTTTCATCAAAAATCATTGACAGGGTGGCGTCTCCGTGCTAGTATGTATGGGTACCACATGCATTCCATGTGGTTTTATTGTGCAAGCGTATAAACAGACCGCAATCGACATACGCATTATTAATTAAGGAATTGGCTTATTATACAACTCACCATTGGACTCGCGATGCTTACATCAGGATTCTTGGGAACAAATCAGGTTTCTGATACTCCCAATACTTCAACAACCAACGCGATTATCACAACTGCTAGCCCAAGTGCGTTGGTTGCCTCAACAACAGCAACAGCTTCTGGGGTAACAGTTCAAGCGAAACTTAACAACAATAAAAACTACAATTTTGGCCAAAAGGTTAGAGACAATACGTCTGACAAACCTTTAATGGCTGAAATTTCTAATTGTGAATCTCACTTTAGACAGTACAACAAAGACGGCTCGGTTCTCCGAGGTATCGTAAACAATCGTGACGTTGGACTATTCCAAATTAACGAACATTACCACCTCGACCGGTCCAAGAGACTAGGTTACGACATCTATTCACCAGAAGGAAACATTGGCTATGCCAAACTCCTTTTCAACGAAGAAGGTCCGGAACCTTGGATTTCTTCATCACCTTGTTGGTCTAAAACCTCAGCTTACCGTGACTACGTAGCATCAACTCAGAATAACTTAGTGGCTATACAGTAATCCCTTAACCTGTGCGAGAACACAAAGTTCTTATAGCACATAACAAAACCACCCCTACCGTCATGGTAGGGGTGGTTTTGTATATGAAAGTATTCAGACAAACGAAAAGGCCTGCATCATTAGTCACTTTTGATGCAGGCCTCGGGTTCGGTGTTGTTGTTCTGTGATGGCTACGGGCCGACTTCGAAGTCGAGGTAGCCGGCAACCTCGACTGGTGGCAAAGATGGGTTCTTAACCCGGGCAACGAGATTGGCAATATCTTTGCGACTGGCGTTCACTGGCTTGTAGGTGAAGTCGGTCTCACTGACTTCGAGATTGACACTGTTGATGTATGACCCGAGCTCTTGAGCGCGAAAGTAATCATCAGCATTCTTCTTTTTGTCGCTGTTAGCCAGAGCCTTCAGCTCTTCAAGCCTTCGGTTACCGCTTAGGATACGCAAACGCATCCTGTAATCGGCGACCCAGTATGACCCGAAGTAGGGAAGAGACTTGGTTTTGCTCAGCTCGACAGAGGTCACCTTCCGTTCTTTGAGGGCGACGCTCACCTTGTCGATGAGCCTGGCGATTTCACCCTCTGACAATTTGGATTGCTCCATCTTATCGAGGACTTTGACCGCCTCGGCATATGGGGCGATGCGTTTTTGTGCTTTCTCCTTTTCATTTGGCAAT
This sequence comes from bacterium, assembly GCA_037142735.1. GTDB lineage: Bacteria > Patescibacteriota > Minisyncoccia > Phycocordibacterales > CAIZLB01 > JBAXAB01. The sequence goes on from JBAXAB010000001.1 coordinate 79,103, forward strand.
GAGACTGCCACCATGATCGCGGCCATAAGGCCCGCGAGCATGAAGATAGGGAGAATTTTCTGACTTTGATACATGATATTGGTGGTTGGTTTGTGGTTCAGTATGAAAGGCCTTTGGACACTTGCGTGTACTCTAGCCGTTCATTGCTAAACCCAAACTCCATCACAGATGTAAAGAACTTTGATAAAATAATACATTGAATATACAATAGTGTCAACGTCTCCACTTCCTGTGATATAATCTCCCTCACATGACCCAAGAACAAGCATTGAATATCTTAAAAATGGGTTACAACGCCTACATAACAGGCCCTGCAGGAAGCGGTAAAACCTACCTCCTAAACAAATATATTAAATATTTAAAGAATCGCGACGTTGAAGTCGGTATCACTGCTTCAACTGGTATTGCAGCCACGCACATTGGTGGAGTGACCATTCATTCATGGACAGGACTCGGGATCAAAAGTGTTCTAACAGAATACGATTTGGAAGCGCTTCAAGAAAAACAATATCTATGGAAGCGCTTTGAAAAAGTTAAAATCTTGGTGATCGATGAGGTCTCGATGCTTCATCATTATCGATTAGATCTCGTCGATCGTGTATGTAAAAGTTTTAAACGAAACAACAAACCATTCGGCGGTATTCAAATTATTCTATGTGGAGACTTTTTCCAGTTACCGCCAATTTCAGCTTCGTATGAAGACGAAGGGCAGTTTATTTATCATTCATCTGCGTGGAAAAATGGAAACTTTAAAATATGTTACCTCGAAGAACAGCATCGTCAAACAGACAACGAAACAATTTCCATTCTAAATGAAATACGAGTAAACAATGTCAGTCCTAAAAACTTGGCGTTACTAAAAAGCAAAATCGCTAAACCTCACACTGAAAAAGATGGAGCGTTTGAACCGACACGTCTCTACACTCACAATGTTGATGTAGACAATATTAATAATCGGGCTCTGGCTGATTTGAAAGAAGATGAAAAAATATATGACATGATCACCAGGGGTGGCAACGAAGTCCTAACGGATCTCTTAAAAAAATCATGCCTCGCTATCGAGAGAATTAAATTAAAAGTGGGGGCAAAGGTTATGTTTGTTAAAAATAATTTTGAAACAGGGTATGTGAATGGAACTTTGGGAACTGTCATTGCCTTAGGCAAGAATGGTCCGACGGTCAGAACATATAAAGGCCAAGTTATAGACGTGGAACCGGCTAGTTGGAAAATCGAAGAAGATGGAAAAGTTAAAGCTGAAATTATCCAATATCCACTCCGTCTCGCTTGGGCCATTACGGTCCATAAAAGCCAAGGAATGAGTTTGGACTATGTCGAGGTAGACTTGTCTAAATCTTTTGAAAAGGGAATGGGGTATGTTGCTTTATCTCGAGTCCGTTCAATAGAAGGACTTCGAATAATTGGCCTGAACGATATGGCCCTTCAAGTGAGTGACGACATTGTAGAATATGACGAGGAACTACGCGAAAAATCAGCAGGGGCAGTTCGAGGACTTTTACAATTGGAAAATGCTGACATAAAAAAACGACAAGTAGATTTTTTAAAGCATATTGGTGCTAACAATCTTGATCCGGATGATAATATAAAAAATTATACTAAAAGTAATAGGGCAGGGGACAAAAAGAAAAACACCAGAACAAGCACTTTCGATCTGACTAAAAATTTAATAATGGAAGGTCACACTCTGGATGAAGTTTCTCGCTTACGCAATCTAAAACCTGAAACCATTCTTGAACACTGTGAAAAAATTCTAGAAGGGGATGCATTTTTTGATTTCTCATCAATATATAAATCTGTCAGTATTCGAAAACAGCAAAGAATTCTAGCGGCTTTTAAAAAGGCTCACAAACTGGGCGAGTCTACTAAATTGGTATTAGAAAAACTTTCTCTGGCTCCAGTTAAGCACCTTTTAGACAACACTTTTAGTTATGTTGAAATCCGGGCAATTCGCATGATGCTTATTCAGGGGTTGTGATGTGTAAAATATGATATAATTTTTACATATATGTTTTATTTTAATCAAATCATGCCCTACATACTTTTGACACTTACTATTCTTCCAACGTCTTTGCTCTTGGTCTATTCTGCTTTTGAAATTATATGGTCACACAAGCTTTCAATAAAGCCATCTTGGATTTTTACTAAAGCCTCTTTTCTTTTAATTGGGGTTTCTCTGGGTCATCTTTTATTATCAATCGGGGATAGAGGACTGGGCTTGATACCGTACGTTCATAATTCTTTTTTCGAAATTGCTTTTTATATTTACAACCTTCTTGCAGGAGCCTACATCTGGAAACTTATCCGAATTTCATGGCCACACAAAATTGGAATGCTTCTTGTTAAGCAACACATACTTGCCCTAGTGGTTAGATTGATAACTCGCATTCAAAAGTTCTTGATAGACAGCTATTTTGTGCACATTATTGCCTTTATCGCCCTACTCTTACTACTAGTCAGCTCTCTGTTTGGCAAAAACCTATACGTACAGATTAGATAAATACCCTTATTTGTAGGGTTGTTTCACGCTTGACAAACAATCTAAATAGTAGGATAATATACCTAGTAGATAGGGGTTCTTTACATTGGTTCAGATGGGCTTTCAAGGATGCAAAAAGGATGGGTCCAGACAAGACCTTTTCTCCTTGCATCTTTGGAAAGCTTACGCCGCCCAAGGGTCACACCACCACACCTAACCACCACCGACCACCCACCATGAAAAACATCACCCGCAGCGCCTTCCGTAGGCAAGAACGAAACAAAGGCATTGTAGCCATCGCTGCAACCTTCGTGATCGCTTTGATCATCGCCGCATTTGCATTCGTCGTCTGGGCTCACACCGAGAACCCCGACAACTGGAAGGCAGAGGCGAAACTGGGAATGAAGCGTCAGCAAGCCGCGAGGTTTGTTGTCGAGACTCTCCGCGAAGTGAGAATGTTCCAGCAGGAACTCTCAGCGGAGAAAAAAATCACGGTTGCCAAAGCACTAGCCGAAGTCAAAGAAGGCCTCGCGGACATCAACAACCCTCCAAGCCGACTAACAACTGAGCGGCTGCGCAAGTCACTGGCGAACATCCGCATCTACGAGCACCCCGTGTTCGAAGAGCTCCTGGAGGAATCCGGAGCCGACTGGTTGCCGACCATTCGTGAGTGCCTCCTTGGGGTGTCAACACACCGCGAGGTCAAGCTCATCGTCCAAAGCGCCGAAATCGAGTAGGGGAATAAAGTACCCGAGCTCGGCAAGAGGCCTTCGGGCCAAAAGACACCTGCGCGTAGCACTTCGAAAGAAATCTTCAAAAATTTCCCGAAGCGCACGCCAGGTGTTTTCTTTTTTATTTTTTGTAAAAGAATTGATAAATAGACAATATTTAAATTTCCCATTTTTGATGAAAATGTGTAGAGGGGATATAGGTCGAGAGTATATATGTATGTCGCACAATATATCTTTTGCGACATGTGCCTATAGGCAGACTCTGAATGCACTACTTGGTTCTATCAACAAAGCCATGCTAGTCTTATGCACAGACCAAGCTCCATTTGCTTTTCAAATGAATCAGGTCAAATTCACCGCAACCCAAATCCACAACTGCCACAAATGAAAAAAAAATAATCCTTGCAATTCAACCACAGCGATCTGATCTTAGGCACCGTCCACTGTTATTTTCTGTGCCGATACCTCAGTACCAATGCCATCGGCCGTTTCTTCAATTGCCCGTTGGAATGTTGAAGAGATTCTACAATGCCGGTGCCACTGTATGTAGGCGCTAAAGTTCACATTCACCCAAAACAAAAAACAACCCAAACCTACCGTCGCCGCAAGGCCGCGGTAGTTTGTTTTTTATTGAAGGGGACTCGACTTCCCTATTTTGCCTTTTTATAAAACAACAACCCCGCGTGGACAGATTTCCACACGGGGGTTAAGGTTTGTTTTTTAGTGATTCGCCAGGTTCTAAACCCGACGCTTGATGTTCAATCCTTTGGTGCACCCGAACCAAGTGCCCTGGGATGATATTAAACATGAGTAGCTGTGCGAGCTGGACAATAAACGGATCTGAGCCAGTGATGAGTCTCTTGTGCAGACGAAGGCGCCCGTAGATGTGATCACCGTCGAGGAGCTCAACCAGCATGCTATCACCTTTCTTTGTAACCTTGATCTTTGCGATAACTGGCACTCCAATTTTCCGGAAGTACTTGGTCCATTCGGCTTTGACCTTGACCCATTCATCTTGGTCTGCAGGTCCAAGTATGATGCCGAAGGACGCGAACACTGACAAAGGCTCAGTGACTTCCTCGGTTATCCGACCAGGTAAATCCGCGACCACCAGCTTTGGACCAGGCAGTGATTGAAGCTCGAACATAGACCTCACAGATTCCTGCACAAGCTCTGGGGTCCACTCACGCTTATTGGCTTTGGATATTCGCCTGTTTGGAACTGCATGGTTTCTGATAGAATCTGCCACCGGATCTGCGAGGTCAAGCATCTTCATCAATGCACGTAGTTTACGGATCCTTCTCCAGGGTCCAGGCCGATTACGTAGGCAGTCGAGCTGGCTAGAAAACTCGACGTCCAGTGCAGGCATAGTGGTGCTTTTACTTGTAGCCGGTGGTCCCCCAATCAAGATTGTTGGTCCTCCCATAAGCATCAAATAAACTACCAACGCCTCGTCCAAGATCATCTGCTTGTAGCCAGTGATATGCCTTAAGCGATCGGGATCTGTAATACCCTTTCGTCTTTCACTAATTGGGGTAGTAAGAGGCCGAGCATATGCTCCGAGTCTGTAGCGCAGTTGACTGAGCTCTTCGTACACGCACTTTACCTTAGCATCGAGCTTGTCCGCGATGACGGCTGGGTTGAGGCTCTCCGAATGAATTCGGTCGAACACCTTAGCACAATCAGCCATCGCTTTTTTGGGTTTACCATGGCGGGAAAGCTGGCCAGTGAAGGCCAACCACTTCCTCCACGCCGTTTTTTGTTTTCCTCCAAACGAAAAGAAATGTCTCATCCCTTTCAGTTGGAAACGATTTGCATGACAGAGGCCATCCACTGCCAATAATTCTTCGACCAGACCTTGCAAACTCTTTTCAGAGAGATTAAGGTCGACTATTGCGCCGCATCCACTGAAGAAATCTGCTGGTGACTTTTCAGTCCTCGACAGAGAATTCCAGCGAATGTGATGCTTGCCAAGGAATGACCCTCGGGCTGTTTTAGCCTTGCTTAAGAGCCAATAGACGAAAGCGTCTAGGGGGCGAAAAGGAAGTGGTATCAACACAATCCTCAGGGCACCCTTCGGTAATTGTGTGATGTTCACTTTTTGTATGTAAATGACCTAATGCTCCATCCATCGGAGCACTTTGGTCCGTTTTGTTGAAGCGGGTTTGGGGCCCAGATGGATTGGAAAACTAGGCCAAATTTAACATTTTATTTTGCATTTCGTCAACATTTCCGTTTACCCGTTTATAATACTTTTTATGAAGTGGAAAATATCTACCAAATCGTTCCATACAAGAATCAAGAGGTCTTTAACATAGAGTCCAAATTCTCTGACTGCAGGTTTAGCCAACACTGTCGTAATATTAATACCCAACAGATGAAGCATGACTATTGAAATAATAATGGCTACGATGAATTCGATAAATCCTCCTGATTTGTTACGATAGCCTTTGTACCTTTGTAAATTATGCTTCATTTAATTTATCTGTTAACAACTGTGCTAATTGATCCTGATCTTTAGCTTTTATGTATATATCATACCATAGTGAAAGCATGAGGAGAACAAAAATTCGACGTGAAGTATCCACAGCACCACTGGCGTGATCATCAAAAAGCTTTGTGACTACTGATACATTAAAATCACTCTTTATAAGTTCATTATTTAATACATAACGACGAATAGCTGACGGGTTTGCCTTAAGCCAATGTTTAATTGGAGTTGGAAATCCAAGTTTTTTACGTCCTGCAGTCGTTTGAGGCAAAATATTTTTGAAGGCTTGACGTAATGCATATTTTGTTGTTCCAGCGTAATATTTTAAGCTGTCTGGAATAGTGGACGAAACTCTGTAAACTTCCATATCAAGGAATGGTACACGTGCCTCCAATGAATGCGCCATGGTCATTTTGTCTGCCTTGGCCAAAATATCTCCTGGCAACCAATAATTAATATCTACCATTTGCATCTTTTTAGAGTCAGAAAGGCCTGTGAGTTTTCCATAAAAACTTGACAGGAGAGGGGCGCTTTTCACTTCTCCACTTCCCTCTTTTAATATTGAGAGAACTTCATTTTCAGAAAAAACTCGGGCATTTCCAATATATCTTTCTTCAATTGGTAGTAAAACTCGGCGTAAATAATTTTTTCCAAAGAAGTTAAAGGGCAACTTTGTACATAGTCTTATTAGAAACTTTGGGACCCAAGAAATTGCTTTGAGTGCAAACGGTTCTCGATAAATATTATAGCCTCCAAATAATTCATCAGAGCCCTCGCCCGACAGAACAACTTTCACTTTTTTAGAAGCCTCACGAGCTAAAAAATATAATGCGACCGCCGATGGATCAGCGACAGGCTGATCGAAGTGCCATGCGATCTTGGGCAAGTTTTTTAAATACTCATCAAAATTAATTTTTATTTCTGTATGGTTGGTTCCTAATATATCAGAAACTTCACGTGCCTCACTGTGCTCGCTAACTTCGTTAAAACCAATTGTAAAAGTTTGTACTGGATCTAATCCATTCGCCGTGCGAATCTGTTGCATTAACGTCACAATGATCGCACTATCAATACCACCTGACAGAAAGGCTCCTACAGGAACATCACTGATCATGTGATGTTCGACTGAATCCTTCATAACGTCAAAGATCTTTTTTTGATAATCATCTGCATCCGAATCTTTATTAAATGTGTATTCCCAATATTTTTTTATTTCAAAAGATTTGTTGTTAAGATCCACAGTCATTGTGTGCCCAGGTAGTAATGTATAAATATCTTTAAATAATGTTTCTTCAAGTGGGTTATATTGAAACTCTAAATACAAAGGCAAAACTTTCCTATTTAACTCAATCTTGTATCGATCATCCTTCAATAAAGCTTTTATTTCTGAAGCGTAAGAAGCGATCTTGCCTACAGAATCTACACGATAGTAAAGTGGCTTGATCCCAAATTGATCCCGAGCAATAAATAAAGTATTTTTCTTTCTATCAAAGATTGAAAACCCAAACATTCCGCGTAATTTGTCCACCATTTTTTTTCCATACTCTTCATACAAATGCACTAAGGTTTCAGTGTCACTTTCAGTTTTAAAAATGTGCCCCTTCCCTTTCAGATCAATAGACAATTCTTTATAATTATAAATCTCGCCGTTAAAAACAATCGTGATTGTCCCGTCTTCATTCGAAATCGGCTGGTGACCACGACTCAGATCAATAATTGACAAGCGGCGCATGCCAAACGCAAATAAATTTTCAATCAAAAATCCGTCATCGTCGGGCCCTCGATGAGTGATTTCACCCACCATCGACTTGATAGCTTTTTCATTTATATCTTTACCCGCAATAATACCAGCAATTCCACACATGTTTTTATAATTATATTTTAGGCCAGTATAACATAGGGTCTAAATAGGCATCGATTGGTGATACTGGCATAGTTAAATTTTTACCAGGACATGAGGCACTGGGTCTGGTCATAACATTCACTGCTGTTGAGACGTAGGCACTTATATGAACATGTGGCCCTGTACTATAGCCTGTATTACCACTGTATCCGATGACTTGCCCTGCCTGAACACTATCCCCTGTTTTCACCCCAATGACCGACAAGTGCCCGTAAGTAGCCGCCAACCCATTATTAAACTTTATAAGTATCCATCGTCCAAATGACACTCTCCTACAATCCAAATCGGTATCTCCCGCACCTGCAACTACTCCACTGGCCAGAGCCTTGACCGGGGTTCCAATCGGCACCCCAAAGTCTACTCCATTATGAGAACCAGACACATATAATTTTTTAGCTCCTACTGTTCTTCCGAAATATTGCGTAATACGCACATCATCAACTGGCCAGCCGAGTGGAGAACTTCCTGGAACTGGTAACGCATTCGGGTCAGCATTAAATTTTAATTTAGATTCGTAGAGGAAGACTTCTTGTTCGAAGGCATTTTTTTGAGCAGTTCGATCTGCGACCAATGTTTGATATGTTTTTTCCTGAGACTTAGTGTCAACTAGAATTTTTTGTTGCTCAGTTTTTGTATATTCAACCACTTTCTTTTTCCCATCTAATTGGGTTTTTAAATCCGCCAATTCTTTCTTTGTTTTTTCTACTGCAGTTTTATTATCCTCAAGTTTCTTTTTTTCATTAAGAATGGAGGTGACTTTATCTTTAATGCTGTTGTTAAATTGGGCTTGATCATCGAGCCGACCAAAAAAATCAGAAAAACTTTTATCGTTCAATAATGTTACTACCACATGGAAATTATCGTTTTGAGAGATTTCACGCAAACTTTTTTCTAACCCGTCTTGAAGAATACTGATCTTGCTTTTAGAATCAGTAATCTTTGAGTTGAGTTGTTTAATACTGAGATTGGTAGCATCGATTTGAGTTTGAATTTTTTTAGTTTCTAGCGTAAGCTTTTGACGATCCTTTTCAAGCGAATTAATAACTTGTTTTAATGTTGACGATTGTTGATTAGCCTCCGAAGCCAGACTTTGATATTTCGCAATTTCAACATTTAAGGCTTGAATTTTCTGATTCTTGTCATCAATTTGTTTCTGTAGATCAGCCACATTCACATCTGCATTGGCAGATTTACCTAAAACTGTAAGGCCGACCAAAACAAAAATCGCCAAGGCCGAACCTAGGAGATGTATACCTTTTTTACATGTAGATGAATTATTCGTTTTCATGAGAAAGTCCTATTTTAAGAAGCTCTCTCGCTATCACATTAGATGCATTTTTCTGGGCAGTTTTTTGGGTCGCGTGTCTCATTCTTTCATTTACAGTGGCATTTGAAATAATACGATCAATTTCATTACAAATAATATTTGAACTAAGATTTGACTCTTCAATGACTACTGCCGCTCCATCTCGTGCATAATTGTACGCGTTCTTTCTCTGATGATCACCGTTTGAATTAGTAATCGGCACAATAATAGAAGGTAACCCCCAACATGCAATCTCAAAAATACTTGATCCTCCTCGTGATATGACCAATGAAGCACTTCCTGCGGACATTCTAAGAGCAATAGTAGTGAGGTAGTCAAATGGTCGATAACGATCCTTATGAGGATGGCCTTCGAGGGCGACGTTAGCGATTCCCTTCACACTCGTGATGTTGGATCGGCCCACCTGGTGAATTATCTGATATTTATTTAACAATACAGGTAATGAGTTTAAAATAGCATCGTTGATAATCTGAGCACCTGATGAACCACCTAAGATTAAAATAACCGGTACGTCTTTTTCTAAGTTTAAATATTCAAAAGCACCAGTGCTTAAAACATCACGAATTTCTCGACGAACTGGCTGGCCTGTATACGCCACTTTATCCTTTGGAAAAAATTCTCCGGCTTCCTTGTATGAGACTGCGATTCTGGCTGCAAACTTACCAGCCCATGCATTCACACGGCCTGGCACGCTGTCGGATTCGTGAATAAACACAGGTATACCTAAAATTCTAGCTGCCAAATATGCCGGAAAACTTGTATATGCACCTTTTCCAAAGACTACATCTGGAAAAATAAAAAACATTTTAACTAATCCAACCAAACATCCCCAGGCCATTTTGAACTTATCAAAGAAATTCAACACTGACTTGTATAGACGTTTTTTTCCTGCCGGCACATCAACGAACTTAATATCCAGGTCAAACAGTTCCTTTTCGTTATAAGGGTTATTCGACATGAAATAAACCTGTGGTTCTAGGATTTTCTCCTCCCTGGAAATTTCACGAATAGATTCTGCCACTGCAATTAAAGGGTAAAAATGCCCTCCACTTCCCCCACCTGTCATCAAGATTTTCATGCTTGTATTATACTATTTTCTTTTGAAACCTCGAAATGTTAATAACTATACCCACTGAGGCTAAAGCAAAGAATAGCGCCGTGCCACCATGGCTGATAAATAACAATGGGGTACCGGAGAGTGGAATAATTGCCAACATGGCCGCAATATTCAAAAAAGATTGTAGCGAAATAAGCACAATAATACCTATGGCTAAAATTGAACCGTATGTTTCCGTGGATCGAATGGCCACCCTAAAACCTTGAAACGTAAACATGAGATACAACATAATAATAGCAAGCGAGCCGACGAAACCGAATTCTTCAGAAGCCACTGCAAAAATTGAATCACCAATTGGCTCTGGTAAGAAGTTGAATTTCTGAACACTTTGACCAAAGCCTCGACCAAACACACCACCTGACCCAATCGCAATGAGAGACTGTTCAATTTGATAACTACTCCCTCTTGGATCTTTAGATGGATCAATAAAAGTTTTGACTCGTTGCATCAAATATGGGCGCATAAAAACTAAACAGATCAAACCAACCACACCTGCGAGGCCAATAAGCATAACATGTTTCCACCTTCCCCCCGCAGAAATAAACATGGCTGTTCCTGCTACTGCAACCACAATAAATGTATCGGTATCAGGCTGCATCAATATAAGACCAGCTGAAATTCCCAACATCACCAAAAATGGCAAGGTTCCGTATTTAAATGTATTAACTTTATTTTTAGTTGCAGTGAGGAGAGTCGCCAAATACATCACGAAACCTAATTTATAAAATTCAGCTGGTTGAAATGTAAAAGAACCGATTGAGACCCAACGCCTTGCTCCTCCATGGTAAAAACCAAGACCTGGAATAAACACGGCTAACATTGCCAGGAATGAAAACAAAAAGATCCAAAACGACAATTTTCTCCACCAGCTGAAATGAACAACGGACATTGCAAGGCAAGCTACTACACCTGCCCCCAGACCAAACACCAACTGATTAAACATCACAGAATAATATTTTACTTCTCCTTTATCGGTATTAGCCAAAAGCCCACTCGACGCAGACAGAAAAATAAAAACTCCAAAAATGACGAGGACAAGAACAATGATAAGAAAAGGTCTATCAGCTTTTTTCTGCATGTAGATATACTATATCAAAATTATTTATGAACTGAAATAAATGGAAATTCAATAATCTGATGTCTACTCTCTAAACCAGAGGGATTCTCGGCTGAAATAGATAATTTCATTTTTGTATCACTAGGAGCGTTCAAACCCATATCATCTACAACAAAGGAAAAGTTTGTAGTAGTACTCGCCCAATCAGTAACATGGATTATGTCTTTATTCACAGCTTCCCAAGTTCCAGTATTGTTTAAAAATAAGAGCTGCCAAGTTCCCGCCTGACCTTCAAACATTGTCCACGAACAGCCTTTATTTGAATTATCAACTACCCCTGAAATAGTGACAGGCAGACTGACTTGGTCATTTGGTTTAAGAGAAGTAATCTTGAATGCTTCACATTTTGGCACCTCTACAGTAGTAACTTTTACTGGAGCTTCTTTAAACTTTTGTACATATATATAGACCACCAATAAAACAATGACTATGATTAAAAATGGAACAATAAAACCACCTTGATGTTTTTTCATATGCACAAAATTATATCACAAACCCTAGCTGATAAGCGCGACAACGGCCCCTAAAAGTCCACAAATAATCGAGATGACCCAATAACGCATAGTAACTTTATGCGAAGGCCAGCCCATCGCCTCAAAATGATGATGAAGTGGGGCTATTTTGAAAACTTTTTTACCAAAATATTTTTTAGAAATAAGCTGAATTGTTGATGACAGAGACGTGACCACTAGAGGGAAAGCTACGATCGGCAACACCAACACTTCTTTAGTTAGGAAAGCAACAACAGCAAGCGTCACTGTAATACCGATCATTCCGGTCTCCCCCAAATAAAATCTAGCCGGTGGAATATTAAACCAAAGGAAGGCCAAAATACCCCCGGCGACTACCGCACAAAAAGCCGCGAGGTCAATTTGATGATTTCCAAAAGCGATCACTGCATATGATACAAACGCCGAAGCCATGACACCTGCAGCCAATCCATCAATTCCATCAATGACTGAACCCGAGAAAGTCCCAAGCACGACTAATATGAAAAAAGGTACAAACCACAGTCCAAGTGCTAAATCCCCATCAAAAGGAATGTGAATTGAGAGGTTGCCAAGTTTAAAATAAAACCACCAAGCACCGACCGCCCCGATTAAAATAACCATAAGCGTACGCATTGTGCGAGAAATACCATCACTCATTTTTAGATCTTTTCCATAAATCTGTAAAAAGTCGTCAACTAATCCCATTAGTGATGCAAAGAGTAAAATAGCTAAAGGTAAAATTGTTTGGTTACGACTCAAGAAATTTAATTTTTCTGCCATTGGGCCCGGAAAAATATATGGCAATACGGACACTAACACGCTGACAATGGCGACTGACAACCATACAACTACACCCCCGACTCGCGGGGTCGATGTCTCCCCTTTCTCGTTGTGGATTTTAATAAAAGCAGGAGACATAGCTTCGGTATTTTCATGACTACGAGACGCCTTTCTCCACATCTTATACTTGTACATGTATCTAGCTAAAATAGGTGTGATCAAAATCCCAACCATAAAGGTCAAGAATGACGGGAAGATTATTTTGATAACATCGATGATTAAGTCGCTCATGTTTTTTAATTTTGTGAAGAAAGATTATTATTGGCCCCCTGCTCTTTTTGCTCCTTAAAATTTTGTAATTCTATTTGAACTTTTTCAAAGTCTGGTAACTTGCTTAATTCAGACACGCCCAAATGGGCAAGAAGATCAAATGAGGCTGAGTACAAAAATGTACGCGAGTCCTTCGGATCAGATTTTTTTTCAATTAATCCCCGGACAAGAAGATTTCTAATGATAAAGGATGAATTAACTCCTCGTATATAATCAACATCGCTGCGACGAATTGGGCCTTTATACAGAATAATAGACAATGTTTCAAGAGAAGCCTTACCAAGTTCAGCAGACTCTTCTTCCATGCTGATTTTTTTAATAAGTTCTGATGATTCTGGGCTTGTAGCCAAGAAAACTTCCATATTTTCAGGTTTTGTGTCCCCAGAATTTTTTATGAGCACGATTCCCCTGTTTTCTAAACTTTTTTCAAGTACTGGAATATGCTCAATTATCACATCAGTTGCCACAGAAAGCATTCGTGATAATTCCTTAACAGACACAGGGGCAGATTTCCAAAAAAGTATGGATTCGATTTGTTGTTCAATTTTATGGGTATGCTGTTCCATTGATTTACATGTAGTGAGGTGTGCCTATACTATAACTTTCCATTTCAATTTCATCAAACAAACCATTTTGACGTGCGTCGACTGTTCCCTGCTTTACCAGTTCAAGAAGGGCCAGGAAGCTGACGATCACATTCACTTTTTCTGCACGACCTTTATTACTAAAATCAGAGAATGACATTTTAATAGCAGATTTAATACGAACTGTAAGATTGTCCATCATTTCCTCTAAGCTGATCACTTTTTGTACTTTAACTTTAGGTAATGCGGCCTCTGTTTTAGGAAGATTATTCAAGACCCTTCCCATTGCGTCTGTTAGGCCCTGCAAAGTCGCATCGGTTCCTGGATTAAAAAAGATCTCTCGTTGTGGACTATTTTCTTGGAAAAATAAGACCTTTCGTCCAAAAAGTTTTCTAACTTCTAATGATTGCCGACGCATCACTTCTAATTCCTTGAGGCGCGCTTCCAAATCCTCAATACTACCCTTTTCGTCTTCAGTCAGTGGCAGGTTTGGTAAAAGAGACTTTGCCTTAATCAGGAGGAGTGTGGATGCGATGAGAATAAATTGAGTTCGATCATCCATCGAATATTCAGGCAATTGCGAGATGTGATTGATGTATTCGTCAGTGACCGATGCCAATGAAATATCACTAATAAATAATTTACGTTTTTCCACCAACGACAACAACAAATCCAGAGGTCCTTCGAAGACTTCCGTTTTTATTTTGAATGTTGGCGCGGTGGGCTGCATTATTTAGAAGCTTCTGGTTTTTTAATCATAATACCCAAATCACGTAATTGATCACCAGAAACTGAACTTGGAGCGTTCATCATGAGGTCTCTTCCTTCTCCAGTCTTTGGAAAAGCCATAACTTCACGGATATTTGGCTCGTTCTCTAGGATCATCATAAGGCGATCAAATCCCCATGCGATTCCACCATGAGGTGGCGTTCCACTTTTAAATGCGTGTAACATGTGACCAAAATTATTTTCTACAGTCTCTTTGTCATAACCCATAATTTCAAAGACCTTTAACAATGATTCTGGTTTATGATTTCGAACACTTCCTCCTCCGATTTCATATCCATTCAATACAATATCGTATTGTGCCGCCAGTAAAGTATTCATGTCTTCAGATCCAGCGCTACTTGCCATCAATTTTTCATTAAACTCTGGTTTAACTGCTGAAAATGGATTATGGGTAAAAGTCCAATTACTTGTCCCTGCCCCTGTTCCATTCTTACTAGTCCCGTTTGCATTCTTTTCATTTTTTTCAAAGAAGGGAAAATCTATTACCCAGCAAAAAGCCAAGAGGTTCAGATCGTTTTTATCCGCCCGTAAGTCTGGTCGATCAATTTTATATTCTGCCATTGCTTTCGCATATGGAATTCGAGGAAACGGAACTTCTTGAATTTTTTTGTGTGGATAAAGTTCTGCGACAATTTGAATCAGCAATTGTTCGGTAATCTGCATTATTTCTTCTTCATCTGCAAAACTTAATTCCATATCCAATTGAGTAAACTCGGGCTGACGATCACCTCTTGTGTCTTCATCACGCATACATTTTGCCATTTGAAAATATCTTTCAATGCCACCCGCCATCAGTAATTGTTTGTACTGCTGTGGTGATTGAGGTAATGCATAAAAACTTCCTACTTCTAAACGAGATGGAACAATAAAGTCACGTGCACCTTCTGGCGTCGATTTGGTGAGAAGTGGCGTTTCAACTTCAGTGAAATTGATACCGGCCAAAAAGTTTCGAATATACGTAACAACTTTTGCGCGATTGCGAATATTTTTTTGCAGTCTCTCTCCACGCATATCAACGTAACGGTATTTCAAACGAACCTCCTCATTAATTTCGCGAGTATCAGAATGAATATCAAAAGGTGGAGTCTCTGCTTCATTCAACACGATCATGCTGAGAATTTCCAATTCAATATCGCCATTAAATTTATCTTTTTGAATTGCACGTTCAGGTCGAGTATTCACTTTACCCACAACTTCAACTACCCACTCAGAACGTAACGTTGAACCAACCTTATGTGCTTCTGGAGCAGACGGCAAAATCACCCCCTGCACCTTCCCTGTCATATCGCGAAAATCAAAAAAGATCATTTTGCCTTGATCACGACGAACATCAATCCAGCCTTTAATCATAACCTCCTGCCCGGCAGAAGCCTTTAAATCCTTGATAAATACACGTTTTTTCATGAAGGTTAGTTTAGCAAAAATATGCTTAATTTAAAAGGTTTTGAATTAACACGTATATTGACAAATATATATAGATATGGTATCATTAGAAAGTAGACAGATCTTTAAAAGCAGGTCATTGGTAGGTTACAGACAACTTCTTGTTTCTTAAGTAAGTAGTTGTCTGTAACCTAAGGTTGCGGAAAACAACACACCACCAATACCCATGAAAACACCCCTCAACTTCATCGAAACCCACGCTTACACGCTCGCCATCACGATCGGAGGAAGCGTCATCGCCTGCATCCTCATCGGATGCGTGATGCTCCGGCAAGCCTATATCAAGGCGCAAAGTGCAAAGCGCGCCCGCAAGGACGAGCTGGACACAGAAACCGCCGTCTGCGCGGAGCTGCGATACCCAATGCTTCGCGACTCTTACCGCAAAGCGGTCAGCACCAGGCGACGGTTCGACACCAAATCCCCGATCGCCGACGAGATGTACAACCATCTCAGCGACATCCGGTTCGCGTTCTTCGAAGGAGTCGCTCGCCTCATCGGGCGAGGGGCACCACTCTACGTAGACAAATTCCCTCGCGGAGTGTGTCACGTGATCTGGAACACGCTCTTCGGTTGGACCATCCTCCTCACCGGCTGGCTTCACCTCGTTGAAGTCGCCCGGGCGAAGGAGGTCCAAGCGAGCTGAGAGCAGATCGTCCTGGAAAACCCAAAGCCGTCAGGCGCAAGTACCCACTCTTGCCCTGGCGGTTTTCCTTTTGTATACATAATTTATTTTAAGTGACAGCATTTTAAAAACGAACACCCGGCCCTTCGTGAGAAATGCCGGGTGGTGTGAGTTTGATGGACGCTTGTGAAGCTGCCGGTCGCCGCCGAGTTAGTTGTAGGGCGACCAGAAGCTTGCGGCTGCGGGAGTGTCCTTCGTGACGTCGGCGAACGCTTCGACGGTTGCAGACGAAACCTTTGCATGTCGGGTTCCGACGGGCAAGGTGATCGCATGACCGAGGATGTCCACGCCGCCGCTCGAGTAGAGACGCGTGCCGGGTTTGAGGTAGGCCTGGACGTCCATCCACTTGGGGATGACGCCAGGTTCCTTCGCCGCGAGGGCGTATTGGTCGGCAGCGATGTCAACGAGCCGCAGCTCTTCGATCGTCATGTTCGCCTGCGAACGCTTGCGGCCACGCAGCCAGTTCGGGACGGCGATGGCGGCGAGCAGGGCGATGATCGCGACGACGATCATGATTTCAACGAGCGTAAAGCCCGTGCGTTTGGTGTTCAGTTTACGGAGCATGGTGTGTTGTTTGGTGTTGGTTTGATGTTGCGTTGCAGAACGCAGCCAATGCCGTGAGGCGCTGGTTGCGGAATAAAGACAATATAAAAATACAGGCTTTATTCCGCAACCATTCACATATGTGTCCATCAATATTTAAGGAACAATTTATTAAAAATTATCACAGATGTGGGTAAAGTCAAGTGTGTTGTAACCAGTACACAGGGTAAAAAATAAAGGATCAAGAAAACAATAACAAAAACTATAACCCCCCTACCGATTTAATCTGATCAAAACTACTAAGAAAATTTGGAATGGCGAAGAGTAAACCTATTAATGGCAACACAACTGCAAGTACAGTCACAACAAAAGCCCACCATATATATTTTCGAGTTTTTTCTACAGATACGTAGATCTTCTCAATTTTTTCTTCGAGAGTGGCAAGACGGGATTCGATGGTAGAGTTAGGCTGTGTAGAATTCATGTGATTATTTTAACATATTTTTTTGGGAAATCTAAGAATTTACCATATCAAGTTCTATAAAGAAACTAGCCCCCTTACCAACCCCTTCAGATTCAGCCCATACCCTACCATTATGAGCTTCAACCATTTTTTTAGCTACATAGAGGCCCAGACCTGTACCCATAATGTTAGTTTTTGATGCACCAGGTGCCCTAGTAAATTTTTCGAACAATCTTGGTAACACATCCGGATTGATTCCAACACCGGTATCAGAAATCGTAATCAATATTTTGTTATTCGGGCTCTTGTTCAACCACACATGTATAGACCCCTTCGGTGTGTATTTAATTGAATTGTCTATTATGTTGCCTATGACCTGTTTAATTTTTCCTTGATCAGCATTCACTGTAAAGTTACAGTTGGGCTCATAATTGAAATCAATTGATAAATTTGCTCTTTCCAAATTCGGTCTTAATTCAGTAATAACAGTTGCTACCAATTCTTTCATATCAAATTGGCTGAAGTCATACTGCATTCTTCCTTGTTCAATTCTAGAAACATCTAAGTAATCACCCACTACTATCACCAAATCTTGAGTCGACTTAAATATCTTATCTACAGCGTCACGTACACTGTCTTGTATAGCTCCAAAATCATTATCTAGAAGCATAGACGCGTAGCCTTTTACAGCAGTTAACGGACCCCTTAATTGGTGACTAGCCAAAGAAACGAATTCTGATTTTTGCTGATCAAGTTCTTTGAGGTGTATATTGGCTTGTTCCAAGTCGTTTGCTAACGATTCGATTTTTTCTCTATTCTTAATTTCTTTTTGAACGTTTTTTATAAGGAAATATCCTATTAAGAGAGTAAACGCAAAAAGTATTATATTACCTAGTCGTTCATTAAACGATTCACTGGCAAATATTTTTACAAATACAAATATCCATAACAGAAATGTAAGTATTTCAGTTGCAATAACTCTCACGCTGAACAGGTGATACTTCATAATTGCATAAGAAATAGAAACGATCATGACGACCACACCCACTTGCCCCATCCAGTTTAATTCAAAGTAGCCTATATAAGGCAGAAACATATTTGTAGTTAAAGCAATCGACGTCGAAAACAACGTGCCTATAAAAATCCACATTATCTGTCTATGTACAACATCTTGAGATTGTTTCCATTTTTTAAAAAGAATTAAGTAGCTAGATCCAAAACAAATAATTTGATAGAGGACAAAAAACGTGTGGCCAACTAAATTAAATTTAATGATATTTTCAGACTTAGACATTAAATTAACTCCTTCTATCAGATAGCCTGGAATGCTTGTAACAACCAAAATTGCAATAAAAAATAATGGCAATAAAAACTTTTCTGTGTAGGTCAACTTGTAAGACCTGTCTGGAAACGTGCAACATAAATACAAAAATATAAACGGTATTACATCAGCAGAAAGATAGAGAAGTTTTGAGAAAAACAACGCAGAAATATTATCAATTGCACCTCTATAGAAAAAAATACTTATTCCCCAACCGGCCACTGAAAGAGTTAACAATAAGAAGAAGAGATTACTTACCTCCCTTCTGTTTCGAGAGTAAATGATGAGACCGTAAATTAAGTTCGCAAGAGCGATTAATATAATCAGTACATTTATTGAATCTAATTTAAAGAATATCATCAGTTGATTGAATAATTGATCTTACGGACTCAAGTTTAGCTAATGGTATTATACCCTTTCTATTTTGATATTGTCCAAGACTAAAACTTAACTTTCTGCCCATTTTAGAAACTTCATCAACAAGATCTAAGGTTGCTTTGTTTATAACATAATGTTTATCCCATTCTTCTGCAGATAAAATTAAAAGCTCAGCCATACAGCAAAAATTATCGAATTTGTTCTTCAGCCCAAAGTTAAAATGACTATCTATATTTGGTGTGTACACAACACCAGCCTCTATGGTCAAAACATCTCCTCTTTCAAGGACCTCTTCAGCAACATCTGAGGGTTGAGCATCGTCAATAATAATGGCACCAGGCTTTACTAAATCATTCGTTATTAACGCTTCAGGTGCGTTAGTGGCAGTAATTATATAATCAGCGCTATAGATATCTTTAACTGTATTAGTAACTTTTAAATTAACCCTTGGATTAATTTCTAAAATTATTTTCTTCAAACTATCAAATAAGTGATTTTTCCTCTCCAGATCAACCAATGTTATGTTCATACACCCGGCCCGGGCCAAAATTTGAGCAGAAGTGGAACCCACAGAACCTGTTGCGCCAACTATAGCAACCTCAATACGATCTTTGTCACTTCCAAAATATGCTGCGAGTTCAAAGAAATTTTGGGTTACATTGTAAGCTGTATACGCATGCCCGGTTGTTATATTTATATTTACCTTATCAATTAAATCTAATCCGCCCTTAGTCAATGAAGAGATAAGCCCTCCTAATCCAACGATTTTTGCCCCTTTCTTCTTCGCCAAGATTAGAGCACGGGTAATATGTTTAAGTGCTAATTTCCTATTATTTAGCATTTGCTTTGCTGTAAGCAGAACGCTAATAACCCAGCCGTTGATTTCCTTCCCATCTTTCTGGGAAGTAAGACCTGTCACTTTTGACAAAGTTACTGGCCAAAAGTGACTTAAAACAAATTTTAAAATTGATGCTGGTATAAATTTTGAAAATGGATATTTCCGAGCAAAATCACGATGATCTCTTGGATGAACTATAAAGGCGTATGCGTATTCTTTGTTCGATATCCTTCTTTGAGGAAGGATAAGAACGAACAAGTCACCAATCGCTTGGAAAATGCTTCTAAAACTTTTTTTCATTTAACGTCTATTCTAGCTTATAAATTATATAAAGTCTTGTGGTCTTTCTGATAATTTTGCAGTATTTATTTTTATCCTTTCTGTTTCCATCTTGTAATAGTCAAGAATTGAAGTGTGTTTTTCATTATCAAATTTTAAATAAATTGGCTCACCAAAGGTTACTGTAATCTTTCTCTTTCTACTAAAAAATTCTTTAAATGAAATTCGAAAAGCCCCACTAATAAAAACAGGTATCAGGGGACTGCATGTAGACTCCGACAAATATGCAACCCCACCCTTAAATTCCTTAAGCTTACCATCTTTTGTTATACCACCCTCTGGAAATATACAAATAGATAAGCCTTTATCTATAAACTCTTTGTGTGCTTTTAACGATTTAGAGTAATCTTGTTTACCAACTTCAACAGGATATGCGCCCCAGATCTTAAAAAAGGTACTACCGTAAAAAATTTGTCTGAGTCCTGAATTGATATAAAAACTCTTTTCTCTAGAAGTATAGAATAATGGAAAAAACCTAGAAAAAAATGGGAGTGCAGCTGTTAATATTATTGGATCCATCTCAGAAGTGTGGTTACTTGAGAATATAACAGGGGAAGAGATATTCCTAAAATTATTTAGGCCCTCAATTTTAAAGTTGACAAACAACAGCAATGTAGCCCTCACAGGAATCCACATTAAAGTTTGAAGTATCCAAGGTATAAGGATTCGCGGCTTCAACATATTGAATATTTATGTACCACTATTATGGCATAAATATTAGTTTTCTTCAATCCCCCACCCTACGCTCTCGACGAATACATCAGCGCGAAAACGGCCACAATCAGCATAATCACCGTCCCAGCGGCCGAAGCGACAAACACTTCGACAGACGAAGATAGGTGGTAAAAATCGGGCAATCCTAATGTCTGAAAAATTAGAACCAAAGATTCTGCAACTAAACCGAGGGAAAGAAAAACTGAATCCAATATTTTATGTAATCCCCTTCTACTAATCTCGTACCCGATCAAGCGTTGAATAATGTAAAACATAAAAATATACACTACGAGGAAAAAACCGACTCTGTTCGTAGACGAACCTTCAAAAAAACCTTTTGGGAAAGCATCCACAAATATACCCCAATGTGTAAATGCCTGATACATCATCACCGCGGGAAAAAATGACAACATAAGACTATATAAAATTTTCCTGCCTTTAAAAAAAGCTAAAAGTGTCATGACCACTATGACAATACCCAGAGTTAAATTTTCAGGAATGACACTGAGAATGTTTGACATTAGAAAAATTATAGCATGACAACCTTACTTTTTTATACCTGGCTGTGTACAAAAAATCTATATTTCACAAAAAAAATATTGAATAAAATTCACGACGTATTTTATAAAAGCATTTTTACAACCCTTCTCTCTTCAAGTCTTCCAATAAGGCCTTAGCATTTTTTGAAAGCTTATTTGGTATCTCTACTGCAATTTTTAGCATCAAGTCTCCACGCTTTGGACCTGCACCAATTATAAATCCACGATTTTTTACACGTAACACTTCACCATGACTCACACCAGATGGAACCGATACGGTGACAGGTCCGTCAACGGTTTCAATTTGTTTGTCGGCCCCTAGTAACGCATCACTAATCTTAATTTTTAAATCACCAATAATATTATGTCCTTCTTTTTTAAAATGAGCGTTCTTTGGCACATGAATACGAATAAATAAATCACCAGTGGCCCCACCACTTATCGCCTCTCCGGCGCCAGTCAGACGAACTGCTTCACCATCTTCAACTCCAGCCGGAATGTGAACATTAATCTCTTCTTTTTTGTGTTCAATCCCGCTGCCTTTACATTGCTTACACTTTTCTTTTGGTACTTGTCCCATTCCAAGACATACTTCACATTGACGATTAACCGCGATTGATCCAAAAATAGACTGGCGGACATCTTTGATATTTCCTTTACCTTTACAGTTATCACATGTTTTCATTTCGGTTCCAGGTTCGTTACCAGCACCTTTACAATGAGTACACTTTGAATCCTTGTGGACCAAGATTTTTTTGTCGACACCGTATACAGAGTCTTTAAAGGTAATCTCTACATCCACTGCAATGTCTTCCCCCCGGCGAGTCTTACCTCGTCCTCCCCCTCCGCGTCCTCCGCCAAACATTCCACCAAATAAATCTCCTAAATCAAATCCATATCCCTCTTCTCCACCACTAAAGCCATTTTGAAAACCACTAAAATCAAAACCTCCGAAACCTGCTCCTCCTTGTCCACCGAAACCACTTGCCCCACCTTGCCCTCCTGCTGAACCAAATTGATCATAATGAGCACGTTTAGTATCGTCTGATAATACAGAATAAGCTTCACTCGCCTCTTTAAACTTTGCAGCATCTCCCCCGTTCTTGTCTGGGTGATGTTGATGCGCTAATTTACGAAACGCTTTTTTAATTTCATCAGATGTGGCAGTTTTTGAAACTCCTAAAATTTTGTAATAATCTTTTGGCATAGTGTTATTGTATTTTTGGGAATAAAGGTGCAGATGGTTTCTTATTTGTTTTTATGCATTCAAGAATAGCCCCACTTGTCGTAGGTAATAATACTGATAACATAAGAGAAATCTTCGACAGTCTTCCTATGTATTCTGTAAGTAATCCTTTGGCTTTATTTTCATCAATTTTAACCAACTTGAAAGGTTCAGTCTCTGAAATTGCTACATCTAATGCCCCTATCTCGGCCCACACTAGTTCACACGCTAGATCCATTCGATAAGAAGACATGTGATCATGCCATTCTTGTGGGATAGTTATTTTTGAAGTATCAACTGGGCTTTCAAGATATTTTTCTGCCATAGTCATGAGGCGTGAAGTTAAATTTCCAAGACCGTTCACTAAATGACTTTCGTATGCCTGTGCAAAAGAAGCAGCGGTCATAGGTGATCCGTCCAAAGGATGAATATGTCTAAGAACATAGTAACGCAAAGCATCAGTCCCATATTTTTCAATTAATTCTAGCGGATCAATAACGTTACCCAATGTTTTAGACATTTTAACCCCGCCCTCACCCATCACAAATCCATTTACAATTATTTTATTTGATCCAGGAAGTCCAGCAGCCCACAACATTGCCTGCCAAATAGCAGCCTGTTGTTTCAAGTTATCTTGACCACAATATTGGAGAGGCGTACCCTTCATCCAATATTTTTCAAATTTCTCCATGTCATTTGGCCAATCTAACGCTGTAATATAGTTAACGAGCGCATCAAACCACACATACATCACATGTTCTGGGTCATTTGGCACGGGTACTCCCCATGACATTTTGCTTTTAAGGCGAGACACTGAGAAATCTTTAAGACCTCGTGATACGAGACTTTTAATTTCATTCATTCGGCTTTGTGGGATGACAAATTCTGGCTGACGTTCATATAGATCGAGAAGCTGCTGTTGGAAGGCCGAGAATTTAAAGAAATAATTTTCTTCATCAATAATTTCAATCTCTAATGTAGGGTGATCGGGACAATGTCCGTTGGCCAATTCAGAATCCGTTTTTTCTAGTTCACATCCAACACAATATTTTGTCTGATAACGCGCTTTATAAATATATCCATTATCGAACACTTTTTTCCAAAAATCTTGGGCGCCTTTAATGTGTGAGGGGTCTGTAGTGCGACTGAAATAATGCTCTGAAGTCACTCCTAATTTTTCTAATAATTTTTTAAAGTTTTCTGAACCCTGATCAACATATTCCTGGACAGGAACCCTTGCTAAAACAGAAGCGTCTTGCAGTTTCTGACCATGCTCGTCAGTTCCGGTGTTAAAAAATACGTCATAGCCCAAAGAACGTTTATAGCGAACCACCACATCAGCCCTGACGTTTTCAAGGGCATGACCGACATGAGGCTTGGCGTTCACATATGGAAGAGTCGTTGTAAGATAAAAGGTTTTTACCATTTTTATAAGCGCTATTGTACCGTAAATCCCTTACCCTGACTAGTCATTTATACGACATAATAGAGCCCCAAAAAGACACTCTTGTAGACAAAACATACTTATCGTTGTAGTATTATTATCAGACTTTAGGTTGAACTTGGCTAAGGGCATTTCATACTAATGGAACCTCCTTAGCCATGCTCACCCTAAAAAGCACCCGCATCGTGGTGGCAGCGTTCGCGCTCGCCATCTTCACCCACCTGACGTTTGCAACAACAAATGAACAGAGTGGACAACAAAAACAACAAAACCCGGAACTTCTGAAGCCGAACGAGGTGGCCGACCTGGTCGCCTACATCTGCAAGCAGAAAAAGGGCAAGGAACCTCTCAAGTGGAAGAAGGATTCGTTGCTTGAACCGAAAGGCTTCTGGTACCTGTGTGTGATCCAGGTTGATGGCGAGAAAATAACTTTCGCCTATTACCCAAACACGACTGATCCGAGTAAATCATTCCTCAGCGTCTGGTGGCACAAAGGAAACCAGGAAAACACCTTCTCTTCGAGCCTCAAGCTCGACGGTACGATTGACTTCGGAGTCGATCCAACTGTAAAAAAGACGATGCTCCTCGATTCCTCAGAACCAACAGGAGCAGAGCACCTGCAGTACTGGCAAACGGAGACAACCAGAAGGCTCCGCACCGGTCTGGCATACTTTGCCACCAAGAAGTAACCTCAACGCTCTCCACAGAGCGTCACAAGACAGTCCCTCTCCTACCGCCTTTGGGTACGGAGCGGGCTGTTTTTTTACTATGTACATAAATACATATGTATGTTAGAGTATTCAACAGAAGCTCATTTGGTATTCTTCTCTTGTTACGGCTGTATCTTTTAGCGCATTTAGGTGCTTTGAAAGATACAGCCGTTTTGTATCGCTCAACAACCAACCACCCAACCTGAAGAAAAAATAAGATGAAGAAAACCCAGAAAAAAATAGAAAAGATCACGAACACCCTGATTGCGCTCAGCATCGTTGCCCTGATCACTCAGTTCTGCATTCGCCACTGGGGAAAAGACACCCTCGTTGGCGCCTGGATGAACGGCTACGGCTGGGCCTGCTCTCTCGTGAGCATATCCCCATGCATAGTGGTTATGTTCCTGAACCACGGCTACAATGAGGAGACGAAAAGGATTTTCACACATCGCCTCACAAACAAGGATCCAAGGGAGTAATTGCCCACCTCCGCTAAAAAACACACCACCTGCCCTACTCATCGTTCGGCAGGTGCGTTTTTTTATAGATAGTTGACATATTTTTTGAATATTGTAATGTTTTACAAAGTTCTTTATACAAAAAATGCGGTCGTATCTTTTAGGGTATTTATTGAAGCATCCCGAAAGATGCGACTGATTTAGAAAAAACAAACAACACACAACCCCGGTCGTATCAGAAAGAAAAACCTATGGTCGTCACAACGGTAAAAATTACAGCCATTTTCCCTACCAAATGGTGTGCCTTCGGAGTGGTAGAAGAAAAAGGGCATCCACACAATGGAATGAAAGTGTATATTCCATACCAGGCAGGCAAGCCTGTGGTGGCACCCTCAAACAGGGTCATGTTTGCAAAGGGTTACTGGGAATACACCCTTAGCCTTGATCAACTTCTTGTTGCGATTCTTGAACCCGGAAAAGCGGGCCACAACGACTTAAAG
Organism: bacterium; assembly: GCA_037142735.1. Taxonomy (GTDB): domain Bacteria; phylum Patescibacteriota; class Minisyncoccia; order Phycocordibacterales; family CAIZLB01; genus JBAXAB01. The sequence goes on from JBAXAB010000001.1 coordinate 104,854, forward strand.
GCCATCACCTACGCTCCGCAAAGGGTGTACGAGATCGGAAAACGAGTTGCCGCAAGCAGACCAAAACAAAGGCGGTAAAGGCATAAGCCACCCCGCGACACACAGAAAACCCGCGACGTTCTGTGTGTCGCGGGTTTTCTGTTTTTTGACTTATGTTATTTGATTATTTTGCTTCAGCGTCATGAACTTTTCCATCTCCTTCACCCCCTTCAGTTTTTGGTGCTTCTCCAGCTGGTGGAGTATTCTTTTGCATAGCTTCACCAATTTTTGAAAGCTCTGTCGACAATGCTTCAGTTGTAGTTTTTAATGCAGCCATATCAGTTCCCTCTTTAGCCTTTTTAGCATCTGCAATTTTTGCTTCAACCGCACTGATAATATCTGCTCCCACTTTGTCTTTATTATCCTTGACTGCTTTTTCTGCTGTGTAAATTAATTGTTCAGCAAGATTTCTTGTTTCAACTTCATCTTTTTTCTTTTTATCATCTGCGTCATTCATCTCTGCATCTTTTTTCATACGTTCAATATCATCTTTTGAAAGTCCTGAGCTTGCCTCAATACGAATTGATTGCTCCTTGTTAGATGCTTTATCCTTTGCTTTTACATTCAAGATTCCGTTTGCATCAACATCAAATGACACCTCTACCTGAGGCATACCGCGTGGTGCTGGTGGAATACCATCAAGAATAAATCTTCCCAGTGACTTGTTGTCTCGCGCCATCGCTCGTTCACCTTGGAAAATATGAATTTCTACGGATGTTTGATTGTCTGCAGCAGTTGAGAAAATCTGTGAGCGAGATGTTGGAATAGTTGTATTTTTTTCAATCAATTTTGTGCCCACTCCTCCCATTGTTTCAATACCTAATGAAAGTGGAATAACATCAAGAAGTAAGATGTCTTTAACATCACCACTAATAATTCCACCCTGAATAGCCGCGCCCAGCGCCACTACTTCGTCTGGGTTAATTGATTTGTTCGGTTCCTTGCCGAAATAATCCTTTACCATCTGCTGGATCTTTGGCATTCGAGTTTGTCCTCCAACCAACACCACTTCGTTAATATCTGAAATCTTGAACGGAGAAGCCTCCAATGCACGTTTTGTGATCTGCATTGCTCGAGTTAAAAATTCATCCGCCAATTCTTCTAGTTTCGCACGTGTGATTTTCATAACCAAGTGCTTTGGACCGTTTGCATCAGATGTAATGAATGGAATATTAATTTCAGATTCAGTTGCAGTCGACAATTCAATTTTAGCTTTTTCTGCTGCCTCGTCTAACCGCTGCATAGCAAGCGCATCACCTCGAACGTCAATGCCACTGTCTTTTTTAAATTCATCAGCAATCCAATTCAACACCTTGTAATCAATGTCACGTCCTCCCAATCGGTGGTCACCATCAGTTGATTTTACCTCTACTACATCATCACCGACCTCTAGAATTGAGATATCAAATGTTCCCCCTCCAAAGTCGAAGATTGCAATTTTTTCGTCCTTCTTTTTGTTAAAACCATACGCAAGTGCAGCCGCAGTCGGTTCATTAATAATTCTCTTTACATCCAAACCTGCAATGCGTCCCGCATCTTTTGTGGCCTGTCTCTGAGAGTCATTAAAATATGCAGGTACAGTAATGATGGCTTCAGTAATTTTTTCTCCGATCTTGGCTTCTGCATCATTTTTCAGTTTTGTGAGAATCATGGCAGAAACTTCTTCGGGTGAATAATCTTTGTCTCCCATTTTCACCTTCACGCCGTTGTTATCAGCCTTTAAAACCTGATACGCAATAGTCTTCATGTCAGCCTGAATGCCAGCTTCGTCAAAACTATGACCAATGAAGCGCTTGATCCCCTGAACAGTATTTTTTGGATTAGTCACAGCCTGACGTTTTGCAAGAAGACCCACCAATCGTTCATTGGTTTTAGAAATTGCAACAATTGAAGGAGTGGTACGTGCACCTTCTGCATTTTCAAGAATGCGAGGATCACCCGCCTCCATGATAGCGACTGCTGAGTTAGTTGTTCCAAGATCAATTCCGATTATTTTTGCCATATTTTCTTATATTTAAATTAATTTGTTTTAGTATTATACACTGCCTGTCAAGTTTCCGACTTACTTCCCCTCATACACCGCGACCATCGCCGGACGGATTACTTTATCACCTGTTTTATATCCCTTCTGTAGCACCTGAGAAATCGTCCCGTCCTGTGAGGAATCCTCTGTTAGCATCACTTTGATTGAATGGTGAACATTTGGATCAAATACATCACCAATATCTCCAAAAGCATTAATATTGTTTTTATTAAATACCGCTAGGATTTTTCCATAAATAGACTCGACACCTGTTCTCCATTCTTTTGAAACACTTTCCCATTTTTCCTTATCAGCCATAGCCTGTTCAAATGAATCTAGAGTTGGTAAAAGTTCCTCTGCAAAATGGATATTGGCATAACGGACTAGGTCAATCTTTGATTCTTCGTCACGCTTTCTTGAGTTGACGTAATCAGCCTTTAGGCGCTGCATAGATTCCATGAATTCCATCTTCTCCTTTTCAGCGGTTTTGGCACGTTCGCGAAGCTTTTTAATGGTGTCCTTAGCCGTCTCACCTTCCTCTTCATAGGCGACATCGTCTGAATCACCCTCATCCGTCTTTACAAATTCAGGGTCAGCGAGAACATCGTCGGCAATTGCCTTCTTTTTATTTTCATCTTTCATAAGTAGGGGTATTTTAGTGATTTTTGTCCTCTAATGCAAGTCTATCCGGTAAACATTAAATAAAGATGACTTTTAGCTCATTGCAACACACAAATTTATTGACCCGAAATTTTGTACATATTATTCTTTAATACAGGAGCACACACAATGAACCAACTAATTGAAATCACACCGACAGTAGTGCCGCTGGTGATTACAGAAGACGAATTCCTGACGAGACTGTACACGAAAGGAGGTGATCTCGGATTGCTTCCAATCGTTGTAAAGGGCAACGTACACATTGACGCAAGTCGAATCAAACTTCGGACCCTTGCTGGTGAAATTGGCAACCCAAGCTCAAAAACCTGGGTCATCCAAAACGTCACCTTCACGGGTCAGGTTGTTGTTCAGAGCATGCGTTGTACCAGCCTCAACTTCTACAGGTGTAGATTCAGAGGAGACGTGTATTTTGAACAGAGCAATGCCAAGAAGGCCAGATTGCGTTTCTGGTGCTGCGTATTTCGTACCGTGCTCAAATTCTGGGAATGCGAGCTTGAGGGCATCGAAATGCAGCGCTGCGTCGTACACAAGTACATTTACTTTACAGGTCTAGACATTGCCGAAGGAGGCAGTGTCTACATCTACGAGGTGAAGCGCAGGGGTATCCTATTCGGCAAAAACATCGACAACAGAGTCTTTCTAAGTGCCCAGTGGGACCCAAAAGCCAGACCCAACGTCCAAACAGAATTCGTCCTGTAACACTAGCAGGCCATCACACAGCCCGGCGTGGAGGAACTTGTTCCATCCCGCCGGGTTTGCTGTTTATTGATGGAGATGAATATTTTTATTGAATAGTTACACGACTAGATAAGGCTTATAATAAAGATAGTGTTATAATATTTATATGTCTAAATCTATGGTATGGGTTGGAATGACGATAGGCTCGGCTATTGGCGGGTACCTTCCAATGTTATGGGGAGGAAGTCTTTTTTCTTTTACTTCGATTATTTTAACAGCAGTTGGTGGAATAGTCGGGATTTATTTAGGATTCAAAATCAGTGAGTATTAAAAACTACTATTATAAACTTTTAAGAAATCTTTTCTAACTGCCTATACAGAAAATCCAAAGACTTTTTTGCTCTCTCGGGTTGATCAAGTACAAACCTATACGGAACCTGGATCAAAGCTGCACGAATTTCGTAAATAACTCTCACCTCATCAGGAATCCCCTTCCATAAATTCAACGGGATTACCACACAGTACCCCAATGAACACTTCGAAGTCGTGCTCTCGACCAACGTCCTTCACCACTCGGCCAAAAACCAAAAGGCCGAAGCAGAGATCCGCCGAATCTTGAAACCCGGGGGAAGCTTCGTTGTCATCGAGACAGTCCCGATCGGAGATCATCCCCAGGACCTGGCGGTGAGCTTCGAGCGAACATTCGTCGGAGACTACTTCTACAACCGAATCCTACATCCCGGAGCAAACGTCCCAGTTCCGGGGACCTACGAGACACCATCCGGTTGGACAAAGCGATTCACACGCTGGAGCAGAATGGTCTTCAGTCAAGACCTCGGCATCGACATACCCGTGATCCAGGACTCCCACTGGCTCGGTGTATTCACGAAAAAATAATAATGGTGGTAGACCCACCGCAGCGCCGCCCAAGAAAAAATGGGCGGCGCTTTCACATTTAAATACAGCATCTAAACTACAACACAAAAACTTAGAAATGGATAAGCATGTCACTCGGCTCATATAACGAGATTGTTCTGGCCAAACCTTAAATTTTGTAACAGGGAGTCGCATATCAATGTGCCTCGATGAGCACTCTAGATTCTAGAGAGTTCTGACGGACACAACTTGCACAAACCAAAAAATAAATGAACGGGAAGGCTAGGCAATCTCTGAAAACTACATCACCGAAAGGTGGTGTTGTTTTGTTTAAACTGAGTAAGCGAAGCCTCACTTATACGGCTATAAAGACATAATAACTAACACTTTTAAAAAATGAATTCATCTTACACATCTCCAAGTACCAAACCTCTTTATCGCGGAACTCAAATTGTTTGGTACGTTCTAGGAATTATCGAGGTATTACTTGCCTTCCGTTTTGTATTAAAACTACTCGGCGCAAACCCTGCTGCCGGTTTTACTAGTTTTGTATATGGCATTACCTACGTTTTTGCCAATCCATTCCTTTCAGTTTTCAGAAGTAGTCAGATTGTTACAGGCAGTATTTTTGAGTGGACCTCGCTTCTTGCAATGGTGGTTTATTGGATTATTGCAACAGCTATAGTTAATTTGTTCTTCATGGGGAAAACAGTTTCAACTCCCGAAGCAGCAGCGAAAATGGAGAATTTAGAGGATAAGTAGAAATTTCTGTGACTCATGTTGTGTTATGCGAGGTTAAAAACAAGCTTGTGAGTATATAAAGTTTTTTATGAATGTTATATAAATAATTAACCCCGCAACACTGATGTGTTACGGGGTGGGTTCTACGCGATTATCCCATAGCGTTTGTTATTTTTGCATCGGAGGTTCAGAAGCTGACTGTCATTCCGCTCATCCACATGATGTTGGCCTTTGTTCCGATTCCAGTGACCGGAGCGTACCAGTTCGCTCCGATGAGGTTGAAGGTCACGTGCTTTGACTGTTTGTAGTCAACCCCCGCGTTTCCGCGGAAGAGGAAACCAGGTTTGGTTCCCAAAGTGCCTGTATCGTACACGGCCGCGGCAGAAGCGTGAACTCCGACCTTGTCACTGCAGAGCGACCAGCCTTTGCTGACTCCGAGAGTGCAGAGGTTGCCGCCTTGGAAACCGCTCCGTGGCATTGTCACGTAATTTTCGTAACCCAGAGTAACGGCTGCGAAGCTATAGTCCCGAGTCAGATTGGCATGCGTGTAGATGATGTCACCAGCTCCGAGTCGGCCGACTTTCGGTTCGTCGAAGTAGGTCACCCCGACGTCGAGCGTGAGGTGTGGAGCGACGAGCCCTCTCCAGCCCAAGCCGTAATCGATTTCGTTTCCGAGACTGCGACTGTTCGCCTTGCCTTTGAGGCTTCTCGAGCCCCAGAGGTCGAGGTAGATCCCAGTGCCATACGAGATCCTGACGTCGGTTTGAATGACGGGATCCTTGCTCAGGACCCGACCCGACCCGAAAGACAGGTAGTGGTTCGCGGCGTAGGTGGTGAGGGTGATGTTGTTTTCGGCTTTGGATGCGCAGAGCGTCGCCAGGATGGCGAAGATGCTGAGAACGAGTGCTTTCATGGGTATTGGCTTGGTGGTGTGTTGTTTTCCGCAACCTTAGGTTACAGACAACTACTTACTTAAGAAACAAGAAGTTGTCTGTAACCTACCAATGACCTGCTTTTAAAGATCTGTCTACTTTTTAATGATACCATATCTATATATATGTGTCAATAGTGTGACCCCACCGGGAGTCGAACCCGGATTACAGCCTTGAGAAGGCCGTGTCCTAACCATTAGACGATGGGGCCAATGTCTGTATAGTTTTACACATTTCGGCCTAAAAATAAAGGCTTAATGGGTACTGGTGGCATTTGTAGTACTCGCTGTCTCATTCACCACATCCCCCACTCCTCGATCTGGCGGAATCTGGTAATAATTAATTAAGTATTTTGTCAGATCAATAAATGGTTTAGCTAGAGTTTCAGAAGCATAATTCACTCCTCTTGGATTAACTATGTAAAGAAACACAATAAATTTTGGGTTGTATGCAGGAAAAAATCCAATGAACGAATGTAGGTATTGATCTTCGGAATATCCACTACTTCCCTTCACTGAAATCTGAGCGGTACCAGTTTTGGCTGCTACTGAATATCGGGGGTTCTTACTTTTACCATTTAGAAGTGACGTATCCACGTTGTTGATAAGCATGCGAGTCACAGCAAGGGCAGTGTCTTCCTTCATGACTCTATTTCCCTTTGCAGGCTCGACATTTTTATCAATACCAATTCTATAGTCTATTTTTTGAACCACGTGAGGAGTCACAAGATACCCTCCATTGGCAATAGCGGCCTCAGCACGAATAGTTTCAATTGGACTGATGGCAATACCCTGTCCAAAGGCCGCAGTAACAAATTCAACGTCACGATTATGTTTCAATGTATCAATCAGACCTGAAGCTTCATTAGGTAAATCAATTCCTGTTTTTTCTCCAAGTCCGAATGATTCAAAATACTTTCCAAAAATTATGTTACCCACCTGTTGCTCAATAAAAATGAAGCCGGTATTTAATGACTTCGCCATGGCATACATAAGAGTAATAATACCTCGTCCCTGTTTATCGAAATTGGAGATAGTCCGGTCGTCAATCTTAACAGAACCCTTATCATTATACGTCGTTGAAGCCGTAACCTTGCCTACGTCTACTCCAACCGACATGGTCAAAGGTTTAATAATCGAGCCCATTTCATATACACTTTCTACCAAGTCATTTTTGAACACCCCTACGTCTTTCACGCCACTAAAATTATTTGGATCAAATGTTGGCACCTTTCCCATGGCGTACACCTGGCCATTCATTGGATTCATGATAATTCCACCAGTCATTTGCGCACTGTATTGTTTCTGGATTCCTGCCAAAGTATCTTCTAAATATTTTTGTGTATCTGGTTCAATTGTTGTCACGATATCTCCTTCCATTTTTGTTCCGTCTACTGCATTGTGAATATTTGAAAATATTTCTGCAAAAAAGTTTACATAAACATCGTCACTATTTCTCTTTAATGTATCTTCATAATATCTTTCCAAACCATAACGTCCAGCATATTCGTCACCCTTAAATCCCATAAATCCAAGAACATTTGAAGCCAACTCTCCGCCTGGATAGTATCGCCATTTTTCTTTGTAAATTGAGACGCCAGAAATTTTCAATGCATCGATTTTTGTACCCGTGTCTTCATCCAAATGCTTTGCAATTTCTTCGTATGAATCATTAACCTTATTCGCTCTCATCAGGAAGTCATTTTCATCCAAAGGAATGAGAGCTGATATTTTTTGAAATGCCAAATTGATTCCATCCGCACCGCTTTTTTGCAGAAGCTTTGGATTAATGGCGACATTAAATCCTGTCTTTAGTGTAGCTGCCGAAATCAACTCCCCATCCTTCGAGGTAAAGTAAATCGTTCCACGATTAAAGATTGTACCAGACGGCCTTTGGTATTGTCGGTCTGCACGATCAGCAAAATCAGAATAGTGAATAATCTGAACCGAATACAGTTTGATGATCAACATCAAAACTATCGCTAACATGAAATATGAAATGATTCGGACGCGCTTGGCGAGCATATTATTCTGCATTATAGCGTTATCTCGAATTTAGAGCTATGGGAAAACCCTAAGGTATAAAAATTACCTCATGGCCACAGTCTTGATAATCTCCTTTGTGACAAAAGAAACTCGCTGTGGTTCCGCAAAACCTAATTGTTTGGCACTTTCCATAGTAATTGACCCCTTTGACTTGATATATTCAAATTCCTTTTCACCTAATTTAGAATTAAAAGCGACGATTTCGTCTTGCAATTTTTCACGTGCTGCCACATTCCAAATTGTTCTGTTTACAAAATACATGTATGTAGCGCCGAGCACAATGATCAAGGCCAACATTGCCCAAAAGATACTTTTTGAGAGTTTTTCAATTTTTCTGATTGCTTTTATGGCGTGGGCTGTCATTTGATTTTGCTTAAATAATTGTTAAAGTTTCTAAATTTTTTCTATGATTCTTAATTTGGCACTGCGTGATCTGGGATTGTCTCTGGTTTCATTTTCATCTGGTACAATTGGCTTTTTAGTCATGATCCGAACGATACCCTCCTCTTCTTGTTTTTTAAAATATTGTTTTACGATTCTGTCTTCCAAACTGTGATAAGAGATGACGGCGAGGCGTCCACCGACTTTTAGTAAACTGACGGCCTCTGGGAGCGACTCCTGTAAGGCTGTTAGCTCATCATTCACTGCTATCCTAAGTGCCTGGAAAGTCTTGGTGGCGGGGTGAATACGACCGAAGCGAAGCATTCCTGGGTAGGCGCTACGGATCAATTCTGCAAGCTCATGGGCGGTTTCGAAACCTTTACCAGTAAGCTGCATTTTGACTTCGCGTGCTTCAACAATGCGTCGTGCGATGCGTCCGGCAAACTTTTCTTCACCGTAACTCCTAATGATGGTTTCGATTTGTTCGATTGACCATAAGTTAACGATGTCACTTGCCGTAAAGTTATAATGGTCCCTTTGACCGAATGTCATCTCGAGCGGATCATCATTTTTAAATGAGAATCCCCTTCCTGATTCGTCCAGTTCATATGAACTTAGACCAAGATCAAACAAGATCGCATCGACACTACTACCGGCAGTCACTTTACCTAACGCTTCACGCACCACTGAACCAATGTGAGAAAAGTTTTTCTGGCAGTAATGAATTGCTGGTTGCTTTTTAAGCTTGTCCGTTCCGTACAATCCTTCTACCGCCAAACTTAAATTTTCCTTAGCACGTCTCAAAGCCTCAGGATCGAGATCGATACCAACAATAGTGACATCACCTCCTGTACGCTTTAGAACTTCTTCGCTGTGACCACCATCCCCGAGATTACAATCAACAAAGATTGCTCCCTCGTGAATAGCTAGTTCTTGTATCACTGTCTGTAAAAGTACTGGTTTGTGGCGCATTTGATTTAGCGAAATCATGTCGGATGACGTCCTTTAAAGTCCGACCTTAGATCACTCCGATCTCTCCCAATTTCTGAGCCAAGTGATCGGCCTGTTTCAAGACTTCAGACTTATAGGTCTTCCAACGTCCTTCGTCCCAGATTTCCACTCGACTGTGAACTCCTGCAAAAACTACTTTATTTTCTACGCCAGCGTACTGACGTAAAAAATCAGGAATCAAGATTCGACCAGTTGCGTCGATATCTATTTCAACTGCACCGGCCAACATGATTCGATTAAACCCTCTAGTATCAGCCTGACCAATTGACAATGCTCCTAGTTTTTCGGAAATTTTTGCCCATTCCTTTATTGGATACATGAAGAGACAGTTATCAAGACCATGAGTCACAACAACTTTTTTTCCCATTTCCTTCCTGAATTTGGACGGCATGGAAATTCTTTTTTTCTCATCTTGTGTATGGGTATATTCGCCGATCAACATATGAAGTTTTTTATCGAGATTTTTAAAGCTTACTTAAGGCTTTTGTGGCTCTCGAATGATTTACCACTTCTTCCCACTTGATTACTATTTTATCCCACATTGATACCCTAAGCAAACACAAAAACCCACGTTATGGTGGATAACTTTGAAAAAATTGACGAATATTATTTAACATTGTAATATCCAACAAGTTTTAGTTCTCTGGCTGTATCTTTTAGGGCATATTTGTGCCTTGTAAGATGCAGCCAACAACAACCATTGCATCGCAAACGACACCACCTATATGAAAACACTCCTGTCCCTCATCCTCACCGCCATACTCGCTTGTGCAGGCAGCACCGCCTACGCCCAGGTGACGATCCTGCAAAACGCTGACCTGTCGAAGTACCTCGCCCGCTACCAGCTGGTGAAGGAACTTATCAAGGACATGAACGACAAGGATGGCAAGTACGTCATCGTGGTCATGAAAAACCTCGACGACGACAAGGCCCCGCGCATTGCCTTCGTCGAACAGAGCCCTGACGCCACGGCAGACAGGCTGAAAAAGGCCGCGTGGATCACTGTCGAGGCACACCCGACGGAACGGAACAAGATCGTGATTGATTATTTCGATGTGAATGGACAGAAGTTCTTCTCGTCGAAGCTCAATCCGTTCAAATAGGTCTGGCAAACCTATCGAACAGTATCGCGACCCCGTTCTCACAAGCAAAGCCCCGTTCTGCTTGTGAGAACGGGGCTTTGTTTTTTTACACTTTTTTTATATCACCTCTTCAAATCGTTTTATTAAAAAGTCCCTATCAATCACGCTCAAAAACCAACCGGCTTTTGGACCGCTTGGCTTGCCTAACACTGATACATACATTGCCTCAAAAAATTCCTTTGGATTAATCTGAGTGGATTCTTTTATTTCATGTAATTTTGTATGCATCTCTTGACCATCTATTGTTTTGACAGATTTTATATACTCCAAAACCAAACCAAGTGCCTTCTTCTGAATTTCACTTAAATTCTTTGCAGCTTCAGGTAATTTCTCTTGAATAGCAAATTGATAATTTTCTGGTGCATATGTATCAATCCAAACTTGAGCATAATGGAGACGCTTTTTTAATTCTGCCTTATCAGCATCATTTAACGGCCGACCAACGAGGTGCTCTGCTTCTTTTTCAATATCTAAATGACGCATCTGTGATAAAAATGCAATCTGTGAAAATCGTGGTAAGGCTCTTTCTTTAATATCTACCCTTACATCTTTGGGATGAATCAACTTGAACATTCGACTATAATCGGTCGTGTCTCCTGCAAAAAATCCTGTTGCAAATTTGTCGTAAGTATCAAAAAGAATTGCTACCGTATCGCCCTCTGGATCAAACTCGATTACCCTTTGAGGTTCTTTTTGCAACATCAACAAACGTACAATTTCTGCTGGCAAAAGATCCGCGATATCTTTCGAGAACGACCCACGACCTTTTGATGACGACATTTTCTTGCCTGCAATATTAAAAAATTCATAAGGAATATTGTACGGTGGTTCATGGTTAAAAATCTCACGTGAAATGGTTTCTGCTACATCTCGTGACCCTCCTTTTGTCGAATGATCCTTTCCACCGCCTTCAACATGCACTCCAATGATCTTAAATTTTGCGGCCCATTCCAATTTCCAAGGTAACTTGGCACGACCATCATATGGAGAAAGTGATCCCTTATGTCCACACCCATTTGTCCAATCCAAATCTCTACATATATAGTGAACGATTTCTGGATATTCTCCTTTCCCACCTGTGGTAAAGTCTTCGGCAACAGTAGTGCTGACTTTTCCACACTTTTCACAAACAACATTTACCGGTAACCATTTTCCCTCTTTTACAGAACCAGAAACCCTCTTGTATATTTCACGAATTTTATCTGCATTTTTTAAAGTTAACTGGATAGCATGATTATAATCTCCTCTTTTATACAAATCTGAAGAGCGATAAATTTCAGGATTAAAGCCAATAGACTTTATAACCTGTGTAAATTCCTGGGCGTAATATTCTGCAAAATTTTTAGCCACTGGCAAATACTGACTGCTGGGATCATTATTAGTTTCAGGTGAAGGAGAAGGAACGTCACACAAAGGTCTTCCTAGATATTCTGTGAAAATTTTTTCATCCAAATACACAGGCAATCCATCCATTGGATCAAAATCGTTTATTTCAAATAGATATGTATAGGGAATTTTTTCCTCTTCCAACACATCAGCAACAATTCCGTGAATTGAAACCCCGCGAAGCGATCCGACATGTACGCGGCCTGAAGCAGTTTTTTCATCACGAATAATCAGTGGTTTTTTAGACGCAATGACATCTTTGTATTTTTCTTTAATTTCAGCAGCTAATTTGTCGGGCCAATACATATAGAAAAAGCATTAATAATTAAACACAGTGTACTATAGCTAGAAATAATTCTCTACACCTACTCAATCGATACGACAGTATACTTCGCAACACCTCCTGGAGTTTTAAAAGTGAATTCTTCACCTTTCTTCTTCCCCATTAGGGCGTGCCCAAGTGGAGATTTGAATGAAATTTTTCCAGATGCCATATCTGATTCTTCCGAACCTACAATGGTGTAAGTCTTTTCAACTTTATCAGTATTCTTTTTAACCTGGATACGTGAGCCTACTTCAACCACATTGCTGTGGTGAACTGTGACAATTTCTACATGCGATAAAACACTCTCGAGAGTTGAGATTCTGTCTTCAAGTGCCGCTTGTGACTCACGAGCGTCTTGATATTCTGCATTTTCTGAAAGATCACCCAGAGACTTGGCATATTCCAATTCTTTGGCAACCTGCTTCCTCTTGACTGTCTTTAATTGTTCTAATTCTGCAGTCAATTCCTTGAAGCGTTCTTTTGAAAGATATTCTTTTTGTGTCATGGTTATGGTAATTACCCCTCCACCATCCAATTTATTAAGTGCGGTGATTATAGTACTTTTAGGACAAAACGTAAAGACTGTACTTTTACCATCTACTATTGTTAAATTAAGCCAAAAAACTAACGCCCGATATCGGTAGATTGTATGTTTTCAGGTATGTAATTTGCTGCTGGACTGCTCGTCGCAAATGAAGAAGATGAGGTGATTCCACTAACATTAAGACTTGTGCTGCTGGCCGTACTTGTGGCACTCAAACTAGAATTCAAGGGGTGACTTAATCCAACGATTCCTGGTTTGTGCTGAGCGATCCAATCGATGAATTCTCGCATTGCTACAGACGCTCCAATAGTATTAGTCGACGGAGCGCGTTCCATCATAATAACAAAACTATACCTTGGTTTGTCATACGGAAAAAAACCAACAACCGAAGAGTTTATAAATTTATTTCCAACACCGACCTGAGCGGTACCGGTCTTGGCAGCCATTTTTACATACGGAACATTTAAAATCTTGGCGGTACCTGTAGTCACAGTCATGCGCATCCCGTCCCTCACAATTCCAAAATTTGTCGTATCTGTTAATGGTAATTGTTCGAAGACTTTTGTATGGGAAGAATTGGGATCATCATTAGCTAGGACTGAAGGAGTAATCAATTGACCGCCAGTTGCAATGGCTGAAATGGAACGCAACGCCTGAATTGGTGAGATCTGAAAACCATATTGACCGATGGTAGTGTTATAAGTATCTCCTATTCTCCATATTTCACCATTAAAGTTTTTAGCCTTCCACTCAATTGAAGGCACTACTCCATCACTTCCCGAAAAGAAACTATCTTTGACCGCCTGCCCGAAACCAAACATATGCGCGTACTTTTCAATATTATTAATTCCTAAACCTTTCTGATCCATAAAGCCTCCACCAATTTCATAAAAATAAATGTCTGATGATACTGCAATCGCTTCTTGAATATTCGTCCAACCGTTTGCACGCCAGTCTTTGAAAATAGTAAATTCTCCTGGTTTGAATGGATTTGGCACTTTCAATTCTCCGGTACTCAGGATTTTTTTGTCAGGCGTAATAACCCCTTCATGTAAAGCAGCGAAAGCAAAAATTGGCTTTACAATTGAACCTGGCGCATAAAGGCCAGAACTTAAACGATCAAGGAAGGGTTTCGATGAACTATTTTGATATGCATTAATTGAAGAGACGTCTTGTCCGTCAGTCATCACATTCGAATTGTATTCTGGATACGAAACTGCCGCGACCATCTCACCTGTATCCAAATCCATAACTGCCCCTGACCCTCCCACATATCCTGCTTTTTTAGACGTGGTTTCGATGATTTTATACAACGCTTCTTGTATATCAGCATCTATCGACAATTTAATGGTTTCACCTTTTTTTTCTGGTTGAACAACCGAATCCGTCACAGGCTTTCCACTTACGTCTGTTTCAGTAATTTTTACACCATTCTCTCCTGCAAGAACCGAATTGTAATATTTTTCTACACCGTCTGCCCCAGAATATTCTGTATTGTAATAAAATCCAGACTTGTCTTTTTTGGGATACCTTACATAACCTGCCAACAAATGTGTACCGGGATCGTCTCGGTAGCTTCTTTTAACAAAATCAGGAAAATCTGGATCAATAGTATTCCAGGCAATCAACGCTCCATTTCTGTCTGTGATTACACCTCTCTCTCCAAAGACTAGCGATCGATGAAGTCGATTATTTTCTGCAATATTTTTATAAAAATCTCCCTTCACAATTTCTAGTTGTGAAAGTCTGTAAAGATACGCTGTAGCAATTGCGAGAAAAATAAAAACAAGTAAATAGATTGTGCGTCGGCTGATGGGCTTTTCGATACGTCCTTCAAACTGATCATTATCAAAATCAGGCAAGTTTGAAGAATCAAGAAAGATCTCGTCTGGGTCCAAGGCTTCATACCTTTTTTTACTTCTAAAAAACTTACTTGAGAAAGTGGACATGTCTAGATTCTAATCCTTTTTTTGATCAAATCAAAGATGACAAAAGCCAAGGTCATGGTCAAAGTAAATGGCCATTTCAAGAGAAAAGTATGAAGGGTGTTGTAATCTCTCAATACAAATGGACTCGCATAAAGAAGATCGGCGAGGAAGCCGATAAAGAGCGCAAAAAAGTACTTGTCCATTCTCCACATGGCCACAATAGTAATTGTAGAAAAAAACCACCATGGGAATATAAAAACTGACGCCACTAAAAAAGCGCTAAAAATTATTCGGGACGACTTGGACATATCTAATTGATGAAATTGGAATTAAAGATTTAAAAAGGATATAAGAAAAAGCATCACCTGGTGCAGCATCGACCTTGTCTACTTTTCCAAGTAAAATATTCTGCATTGATGGCCAAACGATTGGATCTCCGACGGCCACCTTGGTCTCGCTAGGAACTTTTATGTAGAAGTTACCACCACCTCTCCCTTCAGACACCACTGTATCAGACGATGTGCCTACATAAACTTCTTGATGTTCACCAGATGAAGAATATAAAGTCACAATAGAGGTGGTATCCAACACTTTCGACACGTACCCCACAATCACATCGGGACCAGCAAACACAATATCGTCTACCTGGATACCATTTTGACTACCACCTCGAATAGTAATACTGTCGTACGGAGAAAAAGGAGGCTTTTCTGAAACCGCAAAGAGGCTTCCCTGTGGACGCTTCGTATTCACATCATCATTTGCATTCAAAAAAGATTTGAGGGAATCATTTTCAGATTGCAAGGCTGTTATTTTTGCATTCAAATATTCTGGACTCTGATTTTGATCTAATTCGGCTGGTGGTGTGCCATTAATATGCAAAAGATTCTTGACCCATATCACACCACCTACTAATCTTTCGGAAAATAGATTTCCAAATGTAATTAATAAGATACCAAAAATAATTGCAAAAAAGTAATCTTTGCGAATTATATTTTTTTTGTTTCTATCGGTTTGGAGGTAAGTCATCTTCGTTATCTATTAATATATCACGATATGTCGCAAGGTCTTCTAGGACAATACCGGCGCCACGTGCCACTGCAGTCAATGGATCATTTGATACATACACTGGCATACTGATGTGCTCTGAAAGGACTGAGGCAATACCTTTAATAAGAGCCCCTCCTCCTGTAAGGTGAATACCATTATGCATAACATCAGAAAGGATTTCTGGTGGAGTAGTCTCGACTACTTCTTTGACGGCATCAAGGAACGTGTCGATAGATGAGCCAATAGCTTCGCGGATATCAGCATCAGTCACCACTACTTCTCGGGGCAATCCTGTGACAAGATCACGTCCACGAATCGCAGCCTCTAGGGGTGGCTGTGATGGCACCACAGATGCAATCGCCATCTTGACACTTTCCGCGGTTTTCTCGCCTATTAAAATTTTAAATTCATTCCTAATGTAAGAAATAATATCAGTATTAAATTTGTCACCTGCTACTTTGAGGTTTTTCGCTCGTACAATTCCACCTAAGGAAATAACCGCAATATCTGTAGTTCCCCCACCAATATCAATTATCATGCTTCCTGTTGCATCCTTGACTGGTAATCTGATTCCGATAGCCGCCGCCATCGGTTCTTCTATAATATGCACTTCACGTGCGCCGGCGTTTTTTGCAGCGTCCCGAACAGCTCGTCGTTCCACATTTGTCACTCCATATGGCACACCGATAACCACTCTGGGACCTAACATTTTTTTTGAAAGTCCTTCCGCTTTTTTTATCAAGTAGGCAAGCATTTCTTCAGTCACTTCGAAATCTGAGATAACGCCATCAACAAGCGGTCGCACCGCCACGATATGTGCTGGTGTACGTCCAAGCATAGCTTTAGCTTGCTCACCGACTGCAACTACGCGCCCCGTCTTTTGATTCACTGCCACCACCGATGGCTCATTAATAACTACACCTCTCCCTGAAACATAAACAAGGGTATTGGCTGTTCCAAGGTCAATACCAATTTCATTTGAAAGACTCTTGTTTATGCGCTCTCGTAGTTTCTTAAACATTATGCTTTTCAATATAAGCCATTAATTCATCTTTATCAAACAATTCCTCTTTATTAGTAATTCTGTCCTTAAATTCATATTTCCCTGCTGCTAGTGATTTTTCACCCAAAATGATACGAAGTGGAATTCCAATCAAATCAGCATCACCGAATTTTTCCCCGGCTCGTAAATCACGATCATCTAACAAGACTTCGACATTCTTTTCTGTTAATTCTTTGTAGAGTTTTTCAGCAGCCTCCATCACAGGACCTTCAATCTTCATCGCGATAATATGTACTGCGAACGGTGACACATTTTTTGGCCATACGATTTCTTTGTCAGTTGGCATGGTTTCAACAATAGCCCCCATAAGGCGTGGGATGCCGATGCCATAACTTCCCATAATGACTGGAATATTCTTTCCTGTTTCGTCCTTAAATGATAATTCCAGTGGTTCTGAAAATTTGGTGCCTAGTGAAAAGATGTTTCCAACTTCTACCGCTTTGCCTTCCGTCATATCAGATTTTTTCAATCCCATTTCGGCTAAAACTTCGTCTGTATAAACTTCTTTATTTACCGCAACATTTTTTTCTTTGTTGTAGTAAATAATATCTTCTCCTGCATCAGTTAGCATCTGGTACTCATGTGAATACTTTGAAAAGCTTCCTCCAGAGGCGAAAGTGATAAAAGTTCTATCTGCTATTCCTGCGCGTTTAAACACATTCGCATAAGCAATCTTAGACTTTTCATAAAAAGCTTCGTGCTCTTTTTCATCTCTAGAAAAAGAATACAAATCTTTCATTAAAAATTCTCGCCCTCTTAATATTCCGCTTTTTGCTCGTGTCTCATTTCGAAACTTTGTCTGGAATTGATATGTATAAATTGGCAAATCACGGAATGATCGAATATGATCACGCATTAAATTAGTCAAAGGCTCTTCGTGTGTAAACCCCAACCCCATTTCATTTCCATTTTTTAACGTAGTCTTGAACCAATTATCCACCACCGCATCGTCCCATCGATTAGTTTTTTCCCACAAAGATTTTTCCTGTAATGCTGCAAGTTGTAATTCCTGTCCACCAATTGCATTCATTTCTTCTCGAATAATCTGTTCAATCTTGTTCAAAACCCTTAAACCTAAAGGTAAAAAAGAATACACCCCTGCTCCCATTTTCTGGATAAATCCGGCTCTAATAAGCAGTTGGCTGTTTTTAGAAACCTCATCGGAAGGAGCTTCTCGGCGAGTTTTAGTGAAAAGGTGTGATTGTCGCATGGCGCTATTCTAGCACGTTATTTAACTTTTTGAACAGTGCGAAGACATCCTGGAAAGTAACGAACAACATGAGGGCAATAAGCAGGAGGAAACTGACAGTATTAGCGATCTGCAAGACTTTTTGATTAAGTGACTTTCGACGTATAGCTTCGATAATAACAACAACTAAACGTCCTCCGTCGAGGGCAGGAATTGGTAACAAATTCAAAACTGCTAAGTTCAAAGAGATAAAGGCTGCAAAGTTCGCAAGGTATACCCATCCCAGGCGAGCCGCTTCACCTACATGTGAGGCAATTCCGACCGGACCACTGACCTCAGATGCTTTAGCTTGACCTTTAAAAATCCTCACAAGAAAATCAAAGGTACTGACAGCAATTTCTTTTGTTATATCAAGCGTCTGATGAAATCCTGCGATAATGGCGCTACCAATTGGCAATTTAACTGTTGCTACATCACCCATCATTATTCCAACACCTTTCTTACCTGAGGCTATTCCATCAATCCCATCTTTTGGCACTGTCACAATGGTCTGCAACATACCTCCACGATTGATTACGAAACCTAACGTGCTGGTGCTTTGTACAATCGCTTCACGAACATCTGCGGTTTTTATAATTGGAGAAGTACTAGCTGTATATGTGTCAACCGTTTCCATCACAACAACATTTCTTGTATCAACATTTGGGTTAGATTTTTGAGATTTATTTATAGCAGACGTACTGGTTGAAACACCACTTTGTAAGGCTAAAATTTCATCACCAGCTTTTAAACCGGCCATCTCAGCAGGACCACCTTTTGAGACTCCTGTAATAAGAACTGATGGTCTACCTGAATACTGAACTGGGAAACTCCCTGTTTCAGCTTTTGCTCCAATAATCAGTGTAGATGCAAATAATGCCCATGCAAATAATGCATTAAAAGTCACACCTGCAATTAAAACCAAAGCCTGCTGCCAACGAGGTTTGGCTAAAATATTATCAGGTGATAAAGCATCACCCGGATTTTCTCCGTAAATTTTTACATAACCACCGAGCGGAATTAAATTAATCGCGTATGTCGTGCCACCTTTTTTAAATGAAAATAATCTTGGAGGAAACCCGATAGCAAATTCGTCAACGCGTATTTTGAATAATCGAGCAATGAGAAAATGGCCCAATTCATGGACAAAGATAAGTACTGATAGAACAATGAGAAATATAATAGTTGTCATGAATTAATTCGAAATCTCTGTATCCTTTTTAGCAAACAATTCGTCCAATTTCTTATTCGCTTCAGTTACGAATTTTTCCATTTGATCCTTGTATCGCATCATTTCATCCTCTCCTAATTCACCTGATTTCTTCTTTGACTGTAAGTCATCGTGCACTTCGTTTCTTTCTCTGCGGATGGCAACCTTGGCGTCTTCTAATTTTTGTTTAGCCAATTTGATCAATTGTTCGCGTCTCTCTCCTGTCAATTCAGGGAAAATAACACGCACACCTTTATCATCCACAACCGCTGACACTCCTAAGTTGGCCGCCACTATGGCTTTTTCAATCGCTTTAATTTGTGAAGAGTCCCAAGGAGTAATTCGTAGTGTGCGAGGATCTTCGTTTGAAATTGATCCTACAGCGTTCAAGGGTGACATTGATCCATATGCGTCTACTTTAACAGAGTCGAGAAGGACCGCTGAGGCGCGACCAGTGCGGATAGTTGAAAATTCGCGGACAAGCCAATCGTTGGTTTCCTTAATCTTTGCCTGAAATGACGTGAAGTTGTATGCCATATGGTTTTGCGAAATATTATGCTTAATATGCACACATCATAGCAGAACTACAGCACCAAAGCCAGATATTCGAGGCACATTTTCATAGAGGAAGCAGTATCGCGCATAAAGTGTTCAATAGATATTATTGCCTTCATACTAGACTTAAAAAGTTTTTGCTTAGCATAACGCAAAGCAATTACTTCCGAAATAAATTCCGAGATCTGTCCACGAGTGATTTTCTCTTTTTCTAAAAATACCAACACCTCTTTGATAATCTCCATCCGAGTAGCGGTAGATTGTTGCAAAAAGTTTTCCGGATTCAAGGTAGGACTATTTGAGTGTTCTATTTTCAGACCTTCCAGCTGATCAGTTGAAATTTCACGAAAACGCGAAAGCAATGTAGGGAGAATCTGAGATTTTGATGGAATAATAAAAAAGAAAAAGGTGTTAGAAGAAGGTTCTTCGATTATTTTCAACAATGCATTTTGAGCAGGACCCGTGATGGCTTGTGTAGAAATAATCATCACTTTATTCTCACCTAGCGCTCTTCGTGAATTAAAATCTGCAATGATACTTACATCGTCGGCACCAATAGATACCATTTCTAAATTAATAAAATCGGTGTGACGAAATTCACGGGCAACAGTACCCTTTTCTAAAATATTTTTGGAAATGTAGTCAATAATTGTATTAAAAGATGACACAGGTGAAAAAATGATCGTAGCGTGGTGGAGATTTTCTGGATTGAGGTGTGGAGACATGGGTATATATTATCACAGGGATAAAATGAACCCCGCTAGATCTTACCGCTTTGTAATAATTGTCTTCTTATACGTATCCAAATGGTCCAGTGCGATTCCAGTCCCCTTCGCAACACAATAGAGAGCATCCTCTGCCAGCATAGCCTTTACGCCTGTGCGTCTGAAAACCAGTTCTGGCAAATTTCGAAGCATCGACGAACCGCCAGTCATCATAATTCCGTTATCAATAATGTCTGAGGCCAATTCTGGTGGAGTTTCCTGGAGCACGTCTTTGATTGCTTTGATCACCTCGCGTAATTCTTTGGCGATAGCTTTTACAATCTCGTTCGTCTTAATTTCAACTGAACGTGGAAGACCGGTAAGATAATCGCGACCCTTCACTGCCATAGAAAGTTCTTCTTCAACAGGAATAGCTGATCCTATATTTATTTTTATATCTTCTGCCATTTTGTCTCCAATTGCGAGGTTGTAGGTTTTTTTGACGTAATCAATAATTGCAGCGTCGATACGATTTCCAGCGCATTTTACAGAAGTACATGCCACAATTCCTCCCAAAGAAATCACTGCCACGTCTGTTGTTCCACCTCCAATGTCAGCCACCATATGCCCCCGTGCTTCCTGAATAGAAATACCCGCACCAATCGCCGCAAGAATTGGTTCTTTTACTACGTATGCGCTTTTTGCACCGGCCTTGATTGCAGCTTCAATAACCGCTCGTCTTTCAGTTGATGTCACACCTGCTGGTACAGAAATAAGAACTTCTGGTTTTAACATGTTCCACTTTCCAAGCGCTTTATTAATATAATATCTGAGCATCGCTTCGGTCACGCGATAATCTGCAATCACTCCATCTTTCATAGGTCGATACGCAATAATAGTGTCAGGAGTTCGGCCAATCATTTCCTTTGCATCAAGTCCAACTGCCAAAATTTTATTATCCTGTTCAGAAATTGCCACGACTGATGGTTCATTGAGTACAATGCCCTTTCCAGGTAAGAATACCAACGTATTTGCGGTACCCAAATCAATGCCCAACTTTCTAGAGAAAAATGCCATGCCTGTATATTACGGCTATTTTGAGTAATTGCAAAGTAGAAAAATTGGGACACATTTTTAGGGTTGAATTCAGCACATTTAAAGTAGACATAGTTATATTTTCATGATATAAAGCTATCAGGCTGACCTACGTCATCCGTTCACCACCACACAACAGAAACCTGAGGAATTTTGAATGATTTTTAACACCGCTCTCCAAAAGACTTTCCGCAAACGTGACCGTAGATACTGGTGCAGAGTTCTCGAGCTTTTGATGATCTACGCAGACTACATGGACGCACATAAGGACCTTGAAGACCCTGGTCCAAACTGTCATGCGATTTGCAGAGGCCTAGCAAAGCTCATTCCCCATACTAGGGTCATAGATGGAAACTTCATCGGATTGAAGCATGTTATGCGCAAGGGAAAAATGCATATCAAACTTCGGTTCGCTGCCCACACCTGGCTCATGCTTCCCAGTGGATCCATCATCGACCCATACCCGGTCGGTTTCATGTCGACCAATCCAGTTTTGGTGGTAACAAGGGGAATCTACAAACCCTTTGGACAAGGCGCTTATATGCCCGACAAGTCCACCACCAAAGCTCATGTCACAAAGGAAGTGCTGGGAAAAGCCCGCGAGCTGACTCGCCTCATTCGCAAAGCCATCCGCTGGAAAACGAAACAAAAGTAAGATTCACATACGCCGCCCGAGGAACTCGGGCGGCGGTTTCTTTTTCTACAATTAAACTGGTAATATATTTATATGAACGAATCCACACCTACAGAAACAGTAAATAAGGAGAATGAGAAAAGTTCAGCTTACGAATTATTTTCCTTGGATGAGAGCCAGAAAGAGGTACTTCGAAAGCGTGTTGAAGAACATGATGGGCTAATCCGAGTTTTTATTCATCCCATAGCAACACCTTCAGATGGTTATCAGGAAGATGATAAAAGTAGAGTGCAAGGTATTTTGACACGAACTATTTCATCACCAAATTCACCTCCCATTCTTGTGTTTGAAAATTCAAAATTTATAAATGTCTGGAAAACAATTTGGGAAGAGAAGAATATGAAACAGGATTTGTATCTTGTTCCAACAATGTACGATTATCCATATCCTCTTGTTCCTGGAAAGCCGGAACCGGAAGATAAGGATGCAAATGGACATTTTCTAGATAAAGATTGGTCATATGTCAAAGAAGGGATGGTAGCTTTTACAAACGCAATAGTAGATATTGGTGTTAAAAAAGTTTTGGTTGGAGGTACAAGTCTAGAAATCAAAGATGACATTTTAAATAGATGTGTTGGAAACTTTATTCGTTTTATGAAAGTAGGGGCTGAAGACACTAAGATTGAAATCAAACTTTCTGAAGGAACGGCTCCACTTCGAAGAAGTGATTTGAGAGATACTTATCCAGAACTCATTTAGGCTTGATTTTTCCCCCATATACTGCAATATATAGATGTGTATATCGTCACAGTCT
>JBAXAB010000002.1:0-97004 GCA_037142735.1 bacterium
GTCCTTCAAAGCTCATAGTGTTTTATAATTTAATTGTTATGACCATATTAAACACTTGCTGGAGGTGGAAGTCAACCAAAAGTGTACTTAGTGAAGTGCGACTGATAGAATATTTAGACGTAACCAAAAAAAGCTTTATAAACAACACCCATGCAAAACGGACTTACCACCAAGGAAGCTGGAAAAAGATTAAAAAAATACGGGTTAAACACTTTTACTGAAAGACACCACCAGTCGGCCGTTTTCGCTTTCCTCGAAGAGTTTAAAAATCCCCTTGTCATAATGCTTTTGTGCGCCTCTGCTATTTCTTTTTTCTCGGGTTCATATGTGAGCTCAGTCTTGATTGTTTCTATAATCATTATCAGCTCGGTTATTAATTTCTTTGTTTCGTATAAATCGCAAAAATCAGCCGAAAAACTGGCTTCGCAAATCCAGCCTAAAGCCTGGGTCATGCGCGACGGGCAACAGAATCAGATTGAGACTGAATATCTTGTCCCGGGAGACATCGTAAATCTTGAAGCTGGGAACATTATCCCCGCCGACGGCAAGGTTTTGGAGGCCAGCGATTTTTTCGTGAACGAGTCATCCCTTACTGGTGAATCATTTCCGATTGAAAAACCTGAAGCATCCCAAGTGTTCCTTGGGAGCGGGGTGGTCACAGGCAGATCTGTCATTGAAGTAATCAATACCGGTGGGAAGACTAAGTTTTACAACATTGTGGCCCTTTTATCGAAAAAAGAACAGCCGAATGAATTTGAAAGAGGCATAAAAAACTTTAGCGTACTGATTACAAAATTAGTCATCGCCATGACAATTTTTGTCTTTCTTATAAATGCCGTTTTGAAGCACGACATCTTTGAATCACTCATTTTTTCTTTAGCACTTGCGGTAGGGCTTACTCCGGAATTACTGCCAATGATTATTGCACTCAATGTCTCCAAAGCCTCGATTAAAATGTCCAAGATGGGCGTAATCGTAAAGAAACTTTCGTCCATCGAATCATTTGGCAGTATGGATATTCTTTGTACTGATAAAACAGGTACTTTGACTGAAGACAGGATCGCCTTGGTGCGGTGTGTCGATATCAATAACGCAGACTCAGAAGAAGTCTTTAAAATGGCCTACCTCACGAGCCATTTTCATACAGGCACCAAAAGCCCGCTTGATATTGCCATTATCCAGTATCGCGAATTACACGACGAGCAATACACGAAATTTGATGAGATACCTTTTGATTTCGAGAGACGAAGAAATAGCATCGTAGTCCAGTTTGGAAATAAGCATATCCTCATTTCCAAAGGCGCGCCTGAACAGATGTTGGAAATCACTACGTTGAATAATGAAGACAAGAATCGAGCCCTGTCGCTGTTTAACGAACTCTCTACATCAGGATATAGAGTTCTTGCTGTTGCGACAAAAGAAATTACACAACAAAGAGAGCGGTATAATCGCGATGATGAGGAAAATCTTGAATTTAAAGGTTTTATCGCATTCATAGATCCTCCAAAACAGGATGTGAAAGAGGTTCTTGATGAATTAGTCCAGCGTGGAATATCCATAAAAATTATAACCGGCGACCATGGAATCATTGCGGAAAAAGTAGCAAGAGAAGTTGGATTTACATCAATCAAGATGCTTGAAAGTGCAGATATCGATAATTTTAGTGATGCGGAACTTTCACTAAGGGCTGAAGAAACAAATATTTTTGCACGAGTGACCCCTTTGCAAAAAAACAGAATCATTGAAGCGCTCAAATCGCGTGGACATGTGGTCGGATACATGGGAGACGGTATTAATGATGCGCCGTCACTGCGCACTGCTGATGTTGGAATCTCGGTGGATAATGCTATTGATGTTGCTAAGGAAGCGGCGGATATTATTTTGGTGAGCAAGAGTTTGAAGCATTTAGTAAACGGTGTCGTAGAGGGCCGTAGGACTTTTGCAAATACGACTAAATATATCACTATGTCCATCAGTTCGAATTTTGGAAATATGTTTTCAATGACGGGAGCATCGATATTTCTGCCTTTTTTGCCGATGCTACCTGCCCAGCTTTTATTGAATAATTTTCTTTACGAAAGTTCACAATTTGCCCTCACGTTCGATAATGTTGAAGAAGAAGTCCTGAATAAGCCCAAGCCGTGGGATCTCAGGTTCATTAAAAAATTCATGCTTGTCTTTGGAAGTATTAGTTCGATATTTGATTTTGTGACATTTTTCATGCTTTACAAGTTGTTTGCGCTTACAGGAAGTTCTTTTCAAACAGGCTGGTTCATCGAATCATTTGCGACACAGACCTTGGTTATTTTTATCATTAGAACAAGAAAAAGCATCTTTAAAGGTAAGTGGGCTCATCCAATTGTGACGATTGCGTCTATAGGTGCGGTAATTGTTGCTTGGTATATTGCACTTACCTCTATCGGTCACGTCTTTGGCTTTATTGCTATTCCTTACGTTTATGTAATGGCTATTGCTCTCATTGCGATGACGTATCTCTTATCGGTTGAGATAGCAAAGAAATATTTTTATAAGTATTACAAATCTACGTCGGTTGTGAATTAGACAGTATTGTAGTTTTTGAAAAACAGGTTCGAACCGCATCCACAGTCCTCCGCACGCAAAAACCGCCCACATGGGCGGTTTTTGTATGCTAAAATTAACCCATATGAAAACAAACCATTGGCCACTTATTATTGGTATTTCCATTCCAATACTTTTTATTATTATAATATCAATTATTATTTTTACTCCTAACCTCTATATCAAACCTGCACACAACTTCCTTTATACAACCCTTGGCGAAGAAAATTACTATGGATCCGGTCAAATATACAAAAACACTTATGCGGTAGAGAACGAAAGACTTGTATTGCGCCCTGGGGTATTACAGGAAAAGCAAACTTACAAAGCAGACTTTTTACCTCTCTATCTCTATGATGTAACGACAGATTCTTCGCACCAGGTTACCTATGAAGACGAAAAAAATTTGGCGCTTGATCCAGGCCCCACTTCTCCTGACGGATATTCGGTGAGCTGGGAATATAACCACGATGGCATCTTTGAATTGTTCGGATCAGATGGGAGCAAAAACGGATACTTCATAGAAAAAGGTAAGGGTAAAAAGCAGCTGACAGGATTGAACTCAAGTAATGGTTACTATTATCAAGGAAACTTTAAACTTATCGGCTGGGTAAAATAATTATATGGAAAAACAACAAATAATAGCTTTTATTAACGAGCAGATTGCTAACGGAAAGATTACCCCTTCTGACTTGGCCACTATCACTTCGACGAATTCTTCAGTTGTTGTAAAAGAACAGTCTTCCCCTGCTAACTTAATCAATATCTTTTATACAATTGGAACTATTATCGCAATTGTGGGGGTTGGAATCCTTGTTGCACAGCATTGGGATGAGATCGGATTTGCTGGCAGAGTAATAGTGACATTGGGAATTTCACTTGCTACATACATTTTTGGGTGGGTTTTTGGAAAACCTGAGCAAAAAAGCCTATCGCAGATTATGTTTGTCTTTTCAGCGGCACTAGCACCACTTGGATCATATGTGCTTCTACACGAAGCAGGTGTGACATATGACCAAACAATTCAAATAATGGTCGCAACTGTATTGTTTATCATTTTCGGGACCGCCCTGTTTTTTAGCAAGAGAAATATTTTGGTTCTTGTTACTATCGGCTTTGGATCATGGGCATATTATGCAATCGTACTTAAAATGTTCGGCTCAAACGGCTATTATCTTGACGGCGACTTCATTAAATGGGCGAGCATGCTTTTGGGTGCGGCCTATTTATTTATTGCGTATGGATATAGTAGCAGTGTCCCAGCAACCGACGAAAGCGATGCAAGGGAAAAGCGTGCTATACAAAACGTATTGTATGGGCTCGGTACCCTTGCTATTTTAGGAGCTGGAATATTTGTTGGTGGCATATTTGACCTTGTGTATATCGCACTTATTTTTGCAGCAATTTATGGAAGTGTCTATGTAAAGAGCCGATCTATGCTCATGCTTGGTTCCCTATTCTTAATGGCTCATATTATTAAGATAACAAGCAAATACTTTATAGATTCGATCGGGTGGCCAGTGGCACTTATCGGAGTTGGATTTCTTGTTATAGGTGTTGGATATATGACATACTATCTAAACAGAAAATTCATATCGAGTTAATTTTACTTTTGGGTAAAACTCCCTTACATCTACATAATAAGTTCTAACAGCCTCCGCCAATGCAAAAACCGCCCACATGGGCGGTTTTTGTTTGTGCGTAAAATTTCACACCTTTTTTATTTTTATTTGTCCCATCTGATATATCTTTGTGTACTAGAGATATGCACACCAACCCACAACAACAATACCAAATGAATACAATTCAAATCAGCAGAGCAACTATTAAAACCTTGGCGACCCAAATGTTTGGTTATGACTTCCACACGTTTTACACACTGTCTTCTGAGTTCCCCCACACCCCCGAAACTTACATGTGCTGGATAGAGGGATGTCGTAATTCGGCCGCAGGATTAGGCCTCCGAAACATACACGGATCAGTCATTCCTTTCTTCGGATGTAAATCCTGTTGCCAAAGGCTTAACGGTGTAACGTCTGATGATGTTCCCCCGCTGAAACGTTCCCTGTTCGCGACCAATGGAACTCCTATAAAAATAGCAGCCTAACTGCCCGCCATCTAACACGAGCCCCTGTCGTAAATGATGGCGGGCTTTGTGTTTTCACAACTTTTTTGATTCTATCCGTTGGAAAATCGCCCAGTTCGTACCTAGTTTTGTTTTACCCACATCTGTTCTACAATTAGGCCATGCGTAGAGACTACTCCCGATTAATACTAACAACCGTGGCCTTTGTATACAGCCTGTATTATGGCTTTACCTATACATCCTGGCATTTTATTGACTATGTAGATCTTATTTTTCACGAGGCAGGACACAGTATATTTTCATTCTTAGGAGAATTTGTACAGGTCGCCGCAGGAAGTGGGTTTCAAATTACCCTTCCCCTCTTTATCTCAATATATTTCTTTTATCTTGGCCAAAAGGTTTCTGGATCGCTTTGTCTCATGTGGGTTGGGATTAACCTGTTTAATGTTTCCGTATATGCGGAAGATGCTACGGCAATGCAGCTAAATCTTTTAGGCGGTGATTCTGTAATACACGATTGGAATTATTTATTAAGCAATACCGGTCTTCTAAAATACACGGAAGTGATCGCCTCGGATATTTATATTTTAGGATGGTTAATGATCCTGGTAGGAACAATCCTTGGATTTTACTATTCGTGGAACAAAGAGATAAGGATACGTGAACGAGTGCAGATATAAAAAAGAAAAACCCTCAGAGGGTAATTCTGAAGATTGAAAAAAGTAGCGTAGCTCTCTCCTAATGCCTAAGTAACGCCCGAGCGGACGAGGTTCCTTGGGGTGTCTACAACCGCTGTAAACCTTGAACACCTTTGGATTAGGTTAGGGAGAGCAAGTGCCTAACACAACACCGCCATCCCTATCGGTAAAGAGCTACGCTTTTGGCAGTGTAGCAAATTACCCACAAGACGCAATGATAGCTTTTATTAGTTGGACCGTTTTATCTTTCTTACATAAGTAACAATAAGGCCGGCAATAAAGATAACAAGGAGTACTAAAACCCCGTTTAAAATCCAAGGGTATTTTTCTGTAAAAGGAATTGTAGTTACCGCCTGTTTATATTCTGGGTTACTTAGTACACCTGAAACATTAATGGTAGATATGTCCCTTGGGGTTAAGGAATTATTCGACAAGACAGCATCAAGGTCGTACACCGGTGAATTTAAATCGCCCCCAAAATACAAATAAAACGGACCTGAGCTGTGTGGAATAAATGTGACAACCGCCGACGGTGAGCTAAATACAACGTTAGAACCTAATGCCACAGGTGGATTATCTTGGTTTGAAATAAGAATTCTATAGTGTGAGGCTTTGGTAATGCGATAATTTACTGCCAGATTCTCTAATTTTATTCCCTCCCCCTTAGTAAAAGAATATATGACACCGTCCCCAACTGTTTGCCAACCATCAGCTCTTGGTGTTACATATTCTGGGTAAAAACTTTTATCATCCACCACAACATCATTTCTAGCTTGCACAACTACATGACGGTAAAAATCAGTGCCGGAAGAGCTGTTCAAATAAACAGCATTCGTGATAGATCCTTTTCCTGGAAAATCCACATATATCTCTGTTGATTTTGTATCTGTATTTTCGGTCACTTTTACATCCTTAGAAATAGAACTACTATTTAGTCCCGCGGTTAAAGCGGACTGAGTTGTAAAACCAGACAAACTAACATTCTTGGGTTTAAAATTGAGCAACTTATTATTGAAAGTCACACCGGAAGAAGCGTCCTTATCAAGCGGCAACAACACCACTTTTAAATACTTTGCGCTGCTGGGTTCGTATGCAATTGAAGCGTTTGAAACTGACTGCCCTGTGGCTGTATCATAAAAATTAAAAATATATTGTGGATGTTCTATGGTTGAATCACCCAATGAAAGCCTTCTCCAGTCCCCACTATCTGGCGGCAAATCCATATCTGACCCATACACTTGAACAACGTAACGGAAACTCGCTGGTGAACCATTTTCAGCAGAGCCGTCATTCGAGATCGAAAACGTAAGACCATTATGGGTAGCAATTGGCCCTTTTTTATTATCAAGTAAAAATTCCAAATGGCCACTTCTTTCGGAAAGATTTTTGACATTCAATACCTCTGGTTCTGCCCCTCCTCCATACCCTGAGTAGTTCAATGTATATGGAACCTGATTACCAATTCCAGTAAAGATTCTTAGGTCCGTCATATTAGTTTTTTCTTCCACATCGGCAGGTACCACAAAACGAGTTGGGCGACCTTGGATAATAGAACCAGACGTTATCTCAGCTCTATAGGATTCGGTCTGAATTATCGATTTATCTGTTTCAGCAGAGGCAACCTGAGGTTCAACAACACCTCCTGCTAACCCGAAAGCTAGTAGCAACATCATGGTGGTTGTTAGTGTCGACTTTAATTTGTCTTTATATTTTGCATACACAAACGAAGCAACAAGCGCGAGAACACCAAAGACCAACGAAGTTACAATTCGATACAATGCACCCAAAGCCCACACATCAATAAAGATTTTGAAAGCGGTGGCGGCCATAAGGATAAGACCAGTCGATCTCCACGCTCGACTCTTGAACGCGAATCCAATTCCGATTGAAAGCATCGCGTACACAATCCAAACAATATCAATGGTCGTGTTTCTTTCGTTAGCGTTCTTTGTGCTTAAAGTCGAAAGCTCATTATATTTTAGCTGTACCTCTGACTGATAATCCTGATTATCCCCTCCTGTCATAACAGGGCTATTAGTGCTATTTCCATAAGAATTCTGGGCATAATAATTTTGCTGTATCTGGGAAATCTCTGCATTGATCGAAGTGGTCTCTGCGTATACTCGCTGTGAATACAACTGTGAGATCTCTGAGGTCATTATAAAGAGTGTCGCAATCTGGGCGATAAAGAAATAAATTGAAGCTAATTTCTTGATACTTTCAGTTAGGTCCACATTATCCCTCATTGTCCGTCGGATAAAGTACGCCAGAACATACGCCGTGACTATTCCTGCGACAAAGATAAAGAATCTTTCATTCCAAATAAAGACGAATGAATCTGCTCGTACTAGGGCGTCTGAATATTGTGCAAACGTATATAATGCGCTCACGATAAACACTACTGCCCCATATGCATACAGGTTCTTACCTTTCAAACTATAATCTAGAGCATAGAGAATGATGGCTTCTACAAACCAAGCTAGTGAAATCCACGGCCCATGGAACTGGGCGGGGATCGCCAAAGTTAAAAATAATGCAGACATAGCTGGTAGAAACATATTCAACAGCTTGTTTTCTTTGTTAGTTGTAAATGACCAGTATGCTACCGCAAAATAAAGCAGTGCCATCACTACCATGAAAAAGCCCATCGAATTCTTCAAGGTGTCGTACAGAAGACTGTAGATAATAGCTGTGTACGACAAGGCATTTATCACAACCATTCCAAGATCACCCGCATCTGATTTTTCTTTACGAACAACATTGTGGAAAACCGAAGATAAGAGGAAGATAATAAAATATAACGATAAGTAAAAACACATCGTCAACTTGTCATCCTTGTTATACAGATTCACAAAAGTCATAAAGACCATCACCCATGTTCCAATAAACGATACGACTGCGAGCTTTCTCCATTTGTATAAATACGCAGTGATCATGACTCCAAAATCTAAAATCAGGACATATGTCAAAACTTGAGACAACGAAGCATTAGACAAAGTCATAAAGATAGGTGTGAGGAACCCGCCAATCACTCCAATAGTAGCCAACACCATCGCATTATCAATCACACTCAAAACGACAGACAAAGCGGTCACACCAATCAACAGACCGTACGCCACCGGACTTGAAATCAAACTGTAGAAAGCGAAACTGGCAAAAGTTGTCAGATATAGCAGACCTATTCCGCAACCTATTAAAATATTCGAATACGAGCGGTACTTTGCGCGGAGTGCTTGTCCAACAGAAATACAAATAATTCCAGCAATGATTCCAATCATCACACGACCAGTCACCCCGATGAGATTATTAACAAAGGCATAACTTAGGAAGAAAGAAACACCCACAATCACAGCAATCACCCCTGCAATACCCAGAATCTTTCCCCAGTACTCTTCTTTGTCGGCAGAGGTTTGAACCGGCTTAGATGCAACAGGTTGCGTCACAACTTCAACAAGAGGAGCAACATTTTGTGTGGTATTCATGACAACTGGCTGCGAAATAGCACTCGTAGGAGCTATGACTTGGCCCAAAGGCTGTTTTTTTTCTAACTTGTTAATACGGTCCTCGACCTTGTATATCTTGGTTAAAAGAATAAAGAAGGCGGCGATGATTAAAATAAACTCGAACATGTGATTGTTTTTAATGTCTTACTAATAAGTATTCTGATTATACAACTTTACGCCTGGTTTAGCTGGCTCGCAAGAAAATAATGTCGTATAATAAATACTAATGAGTAGAGCTCCTATCACTTGGCACACACACGAATATGAACATCGAGAAAAAAGCCGTGACTGGTTTTTGGCGGTTGGGATCATAACTGTGTCAGCATTTGTTATAGCGATTTTGTTCAATAATTACATATTGTCAATATTAATAGTCGTAGGTGGCACGTGCCTTATCCTATTTGGAAACAAAGAGCCTAAACATCTACGATTCGAAATTAACGGAGCAGGTGTCCTTATTGATAAGATCCTCTACCCTTTTGGGACACTTCATTCTTTCTGGGTAGAAAATAACGACCATCTCGAGCTCCCATCCAAGCTCTTTGTTCGTTCTAAAAAAACATTTGTTCCACTAATAAATATTCCTCTTATTTGGGAAATAGACCCTGAGGATGTTCGGGCTCATTTGTTGGCGCACCTACCCGAAGAAGAGCACCACGAGTCTTTCTCTCATCACATCATGGAATACCTGGGTTTCTAAAGTAACGATTTCCTTTATTTGAAGTTTGTGGTAATTTAGGCTAGCTACAAATGCTCTCGTCGTTCAATGGATAGGACGTAACTTTGCGGAAGTTATGATACAGGTTCGATTCCTGTCGAGAGCACTGTTTCAGGTTTTTAATCTATTAATAAGTTTTAATGTTCGCTTGTCCTTCATTGTATTTACTTTCGCTTTTGTAAAATCGCTCTTATTTAGTTTCCTTCCTATGCGCAACTCCAAGCAAGATATGCATAATTTCCCCTTAATCTTAGGGTTGGCTTTCTTCCATATTCTCGAGTGAATCATATAGTATTCATTCCAGGTATCTCTTTTGCAATCCATGCATTCAAATCCTTTATGCGAGGTTGGTTTCATATATTAATTGTATCATTTTCATGTTACGATTTTTACATATGAAAAATAAAAAGTCTTTAATAGTAGGAGGTATTATTTTTGTTGCACTAGCATTTATCATCACTACTTCAGTCCAATCTAAATCCTTAGTTTTATCCCGCGAGGCATACCAACTAATATCATTAATTTTTGGCTTGAGCGCCTTAGTATTTATTGCTATTGGTATCAGAAAGGTTATTCACTCACCCAGCGAGCCTACGGAAAAGGTTGTTCAAATTGAAAATATAAAAAAGGATTACTGGGAGAAAAGCTATCAAATCTTTATGCTCATTACCTGTCTCGACTTATTAGGTTTATTTTTCCTATTAGTTGCTGGGGGGACAATCCTTAGTAAGTTTCCTGAATTTAACATTTCTGTTACAAGGTCATATTTAATACTAGCGGTAACATTTGTTTTATTTGGACTTTGCACTTACTTATTCAAGAAACGCTCTAGTTTAGCAATACCTGTAGGTTATATAGTTGCAATTTCAGGCCTATTAATTCAAACATATTTGACTGTTACAAATTTTAAGATAAATATAAGTGTTATTCTTACATATGTAATATATTATCAACTTCTTAAAAGTATTCGTGGGGCACAAACACAAAAAGGAGTTACTTCTACAGGTAGTATTTCAACTCCCGAAAAAACAGGTTCTAACATAGTGAACTAGAGCGCACAACTTCTGGAATTTTTAAATAGTGTGCCTCTAACTCTGAATTTTGGAGGTAGAGCTGAGACGAGTGGAATCGAACTTGTTTAATTTTATAAGTTCGAAGATTAACCAGCCTTTGGAGCCAGTTTTTAGCCTTGAAAATCGAAAAGATAGAATATTACTGCAAATATTCCAAACGCAATAAGAAAAAACCGAAATACGCTCCATGGGGAATTGGATGATCTCAACTTGTCTTGTTGATTAATTATTGTGTTTGTCTTAATGTTTTCGATATTTTCTGCCTCCATTTGTTTTTTTAACTTAAAGTACTTAGCCATCAAATAGAAGCCTACTAAAAAGAATGGTATAGATATTACAGCCAAATACATCGACGCTATACAGACAAATCCTAAAAATAAAAATGTTACAAAATTACTTCTTAGGACATATAACTTTTCATCGGGCGTAGAGTCACCTCTAAATATTTTCATGGCTTTTTTGAATTCTCACTCACCAACCTCACACAATTCGATTTATCTTTTTCAGCAGTAAAGTTGTTGCATATTTTGTTATCATTCAGTTTTATAGCAACATTATAAAAGCATTCATCTTTTCTCCCTGTTCCGTCTTCAGTCATATCTATGCAAACATTAACTTCAGGGTACTTATTCTCATACTCTGCCATACACATGTTTCTAACTGATTTGTCTGGAGAATCCGAGTAGACTAGATATTCACAAGTTTTATAGTCATGATTTTTTATTGCTATCCCAATTATACAAGATACGTCTCCGAGAGTCCCTCTAAATTTAGCACAAGCCTTAGGATCGGAGGTTTCTTTTATATCCTTGATCAAATTAAGTGCCGCATCTGCTTTTTGGGCAGATGGAGCGGCAAGGACTTTTCCATCCACATAATATACAACAGGGGAAGGTTTCGAGTACTCTTGATATGCATAAGATACAACAACTACTAAAACAATAAAAATCAATAACTTTTTCATATAAAGAAAGTATATCAGCTATTTTGTTTAGTGAATATAGATATTACGGAATAGCCTCCTTGCTTCCCCACAAACCAGGTTCTAACGTCGTCCACTAGACTGCACAAAAAATTAGATTTTCTATGCTGGACACTTCTACTAATGAATCTTAGTACTGAAATGCTAAAGTTTTAATCAACATCTCCTAATGTCACATTCTTGGCATGTTCCAAGATCAAAGCATCCAGATCGTCCCCCATTTCCTGATCAGCCTTGTCCAAATCAGCCAGATTGTTTTTTACCTCAACGACTGTTTTATCTACTCGTTTTTTTATTTCATTCAATTTATCATTCATGGCCTTGCCCTCTTCGGCATTTTGTTTGTTTATATTTTGAGCCTGAGACAAAACCTCTTGGATTTTATCTTTAAGACTTTGTGGAAGTGTAGTGTTTTGGTCTGTATTCATAATTTTTATTGTTTTATTTTAGCGTCATAAAACCCATCCTTCAGTGCATCGAAATTGGCCTCTAATTGTCCAGTACTCTTGAAATAAACTTTTAAAACCTTAGCGAAATCATTGAATTCAGGTTTCTCATTTTCACCGTAACCAGTTTTTGCCGTAAAATGATCTGCTTGTATAAGAAGATCTGGTCGCTTACTTACAAAATGTTCCGTTATAAATTTATTAAATAGTTCTAGATATTTTTTGATTTCCATTTTTTCTTTGCCTTTTTCTATAACAGATTCGGCTGCAGGTGGCGCTTCGGCACCTGCATCACCTGCACCTGAAGAAACTGCCTCTGGTGCAACTTCGATACTCTTTGCAACTGGTTTTTTAGGCTGGCGCTCTTTCATCCCTTGTACCTTTTGAGCCTTGTCTTTATACACCTTAATCTCGGCCTCTGTTGTAACTATTTTAGCTTGTATGTTTGCCATTCTCTGTGCGTATTCAAGTCTGCTCTGTTGAACCTCAGCGCGACCATTTTCTACTTCACTATTTAGCACTTGAATTGCGTCAAAATTGGCAATTTCCTTATCTGTCATTCCTCCCTGTTTTAATAAAATTATTAAATCTGCTCGATTTTTTTCTATATCATCAACCCTTTCTAGCTGTGCTTTAAAACGAGTTTCATCTACTAATGAAAGGAGTTCCGTTTCCTCTTCGCAAGCTTTTAATTCTTCGAGACTTCTGGATAGTGGGCCAAGCTTGCTTTCATATTTACTGGCCCATTTATCAACTACTGCGTCTCTTTTTGTCGTGTATGTTTCAACCTTGGAATTTCTATCTGCTATTTCGGTATTCATCCCGTCTCGTTGCGATTGCAGCTCGTCTTTGGAAGCTTGAATTTCGTCAACTTTTGCTTGTAAAGATTCTAGACCTTGCACACCTTGCGCTTTTAAGGATTCTAGTTTGGCGACAATTCCCTGCTGGTTTGTATGCAGATCTAAAATTTTCGAATCTGCCCCTGTGACTTTCTCTTTTAAAGCAGCCACACCTTTTGAGTGATTATCCATCCAGTGTTGATGGTGGGCAATTTGAATACGACTGACAGCTCGGTCGATTGCAGGGACCTTGCGGACCACTTCAAGGGCAAAGCTGGCCAAAGATCTAGCTGCTCCACCCATCTTTTGAAAAACATTTCGATTGTCTTTATTCAAGACTGCTTCTGGCTCTGGTGCTTCTTCAGTTAATACTTCTAGCTTTCCTGCCTCAGTATCATTAGTATCAGCGAGTTTTTCTGGAATGACAGGAGCGTCTGGTTTTAATTCAACTTTTAATTCAACAGGTGTGTCTAAAAATTCGACTGACGTCATTGGCTTAAATTATGATAGATAATTAATTAAAAGTATACCACGACACCTAATCCTTCCAATGGATATCCTTCTGGTCGCGTATGGTGCAAACTTTGGCTTGGAATTCTGTGCGCCCTGAACCGTCTTTGTACGCATAATAATGTGAAGGATTCTTGCTGGAATAATTTTGATGGTAATCTTCCGCATTATAAAATGGCATTTCTGGAAGAACCTTTACAGAAATAGGTTTATCGTACAATTTGCTGTCTTCAAGCTCTTTGATCAAGTTTTCGGCCGCAGTCTTTTCTTCTTCATTTTTATAATAAATGGCAGTAGTGTAAGCAGAACCTCTATCGAAGAATTGACCGCCTGCATCTGTCGGATCAATATGGTCCAGAAAAAATTGAGTCATTTTTTTAAAAGTAGTGAGGTTTGCGTCATATACAACTTTGACTGCTTCTCTATGCCCCGTGTGATTCTCGTAGCTAGGATTATCTGATTGTCCACCAGTGTAACCAGAAACAACGTCGATCACCCCAGAAACCTTTCTAAGGTCACTCTCGGTACACCAAAAACATCCACCCGCATAAACAGCATTATTTAATTTTTCTTGATCAATCATATTATTTTAATTCTACTGTATAAAAAGGTGTCTTGCTATACGTAACCTGTCGGTATAGTATAATTGCCAACATGCAGGCTTTGCTTAACTATAAAGAGTGGCTAGAAATAGGGCTTTTAATCGGTATGACCATCTATTGGAGCTTTGTTTTTATAGTCATTTACCACCTTATTCGTTTCGGGGTTGGCACATTACCTAAGAAAATTGCGGTGATCTTTCTGGCTGGTGGCATTATGCTATCAATGATCACTATTTTATTCTTTGCTCAAATGTTTAACGGGTAGCAATCACATATTATGACAAACTTATTTTCAATTTTCACAAGCTCTTCAAATTCATTCGAAGGAAAACACGATGATGAGGTTGTATTGCTTTATTTACATCGCCATTGGTACACACTCGTAAGTAAATTGGTCTACTTATTTCTTGGATCACTCCTTCCTTTTTTACTTATATACGTATTCGGTACGTTGATTGTGCATTATCAATTAGCAAGTTTGGTAGTTTTTTTATGGTCGGCCTACTATATGATTTTGTGGTACGTCTTTGGTTACATAATTACCATGTATTCCATGGATATTTGGATAGTCACCAATCAACGAATCATTGACAGCTATCAGCAAGGATTCTTTAACCGCTCGGTTTCAGAAGTGGGACTAGAAAACATCCAAGATATCTCAATTAAAATTGTAGGCGCTATACCAACAGCTTTCAATTACGGAGACATCGAGGTGCAATCTGCAGCAGCCGTTGATCGTTTTAACTTTGACCACATACCCGACCCACAAGGAGTAAAAGATGTTATTTCAAAAGCTATAGGTGAGTTTAAGGCCAATCATTTTAAAGACGAAGCCTTTGAGGTGGTCCGTCAGGTAGAAAAAGCCAAAGTTGATACCTACACGCCAGCCGAACCTTCTGAATACACCGGAACTGGCGATGAGACCCCTACAGAAAATGTGCCTGAAAACCTGCCTCAGTAAATCCCTACCACCTGCTAAAGTAGAGACAAAACAAAAACGCCCATCGATGGGCGCTTTTGTTTTGTCTCTTTAGATTGAGATTATTTGGCTGTAGCCTTTTTAACCATAGCAGCAAGTCTAGACTTCTTTCGAGCGGCTGTGTTCTTCTTTAAAGTACCTGATTTTGTTGCCTTATCGATAACTGCGTATGCGAGAGAGAGCATTTTTAATGCTTCTTTTGCATTCTTTTTATCACTTAATAAGAATTTTTTAAGACCTTTTGACGCTTCGTCTGCATTTTTCTTTCGGCGTCCATTGAAAGAACGCTTTCTTAGAGAAGAGCGGAGGGCTTTTTTGGCTGATGATGTAATTGGCATAGTAGGGCTAGGATAACAGAATATATATAATTTGGCAATATTTTTGCTATAATCAACCCATGATTGCACAACTTACTGGAACGGTAGCTTATATTGATTTAAAATTCATCATCCTTAATGTGAACAATGTTGGATACAAAGTATTCACAACAAACGATGAACTCTCTACCCTCTCGGTTGGATCAGAGCGAGCATTTTGGATACATAGCACCATACGAGAGGATGCATTTGATTTATATGGTTTTACTAAAAAAGAGAATCATGATTTTTTCGAGCTTCTCATCACGGTGTCTGGGATAGGACCCAAGTCCGCCTTAGGGATTTTATCGGTTGCTAGCGTAGAAAGCCTACGCGAAGCGATTGTTTCCGGAGAGACGTCATATATCACAAAGATAGGTGGTATCAGTAAAAAGATTGCAGAAAAAATCACAATAGAGCTTCGTGGAAAAGTAACCAGTGATGAAGGTGAATTCTCTAAAGGGAGAGGTAAAAATGACGCTGATGCCCTTGATGCATTACGTGCGCTCGGATATAGTCACAAAGAGGCTCGTGAGGCGCTAGAAAAGGTCCCAGCTACAATCAAGGACCCTGGAGAGAAGGTTAAAGCCGCACTGAAGAATCTCGCCTAATATGCCGGAATTGCCAGAGGTAGAAACAACTTCACAGATGTTAAACAGGTTCGTTAAAGGACGAATGATTTTAGATGTTTGGACTGACTACAATAGCCCCTACTATACAGGAAAGGATAATGTTAAGAATCCAGTTTATTTTAAGAAATTTAGGAAAGAAGTTAGTGGTAAAAAAATTGAGAAAGTTTTTCGTAGAGCAAAAAATGTTTTGATTGATATTGAAGGAAAAAATACGATTTTGGTCCATATGAAAATGACCGGGCATTTATTGTATGGAAAGTATAAGTTTGAAAAGAAGAAGTGGGTACCAGAAGATCCAAAAAGCGCATTCGCTGATCCATTTAGTCGGTTCGTGCATTTGGTTTTCATTTTAGACAATGGAATGCATATCGCTTTTTCTGATATGCGAAAGTTTGCGACGGTTACATTAGTTGATGATTTAGATACACATTTTAAGAAGATTGGCCCTGAACCTTTAGACGACAGTTTTACAGTAGAAGTTTTAAAAGAAAGGTTAAACAAGCAACCTAACGGAGCGGTAAAAACTGTTTTAATGAATCATGAAATTGTGGCAGGTATTGGGAATATTTATAGTGATGAAATTTTGTGGACGGCGGGAGTTCATCCTGAGAGAAAAGTATCGAAGATTAGTGATAAGGAATTGAAAGATATTCATAAGTGGATCAAGACCATCTTGCGCAAAGGAATTGATTTTGGAGGAGACTCTATGAGTGATTACAGAAATCCTATGGGTGAAAAAGGAAGTTTTCATCATGAGCATAATGCGTATAGAAGGACGGGGCAACCTTGTGCAAGGAAGGGTTGCGAAGGAACAATTCGACGTAAAGTGATTGGCCAAAGATCAGCGCATTTTTGCGATGTGCATCAGAAATAAAAGGACCTGAGATTCACGTCCATTTACACCCCCAATATCCTAAACAACACGACAGCACCAGCAACGGACACATTCAACGACTCCTTCTCCCCTTTCATAGGGATTTCCGCCACAATATCGCACATCTTTAGTAAATTTTTTGGAGCACCGTCAACTTCATTCCATAAAATAATTGCAGTGTCACCTTTTACTTTTACCTTTTTGTAATCGACAGAATTTTTAGATTGTTCGATTGCAATAATTGTAAATTTTTCTTTCTTAAGTTCTTTTAAGACTTTCTTAATGTCTTTTTCATGTCGCCATGATACGGATTTTTCTGCTCCGAGGGCTGTCTTTGCAATCTCTTTTACTGGGCGGTTGAACTTATCGATTGGTGTTGGAGTGTAGCCACTGAGGATGATTTCGTTTATTCCAACACAGTCTGCAGTGCGAAAAAGTGACCCCACATTGTGGTTACTTCGGATGTCGTGAAGGATAAGGATGGTTTTCTTCATGTGATTCCATGATACCCATTGTTAATTAATTGACAATGGGTATGGGAAAAACTCCTTTAAAAGTTGGACTTTCGGCTATTTTCTGGTATATTTTTGCTCTATATGCGCCCGTAGCTCAGTCGGTAGAGCACCTGCCTTTTAAGCAGAGGGTCGTTGGTTCGATTCCAACCGGGCGCACAGACGATTTTTAGATCTATTTTATTTGATTAAAGTGAGGATCGATTCCAGTAGACTGCACAAAAGGTTAGAGGATGACGTATTCTGAGTTAGTGTGTTTTTCTAACTGCTTTAATCACTGTGAATATACCTCCTATAAAGATGACAAGAAAAACAATGCTGGTGAATATCTCAAGGAGCAAAGTGTTGAAGCTTCCATTAATAATAGGCAGGTCAAAAAAGAACCCGATAAACACATATGCACCGCCTGTAGCCGGAATAGAAATAAAAGAAAGAAGTATAAGAAGTAACCCTTTAATAATATTTTCCAAGCGAGTAGGAACTTTTTTGAGGGGGAGATTTTTATCCGATTCCATACAATTATTATACAGCAAGAAGATAACATGAACAAAGTGTCGTATCACTTCACAAAACAGGTTCTAACGTCATCCACTAGACTGCACCTGTTCATAGAATCATATTTTCCAACGTAAATTTTTGTGAGTTTGTTGGAAATTGGAACTTAACCCATGTTGGGTGGAATCGAACCTCTGATATACTTAAAATTAATGAAAAAAGGGTTTTTAGCAAAGATATTTTTTGTGACAGTATTGGTTGCTTTACTGTCATATTTTTCATACATAACATTTGTCCTTGTCACAGATCAGTTGCATATGGAAAAAACAGCTTACAGATCTGAGGGAACGGTGGTCTCCTTTCCTATAAGAAAAAGTCTTTTAAAATTAAGACATGGTGTTATGACTAATACAAACTACTTCACCAATATTCAATATGTAACCAAAGAAGGTGAGACTAGAATCTTTACTTCCTATCTAGCGAGCAGTAAGCCAGCCTATAGTATTGGTGAGAAGGTAAAGATTCTTATACCTTCTGACGGTGGAGACCCTCAGGTAGATTCTTTTACTGCATCGTGGGTTGGACCAATTATTCTTGGGGTATTTGTATTACTAAACCTGCTTATTCTTTTGTACACAATATATAGATTTTATTTAAAGTAGGTTCTAACATCATCCACTAGACTGCATAAAAACTGTTCAAGCTTATCTTGTGCCTATATAATAGGAACATATGGCAGTAGAATTCGAAGAAGAAAATTACAACAAATATAGATCCCAAACCCTCCTAGGCGGACCCCAAACATCCAAAATGACCAGGTGGCTGGTCAAGATAGGAATTGTAAAAAATGAGAGACATGCAAACTATATACTATGGGGAGTGTTTATCCTCTCTATTATTGTAATATTTTCTATTATTT
Organism: bacterium; assembly: GCA_037142735.1. Taxonomy (GTDB): domain Bacteria; phylum Patescibacteriota; class Minisyncoccia; order Phycocordibacterales; family CAIZLB01; genus JBAXAB01. Next base: position 18,805 of record JBAXAB010000002.1, read on the forward strand.
TTTTTAATCCATTATCGGCGAAAAACGGACTACCTAGTGGTTACAAATTAACAGCAGAACAAGGACAACTACCTAGAATGGTACCCAGATAACACTTTCATGAAAAAAGATAAATCAAATGGTGGCTTTACCCTTATAGAACTTCTTGTTGTCCTTTCAATCATCGGAGTTTTAGCGGCTATTATAATGGCGAGCTTAAACACTGCTCGTGCCAACTCGCGTGACATGGTCAGAAAACAAGAATTAGTTCAACTTAGAAATGCGCTAGAGGTTTATCGCACCACCCACAACTCGTACCCTTCAACCGGCGGAGTATGGTACGCATCGATTCCAGGTGGCGAGACGGCCAGTAACCCTGTTCTGAGCGACAATGGAGGAGATTGGATACCAGGGTTAGTACAATCTAAAGCAATAGCTAAACTGCCCCAAGACCCAATAGGTGGAATATCTACCATTCCTGACTGTGCAGTAGATGGTTGGCATAAAACCTTTTTATACCAATCGAATGGCACTGATTACAAAATTGTTTCTCACTGTGCACCTGAGGGCACATGGACCACTAAAGACCAATTTTATGATCCCGCTCCCAGAGCATACTGGGCCTGGATGATCACAAGTAACCCCGCCAAACAACCAGGAAACAACGGGACTGACTGTAACCCGCAGTTTGACGTAAATTATCCTGCGTGTTGGTAAAACCTACCGATGCACAAGAACCGAACTATCTCCCCCACCTCACAATCAACCTTTCTATAGTGTTATAAAAATCAATTTTTCCTCGGTGTGCGAGATGATACATTTCGAATAAAGAATTTAATACCTGATCCAAATCTTCTGCTTTCCACTTTAAACTTGCTGATTTTGCATTTTTGAAGACATACGGACCAAGGTCGGCACCTACAGCGGACTGTGCAGTACTCGCTAATCTGACAGCTTTCATTTGCCACCACAAAACCCCATGAACTTCCTCAGGCGCCAATTTTAAATCTAAGAGTGCATGAAAATATTTTTCGGTTTTTTGAAATTCTCGATTGGCAAACGACATAGCAAAAGCAAAAGTTGGAGCTTCATTTTTCCTAGGTTCATTAATGGGTATTTTTTTAAGCAGGAGTTCTTGTGATTTCTGAGCAACTTTTTTAATTTTTTCTTTGTTCTTTTCAGTAATATTTCCTTCAGCAATAATACACACATGATCTGCCGATTTCATTTGTGGGAGAAAATCTACAAGTTCTGAAAAGGCCTCTTTGTTTTCTGAAATAAAATTAAAAACAATTATATATTTAGAAAGAAATAGACCTTGAGCATTTAAAAGTTCTTGAACATATTCAGACCTCCAAGACCCGCCTTCAATTTTAAAAACGGATGCGTCCTTTTGTTTAGCCAACAAAGCATCCACGGTCGCTGTGATTTTTTCTTTAACTTTTTTAATATCATCACCGTAAATAAATAAAATCATTTTTTTATTTATTAAAGTCTTCCATTTCACCCCAGTTATCACCAACCTCGACTTCAGTAATTACAGGCACCCCGTGTGTTTCTTTTCCTTCAAAAACTGACTCCATAATTTTACGGATCTTTGGAATAATTGTAGGTAACATTTTTTCTCTGACTTCATAAACCAACTCATCGTGCACTTGTAGAATTAGGCGGGCATCATCAAGCAGTTTTTCATTTTTTAAATAGTTGTGAACATTTTTCATCGCAATTTTAACAATGTCCCCTTCCGTCCCCTGAATTGGAGCATTTATAGCCATACGTTCGGCCATGGCACGGATAAAAGGCAGGGGTGATTTAAACCCTTGGAAATGACGGCGACGATCAAACATGGTTTCTGTAAAACCTTTTCGTTCAGCTTCTGCTTTGGTTTCATTCAAATAATGAGCCAGCCCTGGAAAGGTTTCAAAATAGGTATTGTAAAAGTCTTGAGCTTCTTCACGCGTGCCTCCTAGATTGGTTTTTAAAGCACTCACTCCCATTCCGTATAATATTCCAAAATTAATCACCTTTGCTTTTCGGCGCATATCTTTTGTCACTTCCCCTTCCGGCACCTTGAAAACCTGAGAGGCCACACCGGTATGAATATCAATTCCACTTTTAAACATCTGAATTAACTTTTCATCTTTTGACAACATGGCGGCTATACGCAGTTCAATTTGAGAATAATCTATAGCAACCAATTTGAAACCTTTTTCAGCCACAAAAGCATTTCTGACCTTGCGACCCAGTTCTGTTTTGATCGGAATGTTTTGTAGATTAGGATCTTGAGAGGCCATACGTCCTGTGGTTGTTCCGGCTAGTAAAAAAGTCGCATGAAGCCTCCCGTCCTCTGCCACCAATGTTGGTATTGTGTCGATATAGGTTGAAAGAAGTTTTGCTAATTCACGATATTCCAAAACAAAATCAATGATTGGGTGTTCACCACGCATTTTTTCCAACTCTGATTCCTTAGTAGACATGGCGCCGGTTGCTGTCTTTTTTATTTTTGATTTACCAGACTTTGCCCCGAGAGACAAAACATTAAACAAAATCTCACCGAGCTGTTTCGGTGAATTAATATTAAATTCATTTCCTGCCAGTTCCCAAATTTTGGTTTCTAATTTTGAAAGCTGCCGATGGTATTCACCTGCTAAGATTTTTAAATACCCCACATCGATTTTTACTCCAACATCGTGCATAAGATTAACAACTGGAATGAGAGGCCACTCTATTTCTTCGGCAACATGGAGCAGTTTTTGTTTTTCAAGATCAGCAATAATAACCTTCTCCGCTTCAGATAAAGTGTCTTTTTTTGTAAAGAACAACACATCCTCGACCGAAGGGTTGGTCTTGTTTGAATCGACCACCCACAAACCGACCGTCAGTTTCTGTGCAAGAAGTTGGTCATCTTCACTCATCTTTATTGAATCATCGGGCTTAGGGGTGTCAGACCTATCTTCAACTTTCTTGATCACTTCATACCCCTTACCACCATTTTTTGTAAACACCTCTTTTACCCTAGTGACCAGCGAGCGGAACTCAAACTCTCTAAAGAGACCTTCAACTTTTTCGATATTAACTTGGTCGATCCATTTTTTGTCAGGGAGTGAAAATGTAATTGGCGCGTCTCGACGAATAGTTGCCAACATCTTACTAAACCTTGCTTCCTCTTCCCCATTTTTTATTAAATCAAACATTCGATCTGTTAGACCAGAATCTTTTTTAAATTTTGCTTCGTCCTTTTTTAAAGCCTCGTACATAGCTTCTATTGTCTTGTACAAAGTAATTAACGTTGTTGCTGTTTTTTCACCGATTCCTTTTATACCAATAATATTATCCGACGGATCCCCTCTAAGACCTTTATAATCTGGTAAAGACAGTGGGGCAAAACCAAAACGTGACAATACTGCAAGTTCGTCGTACACCACGACGTCTTTGATCCCCTTCTTTAAGGTGTACACAAGGACTTTGTCGCCATCAATTAACTGCATAGTATCCATGTCTCCTGAAGCAATAATAATTTTAATATCTGTTTCACCTTTTTTATTTGTTTCTGAAATCCTGTGAACAATCGTCCCCAACATATCGTCTGCCTCAAAACCTGGCATGTCATACATTGGTACAGAAAACGCCTCAAAGATTTTTCTAGAATTTTTTAATTGTTCAACCAACGCATCATCAGTTTTTTGTCGAGTCCCTTTATAAGCCTCATATGCTTCATGTCGATATGTAGGCTGTGGAAGGTCATAACATGCAATCACAAAATCTGGATGAAACTTTTCAATGATTCCCATCAACATTGTTGAAAGCCCATAGAGCGCACCTGTTGGCATACCAGTACTGGAAGAAAAATCCGGCAAGGCGTGATAAGCGCGATGGATGATAGCGTGGGAATCCAAAAGGACGAGGGTCTGCGGTTCTGCCTTAGAAGAGAGGTTGTCTGTAAGCTTTTTGGATGATTTTTTATCAGTTTTTTTCATTACTACCATTGTACCTTACGAGTCGTTTCATCAACAAACTTGAAGAAAATCCATTTAGCATTGGCTGGAATTGCATCAGCCACCTTTTCTGGCCACTCTATAATCATGAGGTTTTTAGGGTCCTTTAGTAATTCATCAAACCCTAATGGGATTAATTCACCCAAACCCTCAATCCTATACATATCCACATGAATTATCTGTGAAATCTGTTTCAAGTTTTGATAACTGTTTTCAGTAATTTCATATCTTTTTTGTAACACAAACGTGGGGCTAGTGACATAATCAGTAATTTTAAAAATATTCGCAACCTGTTGAGTGAACGTAGTCTTGCCTGCTCCCAGATCACCAGAAAGACACAAAACTGTGGCACCAGCATTAGGGACACTGAGATCTTGTAGAAGACTGCGCGCAAAAACCTGCATTTCTTCAATACTTTTTATCTCTATTTCATTATTACATTTTACAATAAGATCGTTCATGGTTTTATTGTTTAATGATACTACAAGATAATCAACTTCTCGGCAAAATCTGGCAACAAAAAAACGCAAACCGTCTGTTTGCGTTATGAATCATATGAATCAAATGAACTTTTGGAAACACCCTCCTCCAGGGCCACGACCACACCCCTGCAGGGTGGGTCGTGGCTTCTTGGCTTATCAAGGCATCACCATGTCCGGTATGCGAGGCATTTGCCGCTTTTCCAGTTCGGAATTCAGGACATCTGCGCTGATCGTGATAGCACAACCATCAAGGATGATACCAAACAAACGGTCCTTGACGATCTGCCCCCTCGGGACAGGACGGAACATCGGCTGAAAGGCCTTGGTATGGGGGCTGGCAAGGAAAGCCCGGACCCGAGGATCGAGGCCGGTTAACCGGTACTCCCAAGTAAGGGCCGAGGAGTCCAAGATCAAGGCGATTATGTTGTTCGTGAGAACTCGATTTTCAACCTTGATGTCCCTACCGACAAGCGCATCGCCGTAGGGTCTTGCTAAAGGACTCAGGAATTCGCACACACCCTCGAGACCTTTCGGCTTTTGGACGGCGAAGTAAACCCTGAGACCACCCTTGTTCTTCTGTGCGTCTGCACCGAGAAGCCCTGTAGGGAACTCCTGCCTGACCTCGATGGTGTCACCCTTCTTGGCGATACTGTACAGCAACATGGCTGAGTACCAATCCAATCTGATGCAGCCGTGAGAACCTTCATCCCAATCCTTGTCGAGACCGAACAGTGTGCCCTGATGGATGCAAAACCCCCTGCCGCCCGAGAGGAGAAGGCACCAGAGCATGACCGCTCCGGGAAACTCCTGTGACACCCTTCTCAACATTCTGTCTTCAACAAAATATGAGCCCTGGGGTGTCGGCAAACTACCTCTGCCTGTTGTTGTAGGACACACCATCATCACAACGCCTTCAGCGTTCACGTAGCAGAGCCTTTGCTCTTGCAAGCTGATGATAATGCGACCCGTCTTTTTACCTGCCATGCCGTTGCTGCCCGCCTCTGCATTGAATGCAAGGCACAGCACTAACCAGAAGGTCAGTATTTTTTTCATTTGTTTTAAAGGGCTGCGATGTACCAAGACAGATTCACTAGAATTTGCCTTGTAACACCTGGTTAAACTCAGATCTAATTATACAATAGATAATAGCCTTATGTCAATATTAAAATTTAAACAATAGAAAAGGCCCTGGGTGCACTTCGTTTCGCCTTGCGGCTAACGAGAGTGCATTCCAGGACCTTGTTTTGCTTCACAGAGTGGATCGAGGGTGAAGCTTCCTCTTTGTCGCTATTGTCCGAGCGCGACTACGCCCCCCCCGTTACGCTGGAGGAATCGGGTTCCGGCTTCGGAACCTGCAGCCCTCTTCGTTGCCGTCGAGCCCCGCGTGTTGTTGTACGCGTTCTCTGCTGACCGGATTGCACCCGTGTACAGATCAGGACGAAGGTGTTTCTTCCCGTCGAGACCCATGACAGCGACGCTGTCTGGGTACCCGCTGATGAAGACCTTCGTGGTGCCGTTCGTGTTCTGGTAAGGAATCACGGGTTGCGCGACTGGGACGTCGGGTTGCGGCGCCGGCAGCATCTGGGATCCGGGGATCTCGATGGGCACGAAGCTGGCCTGCCGATTGCTGCAGCATCCGAAGACCGCGCAGGCGATCCCGATCAAGGCGATGATGCCCAAGATCGCGAGGAGTGCGTACCAGACGTTTTTCCATCCGGTCCATGCGCAGGCCTGCGGGCAGGGCTGCGCGGCGGCGGCTGGAGCGCCTGCGGGTGCAGGTGCACCGGCGGGAGCTCCGGGAGCGGCTCCGACTCCGGTGGCGGACAAACCCGTGAGGGTTGCCGTTCCGTTGCCGTTCCCGGTGGACGTGATAGCGGTGATGTCGAACTGTGCGTTGATTTTCATGGTGTTTTTGTTTTCTGAGTGTTGTTATCTGCAAAAAATAGCTTTAAGGCTTATTTATAGCCACTTTTTGCAGATAACAACTAAACCCTTTCGAAACCTCCTCTACCTTGAAAATCTCTTGTAAGTAACTTTATCTGGTATTAGTATAGCATACTATCCTATCCTGTCAAGTACCCCCTTCCCGCCATGTTTTATGTGTGTTTTTGTTGTTTTTTGTACGTAAATGATCCTATCAATTCAATACCAAATCTTTTAAAAAAATTTAACATAAAAAAATAAAAAATTTATCACCATTTTTAATAGCTCACGTTACGATAATCAAGTATAATGTTTTTGAAATGATCAAGTTCGACGAAGATAAACAAAATCAAAAAATACGAGAGCTCCGAATCAAAGAAGAAGAGCAGTCTGCACAACTCATTGCTGATAGATATGGTATTGCATACATCGACCTCACCAGAGTTCCGATCAACACAGATGCGCTTCGACTTATAGTAGAGGATGAGGCACGTGAAAACAAATTAGCAGTTTTCGACATAGTGGGTAGAAAAATATCGGTGGCCATTCATTCCCCTACCGATGAAAAAATAAAACAATCAATTGAAGTCTTAGCGAAAAAAGGTTATGCCCCAACCTTATTTATGACATCAATTATTAGTTTAGAAAAAGCGTGGGACAGATACAAAGATCTTTCTTTTGCTTTTGAGACCGAGGCTGGATCGCTGGATATTTCAAGTGATGAAATTGAAAAGTTAATTGAAAAGTCGCACAAAATGCCAGACGTCATCGCTCTTTTGAACGAAGCGATGCAGATGAAGAAAAGTCATCGCACCTCACAATTGCTGGCTATCATGATGGCAGGTGCCTTGGCAACAAAAGCCTCAGACCTTCACATTGAACCAGAAGAAGACCACGCTCGCCTTCGCTACAGACTAGACGGTGTGTTAATCGAGACTGTTCAGTTCGATTTGGATACTTATAATTTATTATTGTCTCGTTTAAAATTACTTTCAGGCTTGAAACTCAACATTAAAGAGAACTCTCAAGACGGACGCTTCACTGTAAAAATTTACACAAATGATATTGAAATTCGTACTTCAACCATTCCTGGTTCATATGGAGAATCAGTGGTAATGCGAGTCTTAAACCCTTCAAGCATCTCTGTGGGTATTGAAGATTTAGGAATGCCAACAAAACTTTATAATTTAATTCAAGCAGAAATTAATCGACCGAGCGGTATGATTTTAACTACAGGACCAACTGGTTCCGGCAAAACCACAACCTTGTATGCCTTTTTAAGAAAAGTAACAAATACTGAAACAAAAATAATCACCATCGAAGACCCGGTTGAATACCACCTGCCCGGAGTTGTTCAAACGCAAGTAGAAGAAAAAAAGGGTTACACCTTTGAATCCGGATTGCGTTCTGCTATGCGACAAGATCCTGACATTATCATGGTGGGTGAAATCCGAGATGGCGAGACGGCAAACACTGCTATCCAAGCGTCTCTTACTGGTCACTTGGTTTTTTCTACCCTTCACACAAACAGTGCGGCGGGAACATACACTCGATTGGTGGATTTGGGCGCTGACCCAAAGGTTTTAACTTCTGCCATTCATGTGGCCCTTGCGCAACGATTGGTCCGAATTTTATGTAAAAAATGTGCCAAGAAAATTCCGGTGCCAGAAATCAGAAACAAATTAATTGATGACGTTATTGCCTCATTGGTTGGGCTAGACGAAGCCTCTGAATTTCCCACTAGACCAACAGAGATCTGGCAGGCAGTTGGATGTGATGCTTGTAATACCACAGGATATAAAGGACGAATCGGGGTATTTGAAGCAATCTTCTCAGACCAATCAATTGAGCAAATTATTCGTGAAAGCCCTAGTGAAAGAGAGATAAAAGAGGTTGCAAAAAAACAAGGAATCATCGATATGAAGCAAGATGGTGTTTTAAAGGTGCTACGCGGGGTTACTACTTTTGAAGAATTGGAACGTGTGGTTGATTTGGTTTAGTTATTACCTGTTTATACAAAGTTTTACACTTAGTTATCAAGGTTTTTGGGTGGTTATTACACAACCCTTACACAACCAGACCACAGTCTATAAACATTTTATCCACATATTTATCCACGTCACGTAAAGAGCCCTACTGTCAATTGACAGTAGGGCTCTTTCGGCGCTATTGTGTAAGAAGTTCTTTTCACTCTTCTTAACAAGGCTCTCAACTATTTCAGAAACAGGTCTTTGAATTTCTAAGCAATGCTTTCAATTATAAAATCGGAAGCCCAATGAGCCTCCAAGGATAGCTCCAGTACATCACCGTAAGGTGATAACCAGATCGTCCTTTAAGAAACATCGATACACCGCGGGACGGTGGTATTGCTTAGAAATTCAAGGAACCGTTGAAAAAAGAAAGTGCACACAATATCTCAAAGTCTTCCGAAAGTACAAAGGATATCATGCGCACAACTACGAACAATAGGTTAACATGATCTATATTTTATGTCAAGTACACCCGATAAACAACCAATAGAAGAGCGCGCCTTGGATCAGACCCTCCGACCCAACACCTTTAATGATTATATTGGTCAGGAAAACATCAAAGACAACCTGCACATCCTTCTGACTGCAGCAAAACAAAGGAATCACCCACCGGAACACGTACTTTTTTATGGCCCGCCAGGACTTGGAAAAACAACACTTGCTTACCTCATTTCAAAAGAGATTAATGCTCAAATAAAGGTCACTTCTGGTCCAGCCATTGAACGCGTCGGCGACCTTGCTTCTGTGTTAACCAACCTTTCACCAGGGGATATTTTATTTATAGATGAAATACACAGGTTAAACAAAACCGTTGAAGAGGTTCTCTACCCCGCCATGGAGTCAGGACAAATTGATATCATTATCGGCAAAGGCCCGTCAGCAAGAACCATTCAACTGGACTTGCCACCCTTCACTCTTCTTGCGGCAACAACAAGAATCGCAATGATCTCATCCCCTCTGCGTTCAAGATTCTCTGGTGGCGTGTTTCGTTTAGAGTTTTATACAGAAAGCGAAATTGCAAAAATCGTAAGTCGCTCAGCCAAACTGCTTGGGATAAATATTGCTGATGAAGCGGTTAACGAAATCTCAAGACGCAGCAGATCAACACCACGAACTGCGAACTATCTATTGAAACGATGTAGAGATTTTGCACAAGTAAGAGGCACAGACTTAACAAAATCAGTTATTGACGAAGCTTTGTCTATGTTAAGCATTGACCACAAAGGCCTTGCCTTATCTGATCGAAAAATTCTTCAGACGGTGATTGAAAAGTATAACGGAGGCCCTGTTGGATTAAACACCATCGCAGCATCCCTTGCTGAAGACCAAGCAACCATCGAAGAGTTCAACGAGCCGTATCTAATACAAATTGGCTTTATTGAGAGAACTCCCCGTGGAAGAATAGTAACTAAGGCGGGTTACGACCATCTTGGAATACCCTATCCGACTGAAAAGTTACTATGATTATTCTTGCTATTGATCCAGGATATGAAAGATTGGGAATTGCTGTGGTAGAAAAAACCCACACCAAAAAAGAAACCGTTTTGTTTTCAGAATGCTTCAGAACTTCTTCTAAATTGGATTTTTATGAGCGACTCCTTTTGATTGGTGACAGGGTTTTAGAAATTATAAAAAATTATTCCCCTTCATCACTTTCGATCGAGAATCTTTTCATCAGCAACAACCAAAAAACAGCAATGCGTGTGTCTGAGGTACGTGGTTCAATTATTTTTCTAGCAAAAAAACAAGGATTGACCATTTATGAAATGACACCTCTCCAAATAAAATCAGCCGTCACAGGAAATGGAAAAAGCAGCAAAGTAGAAATGATAAAAATGGTCGGACTCCTTACTAAAAATTCTTTAAAAACCCTTAAAAGCCAACCTCTTTTGGACGACGAGTTTGATGCTATTGCGATTGGTTTAGCCTATTTTGCATACAACAAATTACCGATATAAAACTTATTCACAATAATTTTTCTTGCATATTTATGTGAGTATGTTAGATATATTCAACATAACAGCCAATATTGAAAAATCGGGTTTATGAAAAGCAAAAAAGTGGATCAACAAAACAACAAAAAAAGTAAAAAAAATAAAGACGCCGAAGAAGAAGTTTCTGACAAAATTTTAGTCGACGATAAAGAGGTGGATGAGGACCATCCTGAAAACCCAGGAGTTCCCCTTTCAGAAGAAGCCGCGGACGCTCAATTAAACCCGGAAGTTTTGGCTGGCGCTGAAGAAGAACACTCAGAACTTCCAGACGAAGTTGGCTTTGATGATTTAACAGATGATGAGAGAGAAATGTTGGGCCTTGAAGCAAAACCTAAGGCTGTATCTGAAGATGGTGAAGAGGAAGCCGGAACTAGTTGGGAAGAGTTCGGTTACGACGAAGAAGAACTACAGTAGTTTATCTTTTTATATTGATCTTTAAAAATCTTTTCTTTCCAACCTTTACTGTCACGTCCTGATCTATGGTGATTGAGAAAGAATCCACCTTTTGATTTTCGTTAATGTTTACTGCACCCTCCTTTACTAATCTTTTAAACTCTCCGACAGAATCTATAAGGTTATTTTCGAAAAGGATCTTTGACAACAACTCGCCCGACACAACAGAGACTGTCTGGATCTCATCAGGCAGCTGGTGTTTTTGGAATGTTTGCGTAAAGTTTTTTCCTGCAGACAATGCCTTGTGTTCATCGTAGTACAGAGAAACCACTTCGTGAGCAAGCTTCATTTTCACATCACGCGGGTTCGTTTCAGTTCTTCCGAGGTCATCAGAAATATTTTTTAAATCTTGATCTGTGATCCTGGTGCACAACTCAAAACCAGGAACTATCATACTGTCGGTCCAACTCATAACCTTTCCGTACATTTCATTTGGCCCATCTTCTAGAGTCACCATGTTCCCCTCGCTCTTACCCATTTTTTTACCTGAAGAGTCAGTGAGGAGTTTCATAGTAAGGACAAACTTTTCTTTATTGTTAATTTTCTTCTGAAAATCACGCCCTACCAACATATTAAATAGCTGGTCATTACCACCGACCTCAACATCTACATCGAGAATCACACTATCGTAACCCTGCATTAATGCATACATAAATTCATGTAGGTAAATTGGCTTGCCTTCTAATACTCTTTTTTCAAACATATCGCGCTTTAACAATTGGTCCACAGTAATCAAAGAAGACAGCTTTAGGATGTCTGAAAAATTCATCTTTTTCAACCATTTTGAGTTGTTCAAAACCTTAGCTGGGTTTTTACCCTTAAAATTTAAAATTTTAGCTGCCTGTTCTACGTATTTTTTAGCATTAGAAGCGACCTCATTTTCGGTTAAAACCTTACGAGCTGTGTCTTTGCCTGTCGGGTCTCCAATTGTTGCAGTAAAACCACCAATCAGCAGAACAATTTCATGCCCCAAATCCTGAAACTGTCTTAGCTTTTCAAGCCAAATTGAATGACCAAGATGAAGGAAGGGTCCTGTTGGATCAATACCTGTATAGATTTTAAGGCGTTGGCCTGATTTTAACTTGGAGCGCAAAAAATCAACAGAAGGGAGTATTTGTTCCACCCCCCTATTTAATAAATGTTCAATTTTTTCCTCATCTTTCTTGGTAATAGGTCCTATTTGTGTTTTTTTTCCAAAAATCATAGGTAGAGTTTATCACAAAAATAGAGCTATTGACCACAATTTTCTATTGTGTAGCATTGGTCAGTTGGTGGAGATAACCACAGGCAAATAATACAAATGAACAAAATTATAAGTATAATGGTAGGTGTCGCAGATTTTATAATAGAAAAAATTGGTATAGCTTTAGAAAAAGCGACCTTTTTTGTAAGAAAACTAATTCACTTGTCTACTCATCATATTTCAAAAACCAATTACAAGACAAGCAAAAAACGCCTACTTGTAGATGCTTTATTGGTCTTAATTACCCTAGCGTTTCTCGGGTTAGCGGTCGTTGTCTTTTGGGCAGTTTCCCTAAAAACACCTAGCCCTGACTCTTTTGACAACAGACTGCTTGGTCAATCGGCCAAAATATATGACAGAACCGGCACCATTCTCCTTTATGACTTGAGCCAAAAGATTCGAAGAACTGTGGTTCCTTTCGATAAAATATCACCTTATATTAAGAAAGCTTCTATTGCTATCGAGGATGAAAACTTTTATCAACACGGTGGTATTCAGGCCAAATCTATCATTCGAGCGATATTTGCAAACATTCTTTCTTTGAAGTTTAGCCAGGGTGGCTCTACTATCACCCAGCAAGTGGTCAAAAACTCACTCCTTTCTAACGACAAATCCATTGCGAGAAAAATCAAAGAATGGATTCTGTCTATAAAACTAGAACAAGTTGCGGATAAGGACACTATTTTAAACATGTACTTAAACGGGTCGCCTTATGGGGGAAACATTTACGGTGTAGGTGAGGCCACAGAACAGTTTTTTGGAAAAAAGCCTGATGAAGTAAATCTTGCAGAGGCTGCGTATATTGCAGCCCTTCCCCAGTCTCCAACTACACTGTCTCCTTATGGCACCAATACTCAGAAATTGGAAGATCGTAAAAATACTGTCTTGAGAAAAATGTTGGACCTAAAGACGATCACCCAAAGTGAATATGACGAAGCCCTTAAAATAAAAGTTGTTTTCCAACCAAAAAACCTTGCTGGGATCAAGGCTCCTCACTTTGTAATGTATATAAAAGATTACTTAGAAAATAAGTATGGAGATGACATGCTTCAAAACGGGGGTCTAAAAATTGTTACAACCCTAGACTACGACCTTCAACAAAAAACTGAAGACATCGTAAAGAAATATGTTATTGATAATCAAAAAAACTTTAAAGCTACTAATGGTTCTATGGTTGCTACTGATCCAAAGACAGGACAGATTCTTATGATGGTTGGATCACGAGATTATTTTGACAAAGACATAACTGGAAACTTTAACGTAGCAACGGCCCGAAGACAGCCAGGGTCTTCCTTCAAACCTTTTGTGTACGGAACAGCCTTTAACCAAGGATATCTTCCTGAAACACCTGTTTTTGACGTTAATACTGAATTTAACTCGGGATGTACCGTTTCTGGAACTCCCATTTCAGGAAGTGCTAAGTGTTATCACCCACAAAACTATAGTCTCAACTATAAAGGACTCATGAGCTTCAGACAGGCGTTAGGAGCGTCTCAAAACATCCCTGCGGTTAAAGTTTTATATTTAGTTGGAGTAGATAATGCAATTAAAACGGCTCGGGCTATGGGAATTGAAGGTCTCTCTGGTGCAAATCAGTATGGACTATCTCTTGCTCTTGGTGGAGCAGAGGTTTCATTACTCGACATGACTTCTGCATATGGGGTATTTGCAAATAATGGGTTAAGAAATCCAACAACAGGAGTATTGAGCGTCACGACAGCTGATGGTCAAGTATTAGAATCGTATGATTCTCAGAAAACAACAGGTCAACAAGTGATTCCAGTTCAAACTGCTGAAATGATGAACGATGTTTTGTCAGATATATATGCCAGAAATTCAATTTTTACTCTTTCTTATACAGGAGACAGACAGGTGGCTATTAAAACAGGAACAACCAACAGCTCTCGTGATGCTTGGACTATTGGTTACACTCCGAGTATCTCAATTGGGGCGTGGATGGGAAACAATGATAACACTCCGATGGCTCAAATCGCTTCTGCTAGAATTGTCTCCCCTATGTGGAAACAAGTTCTTGATTATGCCCTCCAAAAAGTACCTGTTGAACAATTCGAAAAACCTGTGTACGACGATTCTGCTAAAAAACCTTTCATTCGCGGAGTTTGGCACACCAACAGCGGTGAAGTTCATTCTGAACTATATTGGATTGATAGATCTAACCCTATGGGGCCACAACCTTCAAACCCCTCTTCCGATCCTGAATTCAATTTATGGGAAGCTGGAGTGACTGGTTGGGCTCAATCTGGATCTGCACAAGGACTCCTCCCTCAGCCTGTTATTAACCCTTTAAATCAATCTGGGGCATTTGGTGTAAGAATAGACAGCCCTGTATACACACCTAAAAATAATCGAATAACTGTCAGTGTTTACAACTATGCTCCGGAAACATCGAAAGTCGACTATACAGTTAATGGTGAAAGTATTGGGACAGCAACACAAGCACCTTTCTCTATTTTGTTTACACCAGCACAAGTGAAAGGTCTTCAGGATGAAAACGAAATCAAAGCTACAGCTTTTGATCTTTTAGGTAGACATTTTGAAGCAACAACGGTCTTTTCAACTGATTCTGGAAACTAAACAAATCTCTTTATCTGCCTGTCTTTCAGTTTTTCACTTAAAATCATTAAAATTTTAGCCTGGTTCATAAATACAGTATTCCTTTCGGGGGAACTAATGTTTAATTTTATAGAATCTTTAGAAAAATCAATTTTTTTAGAATCTATAATAAAACCACACACCTCTTTTATTGTGGAAACAACAAAATCCTTGTCTTCTTGTGGATTTTTAATGCCAATAATTTTTGAAATCAATTCTTTGATGTCCTTCATGTTTTTCTTATACCAAAATTAGCGGTTCATGGGCATAACTACGTATGAAAACGAATCATCATTTACAACTTTTATTACCAAAGGTGTATTTGTACCACTAAACATAAAAGTAAGACTGTCTGCTTTCAAAGAATTAAAAGCATCACTAATATATCTAAAATTAAAATTCAGACTAAGGTCGTCCCCTTTTACTGTTGCATTAATTAGAGAGGAATTTTCTCCAACTTCGTTGTTTTTAGAGATTATTTCCATCTGTTTCTCTTTTGAGTGGACGGTTAGTTTTACGTGATTAAAGGTATCAGTGAAAATAGTGCTTAGTTTTAAGCTGTTTATGAGGTCTTGTTTCAAAATAGTGACCTCAGAGGTAAACTCTTTTGGAAAAATAGCCTTATAATTAGGAAAGTTTCCTTCTGTTGTTCTTGAGACAAGATACAAATCGTCAACCATAATAGCCATTTGATTTTTATCTATCAAAATTGATATTTCAGCCTTTATATCGTCAATAATCCTTATAATTTCAGAGACGTTCTTGATAGGAACAAGAATTGCAGGAAAATCTACTCCT
Organism: bacterium; assembly: GCA_037142735.1. Lineage (GTDB taxonomy): Bacteria > Patescibacteriota > Minisyncoccia > Phycocordibacterales > CAIZLB01 > JBAXAB01. The sequence goes on from JBAXAB010000002.1 coordinate 34,315, forward strand.
TTTTTTGTTCTTACTTTCTTTTCAGCAAGACGGAAGCCATCTGTGGCAACAAAAACAATAGAATCTCCCTCAGGATAGATTTTAACACTAGATAGCTCTGGTTTTATAGTAGAGGTAGCGGAACTGTATGAAACACTCCTTAAACCCTCTATAAAGTCTTCTGAGGCTATATTAAAACCATTAGGTGATTCAATTCGCGGTATTGAAGGAAATTCTTCAGGGGAGAAACTTTTGATAATCGTACTGTTTTTTGAAGTTGATACGTGAAGATTGTTTTCTATGGTCTCTAATATTATAGATTTTTCGTTTCCAACATTTGAAAGAAATCCGTTCAAGATCGTACCCGGTGCAGCTACCTGTCCTTTTTCTGTCACTTTAACAGGAATTTGAATTTCAATCCCTAAATCCAAGTTAGTGGCTTTGATAGTTAAACTATTATCCTGCGCTTCTATAAATATGCACTTCAAAATAGGCAAAGAAGCGTTTCTTCCGGTGACTTTTTCTGCTTTCGCTACAGCATGTGCCAGTTTTTCTTTAACGGATTCAATTTTCATTTCTTTATTGTATGTATTTAATTTTTATTTAATTTTTTACAAACCCCTTATTATTAGTCCTGTTGATATGTGGATAATCCCCAATCCCTTTTAATCTCTTTGTCTAATCGAAATTTTTATCCCCACTCGTTTGTATAAGGTGTTGTTGGTTTGCGGGAAAAGTTCCATTGTTTATTTTTTCTGTGGAGAACTCCTTAATTATACACAACCTATTCTAAAATAATTATGTATTTATCCTATACTTTTCCCGAAGTTTTCCACCGCTAGTACACAATCTTATTAACAAAAGATACAATTTTTTAAATGAGCGCCTTAATCTGGTTTATTTCTCCGGCCAGTTCACTGTTGTTTTTCAATTCGTTTCTAATCTTTTCACACGAGTGAATGATGGTTGTATGGTCTCTTCCTCCCATTTTTTGTCCAATTGACGGGAAAGAGTGGTTAAATTCTTCACGGAGAAGATACATGGCCACTTGTCTGGGTTTAACTATCTCTTGGCGGCGAGTTTTGCTGTAAATAATCTCTTCTTCTATGTTGTAGTAAGCAGAAACGGCCTTTATAACATCCTTAGCAGAGACATTTTTCTGAGGTTTTGTGGTATTTTTGGTAAGATTCTTAATTTCCAACAGTGTTAAGTCCCGGTTCTTTAACTGGGACTGACAAATAATATTGTTTAAGATCCCTTCTAGTTCTCGAATGCTGCCGTGTACTGTTGTGGCAAGGAAGTCAGCTGTTTCGTGAGGTAAGTTAAAATTTCCATGCAGAGCTTTGGTCTTCAGGATGGCAATACGAGACTCTTGGTCAACAGGAGAAATATCAATGATCATTCCCTGCATAAATCTTGATTTTAAACGATCCTCGAGGTTTTGGAGGTAATTGGGGTGCATATCAGAAGAAAAGATAATCTGTTTATTGCTGTCATATAAATAGTTGAACAGATGAAACAATTCTTCCTGGGTCTTTTCCTTATTAGAAAGAAATTGGATATCATCCATTATAAAAACATCGTATTTTCGGTACTTTTCCTTAAAATTGTTAACTTTGTTGGCCTGCACAGCATTTACATAGTCCACCGTGAACTTTTCTGAGGTTACGTAGTGTACCCTCTTCTCTTTGTTGTGGTTTTTAAAGTAGTTCCCTACCGCCTGCATAAGGTGGGTTTTTCCCAAGCCGGTATTTCCGTGGAAAAAGAGCGGGTTATAAGCCACTGGCTTCTTTAAAATTGCCTGGGAAGCCGCATGCGCCAGTTCGTTAAAGGGCCCAACCACAAAAGTTTCGAAAGTATAGCGTGGATTAAGGTTGTCTTCAGGATTTATAACAAGATTGTCCAAAGGAAGTTCTTTTGTGGGTCCTGGCTGAGGTGTTTTATCAGACTTTTTCTTCTCAGCTTGTCCTATTGAATACTCTAAAGACCTAACGTTTTCCTCTATATTACGTAAAGATTGCAAAATAACCTTATGGTACTTGGTCTGGAGCCAATCTTTAACAAAAGTGTTAGGAACCGCAAGAAACACTACACCGTCCTCAATTTTGGATATAAAAGTATCTTTGAACCACGTGGTGAAGTTCGGGCGCGAGACTTCGAGTTCAACTTGAACCAAAGCTGTATCCCAAATTTTCTGTGTGTTCATAGTGGTTGCTATTATAGCTGTTCACAAACTCTTTGGAACTTGTGGAAAGTTTATAAACATGTTGATAAGGTGTGGACGGGGTGGATAACCTCATTTCAACATATAATTTTGCCAAATCGGATAAATAGTATATACTCTCCCCATCATGTCTCAAACATATAATCCATCAAAGCGAAAAAGAGCAACCACTCACGGGTTTCTTGTTCGATCTAAAACTCACGGAGGCAAGCGCGTTCTAAAGGCTAGACGTCGAAAGGGACGAAAGAAGCTTTCTGTATAAGGGTTTTGTACTATGTTGCCAAAAAAACAAAGACTAACTTCTGTTGAAATAGAAGAGGTTATGATCAAAGGAAAGCCACTCTTTTCTGATTTTTTTGTGGTTAAATTCATAAAAAACCACACATTAGAGATTGCGCAGGGTTTTAAGATCTCAGCTGTGTCTCCAAAAAAACCTTTTTCCACAGCCGCTCTTCGTAACAAGGCTCGCCGTAGAATATACTCTGCTCTAACTTCTTTTTTGGAGACACAAAAACCAAAATCAGGACTTCTAATTGCTATTGTTGGAAATAAAAAAGTCCTGGATATTCCCCTTTCTGACTTAAGTTTCTCTCTAGAGCAGACTTTCAGAAAAGGAGGTATACTGTAGCCCATGTTTTCATCATTTTATAACAATTTTCTTTATCATCCTTTATACAACGGCCTTGTTTATCTTATTGGGGTTGTCCCCTACCACGACGTTGGTATAGCGGTAGTGGTTCTTACTTTGGTAGTTAAGTTTATCCTTTTCCCTCTTTCAAAGAAGAGTGTAGTAACTCAGATCAAAATGAAACAGCTTGATCCTGAATTAAAAGCATTACAGGCAAAGTATAAAGATAATCGACAGGAATTGTCGCAACAATTACTTACGTTCTATAAAAAGAATCAATTAAACCCTTTCTCTGGCCTTTTTCTGATCCTTCTCCAGTTGCCTATTATCTTTGCTCTTTATAAAGTTTTTTACTCTGGAGACATCCACATTATAAATACAACAATTCTCTATTCTTTTGTGGGCATTCCCGCTGCTATTAATACTATTTTCTTGGGAATATTCGACCTTGCTATTAAACACTCGCTTTTCCTATCTATATTTGTCGGTATTACCCAGTTTATCCAAGCTCAGTTGGTTGTTCCTCCCCACGATAAAACTAAACCAATAGATCCTAAAGACATGGGACAAAATTTGGCTCGTAGTATGAATACTCAAATGAAGTATGTTCTACCTGTATTTGTTGCCTTTATTTCATATTCCTTAGCCAGTCTGGTTTCTGTCTACTGGATCACAAGTAACATTTTCGCTATCGGTCAAGAGTTGTATTTCCGTAAAACTATTAAGAAGAAGTCTTAAAAACTAACGAGTTTTAGTGCTGCTTGCACTAGTTGTAGATGTTGGTGTTGTTATAACTGCTGCAGGTTTACCCAGTTTCAGTCCCCAGAATGAATAAGTATTCTTGTCTGTAAATACCAAGTAGTCGTCATTTTTACTTAGGCTTAGGCTTGTGATATCAAATGGTATTTTGGTTAGAGCGGTTGGGTTAAGTATGAATGTGCTTTCCCCGGTACTCAGGTTAAACTTCCAGATGCTGTCATCGAAGTGTACTGTGCCCATGTACCAATCATCAGGATAGTTGTTTTGGTTTGGAACTTGCTTTGGAACCGCACAATACACAACAGACGGTTCTTTGTTGCCCCACACGCATTTCTCAGGCATAGTTTGTGCAAACAGTGTCCTTTCTGATGTGTCTTTTATATTGTGAACAATCAATTGTAGTCCGTTATTGTTAGTGTCGCTGTATAGAATATTCTTTCCGTCTTTTGATACAAGGGTTGTTAAACCAGTTACACCACCTAGCACTTTTTTAATGGTAGAAGTTTTAACATCCAATGAATATAAATATCCATAAGCCAGAGCCGAAGGTTTTGTGTTTAAAAAGATTGTGCTGGCGCTTCCCCATTGTGGAAGCCATTCTCTGAACGGAGAATCAAAAATTCCAATTTTAGAACCACCGTCTAAGTTTGCAATGGTTCCTCGAGGGTTACCATTCCTAACATAGAAGAAACGTGTTTTGTCAGGAGACATTGCCATCTCTGTAACGTTTAAAGGAAGGTTCGCGACGGTGGTTGTTGCAATACTTGATGTTGCTAAGTTTGGAATTTCCTGCAGACTCATTAGTCTAGTCTGTATACCATCGTCCCCTACTATGTTTCTTATAATTACTTGGTTTCCTGAGGTATTAAAATATGCTTCTTGTAGTTTTGTTAAGGTAACGTTTGTTAATCGATCGAGCTCGTTTGTGCTTGTTGCTGTTTCATAGATATTTCCATTAGCCTTTAAAATAAAACGGATAAATTCCATAGGCACAAGTTTTCGTTTACTTAAGGCCAATTTAATTTCTTTTGTGGATGTCCCTGTTGGGGTGCTAGATGTAGAAATGTCTACGTTTCTGGTTATAAAGTCCCCTCCTGCTACAGGTTGAGCAGAGATTAGTCGCAATACATAGATGGGTTTTGTGGTAGTCGCAGGAGTTTGGTTAGTAGAGGTGCTTGAATCTGTGTCAAAAGATCCCAAGTTTTTATTTTTAGCAGTGTTTTGAGTTGAATCAAGATTGACCTGATCAAATCCATAAAAAGTTGGAGTATTTTTTGCGATAGGATTTTGAGGTTCTGGGATAACTCTATTCAAATAAAAATAGAAACCTAAAAGCCCTCCAATTGAAACGATGAGTATTATAAAAACAGCGATGGTAACTTTCGAGCTGGACATTACGGATATTATATCATTAATCTAAAAGCAAAATAAATAGTTTGTGCACTACGGATTTTATTTTGCCGGACCTACATATGTATACACATATGTAGGCAGGCCTCTTCTGTCTCCAACCTTACTTCCCCAGTTTGATGTTGTATAGTCGCCCTTTGTCATTAGTCCTGTATTTGAGTTGTTTGCTATTATCTGCCCATTGGTCCCAACAATTCCGGCGTGCCCAAATGTTCCTTGTGTTGGAGAAACTACTATATCCCCGGGTTGTGCGTCTGTTAGTCCTCCTGGCACCAGCTTCCAATCAGGGTTCTGACCAAGCGCTTCAGCAAGGTTTGCTGTGCTCGCTCCTCCCCCTGCTTGTTTACCTGTGGCTTTTAATGTAACTGTGTTTACTCCGTCAGCACACCCAACTCTATCGGAGGAACAAAAGTCTGATTGGTGTGTACCTACGGAATTTTCAGCTGTTCTTGCGATCGCTTCTCTTCCAGAAGATCCGCTTATATCAGCAGAGCCTGTATTTGCAGCCGCTAAACTGCCCGGAACAGAGGCTGATGTTCCAGCTGAGGCAACACTTGTGCCCGCCCCAACACTTCCAAGTGCTGTCGTCGCCTTCGCATCCAACGAACAATTCGTCAACGCAGGATTGATTGTATTAAGTATCAACCATGTACCCAACGCTAAGGCTAAACCAAACAAAGCATTATCAACCTTTGTCCTCCCTTCTGACTTACCAAACAGTGAATCTGTTGTTGCATATTGAAAGCCACCAATCACAATCATGACTACAGCCAACATTCCTGCTAGTGCAATACCAATACGAAACCAAGAGTTTAACAACTTACACAGAGAGTTACTGTCTTGGGTGATTTGATATATCTTTCCTTTGCTCTCGTCTGTTCCTATAAATGTACCAACAGGTGCAAGAAGTGTGTAGTTACAGATTCCGTTTTTGCAGATGTTGGTGGAAGTGTCTTTGTAAGTTGGGGTAGGGTTTTTTTCTGCTTGTGCTGCATAATAGCGAGAGTCTGGGTACATGTTTGGCACCAGGCTGTCTGCGGGTTTCGCCAAGTAAGCACTATAGTCAAAGTTTGATGTGGGAGAAGGGCTCATTGTAGGACTTCCCCCTAGTTTGTCTGGACCGGCAACCACTGTTCCTGCAGCGTTTGATGTGTCAACGTTCAGTCGTTGCGTAGTGTAGGGTAGTTTTACACTAGTGACCGCAGGAGCATTTTCTTTTATGTCTGGTAGCGGTGGCAAGGGTGATATTACATCTTGCTGAGCCAGAACAGAAATGGGTGTAACTAAAAGGAGTAGTAAAACAGTTGAAAATATTAACTTTAAATTAAAGAAACTTTTATTCACTTTTTTATTATATCAAAAATAAACAAAATAAGTTTATGTAAAAAACTACTCTCCGCGGTTTGCAGGTCCCCAGTAACCGTTTGGCCCACTGATATATCCCCTCTCTTGTATTACTCTTTTCATTATGTCTACACTGGATTTAATACTTAAGATCGGGTCACCTAGAACATCTTGTGGGGTGACTCCGTTATTTCTTGCAACTACTATTACCTCAGGGTCTCTTACACTAAGTGAAAACAACCCTTCTGAAGAAAATGAGGATTTTCCGTCCAGCTTGTGTGCAACAGTGTTGTCTTTCGCATTGAATCCTGTTGTCTCTTTGTTTGCAATGCTTACAAATAAGCTTGCCCATTGGTCCTGGGTTGGATTTCCATTTGGAAAATATTTTGCTGAGTCTGAAGGACTTAAATTCATTATTCCAGAATCTTTAATATCCTGTATTAAAGCCTCGTTCCATGTTTGGTCTGGAAACATTAGACCAGCTTGGGTGTTGGCTACTATAGACCCTGGGCCTTTTACACCATAAGAAGCACCTGATCCTAAGTCCAATGTTCCGTTTGTTGCATTTCTCATTACTGTCCCGCCCGCCAGGGCCCCTGTCATCATTCCGTCACTGACTGTCGCCACCGTACTATTAATCGCCGTCGTCGCCTTCGCATCCAACGAACAATTCGTCAACGCAGGATTGATTGTATTAAGTATCAACCATGTACCCAACGCTAAGGCTAAACCAAACAAAGCATTATCAACCTTTGTCCTCCCTTCTGACTTACCAAACAGTGAATCTGTTGTTGCATATTGAAAGCCACCAATCACAATCATGACTACAGCCAACATTCCTGCTAGTGCAATACCAATACGAAACCAAGAGTTTAACAACTTACACAGAGAGTTACTGTCTTGGGTGAATTGATACACCGTTCCGTTGCTTTTATTCCCCAAGAACGTGCCTATTGGTGCAAGAAGTGTGTAGTTACAGATTCCGTTTTGGCAGATGTTGGCGGAGTTTGCGGTTCCGTTAGTTGTTCCACCTTGAGTCACATTATTATTTCTACCGGTAGGCCAATTCCAGGTATCTGGACCTTGTTGGAATAGAGACTTTTCCTGTTTTACAGCTTCATCCCCAACTATATCGCTGTTTGGAAAAGGTAACGCCCCTGTGTTGTTTGAGTACGAACCATCTAGGTTTAGGGTGTATCCTGTCCCGTCACCTGTTAAAGTGGTAGACGGTTTGCCGTCAGTGCCCAACTGCAAGTGTTGGCTGGTTATAGACGTGTTAGGTGAATATGGTGTTAAGTCTGAACCACTGAAGTCTCCATTCGCAGGTCCTGTAAGTGCTTTTGTGTCGGCCGGTTTGTTATTTGCTGTACCGCTCAACCCACCGCCTAGCACTACTGTTTTTTGGCCTGGGCCAGTAACAGCTTCGTTGGGCACTCCTTCTGGTAGTGGGGGTAGATCATCAGCTTTCGCGTAAATAGGTGTAACTAAAATTGCTAGTATATAAAAAGTGAGTATTGATTTATGTTTAAAGAAACTTTTATTCACCTTTTTATTATATCAAATCTGACCTCTCAGTAATACCAAAAAAACTATTAATAGATAAGGTCAAGTTGAGTTCCGGCCTGCTGCAGAACTTTGTCGCCATTTGAGGCAGACACATCAATTGTAGACTGGCCGCTATCTTGTTTCACTTTTTGTAACACAAGAAAATCTTGATTTTGAGGTAGGGTGTCTAATGTTGTCCCGTTTATTTTCCATACATATGGAATAGATTTTTTACTGCCAGTACTAAAGAAATATGGATAAGCTCCCATTTGTAAATCCTGGGCTCCAAAATTGTATGTTCCAATTGCTGCTGTGTTAAATATAGGTCCATAAGTTGGATGGATCTCATACATTACTAATGCGGGCTGGACCGGTCCAACATCTAGACTTCCTACACCTGTAGAATCTTTATTAAAGGGGTCATAGGCTGTCACCTCTACCGAGGTCGGTTTCGCTAGGATGGATCCTGAAAAATCATAGAAGTTTTTTCCATAACCAGATTTGTCTGCATAGTTTGTATGGTCAATTCTCCAATTATAGATGGCCTTAGAAGGTTGAATTTTTGCTCCAACATCATTTGTGATATTTGGCATGGCCACGAATTGCACATATGCTTCTGGTGTGTACAGAGCTTTTCCTTTATAGAAAGGGGGTGTGTATGTATTAGCTTGCCAAAGCACATCCACATCAGAAGGTTTAAAATTGAAGTTTTTAATAACTTCTGCACCGTATTTTGGTTGAATATGAAGTTCAATTTTGTTTGATTGCCCGTCCGTCCCTGCTTTAAATATGAACTGCTTTTCACCTTGCCCCTTAAGAACGCTCTTTCCATTCATGACCCAATTTATCTGAGCGGCATCTATGTCTATTCCTCCGTATGCACTTACATTAATAGTCACCGTCTCTCCTGGTTGTGGCACCTCCGGGTTCACATCAACAGATACTTGTTCTTTGATATCAGGTTCCTTGGCGCTAAGTGGAAGTTTAGCCTGCTCCTCAGGTGACAGATTTGCGTAGGGGTTTGGTAATATCAAAACATGAGGTTCTGTAGAGGTTGCAGATGTGTTGATGTCTTGGGCTTTAACTAAACCTGCACCAAAAAATAGAATCAAAAAAGATAAGAGAAATATAAAAAAATATTTACGAGTAAACTTTTTATTCATCGATTTCATTATAACACTATTTACTTGTGACCCGCATCACTACTTACCAACAATCTGCTTAAGCTTCTTCCCACCAGAAATTGCGATTTTCATATATATGATTTCACAAGTCCACTTTGGAAAAGCATTCAAAACGGGTATAAAACCTACGATTCCCACAATGACAGTCACTAATCCTCTAGATCCTTTGGTAAACTTTATCCCCTTCATTTTGAACCAAATCCAGAAACTAAGTATGGCTGCTGGAGTAATCGTGACATCTTCCAAGAATCCACCCGCAATCGGTATTAAGTTCATTAAAAAACAACCTACATCAAAGATTATTGCTAAAATTAACATTAAGAAAAAAGTTCCCCAAGGTAGGTCTGGATCGTCATCTTTAATTACTCCTGCGGCCGCTACCTTGGCCTTAATTTTTTGATCTGCGAGTCTCGCATCCTCCACACCAGCCATTTCTTCAATTGTTGCTTCTGCGCTACTCATTTATTCTTCCGAGGGCTGACTTTAACTTGTCGCTTCGCTCTTTACCCTCTTCTATGCTTTTTGTTGCCAAGTCCTCTTTTGCTTTTTTCATCGCTAGAATTTCTGATGGTTTTGTCGTAATGATCTGTTCTTCTGTGTACGAAGCAATGATTTTAATCGCTACGTGTTTCAGTCCTGCAAAGAAGATCCCCTCTCCTACGTCTGATTCAAGAAGTAAATATTTTTCCTCATCTGTTAAGTTGAATGTCTTTTGAACAATATCAATAGATGATGGAGACTGTTTCAAGAGAACTTGAATTGAAGAGTTGGTAATGATTGGTAATCCATATGGAGACTTAAGGAAGTCCTCAACGTCTTGTGTGATTGTTGCCATACCTAAATAATATTTTCGTCCTCTCTTTGCTAGTCCATACAAGAATGAGGCTGTGTCGTCTGATTTCATCATCCACCACGCTTCATCGATAACAAGAAGGCGTTTTTTGATTTCTTTTCGAATAGAGTTCCAAATGAAGTGCATCACGATGTACATTGCGATTGGCTTCAATTCGTCTTCCATGTCTCGAAGTGAGAACACCACGAATTTTTTATTTATGTCCACGTTTGAAGGGCGGTTGATGAAACCTGCCCACGTACCCTTTGTGTATTTTGTGAGACGTTGTGCCAGGGACTCTCCCCCTTCCATGCCAGCCAGTACCAATTCGAAATCTGACATTAGGGGCGGTTCGACTGCTGCAAAATTTGAATCGGCGGTGATGTCTTTTAATGCATATGTTTCGCTGATGGCTCGGTCAATAATCGCATCTTCTTCAGGTGTTAATCCTCCCAACATAATTCTGAAAAGTCCCACCAAGTTAACAATGTTTGAACGTAAAATATCAGCTGGAGCTTCGTCTTCGCGTGGTACCGGCAAATCAAACGGGTTGATGTGGTGTTCAGATGTAAGGGAGATGTTGAAATATCTTCCACCTGTCGCTTCTGCGAGGTATTCGTATTCTTTTTCAGGATCAAGAACGATTACATCTGTATCAAACATAAGGCTTCTCAAGATTTCCAGTTTTGTGGCAAAAGATTTACCAGAACCTGCCTTGGCAAAAGTCACTGAGTTGTAGTTTTCCAGAGAAAATCTATCAAACAAAATTAAACTTGAATTGTGACGATTGATGCCATAAAGGATTCCCTTATCTGAGGTAAGGTCAAATGAAATGAATGGAAAAAGACTAGAAAGTGGTGAAGAGTTTAGTTTAGAGTGCACCAATAATTCGTCCTTTGCTATAGGTAAAATACTTCGATAACCCTGCTCTTGTTGGAAGAGTGCCGGTTTGATGTAAATAAGCGCTGATTCAAGGATGGATTTGATCTCAGACTCGATCTTGTCCAACTCTGTTTCACTTTCTCCGTAGACGGAGATGTACAAGCCAACATCGAATAGTTTTTCTTGAGCTTGTTGCAAGTTGTCTCGCAAGGCTTCTAGGTCTTGGTACGCAGTATCGAGCATCGGGTCTCGAACCAACCCCTTCTCTTCTCGCATGTGGATCTGGCTTTGGACTTCGGCTACTTTCTTTTGAAATTGGCGAAGCACTGTAGCTGTATCAATCGGGTGAATGAATATTGAAATATCAAAAATTTTATCTAGGTTAATGATTGGAGAAAACCAACCTTCGTTTAGAAATCTCGGGTATGAGATAACAAAAAATGTTCTCACAATCTTGTCTCCAAGGTTAAGACCTCGCGGTGTTACCTTAAGCGCAGACGGGGCGATAATGTCCTGTAATTCTAAGACCCCCGCTTCATATATTTCCTGAGGAAGAATCGAAGTGAGCGAATTCTTTTCTTTTTCTTTTTTGGATTTTAAAAAGTCTAATATTCCCATGGTGTTTATTTTTGTGGTACGTGAATTGGTTTATCTACGTCGCCTGGGTTAAAGATTTTATAGAAGACTTCAACCAGTTCTTCTGTGCCTAATTGTACAACACGAATACCACAACGAACCAATCCTTGCTGTACTACCTCGAGACGTTGAATAAGTTGACTGCGGTGTTCTTCGAAATTGGCTGTTTTGTCTGCTGACTCCTCTGCTTTACTCTTTTTTGAAAAGAAACTAGATGCCAGACTACTCTTCCCTCCTAGGATTGGTGGTGTGTATGGAATAACGATGAAAAAGTTTTTAGTCATGATGTTCGTCTGCTCTGTAAAACTTTTGATGAACTCTATATATTCACGTGTCTGTAAGCGCATTAAATCAGTTGATTGATCCTTGTAACGAGTTTCAAGAAGGGCGATGTATGGTCGAATGTCCAAGCGTCGTGATTGAACACTGATCTGAACCGAGAAATTCAAAGAGTTTAGAAAGTTCTGGAATTGAAACGTGATAGCTTGTTGCTCATCGGCAGATTTCAATGCAAAGTTTAATGACGAAGCAAGCAAGACCGCACGCATAGATCCGTCTTTTAAAATCAACACACCATCACGAACCTCTTTTATTGGGACAAATGATTGTGTTGGAGAAGCGTCTAGTACCATATTGTTAAAAGTATAACATTTTTAAAATGGTTTTGTATTTGGAACAGTGCTGCCATGAATCATACCTCCTTGTTCGTGTGAATATATAGTGTCATTTATGTCCAAGCTCCAGCTCAATTCTTTTAATTTACTGTCAGACAATTTTGGCACAGCGTTCCATGGCATAAAACTTGCAATAGCTTTTTCCTCGATCTCCTTTTCTGTTTGTGGTTTCTTCTCTTCCTTTTTCCATATATAAAGCCGATTTTTAGTGAAATATTCAAAGGCAGATTGAATGACGTCAATCATGGGGCGTCCGTTCACTTTGTAGAATGCCATCATGATACCTAAAATTATAAAGGGTATGGCAGCAACTATGCCAATAAAAGTTGGAAGTAATTTGTACGCAAGAAAAGCTGCCCCTGCCCCTCCAGCCAAGTATGCGAATTGCTTAAATGTAAATGGTCCGAAAATTTTATCCTCTACTTCGATGAACTGAGGGACTTGGTACTTCATGCAGGGATTATACCAGATTAAATAACTTCCTTGTATGGATCTGTACTTGGAGATGAGACTACAACTGATGAACTTTTTTGAGCGATGGGGTCAACGGTCAATTTTGGAACAACAGCGCCTGTTGTTTTTGCTGGCAAGATGACTGGCGTTTCCGCAGGGAGATTGCTTGGTTTTTCAGCCTTAACTTCAGGTGTTTTTGGTGATAGAGGTGCGTGGTGAATTGCCTTTTCTATTTCGTTTGCATCGTTCCATTTGACCTTGTTGGAACCACCTCCCATCACATCAGCATAGCTCTTTGAGCCGGAAACCTTTTTTATGGGGCTATTCTCCATTTTAAATGGTTCAGCAGGTTTAATTTGTTGTAGTGAAGAGTGAGGGTTTTCAATTCCATGGAGAATATCCGCATGAGTCAAGGTTGTTCCATTGTTGTGCTTCTTAGGCTCTTCGTCTGTAATTGATTCGTTGTATAAAGACTTTGGGTGGAATTCCTGAGGCGATGGAACTGATGGATTTATGGCTACGTTTGTAGTTTTGTCCTCCCCTTCTATTTTAGACTCGTCAATTTCAATGTCTTTATAGTCTTCCAACATTGTATTTATGTAATCTTGGATAGATTTTCTGACAGGCTCTATGATGTTTGTATTAGTGTCGTCTGTTAGTTCTTTGGCCGTTACAGGAGCAAGTTTGAAGTCCGAAACCAATTTTGCGGTAAAGTCCGCTGGCTTCATGTCAGCGAACATAACTCGGAAAGTCATGTCTTCTAGGTCGTCGGCCTGGTCAAGATGAAGCTTGTACTTGTTTATCAGAGACGTGAATCCTCCTGTGAAGTTGAATTCAAGAACCACAGAGGCGATCTCGGGTGGTAACTTGTCTGTGCTTTCGAATAAATAATCAAATCCTTTTTTCATAGTGGTTTTTTATATTTTACCGTCCTCTTCTTGTTGTTTTGTAAAGGCGTTTTCAACTGAACGTAATTTTGCAGCAAGTTCTTTGAGTTTCTGTTTGTATGTTGTACTTCCAGGCCTGTTTGTGTTGTATGCCTGCACTATTTGCGATGAATCTGGCACCTTTACTTTGCCAAATCTGTATGCCGTCTCCCGAGTTGTTAAGTCTGTTGAGAGGGTAAGATCTTCTCCGTCAGTAATTGCATCCAACATGTCAATTGCTAACTTTTCTTTTACAGGATCGATTTTTTCTAAGTAATTTCCTGGGTTTAATGGATCTTCTTTTCGCATTTCTAATCCTAGGACCTTCCCTACTCCCTTTGCGTTACTTAGACGGTTTTTGTCTTTACGCTCTTCACTTGCAGCGCTTGCTTTTGCTTGTTTTGCTTTACCTCTTTGATAACCAGAATAGGCGGTTCCACCAAAGAATGTTTTTACCGCATCAACACCGGCTCCAACCCCTGTAACAGGATTACCAGAAGAATCAAGCCCGACCCCTCGAAGTCCTCTGCCTTTTGCTGCCTTCTTTCTTGTCTTATAAGCCGCATCACTCTCCCATCTGCCCTGTGGAGAAACACCAGAAAGATATGCATCCTTTTCTTTAAGTGCCGCAGTCTTTCTATCGCGCACATCTTGGTACCCTGTCAGCTTCCCAACACTGCCTAGAAATTTCTCTGTTCCTGGTATTGGAATAAACCTTGATGCTGACCTCATGGCCTCTGACTCTGCAATTTTTGTTGCAGCTTGCCCGAGTGTTCTTGTTGCCATTCCTTTTGTTCCAAACCAATTCCCCATTCCAAATCTCTTGTCCATAAAACTATGTGCAAAGTCAGCACCCTTCACACCAAGACTTTTTGATATTAACAAGACTCCGACTAACGCTCCCATAATCATACAGAAACTAACTAACCCGCTGATACTTTGTCCATTCAAGATCATTGCTCCAAAGTTTATACTAGTACCCCCAACCCCCTTCATCGCTTTTATTAATATATATAAAAGCCCAACGAAAACAGGTGCAAATATACAGTTATCTATAAGTTTGTGTAGCCAATTTTTAAAGTGTTTCTCGGTCTCTGGTAGCGCTCTCGAAGCAAAAGCAATTGAAGAGAACATTAACAAGAACATCAGGGTGAGCGTTCTGCTTAGAAACATAAAAGCACCAGCAAAAAATACAACTGATGTTCCTAGGATAAATACTGAACCAACAAAGGCTAATAATGCGAGTCTCCAATATGGCGCTGCCCCACCGCTTGTAACAGTGCCTGTTACTGAACCGTTGCTTAGGCTTGTTCCAGCGCCTGCATTCGTTAAAAGAGAGGCATTAGAATACTTATCCTGAGAGGTAGAATAAACACTCTGTAAATTTACCACTTGCATGAATTGTTCAGTTATTCCTGTCGGGGCACTGGTGTTGCTGCCATTGGCTGGAGTAATGAGGTTGTAAAACTGTATGGCAACTATGTTACTCGCGTCGACAACCACCTTTGCACCAAAAAGGCTAAAGTTTACCAAAACTGCAGTCACTATAATCTGGGCAATAATACTCTTGTCTTTATATGTCGAAGTTCCCAGTATCATATTTAAAGCAACATACAGTAGTATGAATATGTAACCGAGATTTGTGATGTCTCTCAATATATTCCAGCCCACATTTACTATAGGAAGTTCCTTCAATAGTTTGGCCATGTTCAAACTGTAGTTGACTGATAGATCAAATAACATTGCGGCAAACCATAAAACCAAAGACATTAACCATAGTACAAATTGTCCAATCTTCATGATTCCACAGGGTAACCATGTTCCAGGGCTCCACCAGGCACAACCGTTATCGTCGGTTGGGACATTGTCTAGTATTTTTTTTTCTGTGTTGTTGTCAGGGTTCGGAGTATTTACTGTACTGTGCATGCTAGGAGCAATTGTTCCTGCTGGTTTTGCTAGGTAAGGACTAAGGTCTTCCCCGCTCCCCGTTGTGTCGGAAGGAGTCTGGGGATTATTAATTAAATTATTAAGTTTTGCAATATCTTCCGCCGTGAAAGGTCCACCGTTTACGAGGCCGCCCGCCGTTCCGTTTCCTCCAGCTCTGCCTCCTGTATTTTCCTGCTGAGCAGCCGCATCAGAGGCCTTTACGTTTGGGGCCAGAAGCCCACTTTCTGCTGGGGCTCCTCCTCCTCCTATAGGTAATGCCTGCGCCAATGCCAAATTACCACCTGTGTTTGTTAACAGTATAAGCAGGCCTAAACCAAATAACAGAGTGTTTTTAATAAATAGTTTTTTCATCTTATTTACCAGAGCCTAAAGCTTCATTTAATGCGACCTTGATCAAGCTATTAACAATTGCCTCAACAACCTGATCAAATTTTTGCGCCAAAACGAGACGGTCTTTCCCAAGGTTTAAGGTTTTTTCCAGTTGCCCTTGAATAACTATACCCGGAGTGACGGTTTTACAAGACGTTGCGTCACCTGGCTTACTGCACTTTTTATAGTTCAGAAATCCTTTGTTAAGTCCCAATTCAAGAGTTGCCGTATTGTTTTTCGCTGTAATTCTTCCATGTAATTCATCGTTCGACATAATCCATGCCCCTACGCCATTATTTTGCGGGTTCTGCGTCATCGAATACCAACCATTCCACCCGCCTGAAGAAAAATCTGCCCCCGTGGTAAATTTATCAATATTACCTACTACTTTAGTAAGGGAACATTTAGCACTGTTTTTAAAATTACTACCATTGCTATAATAATTAGATAACCCAACAGAGATCTGCAACTTAAACGGTGAACATAGGTCCACCCCACCGTTTGTAATGTTTTTGGCCAAACTGCTCACAAAACTTCCTGCCTCTCTGTCAGCTAGGTCTTGAAAAAAGTTTCCAGTGTTTTCAATAAATGAAGGATTACCATTGAATCCACTGTTTGCCCATCTAATAGTGCTGTCAGCGATGTATGAAATTACACTATTTACAATACAGTATGCGATTGCATCCCAGCCTGGTGTGTCTATAATTCCACTACCGAAAGCGAAATGTCCAATTTGAGCATTGTTGGCATTCTTCTGGTTATTGTGCGTTGAATCGTCGTCTACGCTAACTTTACGACTGATAGTGCTTACGGTGTCTCCAATTGTGTCAGTCACTTTATTCAAGACACTGGAAATGGCTGAACTCAGAAGGCTGGATAAAATCTGTCCTGCCGAGCAAGAGAGAGATTCTGTAGCGATGCTAGAATAGTTCCCATTAGAGCTACTGCTTTTCGACACCCCGTTGCTGTAGGCTGATTCCTGGCTGTCTCCATTTGCTTTTTGAGCGAATGCTCCGATTGGAAAAGACGCACAGAAAATTGCAATAACTAAAACCGATATTTTTAGCGTCTTAATTCCCTGTTGCATTGTTTTGTTGTGTGCTTTGGTCATTAATTTTCAGGTTCATGAACTGATTCCAGAAGGCGCCAGAATCATTTGTTGAAAATATTATATCATTCTTCTTAAAGTATTGACTGATATTTATTAACACCTGTGATTGAGATTGACCCACCTCTTTGACAGTTTTTAATCCAAGTAGAGATTTGACCGGATCGGTTTCTTGAAGAGCTACCATTTTCATACCTTCTGACGCAAGAACAAAAGAATTTGCAAGGCTTGATTGCTCCACATTCATTTCAATAGGGGCTTTAACTTTCATGATGTTGTAGCCTATTTGGCTGTATATTTTAGCCATTTCAGTAAGATTGTTAGCATATTTCTCCTTATTATTAGCCACTATTTGGTAATTTTGAACGATCACATCTGCCAAGTTGTTACCGTACTGTTTAATCTGGTCTTTCGAAGTCGGCACGAAAAAATGGACTTGGTTTGCAAGGAATTCCGGTTGAGGTAGATCTGATTGGTTAATTTGTCCCATAACCACGCTGGTTACATCAGCTGTCGACTGGTCGGTTACCCCATCTGTTTGTTGGGCATACATATAGCCTGAGAATATCTTTTTGGTCACTCGGTCAGACACAGAATCTCCTGGCTGAGGTGCAAAAGGGTCACTAGAAGTAGCAAGTCCTTCGATGTTTGAGTTGTCTTGTGCGTCTTGTATCGCATTCGTAACTACGTTTCCAAGGTCTGTTGTTGTTCCTTGTAATCCAATAATAGCGTCATTTGGGTGGAGGGCTCGTTGAGCAATCGCTATTTTGTATGCTACCGAGCCTAAAATAATGGAAAAACATACTGCCCCAAGAATGAGAATAGTCTTACTGGGTGCACTATCGGTGCGTGAGTTTTTATTCTGAAAGTTTTTTTGAAGAGTCTGCTGATTTTTTTTCAGATCCATTCTGAAATTATATCATAAGCTGTTCAGAAAGAATGATGGGAAATGTCTAATTGAGGATATCTGAAAGTGCAAGCCAATCAGAAACTGACAATTCCTCAGGCCTGCTCTTGGTTGAAAGATTTTGGTTCACTGATTTTACCTGTTCGTCAGTCACGCCAAGAGTGTTCCCTATTTGCTTACGTCTTTGGCCGAAGGCTTTTTTAAGTGTAAGGAAAAACTTTTCTTCAATCTCTTTCGTGATGTTATTTTTGTGTATATCATTTATTAAAATAATAGCAGAATCAACGTTTGGAATCGGTCGAAATGCACCACGGGGCACTCGATCTATAATGCGAGGAGTTCCATACAATTTTACACTCATGGATAAAATACTCTCTTTTCCATCTTTGGTTGTGATTCTCTCGGCTACTTCTTTTTGTACCAAAAGTACGATTTGTTCTGGTTTATGGTCAGCTCCTAAAAACATTTCCATGATCATGCCGGTGATGTAGTACGGAATGTTTGCAATCAGTTTATATTTTCTATCCCCAACTAATTTTTGGATGTCTACTTTTAAGATATCATCGTGGACTAAAATTAATTTCCCATTTTTAATTTGTTCTGAATATTTTTGTTGGAGAATTGGAATAAGACGGTCATCTTTTTCTATGGCAAAAATTGTTGCCCCTGTGGCCAAAAGTTTTTCTGTAAGCGCCCCTTCTCCTGGTCCAATCTCGATTCCAATTTCATCTTGTGTTAATCCTGAGGCTTCAGCGATTTGCCGCAGTGCTTTGTCTGATTGAAGAAAGTTTTGACCAAGTGATTTTTTTGCAAAGATCATGTTGATGTTTTAGAAATCTATAAAGATTGATTTGATGCCAGATACTTGTTCTTTTTGTTCTATAAAATCTGGTTCGATTTCATTTAAAAATTCAGAAGGAATATTCACCTGCTTGTTTCCATAAATGGTTCGTGTTTGGGCATATGATAAATACAATTTTTTACGAGCGCGTGTAAGGGCTACATAAAACAAGCGACGTTCCTCCTCGGACTCTTCACCTGATAGTGTCCCCTCATTCATTTTGGCGTGCGGAAAAAGGTCTTGTTCTAGGCCAGAAATAAAGACCGTATCGAATTCAAGGCCTTTTGATGCATGCACTGTCATAAGACGTACCGCTTCGTTTTCTTTTATCTCATCTTGGTCAGATGATAGTGATGCTTCCTCAATTAATTTTTCAATTCCTTCTGGTGCAGTGAGGTGGTCAAACTTTGTTGCAATAGAAACTAATTCACGTACGTTTTCCAAGCGCTCTTCGTCTTCCTCTTTTCCAAATTTATACATCGCCTCTATTCCACTTCTTGTAAGAACAAATTTAATAATTTCTGAGGGTTTTTTTGCCAACAGGTCAGTCTGTCCCTGTGTTCCTCTATTTATTTCACTCGCAATGTCTTTCAAGATTAACCTAAACTCATTAAATTTTATTTTCACAGAATCTGTCAGTTCCTCTGCCTTTCCTTCCATGATTTTTAATAATGTCACTTTTCCGATTCCTCTAGCAGGAATATTAATCACACGTTTTATATCCGCATTTTGATCTGGATTTAATGCCAATTTTAAATATGAAAGGACATCTTTAATTTCTTTTCTCTCATAAAATTTTGTACCCAAAAGCTGATATGGTAATTCACGAGTGAGAAAAGCTTCTTCAAGTGCGCGCGATTGAAAGTTGGCACGATACAAAATTGCAATCTCGGAAGCTTTCGCACCTTCACGGATTAAATCTCTAACGGTATTTGCAACAAAACTTGCCTCATCTGTCTCATCATATGCAGTATAGGTTGTGATTTTTTCACCTTCCCCGTTTTCCGTAAAAAGATTTTTTTCGCGACGGTGAATGTTTTTTGAAATAATTGAATTGGCCACAGATAAAATATTTTGTGTTGATCTATAGTTTTGCTCCAGAAGGACAACTTTTGCACCTGGATAATCTTGTTCAAAATTTAAAATGTTTTTGATGTCTGCACCTCTCCAGCTATAAATATTTTGGTCGATGTCCCCCACTACGGCCAAATTCTGTTCTGGTCCTACAAGGTATTTTGCCATGTTGTATTGAACTTTGTTCGTGTCTTGATACTCATCTATGTGAACATATTTCCAACGTTGTTGATATTTTGAACGAATCTCAGGGTTCTTGGCTAGTAGTTCAGCTGCTTTAAAGAGCAGGTCATCAAAGTCAAAAGCTTTGTCTTTTTTTAAGATGCCATCATATAGTCTCCATACATTTGAAACTATTCCGCCAAAATATTCGTCCCCATTTTTTGCTTCGTATTCTTCTTGAGAAACATAGTTCCCCTTCTCTCTTGAGATTATTCCTAAAATCTTTCCAGGCTCGTATTGTTTTGGGTCATAACCTGACGTCACGATAGCTTCCTTAACGGCAGATTTTGAATCCCCCCTATCGTAAATACTAAAATTTCGGTTGTAACCGAACAATTGAGCGTGTTCCTTTAGAATATGAACCCCCAAAGAGTGAAACGTCGACACAAAGGGCCGGGCACCTTCGGCAACAGGAAGGTTTAGTTCTTGTGAGGTCGAGATTGCATGGTACACCCGTTCCCTCATTTCTTTGGCGGCCTTATTTGTAAAGGTAATTGCCAATATTTGGTCCGGTGAAACACCTTTGTGTATAAGGTGTAGGATGCGGTGTGTAACTGTTTTTGTCTTGCCGGCACCTGCACCTGCTAGAATTAAGAGGGGGCCATCTGTACTTAAAACCGCCTCTTTTTGCTTATCGTTGAGACTTTTAAGGTATGAAACAGATTGTGAATTAGGGTTTTCTTCTTTCATTCGGCACAAACTATATCATGAGTCGCACCTTTTTATGAATTTTAGATAAAAATTAGACAAATAGGACAACAAATTACACATCACTTATTGGTTGACAGTACTTTTTAATCCTATATCATTATATCCTGTACCTAATAGAATACTGATATATACCAAATATGGCCTGAAATAAGGCTTTTTTACTGAAAGACTGAACATTCTGATTAAAAAATAACTTCAAAGATATTTTACAAAACCCACAAGACAGCTCGACATTCCCAATTTGCCCAGAAGTTTCCACAGGTGCAGAAAAATACAGTGTCGGCTTGAAATATATGAATTTAGGTCTATCGAAGAGGATCGGTATATTTTGGGGTGGAATGCTTATTCTTGGCCTTATTTTAGCAACAACTGTTCACCCTTCCGTCGTGCTTGCTAGTGCCCCATCTAGTATTAAGCCCATCGAAGCCTTTGAAGCTGTTAGAAATAGTAGCCCACAAAACAGAATCCTTTCAGTCAAGATCTCAAGAGCTTTGGTCTTAGATGATTCTGCACTTTCTCCTATACACAGTCCTATATATGATGGAACTAGTAGTATGGATTCAATTCCTACTTCTATTGATAATGAACAGATTTACCTTTATACCGTCAAAGATGGAGATACCGTGCAGGACGTTGCTAAGATGTACGACGTATCTGTTAATACAATTCTATGGGCAAACGACATATCAACCAAAACTTCCCTGAAAAGTGGCCAAGTTCTGATGATTTTACCCGTAAATGGTGTTAAGTATACGATTAAGAAGGGTGATACTGTGGAAAGTATTGCTAAACGCTTTAAATCACACACAGAAGACATCGTCCATTTTAATGCTTTGGATGAGAAGGGGGGGCAAATCTCAATTGGTGACGAAATTATTATTCCAGACGGCCAAATGGAATCTTCAAAGCCTCTAAGTAATGTTAACCCTATAGACCTGGCTTCAACTGCTGGTAAGAACGGATTAATTATTGGTTATTTTATTAGACCAGTCGTAAATGGTATTAAGACTCAAAACCTCCATGGCCACAACGGTATCGACATTGGAGCGCCAATTGGAGCTACCATTAGAGCTCCAGCAGACGGAACTGTGGTTCTTGCTAGAGTTGGTGGATGGGGTGGTGGTTACGGGAACTACGTGATCCTTCAACACCCTAATGGAATGCAGACATTGTATGGACACATGAGCAAGGTGGACGTGTCAATCGGAGACTCTGTAACTCAAGGAGAAAAAATTGGTGAAGTTGGCTCATCCGGGGACTCTACCGGCCCTCACCTTCATATCGAGGTTCATCGCAAAGGTGGTGCTAATCCCCCGAATAAGTTTTACTAATTTGTTGTCGGTAGGATGCAGCTTCTAGTAAATGATCCATTGTCACCTCTCTCGAGTTCGCCAAAGAAGCGATTGTTTTTGCAACTTTTGTAATCTTGGCCAACCCCCGTCTCGATAATTTTAATTTCCGAGCAATCACATTCAATTTTTCTTTTGTTGAGATTTTTATACTAAATTTTATTGATGCTAAATTTTTTCTAGCTTCACGTACTTGTTGTCGGGCCGCATTTATGCTCAACTGGCCCTGTTCTAGAATCGTTCCTGCCCTATCTTCGAATCTGTCTATATGTATCAGCATATCGAACCTGTCCAACATAGGTCCAGATATTTTTTGTGAGTAACGCAAGGCATCAATTGTCCTACATGTGCACTTTTTATAATCACTTCCTCTGAAGCCACATTTACAAGGATTCATTGAAGCAATTAATGTAAACTTTGTAGGTAAGATTGTTGAACCTTTGGCTTTGGAAAGTGTGAGTCGTCCGGACTCCATTGGTTCACGTAATGAATCAATGGCTCTGGAATCGAATTCTGGCAATTCATCTAAAAATAGAAATCCATTATGCGACTTCGTTACTTCGCCTGGATTTAATTGTGCATCACCAATTAGTGCGCTGTACGATGAGGTGTGGTGAGGATCACGAAATGGTGGGTAGATAATGGGTGAAAATTCAGTTTTATTTGTGTTTAATTGAGATAAAGCTGTGCATTCAAACGATTCAGCCTTCGATAAAGGTGTATTAATCTCAGGAATACTTTTTGCCAGCATTGTTTTTCCTACCCCGGGTGGCCCTACCAGAAGTAAATTGTGTCGCCCTGAAACTGCAATAACAAGAGCTCTCTTGGCAGATTCACATCCTTGTATGTGCTGAAAAATCTCTTCACTTTTTAGGTCCATCTGTTCTGTAGCGATTGTATATTTGTCTGGGGATTGTTTTGTATCCATGGATATCTTTCGAGTTTCTTTATTTCCCAAATTAAGAACCTCTTTTATGTTTTTGCAATATATTATTCTTTCATCAATAAAGTATTCACACAGGTTTTTACATTCTAAAGAAGTGACGATAATCACCTCTTTGTTTTGCTTCTGAATTTCTCTAAATAGAAATAAAAAATTCTTTGGTGCACGGATCTCTCCGTTCAAAGAAAGTTCCCCAATAAAAATATAATTATCTGCATTAAAATTGACTATACCCACAGCTAGTAGATATGACATTGCTATAGCCAAATCAAAACCACTGCCCTCTTTTTTGATATAAGCAGGAGCAAGTAAGACTGTGATTTTCTGATTAGGACTCTTTAGGGATCTTAGGTCTGAATTTTTTATAGCAGATTGTACCCTACCCTTCGATTCCTCGACGGCTTTATCACCCATTCCTATTATTGAGAAATGATAAAGTCCCCGTGAAATATCTGTTTCGACAGAAATCTCTCGTGCATTAAAATTCTCTAAACAGTAGGTTCTAGTTTTTACATAAACCACAGTATGTAACCGAGAAAAAATATCACACTATACAAATGACGTACCTGTTACATGTGTGACATGCACGTCTTCGCGGGAGGGTTTGCCAGAAGTCTTGCTTCCTCTATTTGCTTTTTACAAACTACACACAGTCCGTACTCACCCATTTCGATATTTACCAAAGCTTCGTTGATATCAGAGATTTGGTTTTTTAAATCCTCTGCAAAAGTTCCATTCTCTCTAAATTCAGATGCAGCTTCAGCAACCTCTTCATTGTCCGCCAGGGATTCGTTTGTTTCAGTTTGTTTAGCTTGCCAGACGCCGTGCTCGTCCTTTTGAGCTATATGTGATAATTCCTCCTCTATTTTGTTTTTTTCAGCTAATAATTTATTTTTCTGTTCTTGTATATCGATAGTCATTATTTTAGTATTGTAAGATTAATTATAAATAAATTTTTAATAAACTCTGTGTAGCTTAACGGGTTATCTTACCGGTGGTTAAGCGCGATATAATCTCTCTAAGCCCTGCTTCACTAGACACTATAACAAGAGTTTTTGGATCGATGAAGCTGTAAAGCATTCTGGATTGGCCATTCGGCTCATACAAAATTCGACTATCTTTGTTAAATATGATTCTGTCCGTGAAGACTTTTTGATCGGTTATGTCTGTACGAACAAGGCTTGTTGTTGCGGACTTCTTACTTTTTGTGCTTGTTGCAAGTGTTGGGGCTACAGGGAGTGTTGATGTGTCTCTGGCAATGAGGTCTCCAATATCATCATTCATATAAGATTCCCAACTAAGCATTCCAGCAAAGGCACTATCGTATGATTTAACATTTAAAATAAGGAAGGTGTCTTTTAATGCGTCGCCGTATACACCAAATATATAATCATCCCCAAGCGATCGAATGAGCTGTGGAGACGCGTGTGTTCCAAGTCGGCCAAACCATTCAGACGTACTGATTTTTTGGACAGTACTGGTCCCTTGAGTCCCATTTTGGGATCCAAGTATAATTTCTTTTACAGTTGCTAAATCTACATCTTCCGACTTGGCCCGCATCAAATAATTGATAACCGAAACAGGATCCTTACCGTCTACCGGTAATATTTGACGTTTCTCTATTTTTATTGAGATTTGGTTTTGTGTTATGACAGTATTTTTTTCTTGTGTCCCATTGTTTATATCATTACTGTTTGGTACCAAATAGCCCGCCCACCACAAATAGCCCCCGATAATCACTGCAAGTAGTAATAATATCATTAATATTTTAGCGAATAATCCACTCGATTTTTGATTGACCACTTCCCCGACATCTTGACGTTCCTGTTGTTTTCTCTGTTCTGCTAGTGCAATTTGCAAAGCCGACATGTTGTCTTTCTTAAGGGCAATGGACACGTCTCCGTTATAAGTTTCTATTGGTGAAATTGAAGTCTCATTACTTAGAAACTGTGAAGTTTCTTGTTCCATCACATCC
This sequence comes from bacterium, assembly GCA_037142735.1. GTDB lineage: Bacteria > Patescibacteriota > Minisyncoccia > Phycocordibacterales > CAIZLB01 > JBAXAB01. Next base: position 59,237 of record JBAXAB010000002.1, read on the forward strand.
TTAAACTTTACAGTATCTTTTTCGTTGTTGTTTATTGGATTTACTGGCCCCCTTGTTACCTCCTTAGAGCCCAAAGGACGATCGGCATTTGGAAATGCGTATTCCGTTTTTTTGTTTTTATTAGTGTCATCCATATTGTTTGTATTATCGCAGTAATATATAAAATGAACAAGTGTTGCAAGCAAAAAGCCCCGTTGAAGGGCCCTCGGCTTGTAACATGCAGGTTTTTATTTTTTTGCCTCGCCTCCCCCTGAGAATTCTTCCAAAATTGATTTTGCCAGATCTTTCGAGGATTGTTTTTGAACATTTCTATTGCTCTGTTGTACCCTTCCGCGAGCCAATCTTGGTTTTGCTTGCTCCGGACTTGTTGGTGCTGTGTTTCCTTCCTCTGCTTGGTTTACTGCTGCCCCACTACCCTCATCTGTTTCACGGTTCCCTGTGTTTCTATTTGGGTATGGCTGGTTATGTGAATACATTGATGGATTTATGACATATTTTTTTGGATTGTCACACATATCAATAAACTCATCAGCTGTTTCCTTTAATTTGGCAGAAGAAGATTTTCCAAACGAAATAACCTCGACCTGACAACCTTTGTTGATTTTCAAGTACTCAACCAGTGGAATAAAGTCCCCGTCCCCTGATGCGATGATTACAGTATCAAGTTTTGGGGCTAAAGATATTGCATCAACCGCCAAACCAACGTCCCAGTCAGCTTTTTTAGCTCCTCCCATAAATATTTGTAAATTTTTTGTCTTAGTTTCTATCCCCAACTTCCCTAGTGCCTCGAAAAAGTTTTTTTCCTCACCAGATTCTGTTGTAATAACGTATGCAATTGCTCTAATAAGTGATCGTCCCGCAATCGCCTCTTTCATGATTGCACCGAAATTTACCCTTGCGTGGTAAAGGTTTTTTGCACTGTGATAAAGGTTTTGTGTATCAATAAAAATCCCAACTCGTTGCTCTTTGTGTTTAATAACTGCCATGTAAATAATTTTTTATAAAAATAGTAATGCCATATTGACTGTAACTGGACACTTTTGTATTTAAAACCCACAAAGCGCCAAATTCCTTACAAAAAACAGATCGAAGCTTAAAAAAAATGTTTTAAAAACTAAAACCTGCCGTTTAGAATTAAATTCGGCAGGTTTTAGAAAGATTATGCTGTTTTTTTCTTTAAATCAAGAGCCTTTACTACTTTTGAGTGTCTGGCTGTGTGATTTTTTTGCAAATATTGTAGATGGTTCTGTCTATCAGCTACAAGTTGCAGTAGTCCTCTTCGAGAGCTCTTATCTGCTTTGTGCTTTTTTAAATGCTTAGTCAATTCGCTGATTCTTGTACTAAGAATCGCAATTTGAGCTTCAGCTGAACCTGTATCTGAATCATGCAAATGCACTTCTTTTATGACTTTTGCCTTTTTTGTTTTGGTCAACATGGTCATGCTAATTTATCATAAATACTTTAAAAAAGCAAGGGTTAGCAAGGTATATAGGGATATACAACCAGCACCTATGTAAAATTGGAGGCTTTATCTTATTGCTGGTATAATGTAAATAGTTAAAACTTATGAAAAATAAGCCTAAATCCCCTACTCTAGAATCAAGTTCAGAAAAGAAGATTAGCAAGCCTATAAGTGAGCTTGAGATGTATAAGAACCAATTTTTGGAATATGTAGAAATTGAAAAAGGCAGAAGTCTTAAAACAATAGAAAATTACGACAGGTATGTTCTTAGTTTCATTGAATATCTCAAAAGAGACATTTCTTCGCCAAATGTTTCTCATGTAACACAAGAAGTAATAAGAAGTTACAGATTATGGCTTAACAGAAGGGCATTGGGGGATATATATGGGTTGAATAACATTAGTAATGTTTCACGTGAGACATTAAAGAAGAAAACTCAGAATTACTACCTTATTGCCTTAAGGTCATTCCTTAAATACCTCAATAAACGAGATATTAAAACAATTCCAGCGGACTCGATTGAATTGGCTAAGGTTTCAGAAAGGTCAATTGAGCTAATCTCAACAGAAGAGCTAAACAGGCTATTGGATGCGCCAGATCAAGAAAAAGACACCCAAAAGGCATTGAGAGACAAGGCTATTTTGGAACTCCTGTTCTCGACTGGTCTGCGAGTTTCAGAGCTCTGTAACTTACCAGTAGACCTCGATGTCTCAAAGGACGAGTTCTCAGTTCGAGGAAAAGGAGAAAAAGTCAGGGTTGTGTTTATATCAGACGGGGCTAGGGAAGCCGTAATGGCCTATAAGAAGGCGAATAAGACTATAGATAAGGCAAAGTTGTTTCATGTGACACCAAGGACAGTGGAGCGTGTTATAAGACAATACGCAATTATTGCAGGAATCTCTAAAAAGGTGACCCCCCACGTTATAAGACATAGTTTTGCCACTGGATTGCTTCAGAATGGTGCGGACCTCAGGTCAGTTCAGATGTTGCTCGGACATGCCAGCATCTCTACGACCCAGATATACACACACTTAACAGACAAGCACCTAAGGGAGGTTCATAAAAAGTTCCATAAACGTTAATATCAGGTTAGAATAGGGCGGCACTTCATTCGACATTGTGCCGCCTGATTTTGCTAAATCATATGAAACAAAGAAGCCTAAACATCTACTGCTGGAACGTCAATGGTATAAGGGCCTGGCACAAAAAAGGATGTTTTGACGAAATGTTACACAAGAAACCTGACATCCTGTGTTTGCAAGAGACTAAGGCTCGTCCAGATCAATTATCTGCCGATGTTCTGGCTCCTAAGGGTTATTACTCCTATTTTGAATATCCAAAAGTAAAAAAAGGTTACAGCGGGGTAGCTGTATATACCAAAATCAAGCCCGAAAAAGTAGAGTATGGCCTAAATATTGAAGATTTGGACATGGAAGGTAGGCAGATAACTCTATATTTTGAAGATTTTGTACTTATTAACTGCTATTTTCCAAATGGAGGAGGGGAGGATCATCGCCTAGAGTATAAAATGAAGTACTATAAGGCGTTTCTTGTGAAACTTAATAAGATAAGAGATAAATATAAGAAAATCATATTTTGCGGAGATTTAAATGTTGCTCATACTGAAATTGATATTGAAAGACCTAAGGAAAATGAAAATCATGTTGGTTTCTTGCCTCAGGAGCGTAAATGGGTGGATAGTCTTATAGAAAATGATTATTTGGATGTTTATCGTGAAACACACCCTGGTGAAACGAAGCATTATACTTGGTGGGATGTAAAGACCCGCTCTAGAGAAAGGAACGTAGGGTGGAGGATAGATTACTTTTTTACCACTAAGAACTTGTTGAAAAATGCTGTTAAGGCCGAAATTCATGAAAATATATTGGGATCTGACCACTGTCCTATATCATTGGAGATTCAGTTATAAATGCGAGGCGTATTTTAGTGGGTGTTTAAATAAAGGACAAATATATTTTATATAGGACAGTTATCCCCATAAATGTCCTATACATTTTTTACGTAGGGTATATAATGTTTTCAGGTGGCGGCTTTGAAGAATTTAGCGCGATTGGTCTTTGATGGTTTAGGTAAGTTGGTTCGACATTAGTATCTAATTTCGAAGATTTTGTTAATAAATAGTCCTAGCAGATTTATTAACAATAAGTTTTTCGCTACCACTTGTTCTTTGAGTTTCCATTTTCGTTCCCCGGTCCAAGCCTTCCAAGTAATGGTTCAATAAAGCAAAAAGCGATTGGCAGGTTTTACAGTAGACACACAAATTCATTCTTGAAAATGTTCTGACTGTTTTAAAACTCGTGCGCCAATCCTCTTTGAGCTAAAGCAATTACAAGGATTCACGGAGTCCATTCCGTGACGTGCACAAAACGGACCTAGATTTCCCCCTAGTTCTTTACATTTTTTCTTACGCTTCCACTTGAAGCGTAACATGGTACTTAATACAATTCGGTGTTAAGTCTTACAAGGCCGCCTTCTTCCCGCAGGTGGCCTTTGTTGTTGAAGGGCTATTTTAGTACATAATAAAATTATTGTACCCGGTGTTTATCACGAATTTCCTGAACTTCTACACTTTCAGCGTTTTCTTTGGCCTTCAGCGCTAGCTCACTCATTTTTTTTAGTTCAGGTAATCCAAGACCGTTTAGTTCCATAGCTTTGTCTTTTAGGTAGCTTTCAGTGTTGTGTTCAGAATTTTCAATAATATCTTCTAATAAAATATTCAGAATGAAACCAATTTTAGGTCCTGGATTAAGCCCAGCTAACTTCATCAGTTCATTCCCATCAATTTTTAATTTTGAAACAGAAACTGGCTCACGTAGCACTTCATCTATCATCGACATATATTTTCTCAAACGGTAAGGGTCTTCTTTTGGTCTTCCTGTTCCAACACGGTCGCAAATTCTTAGGTTTACTAGATCCCAAATGTGATCAGTTCCAACATTTCTCACAATACGTCGTACGGCAGAGAGGGTGATTTGCTCTGTGTCAGAGAAAAACATGTGCCAACGAATCATAGTCGTCACTAGTTTGATTATTTCATTTTTAAACTTAAGTCTCTTTAAGATTACATCTGCCATTTTAGCCCCAACAACCTCGTGTCCGTGGAAAGTGTAATCTTTTCTTTCCTTCGCGTACCTTTGAGTTGGTGGTTTTCCAATGTCATGAAAAAGAGCAGATAGCCGAACATAAAATGGAAATCTTTTATCCGCACTACACTGGAGACTTCTTAATAAGTGTTCAAAAACGTCATAAGAGTGTGCTTGGTTTTGTTTAACGCCTACCGCGTTGCTTATTTCAGGGACAATATGTTTTAGCAATCCAAGTTTTTCTAGGAATACAAAACCCATCATTGGATTTTCTGACATGATAATTTTAGATAGCTCATCACGAATCCTCTCAGAAGAAATTTGTTTAATTAAGTCAGCATTTTTTATTATTGAATTCTGTGTTTCAAAATCTATAGTAAAACCAAGTTCTGCGGAAAAACGAATCGCTCTCATTAGACGCAATGCATCTTCGGTGAATCTTTTATCAGGACTTCCAACCGCACGGATAGTTTTCGTTTTGATGTCTTGTAGTCCACTAAACTGATCAGTAATCTCACCGGTTATAACATCTGCTGCTAAGGCGTTGATGGTAAAATCTCGACGTTTAAGGTCGTCAGAAAGATTTTGACTGAACTGGACACTATCTGGGTGCCTATTGTCGCTATAAGACGATTCTATGCGGTAAGGCGTAACCTCTACAGTCTGTCCGTCCTCAAGAACAACACCTACTGTCCCGAAGATGTTTTCATAAAAAGTCTTGGTGAAGAGGGGAATGATTTGTTCGGGCACGGCATTTGTTGTTAGGTCCCAGTCCTTTGGAACCCTTCCTAAAATTAAATCTCGCACACATCCACCCACAATATAAGCCTCGAAGCCTGCCTTCGATAAGGTCTCAGAGACATCGATAATTTGCTTCGGTATTGAACTGATATCTATTTTTTCAGCAGCAGACTTCATAAGTACTGCAATACTAGTATCTTTTTGATTTTATATCAATTTAATGTATCATGTTGTGTACGCGCTCGTGGCTCAATGGATAGAGCACTTGGCTTCGGACCAAGGGATTGCAGGTTCGAATCCTGCCGAGCGCACACGACCTTTAGTTATTTTTTTTATTAAGATTCCTTTCCGGGGTCTAAGTTAAGAAAAGTATAAAAGACAAATGCAGGTATGGTTTAGTGGTAGAATGCGTCCTTGCCAAGGACGAGACGAGAGTTCGATTCTCTCTACCTGCACAGAATATAATTCTAGCCTCTAGTTTCAAAAAACATTGATAAGTAAGGATTTTTATGAATTGGCCATTGCCAAAATGTGCAAAACTGTGGATAACTCAGTGGATATGTGTATAAAAGACAGATATCAAAAATGACAAAAATTGTCCTCTAGAAGTGTATTTTTCTAATATATCTATATTTATCAAGCTATTTTGCGTTTTGGTGCATAAAAGACGCGGCTATAACATGTGACTTTTTATGTATCACGTGAAACATTGGTTTTATAGGATTTTAAGACAAATTAAGCAATAATTCATTCAAGATTAAGGTTTATTTGCCTTTCGAAGCTTAAAATAGGAGAATGATTGAAAGTAAGATTTTAGGTGAGTTTGGAGAGTTTTTGGCAGGGTGCCGACTTGTATCTAAAGGTCACAAAATTTTGCGAACTAGATATAGGAAGTGGGGTGGGGAAATAGATATTATTTCAACAAAAAACAAGGTTATCTATTTTAACGAAATTAAGACCAGGATTGGTAAAGGGAAGGATGGGGTGGATCTTCGGAACATAGGTATCACTAGACACAAAGTCAGCAAGGTCATTAAATGCGCCCAACATTTTATCCAGAATGAGATAGCTGATATTTTCTATACAACTAAGCAATTCGATGCCTATTTTTTAGAGGTTGTCCTAAATCAAGAGATTAAGAGGATTCAAGAAGATGTTTCTACAGTTTCGGACCTGAAATGCTACTTTACTGAAGGAAAGATAAGAATTTTGGCCACATATATAGAAAATATGGATAGGGAAGTTTTCGGGTGCTATGGAACAAGTTTAATAAGTGATAAAGATTGAGATATGAGGATATCTGTGTTAGGATTCAACACGTTATCGGCATATCGGGGCGTAGTGTAACGGTTAACATTCCTGTTTTGGGAACAGGCGACTCAGGGTTCGAATCCCTGCGCCCCGACAATTTTGAAAAAGTTTATAAAAAACAAGGAGGATTTTGAGTGTGAGAAATGCCATACCAAAGTGATTGGTACTGGCTATACAAACCATTGCCCTAATTGCCTCTATAGTAAGCATGTTGATGTGTCTCCAGGAGATAGGGCTAATCCATGTGGGGGATTAATGAAGCCTGTTAGAGTAGAGGGAACAGGTATAGACAAAATGCAGATAGTTCACAGGTGTGTTAAGTGTGGCGTAGAGAAAAATAACAAAATCCAATCCTCTGACAACATAGAGATGGTTGCAAATGTCGCCAAAGAGTTTGCGAAGGAAAAAGTAGAGGGTTGGAAGTTGAAAAGAGATTAAATTGTAGATTTCAAGGCTCTCTGGTATATTACCAGGGTACAAAAATGCGGGATTGGTTTAGTGGTAGAATGACTGCCTTCCAAGCAGTAGACAAGGGTTCGATTCCCTTATCCCGCACTAGTTAAAGTTTGAGAGACTTTCGCATATCCTCAATCGGTGCTGTTTTCCCAGTAAAAATCTCAAACTGTCTTATTGCCTGGTAAAGCAACATTTCTTTTGCATCCAATGTTTCTAAACCCAACCTCTTCGCTGTCCTTGTCAGCAAAGTATCACCATAAGTCAAATCAAAAACTACCGAAACGTTTTTTAGCCAATCTTCAGGGACAATTAGATCATCTTTAGAATTGAAAGCGGATGAGGTAGCATTTATAAGAAAGTCTACTGCAGGTAAATTATTATTTTTCACAAATTTAACGTCAAACTCTTCAGCCAATTTCTTACCCTTCTCTTCACTTCTATTTGTCAGGAATAAATTATCTTTTAGGATGCCAAATGCATACAAACAAGCACGTGCAGCACCTCCTGCGCCATAGATTAAAAACTTTTTATTTTTCATGTCCACTTTATGCTCAATTAATACCTTTAAAAACCCGAGCCAGTCTGCATTTTCCCCAGTAACTTTTCCATCAAGGGATAAAAATATTGTATTCACCGATTTAATTTCTCGTGCTTCAGCCGTAAGCTCATCAACGTACTTAAGAATCTCTTCTTTATATGGAGAAGTGATTGCTAATCCTGAATATTCCCCAGAACGAACTTTAGCAATTACTGTTTTTATTTCTGTTATATTTATATCTTCTTTCATATATACATAATCAAGCCCTAATGTTTTAAAACCTGCATTGAATAATGTGGGAGCTAAACTGTGGTTTAGTGGATGTCCGACAAGGGCAAATTTTTTCATTTCGGAAGTCCTTTAACCATCTCCCTATAACACTTCTTACAAATATGAAATTTAATTACCCGATTTTTTGCATTTGGAGGACTTAATAAAATCGCACCGAATTCCTTCAATTCCTTTTTACATTTATCGCATTTAGGTTTTATAGCCATAATATTATTATACCAAAGAAAGAGCCCACGAAATTAATCGTGAGCCCTTGCTGTCACCTAGAAAGAACTTCAAAAGGACCAAAAGTAAAATGTTTTTCAACACAACTTTCGAAACTCTCCATTGCTCTCTGCCACTTATCCATTTCATTTTCTCCAACTTCAACCTCAATGGCGAAATGATAAACGCCATTTCCCGCATGTACCGAATGGATCTGAATCATGTTCAAACCTTCCGTCTTGAACGGAAGGAGTGAGTCAACCAACGCACCTGGTTTATGTGGTGTTTTGTACACAATCAGCGCACGATTTTTCTTTCCTACTGCAACCTTGTGTTCCTTCGGTGTAATTAAAAAGAAGGTCGTGATCGCCTCCTTGTCCTCGAATGCTTCGTCTAGAACTTTCAATCCATATTTCTCCGCCGCTGAACGAGGTCCGAGCGCTGCACAGCTTTTGTGTTCTTCGCTTTCTGCTACGAGTCGCGCCGCTTCACCGTTGCTTGATGCATTTAATGTTGGGAGTTCAATTTTGCCCTTACAGGCCTCCAGTGCCTTCGGGTGTGCGATTACAGAAGTTATTTCTTCATTATCTTGTCTTACCATCAAGCAGAAATGAAGTTTCATCTGTACTGCGCCGACGATGTGAAACGTGCATTCAGGAGACTGTAACGTCTCAATGAATGCCTCCAATGGCTCTGCTACTCGGCCCCCAGCTAGTGTTTCCATGGCAATTGCTCCGTAACCTTCGTGTTTAGCGATTAGTCGCAAAACTTCTCCATTATTTTTTGCTTCAATATAGTTTTCTGTAGTAACTGCAGGCGCGCCGTAGATGCCCGCCAATGCAACATATGCATCATGCGAGAATGTTGCCCCGATAGGGCCGAGGAATGTGATGTGTGGTGTTTTCATGTTGTTTCTAATGGTTGTGTTGTTTATGTGTGATACATCAAAACAAAAAACCGCCGGTCCGGAGAGGATTAGCGGTTTCTTTGTCTAGATTTTTACAACGCTAATTTACTCTTCGGTTTGCCGATTGGTTAAAAAAGAAACTAAAGAATGAGTTAGTATGTTGTATCACGGGATTAAGGGTAACTTAATTTTAAAACTTATGCAAATATGTGAATTTTTCTTAATCTTTTCTTAATTGACATTTCATCTCCATTTTCTATACTTGTACCAAGCTATAGATTAATCTCAGATTAGCCTATAGCATTTTTGGGACTTCCCACGGCCCCGCCCCCACAAGGGGCGGGGAGTATTTTTATAAATTACAGATCCAAAAGGCTCTTTAACCGAGCTTTTAGGGATAGATAAGTATTAATATCGAGTTGCCCATATTTATCCTGCAACCTTCGGTAGTTAAATGTTTTTATTTGGGCCAAGTTCGCAGTACTAATTTTTCCACTAAAATTGATTGATATATACCAACTCCCAGCCTTAATTTTACTGGTCATTGGTATACCAACAAAAGAATCTTTAGATAATTTCTTTAAAATAATAACAGGTCGTATATATAAATTATCCTTACCGTTGATTTCTGAACCTATATTAATTCCAACACTGCACCACCAGGCCTCACCTTCATTGAAATAAGGAGGTTGGTTGGCTGTAGCATCAAGATTTTGTTTTAATTCAGACCATTTCAAAAAATCTTTTAGCACACCCTATAAATATCATGCGGGGTATGAATATTTATTAAATGATTTATAAATTCTTCTCTCCAAAATAAAACACCCCACTTGCGTGAGGTGTTTTATTAAGTGGGTTTAAATAATCGAAGGATTATTTAACAGCATCTTTAAATGCTTTCGCCGCGCGGAACTTTGGAACTTTCATAGCTGGAACTTTAACCGCTTCACCAGTTCTAGGGTTTCTAGCTGTGCGAGCCGCTCGCTGTTTAGCAGAGAAGATACCAAGACCAGCAATAGAAACTTCTTCTCCTTTCTTTACTGACTTGATGATAGCATCGATAAGTGTGTCAACAACTTGTTCAGCCTGAACTTTAGTTGTGTTGATGATACCGTGTACTACATCTGCAAGACTTGCTTTGTTCATGTTTTTTTAAAAATTTCTTTTTAATTAATTTCGACCACCTAGCGTAATACCATTATATAGCAAGGTATTTTTAATGCAATATGTCACAAATCGGTTAAAATAAGGTGTTATTTATTCTAAATTCAGCTGGTTTTAACTTATCTTGCTATCTCTATTACACGTGTTTCTCTGATCACTGTAACCTTTATTTCACCTGGGTAACGTAATTCAGATTCGATTTTGAGGGCTATGTCTCGTGCTAGGGCACGGGATTCTGCATCTCCGAGGTCTGCTGGATTGATGAAAACCCTTATTTCTCGGCCTGCCTGGAGAGCGTAGGCCTTATCTACTCCTACAAAGGAAGTCGCAATTTGTTCAAGTTCAGCTAGGCGTTTTAAGTACATTTCTATATTGTCTTTACGAGCACCGGGGCGCCCTCCAGAGATAGCGTCAGCAGTTTGTACAATGCGGGACTCTATTGTGTCATAAGGGTATTCTTCGTGATGAGCACGCATGGCACGGATCACATCATCATGTACCCCAAATTTCTCTAATAGTTTAATACCAATCTCAACATGAGTCCCCGCCACTTCATGATCGAGCGCTTTGCCTATGTCGTGTAGAAGGGCAGCAGTTTTGGCTACTCGAACGTTTGCGCCTATCTCTTCAGCAATTATTCCAGCAATATGTGAACATTCAATAGAATGTTGCAAGACATTGTGTCCGTAACTAGTTCTGAAGTGTAGGCGGCCTAGGATTGATACAAGTCGAGGGTCTAGATTTAAAATTCCACATTCATATGTTGCCTCTTCTCCTTTTTCTTTCACAATTTTGTTCATCTGTTTCTTGGCGTCTTCAATTTCTTTTTCAATACGTGCAGGTTGAATGCGCCCATCCTTAATTAAGCTTTCAAGCGCAATAGTAGCAATTGCACGGCGAATTGGATCGAATGAAGATAGGGTGATGACTCCAACAGTGTCATCAATGACAACCTCAACGCCAGTTTCTTTTTCAAAAGTTTTAATATTACGGCCTTCTTTTCCAATTATTTTTCCTTTAATATCCTCAGACTCTATTTTGACATGGGAACTAAAAAAATCAGATGAGACTGAGGATGCAAGTCGTTGTATTGACATTGCCAGAATTTCTTTCGAAGCGTTTAACACGGCGTCTTCACCGGCAACCTCAAGTTTTCTTAAACGAGATTGAATATCAGCCTTGTTTTCTTTCTCAACTAGTTTAAAGATTTCGTCTCGAGCTTCGTCTTTGTCTAATTTGGCTATACGTTTCAATTCTTTTTCAGCCTTTTCCAATGTTTTATCTAGACTTGCCTTACTTTCTTCAATTTCTATTTTAGTCTTATTTATATCCTCTATCTGCTTGTCGGATTCTGTTTGACGTGTGTCCAGAAATTCTTCCTTTTTTACCAGTCGTTCCTCGGTTTTTTTTATATTTTCTTCACGCTCTTTAACTTGTTCACGGGCAGATTTCAAGGTATCAGAAGCGGTCTCTTCTGCTTTCAACGTGACGTGCTTAGCTTCTTCTTTGGCATCAACCATCATTCGTTTGATGTCCAGTTCGAGAGATCCTTTTTTTCCAAGTGCAATCAATATGCGGATGATGTATCCCAAAGAGAACCCCAGGCCTCCCGCAAGGGTTGCGACGAGGAGTGCTGCTTTAAGGCTTATCATTTTATTTTATAGTTTAAGATAGAACTTTATCAATAATTCCGTATTTCTTGGCATCCTCAGCATTCATGAAAAAATTTCTGTCCATGTCTTTTGAAATTTTTTCGAGGGTCTGACCAGTATATTTAGCCATCATCTTGTTGAGGCGCTCTCTATTCATGAGGATGTGTTTCGCGCTGATCTCAATATCAGATGCCTGACCTTCTGCTCCTCCAAGTGGTTGATGAATCATTATTTCTGAATTTGGTAGAGCAAAACGTTTACCTTTAGTTCCTGCCGATAGAATGTGAGAGCCCATCGAAGCTGCTATACCGACGCAGATCGTAGAGACATCGTTCTTTATATGATTCATGGTGTCAATAATCGCCAAGCCATCAGTTACGACACCTCCAGGTGAGTTTATGTAAAGCTGGATATCCTTTTTGGGATTTTCTGATTGCAAGAAGAGCAATTGGGCAATAACCGTATTTGCTACATTATGGTCAATAGGGCCTCCAAGAAATATGATATTTTCTCGTAATAAACGAGAGTAAATGTCGTAAGCCCTTTCCCCGAAATGTGATTTTTCTATTACTGTTGGTATAAGCATGTTTTTTATGTTAGTTTTACTCAGTATATCATCACTGTCAAATTTTTAGGTTAAAAACATATGAGACAACATAGATTTTTCGTCGGTCAAGATTTAAGCAAGTTTTTAGGGCAAAACCCAGCAGTTTTTGATTTCGACCCAGATACAACTGATTTTGAACCAAAGGACGCCATTGTCAGTCATCAGCACGAGATCATTCGTCAGTGGAAAAAGGTTTTTCGCTATGAACCAGGAGCAGAAGTCATTTTATTCGATGGAAAAATTGAATATGAAGCAAAAATCCTAGAGCTTTCAAAAAAAGACGAAACAGCAAGGTTGGTTTTAGAGAAAGAGGTCAGGGCGACCCATAATGATAAAACTGGGGTTTGGTTGGGGTTAGCTATCTTGAAAGGTGAACATACAGATATGGTTATCGAGAAAGCAACAGAGCTGGGTGTCAGAGGAGTGATCCTTTTTCAGAGTGATAGGGTGGTAAAAAAAGGTGTAAATTTAGAAAGGTTAAGAAAAATTGCGATCGAGGCTGCAGAGCAGTGCGGAAGAATAGATGTTCCAACAATTGATGTGTGCGGAAACATTGAAGAACTATTAAACAAAGATAGTTTTGATCAGAAGGTTATTTTGGACATGGACGGAGAGAGGGTAAAAGGTTCTACTAAAGAAAATACCCTTATTTGTATTGGCCCTGAGGGTGGATGGTCTGATGACGAGAGGAAGATATTTAAAGCCAGGAAAGATGTTGTTATCGAAAGTCTAGGTGAAAATGTTTTAAGAGCAGAAACGGCAGCGATTCTTGGGGCGGGGGCACTCTATCTAAAGTTCTAGGTTATTGTGAAACGAAAAGAAAAAAGCACATCACTGGTGATGTGCTTTTTTCTTTTCGACTAACTTTTCTGCACCCATTGTCAATTAATTATAAAGAATTAATTGACAATGGGTATTCAAACTTCTACTTAACTCCTTCTAAAAACTGCCAAACCTTTTCATTTGTGAGCATTGTTTCTACGAAAATCATCGCACGTAACTTGTCTGTATCCTTATACTGAGCCATAATTGTAGCCACTTCTTTGTCTACATCAGCCTCTTCAGGTTTAATTTTTTCAGTATTCGCAATTTCATTAAGCACAATTTGTGTTTGAGCGCGTTTCACCGCTTCACCTTCCCAACTCTTGTGGAGTTCCGACATAGTTTTATTAACGTGCTTCAGGTAATCATCAACCTTAAGACCCATTTGGCCAATTTGATGTGTCATTTCTGATTCCATACGGTGAATTTCATTTTCCACCAGTACGCGTGGCATTTTTATTTCACTTTTAGCAATAATTCCATCGATAGATTCGATTCGCTTCTTTTCCTTTTCCTTCCTTCCTTTTTGAAGTTTGATGCTCTCTCGAATTTTGTTTTTAAATTCTTCAAAAGTTTTAAAATCTCCAAATTTCTTGATGAAGTCTTCATTTGTTTCCGGTAGGGGGAGCTCTCCGTGATCGTGCTTATCGTGATCTCCATTTTTCTGATGGAAATCAGTGTGTGCTACTTGTTGCTGTAACTCTTTGATAGCATCTTCGACTTCTTTGTCGGTCGCTTCTACATCTCCAATCTTCTTGGCCATAATCTCCTTTGAGATCTTTTTGTAATCAGTCAACTTAACCACAGGGTGTGTAGATGTAGTAATTTTTACCTCAAATGTCTCATTAGGCACAATTTTATTGATAGCTACTTCAGGATTTCCAATGGCATCGATGTCCGCCTCCTTGATTATGTCGGCGTAGTGTTTCTCCAAAGCCAAGCGTCCTGCCTCTTCTGTTACGATAACTTCTCCAAATTTTTCAGTGACAACCTTTTCTGGTACATGGCCTGGGCGGAACCCGTCGATTTTTAAGCCTTCTGAAATATTAGATAAGGCTTCTTCACGGAATTCTGCAACGGCTTTTTTATCAATAGAAATAAGGATTTCGTACTGGCAGTCAACTTTTTCAACTGGCTTTTTGCTTATGATTTTGAATGATGACATTGTTATTTACTGTATTTATCTTTGTAAAGTTTAACTGATTTCTCGAAAGCTTCCATAGCTTTTTCCGCCCCATCAAAACCTTCAACAGTTACCACTTTCTTTTGTAATTGTTTGTAAGTCAAAAAGAAATGCTCCATCTCTTTGAGGAAATGTGAATTCACATCTTTCAGATCTTTCACATTATCAAATCGGGGGTCTTCTTCAGGCACTGCAATTATTTTAGCGTCACTGTCACCACCATCAATCATCCACATGACACCTACTGGGCGCACTTTAACTAAACAGCCAGGGAATAGTGGGTATGTTGTAAGAAGTACAACATCTAACGGGTCACCATCGTCCCATAAGGTCTGAGGTACAAACCCATAATCAAAAGGATAATCCTGAGCAGTGTGCAACACTCGATCAAGAGCAATTAATCCCGTTTTTTTATCAATCTCATATTTGTTTTTTGAACCCTTATTAATTTCTATGATTGTAGTGATTGAGTCCTTTGAGCCTGCTTCTAAATCGTGCCATAAATTCATTGACATATTTTTTTGAAATTTTTAGTTTATTAATTTATTACGAAGTTGAAACTTCTGCGGCTCCCTCCGTCTTTTCTGTAGTTTCTTCAGTTCCTTCTACTGCCACTGACTGAATATCGATTCTCCAACCAGTTAGTTTTGCAGCAAGTCGTACATTTTGTCCGCCCTTGCCGATAGCAAGTGATTGTTGCAGGGGGACCACTTCTACCTTTGCAGATTTCTCTGCTTCGTTGATAGTGATATTGATGATCTTTGCAGGTGAAAGAGCTTCCTCAATAAATTTTGCAGGATTCTCTGACCATTCGATGATGTCAATTTTTTCTCCACCCAATTCACTCATAACTGTATTCACACGAACTCCACGCTGACCAACCATCGATCCAACTGGATCAACGTGCGTGTCAATTGAAGCTACTGCGATTTTAGATCGGGCACCTGCTTCACGAGCAATTGATTTTATTTCGACACTGCCTGACGCAATTTCGGGTACTTCTGATTTGAAAAGTTCAGCCAAGAATTTTGGATGTGAACGAGAAAGGCGAAGAAAGATTCCTTTTGGAGTTTCTTCTACACGAACCAATAGCATTCGAAGGCGCTCACCTTGGTTATAGTGTTCATTTGGAATTTGTTCTTCATACGGAAGCATACCAACAGCTCGGCCCATATCAATAAACACATTACCTCGTTCCATTCTTTGAACTGTTCCAGATACAATTTCGTTCTCTTTCTTACCGAATTCAGCCAAAACAGAGGTTTTTTCTGCTTCACGGATCTTTTGAATAATTACTTGTTTAGCAGTTTGAGCAGAGATACGGCTAAAATCATCCTTATATTCCAAAGGGAATATCAATTCTTCACCAACTTTGATGTCTTTTTTGATTTTCTGGGCGTCTTCTATATATATGTGCTGTTCTTCGTTAAAACGGATCTTTTCAGGATTTTCGCCTTCAAGTGAAAGCGCCAGGTCTGGATTTGCCTCAATTTCTTCGTCAGTAACGATTTGACTTGGTTCAACTACCACTTTTACCTGGCTGAACTCTGTCTTTCCACTTGAAAGGTCAAAATGGGCACGAACAAACTGTCCGCGACGTCCATATTCCTTTTTATAAGCCGTAGCCAGAGACATTTCAATAGCCTCAAGCACCCGCGCTCGAGGAATACCACGCTCTTCTTCTAATTGTTCTAGTACCGAATTGATTACTTTTAAGTCAAACATATATTTTATTGTGATTTTATAACGCCCTTTCAAAAAAATGAGTCCGCCCGGGAAGGCGAACTTACATCTTTCATGAGGCATAGTATACGGGGGATTGAGAGGGGTGTCAAATACAAGATTTTTGGTGATGCTCCAAAGGTCGGAGGATGTTCGAACCTATATTACTACTTCAAATCGGCAAATTTAGCCCTAATTTCCTTTACAGAAAGTAGTTCTGTGTAATTTTGAGTATTTACAGTTTGACCATCAATTCTAAGAGTCGAGTCTCTGATTCAGGACTGCTGTGATTAAAACTATAAAAAACAATTTGGCTCCAATATTTTCATTCCCAAAGTCTTTTGGCCACTTACTGTTCGGAAATAGCTTTTCTAAGATTTTTGTGATTAATTTGGAAAATCTACACTGCTACAAAGTATGCTCAAAAGCAGGCCAGTTCAGATATTG
Organism: bacterium; assembly: GCA_037142735.1. Classification (GTDB taxonomy): domain Bacteria; phylum Patescibacteriota; class Minisyncoccia; order Phycocordibacterales; family CAIZLB01; genus JBAXAB01. The sequence continues at coordinate 75,848 of JBAXAB010000002.1, forward strand.
ATAAACGCTTTTTTGAATTTAAAGCCTTCTACGGCATCAAGAACCGAAGACTTGAGAGACTACTTGAGTGTTTATCATAAAATACAAAAGGCCCGCTACTACGAACCTTTCATATGGTTCGCGGCAGGGGCCGTGGTTACTTTTCCTCCCTATAGCTCAGCAAAATCTCGAGCTTCCTCAGGTGTGACGCTATCATGCGCGTCGCTTCGCCCGTATCCTTCCTCTCGGGAGTGTTGGAGCAATTAACATACTGACAGATCCCAGTGATCTGCTCTGGAGTGATGGTCAGAATGTATGTTTGCACCTGTGAATGTCCCCGATTTAGAACCATGTCGGGATGATGTTCGCCGTAAAAATAGGTGTGCTCTGAATTGATTGTCACAACTCCACCCATTTTGTTCAGCCAAATCTTATTCATCTCGAAATTGCTCGGGTAACAGTGAATTACACCATCCTTGCTAAAGCGGTTGAGATCGCTAGCCCGCTTAATGAGAGCTTCGATCGCTGGGACCATTTCCCTCGGCGACTTTTTGAAGGCCTCTGTCAGTGGGGAATCGGGAAAGTGTTCTACAGCGAAGGTCGGGTCGACTTTCAACACCCGACCTTGCTTTGGGTGTGACTCCGGTGATGGTGTGGTCTTCACGGCCGCAGTTTTGGGAGTGGGGTGGAAGAACTTCGCGAGAAGTGTTGCGATCGCGAGTAGCAATACTACGCTGATAATCAGGTCTCTATGCTTTGTGAACATGTTGTTTCAGGTTGTTGGTTTCAGTGGATTAAGCACGACAATCTTTGCAGTGCCTATCCCACTAACCAACAAAATATCAAAGAGCAGAACTAAATTATAATACTACATTTATATAAATATGTCAATTATAGGTATGCCTAGAAATAAGGATAAAAACGTGCTCCAAAGGTGGGAGGAAGTTCGAACTTTTCTAATTAGGTCTGTATAACCTTCACGAAGTTCACATGTTCACTAACAGCACCTTGGGTGTTATTCCTATAGCGCGAGAAACCATAAGTCTTGTATTTCCACTTACAAGATGTAATTTGCCCGCAGTTTTAAGTATGATAGGAGCATCTAGGCTCTCACCGCTTTCAATTTTTGTTTTTAAAGATTGCCAGTCTCTTCCTTCGGAATCCGAGTGATATTTAACCATTCCCCAGTCTCCGATCGGAATATCGTGTGAGTCTGTATTTTCTAACTTAGCCCATTCTTCCTCTGGCAGGGGCACTAGTTCTGAAACTCTAGCGGCCTCCATAAAACTTGATACAAAAGCATCCGTATTTTCTCCTGCAAATACTCCTGCCGCTCTTTCTATTTCACCTCTTTCGTTTTCAAGAGATGGAAATACGAATATTTCTTTAAGACCTTCTTTTGCTTCCATATTTGAAGTATAGCAAACAAACCAAAGACAATTAATACTATTACCCAAAACAATTGGCTCTTGAACAAACAAAGAGTATAATAACAAGCGAAAATGTATATCGAACCTGATCAATTAAAAAAAGGATTGGTGGATTCCGGTCTTGTATCACGTGCAGACATCGATGCTGCAGTAAAAGAAGCGGATGAAAAAAATAAGCCGGTTGGAGACGTGCTCATTTCAAATGGAAAAATAAGCGAAGATGATTTTCGTCGTGTGCAGGCAAAAGTTTTGTCTATTCCTTTCGTTGACTTGAAAAAAGAAAAACTTGAATTCTCAATCCTCTCCCTCGTTCCCGAACCAATTGCTCGAAACCACAACATTGTGGCATATAAAAAGACCGCTGACTCTCTTGAGGTTGCTATGCTTGACCCAAGTGACCTATCCGCCATCGATTTCGTTAAAAAGAAAACAGGTCTCAAGATCTTTTCTCGACTCACCACTACTGATTCAATTAAATCAGCTCTTGTTCAGTACCAAAAAACATTAAAGGCGGATTTCGGGGACATTATCCAGCAAGAAGCGGCTGCCCTTAAAACCCTTGCCCCAGAAGACATGTCAGGTGAAATGTCAGGTGATGATCTTAGAAAAATGGCAGATGATTTGCCAGTTGTCCGAATTGTGGACACTCTTTTGAAGCATGCAATCTTACAAGACGCATCTGATATTCACATAGAACAAATGGAAACAGAAGTAGTGGTTCGATACCGTATTGATGGCATGCTTCATGAAGCCATGATACTTCCAAAAAATGTTGGACCAAGCATTACTGCACGTATCAAGGTACTCTCAAGTCTCAAGTTGGACGAAAAGCGTCTACCTCAGGACGGACGCTTCAAGATTGAACTAAATGGGGAAAAAGTTTCATTCCGTGTTTCGATTTTACCTACAAACTATGGAGAAAAGACAGTTATGCGACTTCTTCGCGAAAATGTGTCTGGTTTCACCTTGGAAAAATTAGGTTTTCATGGTCGTGGACTTGAAATTTTGCATGAAGCTACAAATCTATCGCACGGTTTAATACTAGTGACTGGTCCTACCGGATCTGGAAAAAGTACGACCTTGTACACTATTCTTGATTTATTAAACACACCAGATGTAAATATTTCTACTGTAGAGGATCCGATTGAATACCAGATGAAGCGTATTAACCAAACACAGGTAAAGCCTGAAATTGGCTTTTCTTTTGCAAGCGGTCTTAGATCTTTAATGCGACAAGACCCAGACATTATTATGGTGGGAGAGGTGCGAGACAACGAAACAGCATCACTTGCGATTAACGCGGCATTGACCGGCCACCTTGTGCTGTCTACGTTGCACACAAACAGCGCTGCGGGCTCACTTCCGCGTCTAATTGATATGCACTGCGAACCGTTTCTTCTGGTGTCTACTTTGTCTGTAGTAGTAGCACAGCGGTTGGTGAGAAGACTTTCAGATACTAAACAAAAATATTTCCTTAATGATGCAGAATTGGCCTCACTTGCTAAAAGAATCGATATCGACCGAGTGTTGTTAGAATTAAAAACAGAGAATGTGGTAGACAAAAATGTGACATGGAAAGAAGTGCCGTTTTATAAAGCAGTTTCAGCATCTGAAACAGACGATGGCTTTAAAAGCAGAATTGGTATTCATGAAATCTTGAAAATGACACCAACAATTAAAGATATTGTTATTAAAGGTGGAACTTCTGATGCCATTGAAGCACAAGCGCGCAAAGAGGGTATGGTAACAATGTTCGAAGATGGTATTTTCAAATGTGTCTTGGGGCAGACAACAATCGAAGAGGTATTGCGTGTTGCGTCTGAATAGTTTCAGCAGTGTTTCTGTGCCGCAGAATAAGATATAATACAAGTACATATTTCTATGAAGTTTTCTTATACAGCCAAAAAAGGTGACGGCACAACACATACAGCAATCATCGAAGCGCCTGACCGCACAGCTTTTTTTACTGAATTTAAAAAATTAGATGAACAGTTGATTGGCGTGAATGAGGATTCAAATAGTAAATTTAAAAAATTTAATATTAGTTTTAATTTTAATCGAATTAAAATTCTGGATAAAATTATTTTTGCCAGAAACCTTTCTGGAATGCTAGAGGCTGGGCTTTCATTGTCGCGTGCCATTACTGTTTCCGAGCGTCAGACCAAGAATCAAAAGTTAAAGAATATTTTTACTGATCTTAATACTAATATTTCCGCAGGTAGAACATTTAATGAATCACTAGGGGCACATCCCGATATTTTCCCACCCCTTTTTGTTTCTATGGTGCGTGCAGGAGAGGAGAGTGGTAACTTGGCTGAAAGTTTAAAACAAGTCGCCAATCAAATGGAAAAAAACTATTTGATTCAGAAAAAGGTGAAAGGGGCCATGATCTATCCAGGGATTATTTTATCCATCATGGTGATTATTGGAGTCTTGATGATGATCTTTGTTGTGCCACGCCTCACAAAAACTTTTACTGATTTGAAAACAACATTGCCTTCGTCTACAAAGTTTGTGATTTGGCTCAGTGATTTTCTATCAAATCACTACATGATGGGTATTGGTATTGTTGCAGTAGCTATATTTTCTCTGGTTTACGCATCAAAGACGGTTGGCGGTAAAAGGGTTATAGATTTTTGTGTTTTAAAGATTCCAGTTATTAGCACAATTATAAAAGAAAGTAATGCTGCACGAACCTCTCGAACACTTTCATCTCTTTTGTCTGCCGGAGTCGATCTTTTAGTAGCAGTTAAAATTACCGGTGAAGTGATCCAGAACTCTTACTTTAAAGAGGTTTTAATTAAGACTGAAGGGATTGTAGAGAAGGGTCAGCCCCTTTCAACTGTTTTTGAAAAAGAAGAAAAACTTTACCCAATTTTCGTAAGTGAAATGATGAACGTAGGAGAGGAGACAGGAAAATTGGCAACCATGCTTGTGGGCGTTGCCAATTTCTATGAAAATGAAGTTGAGCAAAAAACTAAAGATATGTCGACTATTGTAGAACCATTCCTGATGGTGATCATTGGTCTGTCGGTAGGATTTTTTGCAGTTTCCATGATAACTCCAATGTATTCAGTAATGAATAATCTTTAAAAGATATGAAAAAGCCTTTCATTAGATCAGGAAAAGCTGGATTTACGCTAGCTGAAATGTTGATTGTGATTGCTATCACAGCAATCCTGGGTTCTATGGCCTTTGCTTCATTTGGTAGATTAATTAATTACACTTCTATTGAAGGGCAAGCTCAGTCCATCCGTTCTCACATTGAAAGAGCGAGAATTTTTACGCTGGCCTCCAAAAACAATTCATCATTCGGAGTGATCTTTTCTACAACAACCGCACGTGTGTTTCAAGGCACTGCTTTTGTTTCTGCTAGTAGTAGTGACCAGGTTCTTACACTAGACAGTAAAGACAGTATTATAAATATAAATTTTACAGGCGGGGGCAGCACTATTTATTTTAATAAAATCACTGGAGAACCAAATGCCACAGGTACAATTACCGTCACTGCTACAAGTAATAATTTGGATCAAAGAACAATCGTGATTTATCAGACAGGTATAGTAGACATACAATAAAATGGGTTCTACAATTAGATAAAAACGTGATATATCTTTATCAAAAAAATAAGGGATCTCTCCTCATCGAAGTGCTTGTTGCTACTTCAATAATTGTGACAGCAGTGATTGCTTCTGTTGGAGTGTTTGGAACAATGGCACATCTTTCATACAAAAATACAGCAAAAATTCAGGCAGCATTTTTGGCGGATGAAGGAATAGAAGCAACAAAAACATTACGTAATGCATCCTGGAATACGAATATCAAAAATCTAACTATTGGAACTAAATACTATTTATACTGGAATAATCATTCTTGGAATATTAATGCCTCGACTACTATGGTTGATAATCAATTTGTACGCTACTTTACCCTCTATAACGTTTACAGAGACGCGAGTTTTAATATTGTTGCTTCAACAACAAGCGGGTCTTCAATTGATCAAGATATGAGAGGGCTTATTATGAATGTGCAGTGGTCAGATGAGGCAGGCACTTCAACAAAAAGTATTGATACCTATCTATATAATCTATTTTCTAATTAAATGAGATTTTTTAATAAACAAAAACAGAATATGAAAGTTAAAAGAGGGGGCTACACACTTGTTGAACTTCTGATTGCCCTTTTTATAAGCACATTACTTGCTATTGCTGTGTCGCAAGCCACAACTTCTTTGTACTCGACATATAAAAATGTTTACGCATTGCGTGAAATTGAAAGTGGAGCAATTTCTATATTAGATAGACTTACTCGAGAAATCAAAAACTCTACAAGCATTGATTTGTCTAATTCGGTCCTCGATTCTGACTCCGGGAGGGTTTCTTTGAACGTCGCTTCGAGTACGGGTAGTTATAACACTAAGATTTATCTTTCAAACTCAAGACTTTATATCAGTCGTGATGGAATTGAACTTGGACCGCTTTCACCTTCTGATGTAAAGGTCACCTTAGTTAATTATAGTTTGATTAATTCAAACAATAATACAGCAACAGGATTGCGTGTCGAGCTTGTGCTCGAATCGCCCGATAATAGTCCAACGGATTGGTCGAAAACATTTTACGCCACAGCTATAATGAGAGGGACATATTAATTTAAAAAAAGTATGAAATATTTATCAAAAAAAAGAGGAAATACAAAAAGTAAAAAACCTAATCACCAAGGTGGTCAAGTTTTAATTGCCACGGTTATTTTATTTTTGTCTCTTTCTCTTGCCGTAGTTCTTGGTATGGCTATTCCAATCGCTAATCAGATCAAGGTTTCAGGAGACCTTGAAACTTCACGTCGATCTTATGCTACTGCCGAGGTTGGAAATGAAGAGATTTACTATCGTCTGAATAAGGGAAAAACCATTCCTGCCAGTATCGTACTTGGAACTTCCAATGCGACAGCAACCGCAGTGATTGTTGATAATGGTGACAGTGAAACGGTTACCTCAACTGGTCTTTCTGGAACATATCAACGCTTAACTAAAACGATCTTTACTCGTCCCCGGTCAGTTTCAATGTTGTATGCCATGCAGATTGGAACGAGTTCGGTTACTGCTGGAACAAATGCCAATGTGACTGGTGATGTCTATGTGAACGGAAGCATCTCAGGGCTTAATGTAACAGGAGGTTCTGTTATAGCTGCAAATCTTGTTGATCCAACTACGGTGGAATCGTTTTACTCTGGTAGTAGTTCGGCTGGTCTAACTTCTATAAAATTTTGGAATAAAACTCCAGCGGTAAATGATATTGCTCAAAGTTTCAAGATCTCAAGTGCCACCCCAATTAATGCAGTAACTTTGTATCTTCAGAAAACATCAGGTAGTTGGAGTGGGGCCAACATAAAAATTGTAAATGATAACGCAGGTAGCCCAGGTTCTACTGTGTATGCAAGCGCTTCTTTGCCAAGTGGCTCTGTATCAACTTCGGATTTTGGCGATCCGTATTTACCACTCAACACAACAATAAACCTAACTCCTGGGGTAATATATTGGATTGTGGCTGATATGCCAACTCAAACCAGTTCAACTGCATATCTTTTGGCACAGACTGTGTCATCTTCAACTGCATCATATGCAAATGGCGTGGTGAAGACCGGCACATTTGGTGGAACTTGGTCATTGCCAAGTGGATCAACAGCAAGTGATATTTTCTTTGCACTCTATTATAACGGTCAAATCAGTACGGTTGATAATGTTACAACTTCAGGTAGTCCATATTTTATTTGGGCTCGTGAAATTTATAATTCAAATGCTGGGAGTGGCAAATTGTATTGCCAGAACTCTTCTAACTCTACTCCTTCAGTGTGTGACGAATCAAGACCAGACCCTACGATCTCTGGAAGTATTGTAACTACAAATGACTATGCTTCCTGGGAGTCTTCAGCAACATCGGGTACAACTACAAGCAGTATTACAGTTACTAGTGGCGGAACCAAAACACTGGGGAACACTAAAATTGTGGGAAATTTAAATATTAGTAACAACGCTCAAGCTAATTTGACCGGGAATTTGTGGATCACTGGAGATTTGGTGTTGTCGAACAACTCCACCTTACAAATTGATCCTAGTATGGGCGCCAAGGACGTTGTAGTCCTTGTGGATGGATCAATAAACCTAGATAATAATGCAAACGTGCTAGGTTCTGGAAACTCCAATAGTTTCCTTCTGCTTGTATCTAGGTGTACGGTCTCTACTTGTCCATCAGGAAGTATTAATCTGAGCAATAATGCCACAGCGGGTGCCCTGGTTTCACCTAACGGCCTTATCAACTTGAGTAATAATGCAAATGCAAAAGCCGCAGTTGGTCAGGGTGTAACAATGTCAAATAATGCCAATATTATATATGATCCAAAACTTCAGTATTTCTCACTAGGAGCAACCGGGGCTACATCATCTTTATGGTCAATTGATAGTTGGCAGGAAGTCTCTCAGTAAAGTACAATAGTCAGTATAAATTAGATTAATTATACTGAAATATCATGAAAAAGACCCTAAAACCGTTGATAATTGGAAACTGGAAGCTAACCCCAAACACTTTAGATGAAGCAAAGAAGAGATATCTAGAAACCGCCAAAGCCCATGCAAAATATAAGTCAACTGTTGATGTGGTAGTTTGCCCGCCCGCCTCTTTTATCGCCCCGCTTTCCCTTCTAAAGAAGAGTAAGACGGTCAGTGTTGGTGCCCAGAATGTTTCTTTTTGGACAACTGGCTCAAAAACAGGTGAGATATCAGCGTCCCAGGTACGTTCATGTGGTGCAACATGTTCAATTGTTGGGCATTCAGAACGTCGTGCATTGGGGGAAACAGATGAAGTTGTAGCTGAAAAGGTTGCTGAAGTAGTCAAGTGCGGAATGACCGCTGTGGTTTGTATTGGAGAGACAGAACGTGACGAAGAGGGTGCTTATCTAGAAGTGATCAAAGCTCAAATCAAGAAAGGTTTAGCCCGTATTTCGAAACAAGAGATTCACAGGGTTGTTATCGCTTACGAACCTGTTTGGGCTATTGGTCGCACAGATAATGTTGCTATCACTTCACACGATCTGCATCAAATGGCTATTTTTATTCACAAGTACCTCAAAGAAATATTTGGCATGGCCGGTGATCTAATTAGAATTATTTATGGCGGATCTGTCACACCTGAGAATGCTTTTGACTTGTATCAAAACGGAGGGGTGAGTGGATTTTTACCAGGAAGATCAAGTTGGGACGCAAAAACGTTTGAAGGAATATTTTCGGGCGTCTCCCTAGCTTTAAAAGAAATAAAAAAGGCCACAAAGATCCAATCACGACAAAATACTAAAACTAAAGTTCATAAAAGAAAATAAAAATTAAATATAATATGAAATCAATTCGTGAGGCAGGGATTCTAAAAGGAAAAAAGGTTATGGTCCGTGTAGATTACAATGTACCGGTTGCTGGTGGAAAAATTGTTGATGATTTACGTATTCGTGTTTCGCTGCCAACAATTGAATATTTGAGAGCAGAGGGTGCGCGAATTATTTTGATATCACATATTGAAACTAAAGATAATCCAACTTTAGAGCCCATCGCAGTAAATCTTGCCACGCATTTCCCAGTTAAATTCGTAAAAGATTTTCTAGGAGATGATGGGGAGGAAGCGGTAATGTCTTTGAAAGATGGAGAGGTTGTTTTGTTTGAAAATCTACGTTCAAATACTGGCGAAAAGGCAAATGATCCTCAATTTGCAAGGGTCCTAGCAAGTTATGCTGATGTATACGTAAATGACGCTTTCCCAGTCTCCCATAGACCACACGCTTCAATTGTTGGAATTCCGACATTATTACCTCATTACGCCGGTTTCCAATTGATGAAAGAGGTGGAACACCTTAGTGTCTTTTTTAATCCAGCCCATCCATTTATTTTTGTATTAGGTGGAGCGAAATTTGAAACAAAAATTCCATTGATTGAAAAGTTTTCTAATACGGCTGATTATATTTTTGTAGGCGGTGCCTTAGTGAACGATATCTTTGCCCTAAAAGGTTATGAGATAGGAAAGTCACTTGTGTCGGATGCTACACAAAATGATGAAAAGGTTAAAGGTGCACTCAAAAGTATTTTAGGAGACCAAAGAATTATTCTACCTCACGATGTTGTGGTTGATGGTCCAAATGGTAAGAGAGTGTGTGATGTAAAAAGTGTAGGTAAGGACGAAATGATCGTGGATGTGGGGCCTGCATCGGTGGATGCTTTCGCTGATAAGATTAAAGGCGCAAAATTTATTTTATGGAACGGTCCGATGGGTTTATACGAAAAAGGTTTTAAAGATCAGACAATTAAGTTCGCGAATTTGATTACAGGTTCTGAGGCACAGAGCGCCGTTGGGGGCGGAGACACGGTGGCTGCGATTGAATCGCTCCATGTAGATAATCCACATGTTTTTATTTCATCAGGAGGAGGTGCGATGTTGGAATTTTTACAAGAGGAAACGTTGGTGGGGATCGAGGCGTTGAAGTAAATTTTACAGAACCTCCTTTTTAATTTTTTCTCCAAATTCAGAAATTTCATCAGCCAGATAAGGTTTTGCGGGCCAGTGTTCCAAACCATCATCATTGAATCTTGGAATTATATGCATGTGCGCGTGAAAGATAACTTGTCCCGCTGCCTCCTCGTTATTCATAATAAGGTTTACCCCGTCTGCGTCCACTCCGTTTTTGACCGCAATCGATAACTTTTTGGTAGTTAGCATAATTCTCGCTGCTAATTCTTCTGAAAAACCATATATATTTTCAATATGATCTTTTGGCATAACGAGCACCTGACCCTTATTTGTAGGGTTTATATTCATAATTGCTAATGTTTCTGTATCTTCATAGACCTTCTCTGCCTGGATCTCCCCTGAAACAATCTTACAAAATATACAATTTTCTGCTTCTTTGTGGTCTGTTGAATTCATACCGACATTCTATGATAAAATCGATAAATGGCAAACACTAGTCCTAAATACCGCATCCGTCCTATTGCCGAAGGTAGCCTGATTGATCATCTATTATTTCACAGAGGAGTAAAAACCCTAGAGGAAAAAGATGCTTTTTTAAACCCAGACTACAATAAAGGTATCCATGATCCTTTTTTAATGAAAGATATGGACAAGGTGGTCTCTCGGATTATTGATGCGATTAATAAAAAAGAAAAAATTTGTATTTATACAGATTACGATGCCGATGGAATTCCAGCTGGTGTCGTTTTTCATGATTTCTTTAAAAAGATTTCATACGAGAATGTTATGTTCTACATACCCCATCGTCACAAAGAGGGGTTTGGTTTAAATTCAGATGCTGTAGAGAAAATCGCTAAGCAAGGTGCGAAGCTTTTGATTACGGCTGATTGTGGTATCGCAGACGTTGATGAAGTGGCCCATGCTAACTCATTAGGTATGGAGGTTGTTGTGACAGATCATCATTTACCGCATGATGTGTTGCCGGCTGCCTTTGCAATTCTAGATCCACAACAGCCAGGCTGTAATTATCCTGAAAAAATTCTTTGCGGCTCGGGGGTTGTATATAAATTAATCCAAGGTCTTTACCAGAAACTTGGATTAAAAGAGGGAATGGAAAAGTGGTCGCTCGATATGGTGGGGCTCGCTACCTTATCGGACATGGTTCCTCTTGTCGGAGAAAATAGGATTCTGGCATCTTACGGTTTAAGGGTGATGCGAAAAACTCCACGTGTTGGTTTGTGTGAATTATTTAAATCTCTTAAATTGGATCAGAAGACTTTAGCTGAAGACGATGTTCAATTTTTGGTGACACCGAGAATTAATGCTGCATCTAGAATGGCAGATCCTGTTCTTGCATTTGAATTGCTATCAACAGATGATATTCAAAAAGCTAAAGGTCTATGTAAGGTCTTGACCGATATAAACACTGATAGAAAAGTTCAGGTGGCCCTCATTTCTAAGGAAATTAAAAAGAATCATTCGGATGCGGATTTTCAGGCAGTTCCACTAATCGTGGTCGGTAATCCAAATTGGAAGCCAGCTCTTCTTGGACTTGTGGCGAATAGTTTGATGCGCGATTACCAGAAACCAGCTTTTGTATGGGGACGTGATGAAGAAGGAATAATCAAAGGTTCGTGTCGCTCGAACGGCTCTTACCACCTCGTAGATTTAATGTCAGCAGTAGAGCCTGGTGTTTTTCATGAAGCAGGAGGGCATGCTATGTCAGGAGGTTTCGCAGTTTCAAACGATCACATTCATTTGATCTCGGATCATCTAATTAAAGCTTTGGATAAGGTGTCTATAAGTGAGATAGACAGTGCGATTGATGTCGATAGTTTAATTTCACTTTCAGACATTAATTGGAAATTTTGGGAAGCGTTAGACAAGATGGCTCCATTCGGAGAAAAAAATGCCAAACCTCTATTTATGTTTCAAAAGATAACTGTTGTCGGGTACAAGAAATTTGGCAAAGCAGGGGAGCATGTAGAGGTGCGCATCGGGAATTCAGATGGTGCAGTTTTACCAGCCATTAGTTTTTTTAATGCTGAAAATCCTACTTATCAATTGTCACAATCAGATGTTATTGATATGGTAGCTACTATTGAGAAATCAAATTTTAAAGGCCGTCCAGAGCTTCGCCTTAGAATTGTTGATATAATAAAATCCAAATGATAAAGCTTAAAGTTGAAAAGGAAAAAATAGTAGAGGGTAAACAGGTAATTATATATACGGACGGATCATCACGCGGAAATCCAGGTCCCGGCGGATATGCATTTGTTGTTGTGTACCCAAATGCAACAGCTGAGATGAGAATTGATGAAGCGGGAGGACGAGAGGTGATGACGACTAATAATAGAATGGAAATGAAGGCGGTTATTGAGGCCTTACATTTTTTTAATGATTACTACGCAAAGGGTGTCGAAGTCTTATATGAGGTTCGCCTTGATTCCTCATACGTAATGCAAGGTGCCACCAAGTGGATTCACGGGTGGAAAGCAAAGAACTGGATTACCGCTAGTAAGGAGGATGTAAAGAATGTTGATCTGTGGCAAGATATGGACGAGGTTATGAAAGGCAAAAAAATTGAATGGACTCTTTTAAAAGGCCACAACAATATTTTTGGTAATGAAAAATGTGATCAGATTGCAACCACTTATGCTGATGGAAAGGTGCCAGAATTATACAAGGGATTTCTAAGTGAGTATCCTGACGCAGAAGCAATTTTAAATGTAGAACCAGAATTATCTGGGTCTGAAAAGAAAGCTAAAAAATCATCAAGTAAAAATAAAAATGTTACGGCGTATTCGTATGTGAGTAAGGTCGGAGGGATTATTCATGTCGACAAAAATTGGGATGATTGTAAAAATCGAGTGCACAAGTCTAAGGGAGCTCTATACAAAAAATCTATTTCACCGATGGACGAGTCAGAGATTATTTCGGAATTCAAGAACAAATAAGAGGTACACTATTTTCATTTTAATTTAATCTCATGCCAGTATTGTTTTGTATGTGCGAAAATCAACACTAGTTGTTTTACTTATTTTATTTTCAATAATTGTATATCGATTTTTAAATTGGCCCTCGGATGATACTTTTTTAAATAATTTTAAAGGTCGGTTGGTAACAATATCAGCTCAGGTCATTGAAGACCCGGATGTGATTGGTGACGTGCAAAGAATAATTGTGCAGGTCAAAAAAGCTGATGATCAGGATATTCAGAATTCATCCGCTGAGCATTTGATTCAAGTGAGTGTTAAAAATTTCAAACCAATTTTATATGGAGATCAAATTGTCATCAAAGGCAAAATTCTAAATATTTCTGATTCAAATGGGAGTGGCAATTCTTCCTATTCAGAGTACATGCGAGTGCGAAATATTTTCTATCAAATAAAAAATTCAAAGGTCTCTATTGTTGGGAATAATCCGCCATCACAGTTTAAGAATCTTCTCATACACATTAAAAATAATTTCGTACAAAGAATCGATTCTTTGTTGCCCCAACCTCAATCATTTCTAGGTGCTGGACTCGTACTCACGGGGAAGGGGTCGCTTGATCAGGATTTACAAAATGAATTTAAACGAGTGGGTCTAATTCATATTGTTGTCTTGTCTGGGTTTAATGTCAGTATCGTTGCAATTGTAATTATGGCTCTTTTAAATTTTCTACCACCGGTGGTGCGTTTCGTTTTCGGTATCTTTTGTATGACTTGTTTTTGTCTCATGGTAGGTGGTGGGGCATCGGTGATGAGATCTCTAGTCATGAATACTATTTCGATTTTTGGAAGAACAATGAATTTGCCTTACAGTCCGTTGCAAGGCTTGTGTGTCGCAGGAATCATCATGCTTGTCTTTAATCCTATGCTTTTATTTTTTGATCCGTCTTTTCAAATGAGTTTTATGGCTACACTTGGTCTTATACTTTTGTCTAATAAAATCTCTAAGTACGTGTCTTTTTTGCCAGAAAAATTTGGAGTAAAAGAAACGGTGTCTGCTACGCTTTCAACTCAAATTGCCGTCACACCTCTCATCATGCATTTCTCTGGGATTGTTTCGATCATATCCCTTTTTACAAACATTGTAGTCTTGCCTTTTATACCTTTTACTATGTTATTTGTAGCGACCTCTGTGTTTCTGAGTTTTGCATCAAACTTTCTGGCGCTGATCAGTGCCTATATTTCTTATGTGCTTCTGACATATGAATTGTGGGTGGTTCATGTGTGCGCAGGCTGGTCGTTTTCTGCTATTGAATTTCCTGCTTGGAGTTGGAAGCAGACGCTTTTTTGCTATTTCGTAATAGTTTTTATTTATCTATCATTTCACTTTAAATTATTCACAAAAAATGGAAAAAAAGAAATACGAATGTTCTTTAAACGTCACGATGCAGGTGGATGATTTCTCCTGTGTAACATATGCAGAAACATTCGTACTTCTTAAGTGTATATACAAGCGATCATGTGATGTTTCGCCTGTGAAACCACGTGTCTCCCCCCTAGAATCGACTTTCCACTACGGAACCATTCAAGTTGGTAAAGAAAGCATCTATATATTTCTTCTTTTCAGAGGGGACATAATCAAGCATGTATGAGTGCTCCCACATGTCTAAAGCCAATATGACTTTTAATCCAGTCAGGTGTCCTAGATGCTGTTCTTCAACCCAGGCATGTACGAGACGTCCGTTAGTTTGATCTTTATAGAGAATTGCCCACCCTACTCCACGAGTCATGGCTAATGTTTTAAATCGAGACATCCATGTGTCAAAAGACCCCCACTCTGTCGCGATAGATTTTCCGAGTTCGCTTTCAGATGAAAGTGGCTTAGCTCCACCTTCAAGCTGTTCAAAATAATATTCGTGATTTCTCATACCATCAAATTCAAAACCAAATCTCCGCTGGGCTTCAGAAATTGCAAGTGCATTTTTTTCAGCATCAGCAGACATACTAGAAATACTGTCGATGATCAAGTTTGTATTTTTTACATAACCTGAATAAAGCTTCAGATGTTCTTCAATTGTCTTAGCCGAGATTCCTGTTAAATCACCAATGGCAAATTTTCTTTCAGTGTATGACATATATATGTATAGATTAAGATTAATAATGTCTAAAGTTGCTGCAATATTATACCACGCTAAAATGGGTATTTTTGTGATTGTGTATTCTCTGGTTTCTTTGGTTTTTATATCATCAATTCTTTATTCGTCGGAGAAGCTTGAATCAATTAAAGGCAAAGTCTATTTTTTAGATGTTGGGCAAGGCGATTCAGTTTTAATCATTTTTTCGAACGGTAACCGCATGTTGATTGATGCTGGAAACGTCGACGGAAAAGCCGTGGATGAAATCAGAAAAATTTTACCTTGGTATGATCGTCGAATTGATATCGCATTAGGCACTCACGCAGACATTGACCATGTCGGAGGTTTTACAAAAGTTGTTCAGAACTTTACAGTCGGTCTATTTTTATTCTCACATCTCCATACTTCAAAACCAGTTGAAACTTTTTTATTTGATTCGATTGACCGAGTGCATGTTGCAACTTCAACAATTGATCGGGGAGCAATGATTTCATCTGGAATTAAAAATGACATATCTTCAGATCATGTAAATATTTTGTACCCACCAAGAATGATGCGAATGACTTCTGATAAAGACACAAATTTATTTTCAATTGTTGCGATGGCTTATATTCGTAACAAAAAATATTTGCTGACAGGGGACGCACCACGCTCGGTTGAATTGGAGCTAGTTTTTGCATCAACATCAGCATCAAATTTATTTTCTGATCTGCATGCATATGTTTTGAAAGCAGGACATCATGGTTCGCGCACGTCCACTGATCCGATTTTTGTACAATCTATTTCGCCAACCTATGCGATTATTTCTGCTGGAAAAAATAATCGATATGGACATCCACATGTTGAGACACTAGAAACTTTTGAAAAAGAAAATATAAAAATATTGAAAACGTATGATTCTGGAACAATTGCGTTTTAATTTGCGACCATGTCTGTATGTGATAGTCTTATCCACGAAGCGCAGACAATATTAACCTCAAACACCCCATCGGGGTAAAGAAAGGAGACACCATGAGCCACGCGCCTGGTTCTTTGAATGAAAAAGTCACCGCAGTTCGAGAAGTTCTGATCGGTGCAATTGGGGCTGGTGTTTTCAAAAACGCTGGCTTCAGTGTTCGTTGCGGACACGAGGGTTTCGACCTCTTCTTCGTAAATGGGCTTGAAGACCCTAACGGTAGCCGCCTTCATTTTGATACGGCATCGGTTACGAAAACTGTTGTTGCGTTGCTGACTCACGCTCTGATAAAGCGTGGACGTGTCAGAATGGACATGACGGTCGGAGAGATGTTCACGTCTTCGGGGTTTGAAATAAGCGAAAGCGTCCGAGTAGTCACTGTTGGTGAGCTGCTGGTTCACAGCGTCTACTTCAATCACACTGTCGGAAACTTCAGTGAATTGATGGGTGACGATGTGGTCGCAGCTTTCCTAAAGGCGAATGCAGATAAAGGAACTTTCATCTACACCAACTCTTGTTACATCCTCTTGGGTGCAGCACTAGAAGCGGTGACGGGGAGCAATCTCCAGTTACTTGCAAACGAGGTGTTTTTTGAAAGCAGTCGCAGCTGTATCCACTGGGAGCCATATGTTCCAGGGCACTTACGTGACACACTGGTTCCAACTTGGGTAGGCGACCAGCCGAAAGATCGCAGTATCGCGGGTCAAAGGACGCACGACATGACTACGCAGCGCATGCATCACGGAGGGAGATACCTGTGTGGTGCGGCTGGGGTCTTTGCCTCAGCTCCTTCTTTGGCATCCCTCCTCAGTCAGGTTTTTTTGGGTGATCACATTATCAGCGAATCGTCGAAAGCGATGCTTCATGTTAATGGAGTCGGGCACCTCAAAAGGTGGAGAAAGCCAGGTGAAGTGCCACCAACAGTAGAGACGCCGCCAGAGTTTGCTCAATTCGGGGTAAACATGGACAACTGGCTGGGAATCATTAGGAATCTGTTTGCCTCACACACTGGTTGCCAAGGTGCCTGGGTGAACTCCAAGAAAATGGCGGCTATGCTGACCACTGATGCTGTGGCGTATGGTGATGAAAGCAGGAAGGCAGTTCAGAGGATATTCAGGACGGATATCCTGGGCAGAATCCTGATGGCCTAGTCGACCAAACGTCTGGCGTGAACGCCAACTCAAGAGCGGCGTCGGGGAGAAATCCCTGACGCCGCTCTTTCGTTCCTTTTTATTAATTTAAAGTTGGAATACTAGATCAAACCAGCCTTTTTCAAAGTGGCAAAGGCACCATTCTTCTGAATGGTCTTAATACCACGAGCAGATACGGTAACAGTTACGAATTTTTTCAATTCAGGAACATACACTTTCTTTTTCTGTAAGTTTGGATACTGTCTAACGATACCAGTTGGGTTGAACTGTGTGGCACGAGTACGGTTTGAATAACCGCCTGCTCGGATGGATCCTTTTTTAGTGATTGGGCAAACTTTCGTCATATAGGATTCACATGCTATCATATTCTTAATATAAATCAACATGTCGACTATTTTTTTCCTGCTGGTTTTGATTTTCTCGGTAATAGTGCATGAAGTAGCCCACGGATTGGCTGCTCTTTCATTGGGTGACCCTACTGCTAAATATGCCGGACGACTCACCTTAAATCCTATAAAACACATAGATATTCTTGGTTCTATTATAGTGCCATTAATATGTGCATTGTTACCAGGAAACCTAATGTTCGGATGGGCCAAGCCAGTTCCTGTTAATCCTTACAATTTAAAGTACGGTAAATGGGGTGATGTTATTGTGTCTTTTGCAGGACCTCTCTCTAATATTATAATTTTCCTAATCTGTGGCCTATCTCTTAGGTTTTTCGGAGATCATATCCCTCAAGCAACCGCCGCCTTTCTATTAATGATCTGTATTACTAATATTGTATTGGCAATTTACAATCTAATTCCAGTAAGCCCATTGGACGGGTCACATATTCTTTTTGCTTTTCTTCCAGAGCGTTTTCAAGGAATCAAGAAGGTGATGGAAGCGCAGGGTTTTCTTTTCGCGATTATCTTCGCGTTAGTGTTGTGGCAGTATTTCACGCCGTTAATATATTGGATTTTAGCGCTGGTTATCGGTTCTTAATTTGTATGTAAATTTTATAGAGCCTGCCGCACACGTGGTGCGGCAGGCTCTGAGTATGTGACTATTTCGTAGTTGCCAGCCAGGCTGCAATATCACTGCCGAGATCGATGGTTGTTGGTTCTGCCTCCGGTCCTCCTACTGGAACAAGCTCTGTGATGGTCATCGCACGAGTCTCGAGTGACCATTTCAGCTTGAATTTCCGAGTACCATCTTTGGACTCAAGCTCCGTCTCTGCGTCTTTTTTTGCCACGAAGGCGTCAGCGAAATCCGTCCATGCCGGGATATCGTTGAGTTCGTACGGTCTCAGTTCTGTGAGTGTCCGAAGGGTGTTCCACACCCCAGGGGGTATACCGGGGAATCTGTTTTGTGTCATGTGTTGGTGGTTGGGTTGGGGTTGGTTGGTGGTCAGTTTTGCTGTTTCTACCCAGATACTAAAACCAAAAGAGTAATTTGTAAATCACCTATTGCACTCGGCACCTTTATATAGTATCTTATGGCTTAAGTGCTTTTCGAAGCATTTTATTTTTCGCAAGAAAATAAATAAAGATAAATCAAGCAAAAATGCCAACATTAAGTCAATTAGTCAAAAGAAAAAGAACAAAGACAGTTCGTAAATCAAAGGCGATTGCTCTTACTCGTGGTTTTAACACTATTAAGAACCGTCCCGTATATTACAACGCACCTTTTAAAAGAGGTGTGTGTACAAAGGTGACAACAAAGACCCCTAGAAAGCCGAACTCTGCGATTCGAAAGATTGCCCGAGTGAGACTGACAAACGGATCTGAAATCACTGCATACATTCCAGGCGAAGGTCACAATTTGCAAGAGCACTCTGTGGTTATCGTTCGAGGAGGAAAGGTTCGAGACGTCGGTCTTCGTTACACAATTGTGCGAGGAAGATTAGACTGTTCAGGTGTAGAAGCTCGTAGAAAAGAACGATCAAATTACGGTACGAAGCGTCCAAAGGCTGGAGCAAAAGCTAAATAAGCCTTATTTTCCAAGCCAGTTTCTTTATCTCTCACAATCGGTCGTATAGAGTAAGACATACATAAAGGTTTGTATGTCTGAAAAAAATCTATACACATTCAATTTATTATTCACTGATTCAGTTAAATTAAAATTTACCCCCATGCGTAGAAAAGTTAAAAATCGAAACGTAGCAAAATCGGACGACAAGTATAATTCACCTGCCGTTGGAAAGCTTATCAATTACATTATGAGCAGTGGTAAAAAAGTTACCGCCACTCGCGTTGTGTATGATGCACTAGAACAAATTAAAAAATTGGCTTCCGTTGAAGACCCAATCGCGGTTTTAGATACTGCCTTAAAGAACGTTGCCCCTACTGTAGAAGTCCGCTCACGACGAGTAGGAGGTGCTAACTATCAGGTTCCCCGTGAAGTTCGCCCAGAACGAAGAAACTATTTATCAATGAGATGGATTATTGACGCTGCTCGCTCTAAAAAGGGCAAGCCTATGAGTATCAAGTTGGCTGAAGAGCTTATCTTGGCCCTTAAGGGAGAAGGTGAAGCGATGAAAAAGCGTGACAATACACACAAGATGGCCGAGGCAAACAAGGCGTTCGCGCATTTGGCTTGGTAATATAAAATACAAAAAGTCATTTAAGACACGGAATAATTTTCTGCTGAAAATTTTCCTGTCGCTCGGCTCGTCAGCCTGCGCGAAGTCTTAAATGACTTTTTGTTTTCCCAGATTACAAATTTTCTCTATAATAAATGTGATATTATGATGTGTATATGTCAGATCAAGTTAAGTTAGAAGAGGAAAATAGTAGCTATAAAGAATCGTCTAATCAGTCTCAAGATTCTGGAATGATTGGATTTTTGATTAGTAAAGGAATTGTAAAAACTAAAAAATCTGCCGGGATTGTTTTATTTGTGATAACTATATTGTTTATTACCTTGACGGTGTACTTATATATCTTTGTTTTGGGTGGTAAAAATCAAAATGAAATAATTTTAACTGGAGCGGAACCTGGCCAGAAATTGATACCAATTGAATATCCAAATGAACAATAGAAATAAAATAAAAAATGAGAAAGGGTTTACCTTAATAGAGCTGTTGGTGGTCATAGCAATTATAGCCTTGTTGTCTGTGATAGTGCTAGCCTCCTTACAATCAGCCAGAATAAAGGCCAGGGATACGAAAAGAATTCAGGACGTTAACCAAATAAGAACTGCAATTTCATTATATCAAAGTAATAACAATGGTAATCCTCCAGGATCACCAGGAGTAACCGGCTGGTCGATTCCCCTATATAAAGGATTAGGGGGTGCTTGCGACACGTTGTATAACACTATAATTCCAAAATATATTTCAGTCGCCCCAAATGATCCGCTCAGTCCGACTCTATCAAGTTGTGCTTGGGATGGCGGATACCACTATTATTATGGAATATATAAGCTTGTTGGAACTACATTAACAACCGTAACCAGCAATTCAGAATATGTAATTTGTACAAGACTTGAAGACCCTTCTTCTGGCGTAAATATAAGCGGTGGTTTTGCTACGACTGTAAATTATTGTACTGGAAGTGGGACTTTTAATTAGTAATGCGTCATGGTTTTGACTTGGTAAAATTACGACATAAAAACTTTATAATTTCCTTATTGTTTTTTCATATCGGGGGTCTATAATGCTCTCATGTTAACCGAGAAGGATTTAATACTCATAGGGGCGCTTATTGATTCGAGACTAGACTCTCGTTTTGATGCATTTGAAGATAAAATCGAAAGAAAACTCGATGAATTTGCGGGGGTAATTAAGAAGTCGTTTGATGAGGTGTTTTTGCGGTTGGATAATGAAGATCCGGAGGATCATCCGTCTTGGAAGTAAAGTTGCCAACACCCTCAAATAATGCTATTTTACCCTAACGACGTTTATCAAACGCCTTTTATTATTCAATAATATTTTATGGACAAAAGAGATTATCCACTAGAGAAAGTTAGAAATTTCGGTATCATCGCGCACATCGACGCGGGAAAGACTACAACTTCAGAACGAATCCTTTACTACACTGGTATGTCACACAAGATCGGTGAAGTACACGACGGTGAAGCCACAACCG
>JBAXAB010000003.1:0-53397 GCA_037142735.1 bacterium
CACCACCGAAGCTTCCAGAATCTGTGTTATCACCAAAGCTGCCTGAATCTGTATTATCGCCGAAGCTACCAGAATCTGTGTTGCCACCGAAACTACCGAAATCCGTATTAACACCACCGAAGCTTCCAGAATCTGTGTTATCACCAAAGCTGCCTGAATCTGTATTTCCTGAAGGATAATTGAAATCTCCTCCTAGATCTACACCTTCGAAGTCGGCCATAGCAACATGAGGAACGGCAACAAGTGCCATTACCGCAACGAATGCCGTGGCAAGAATGTATTTAATATTTTTCATATAATTTGTGTTAAAACTCATAGTGATAATATTATATACTATATATATAGATTGTCAATAGAGCTCTAGACAGTTACATATTATCTTGATGAAATCATAGCCAAATACTGACTAGTAAGTGATAAAATACGTTGAAAAGAAAGGCCATTTCTAGGTATGGCAATTATACAATATAATCACATATCTGGCTATCTGAGCGGTATGACTCTATCAAAAGTCGCCTGAACTACGAATCGATCAGTTTTTGCTCCGAAACTATCACAAGTCGACAACGTAAGTGTGGCTGGACCTTTTGTATCAAACTTTACCAGGGTTTCATCCTTGTTAACCTCCTTCACAGAAGTTACTTTGTAGATATATACATTCCTATCACCAAGAACCTGAATCTCGTCCCCTTCCTTCGCATTTTTTATAGTATTAAAAATTTTATATGCTTTATTCTGAACAATTTTGTATCCAGTGCTGTGTCCGAAAATAAACATGTTCCCGAGGCCCGGCACTCCCGATCCAGGGTAGCGCACTGCTCCTAGAGTTAGCTCGTTATCTAACACATTAATAT
The DNA here is from genome assembly GCA_037142735.1 of bacterium. Classification (GTDB taxonomy): domain Bacteria; phylum Patescibacteriota; class Minisyncoccia; order Phycocordibacterales; family CAIZLB01; genus JBAXAB01. Next base: position 855 of record JBAXAB010000003.1, read on the forward strand.
CTGCGGATGAGGGATTTTTCACAATACCGTCGACACCAACTGATGCAATCACAATTCGTAAAGGATATTCGTATTTAATATTTTGAGAAGAAGATGCAGTAGGATTTCCATCAGTTAAATCTACGTTTACAGGATCCCCCACCAAAGGTCGTAAGGCCGTATCTTTTATCTGATCAAGTATCCCCGCCTGGGTATCATCTTGAAATTCACTTGGCACCAAGCCTAGACCTGCCAGTAAGACCACCGTCGCAAGAAAGAACCCGGAAAAAAGTATAATGAAGCGTAATTCATGCTTTTCAAAAACCGGTATAAACCTTTCGAGCCATCCTTTCTTGCGGGGATGTTGAGGAATATTCGTCACAATACGTAAAATCATAGCACGCCCATCGTCTTGATGTAAATTAACTGCTCTGCTGTATTTTTTTGACCGATTCTGTTAGCATGTACGGTAATGAACAACTTTAAAAAGTCTCCTGTCGGTAATCAAAATACCGAGGGAGCAAACCTAACTGGAACTATTAGTATTAACGCAAAAGGCCGAGGATTCGTCAGAATAGTGGATCGAGAGGACGACGTCATGATTGACCCCGTCGATGTCGGAACTGCTTTAAACAGAGACACTGTTGAGATTTCAACTTTCCAAAATCAATGGAGCGAAACTCAAGGAAAAATTATCCGTATTGTAGAACGAAATAAAACGAGCTTTGTTGGAATAATCTTTACTGAAAACGGTCAGGCCAAGCTGAAGACCGACGACCTAAAATCTAACATCGTAATCAACATTACAAACATCTCCGCCTTCCCTACTATTTCTGATAATACAAAAGTCCAGGTCCATGTCGACATGGAAAATTGGAAGGATGGACGAAGTCCGAACGGAGAAATTACTCGAGTTTTCGGAATCAAAGGTGATAACAATGCTGAAATGGAAGCCATCGTGGCTGAACGTGGTTTCGATACCACTTTTAGTAACGAAGTAATTAAAGATGCTGAAAAATCTGCAGAGCAACTTAGAAACGTGAGTCCTGAAGAATTGGCACGACGAAAAGACTTTCGTAAAACATGGACATGTACTATTGATCCGTTTGATGCCAAAGACTTTGATGATGCTATCTCATTAAAGGAACTACCTGATGGTAATCTTGAAATTGGTGTCCACATCGCTGATGTATCACATTTCGTGCGCGAAGGCAGCGAACTAGACAAAGAGGCTCGCAAGCGTGCTTTCTCAGTCTATCTCGTCGATCGAACCATCCCCATGTTACCGAGTATTTTATCGACTGATGTATGTAGTTTAAATCCAAACGAAGATCGCTTCTCATTTTCAGCTGTCTTTATCATGGATAAAAACGGCATTGTCAAAGAGCGTTGGTTTGGAAAAACCATTATCCATTCAGCACGTCGTTTTACATACGAAGAGGCTGAAGAGAGACTTGTGACTAAACAAGGAGACTGCGCTGAAAAATTAGCGGTTTTAAATGAGATTGCAAAAAAATTGAACGATGACCGAAACAAACACGGCGCCATCGACTTTGAAACAACTGAAATTAAATTCAAACTAGATGACAACGGCAAGCCAATTGCAGTGTACAAAAAAGAGCGATTAAGTAGTCATAAACTAGTCGAAGAATTCATGCTGCTTGCAAACCGTGAAGTGGCCAAATTTATTCATGACGACTTTAAAAATGCTCATGGTGCACAATTGCCCGGTGTCTACCGAATTCACGATGTGCCAAACATTGAACGCTTAGAAGATTTAGGAATTTTTGTACGAGCTCTTGGCTTCGAATTCAAACCTCATAAGAACATGAAGTCAAAAGATATTCAGACATTACTTCGTGAAGTCTCTGGCTCAAGCGCAGAAGCAACAATCAAAACTGCTACCCTTCGTTCAATGGCCAAGGCAGAATACTCTACAAAAAATATTGGACACTTTGGTCTTGCGTTCACGTATTACACACAGTTCACATCGCCCATTCGACGCTACGCAGACTTAATCGTGCATAGAATTGTTGAAAGTATCAAAGACGGCACTCACCTTTCTGCTGCCCTTATGGACTCATTAGACAAGATCTGTGCTGATTGTTCAAAGCGCGAAGTTGAAGCGGCAGACGCAGAACGCGCTTCTATTAAATACAAACAGGTTGAATACATGGAAAGAAAAGTCGGTCAGATTCTAAACGTAACTGTTGGTGGCATTGCAGAATGGGGCATGTTTGTCGAAGAAGAAGAATCAAAGGCCGAAGGCCTTATCCGTCTCAAAGATTTATTACCAAGTGACTTCTACACAGCAGACACTAAAAATTATGTCATCAATGGAACACGGACCAAAAAAACATTTAAACTGGGTGACAAATTGAAAGTAAAATTGATCAGGGCTGATACAGATACAAGAAGTCTGGAGTTACAAATCGTAGAATAATTTATTTATATATATTACATATAAAAGAAACGACCGGACCTCCACTGTGGGAAGACCGGCCATTGTTCCGATTGAGGTCCCTTGCGGGTTAGCCTCGATTTTGCTGCTCAACTAACTGAAATTCTACGATGAAAAAAGACTAGGGAGACCACACTGGCCCACCCTCCGAGAGCATCCTGTAGGCCCTTTGCACGAAAACCCAGGGACACCTCCCTTGTTCTCTTATTTGAAAGCTCAGTCCCGGAGGGGACCGGACTTACCACCGGTAATGCAATCACCATGGGAACCTATCTCGGAGGGGCCTTTCCCCCTACCAATCTTTTCTTCTGAAATGAGAGATTTCCACCTCCCCGAGTCCACCCAAATCGTGAGTCACGCGACTGACGGCAATCGTCACGTGACAACCTATCTGCGCAACACCAGTACCATGTCGGTTGCGCAGCGGGTACAAACACGACCAACGTAGGGTGCCCACTCGGGGAGTGGAATACCTCTTCCTCGCCAAATACTGCCTACTAACAATGCTACTCCGGTTATACTGAAAATCAAGAGGTTATCAACAGCACCTGTTTTTTTGGTTTACACAAGTCGATCTCTTTTCTTTCGATGCGCAGTAATGGCAAATCGATGTGCTTCTGCATTAATTTTTATAATATCACTTTGCAGTTCTTTGATTTTTAAGCCAAATTCATGAGTCGAATCAACAGTTAAAATTTCCCTAGCTTTGTGTCGCGCATCTTTAACCACTGAAACTACATTCACGTCCTTTGGGACAACTTTTTTGGCAACATTAATCTGTGCCGTTCCTCCATCTATTACAACCACATCTGGTAAATTCCATTCTTTATGTGCAAAGCGTCTTGCCAATATTTCATGTAAAGCTTGGGTGTCATTCGCACCAGTCACACTCTTTATATTAAATTTACGATATTCATTTTTATCGAATTCTCCATCATTCATAACAACCATTACACCGATCATGTGCTTACCTGAAATATGAGCTACATCGTAGGCTTCAATTCTTAAAGGCCCCGATGTGCTCATTGGTTCTTTTTTTATCATTGAAATGTCTTGAATGTGCCCAAGAGATTCGATCGTCCTTTGAATTTCTGAACACCTTTCAAAATCAAGACCTTTAGCATAATTTTTAATTTCTTTATACAACAAACCGATCAGACTTTTCTTTTTACCTTGAAAAAAGAGAACAAGATGACGGATATTTTTTGAATATTCCTTTGCAGACATTTTTCCCGCACAAACACCAGGACAAAGCCCAATTGAATAATTAAAACACGGACGAGTTTGCTCCAATTTACACACGTCTCTGAATGGAAAAATCTTTCTGACCAACTTCAACGCTTCACGTAATTGTGGAGCGTACGGGTATGGACCAAATGTATGTGAATACTCTGATCCTGACAAATCATTTTCTAAATTTCTCCCACGTGCAATCAACACCCTCGGAAATTTTTCTTTAGTTATAACTACATAATTAAAACTTTTATCATCTTTTTCCTTCGTGTTAAAAACTGGCTGATGTTTTTTAATAAGTTCATTTTCCAAAATAAATGCTTCAAGCACAGAATCGGTTGCTATGAAATCCACATCATCGGCCTTAGACACCATATCCACAAGGAGCATTCCGCGACTCTTGATGAGGTCATCTGAGAAGTAACTTCGTGTGCGGTCTTTCAGACTGGTAGCTTTTCCAATATATAAAATAGCCTTATTTTGCTTGAATAAGTAAACCCCGGGACTGTCGGGAATGTTCTTTTTATGGGCTATTTTGGTTAGGTCTTGACGGTTCATGGTTTTGAGTATATATTACTAGACGTGCCAATTCAATGTTTTCGACAAGAATTCTGCGCACAACAGATTTATAAGAGTTAGGGTGGTTCGGGCCGGTGAGGCAAGCGAATGTCCCCAAAGTGGAGCGTGCGCGGCCTGCGTACCACACTGAGAAAACACTTCGGTGACATCTCGCCCCTTGCCGGCCCGGCATCCTAACCTTATACAGTTCTTTTTAAACTGTTCTTTCTTCCCTTCGGGGAAACCAGGTCATTTATTTGACCAACCCTTTCCACAATGTTCCACAAGCGAGCTGCATCTGCACCTCGCTTTTTTGTTTGCCTACAATTTAAAACACTACTTATTTTTTCAACACTTTTGCCAAATATTCCCCTGTATAACTTTTAGGATTATTTGCCACTTCCTCAGGCGTACCCTTTGCCACAATATTTCCACCTCGAATACCACCCTCTGGACCGATATCGATAATATAATCCGAACACTTAATCACATCCATATTGTGTTCGATTACCACCACTGTATTTCCCTTCTGAACTAATTTTTGTAAAATCTCTACCAACTTACGAACATCTTCATAATGTAGTCCGACCGTCGGTTCATCCAAAATATAAATAGATTTTTGCACATGTGGACGATAAAGTTCAGCAGAAATCTTCACACGCTGTGCCTCCCCACCAGATAAAGTTGTCGCTGATTGTCCCAGTTCTAGATACCCAAGACCTACTTCATTCAATGTTTCTAATCTGTCTGCAATAGATGGCACATCTTCAAAAAATGCGAGTGCCTCCTCAACTGTCATTTTTAAGACTTCATAAATATTTTTCTTTTTATACTTGACCTCCAACGTTTCCTTCATAAAGCGCTTTCCATTACACACATCACATTGAACATATACGGTTGGCAAGAAATGCATTTCAACTTCGATCATGCCATTGCCCTGACACGTTTCGCATCGTCCGCCTTTCACGTTGAATGAGAAACGACTTGCTGTCCAACCTCGAGCGCGGGCTTCTTCTGATTCTGCAAACATATCGCGGATAAATGTAAACGCCCCGGTGTAAGTTGCAGGGTTTGAACGAGGAGTTCGTCCAATTGGTGACTGGTCAATAAGAATCGATCGGCCTAAATATTCTGTACCCGTAAAGCTTGTACAGTTGTGAACATTCGCCGTGCGGTAGGCTTTCTCAAAACGTGCTTGTAAATTCTTATGTAAAATTTCATATACAAACGAGGACTTACCTGAACCAGACACTCCCGTCACTGTAATCAATCTACCCAAAGGCAGATCTACATTTAGATTTTTAATATTGTTAACCTTTCCTCCTGTAATACTAATCATCCCTCTGTTAGCTTCACGTCGCTCCTCTGGCACTTCTACCACTTTCTCTCCTCGCAAATACGCTAAAGTGAGTGAGTTTGAATCATTCTTCTTGGCAGTCAATAAATCTTCAAGCCAACCAGACACAACCACATGCCCACCATGAACTCCTGCTCCTGGCCCAATATCAATAATATAATCGGACGCAAAAATAGTGTCCTCATCATGTTCTACCACAATCACGGTGTTACCTAAATCACGTAGTTGGACCAAGGTCTTGATAAGGCGATCATTGTCACGCTGATGAAGTCCAATAGTCGGCTCGTCTAGTACGTACAAAGCGCCGACGAGTCCTGAACCCAATTGTGAGGCTAATCTAATACGTTGTGCTTCTCCGCCTGATAGCGTATTTGCCCTTCGGTCTAGGGACAGATAATCAATACCCACATCATTCATAAATTCTAGACGAGAAAGAATTTCTTTTACAATCACCTTTGAAATCTCTCTTTCTTTTTGGCTAAGTGGTAGACCAATGAAAAAGTCTAATGCCTCAGCAATAGTCATGGCTGTCGTCTGAACAACGTTTGTTTTCTTTCCGTCTTCGGCAATCAAAAATACATGCAGTGCTTCTGGTCGCAACCTTGCACCATTACACACCTTACATGGGTCCATCACAAAAAACTCACGTGTACCTAAACCATTACATTCAGGACATGCGCCGTAAGGAGAGTTAAATGAGAATAAGCGTGGCTCAACTTCAGGGAATGAGAAGCCATCGTAGGGACACATGAATTTTGAGGAAATTAATTTGTCAGCGGTGTCTGTCACAATGCGAAGAAGACCTTCTGATTCCTGTAGACCTTTTTCAATTGATTCATTTAATCGTTCGCGGAAGGCAGGAGTATTTTCCTTTATTTCTGAAATATAAAATTGATCAACTAGCACATCGATATTGTGTTTTTTTGTTTTAGAAAGAATAATTTGTTCACGTAGTTTTTTGACTACACCATCCACGCGTACTTCTTCGTACCCACGCCCCAACATATCGTATAACAATTGGTAATACTCACCTTTTCGGCCTACAACTACCGGTGAATAAATCTTAAAAACTGAACTGTCCACTGCCACGCCCATGACTTTTTTGGTTTTAGATGAAGTATCCATAGACTTAACTGTGGTAAAAATAGATTCAAGAATTTCTTCTTTTGAAAGCTTTTTGATTTCACGTTCACACACTAAACAATGGGGCTTGCCAATGCGGGCAAAAAGAATACGGAGATAATCGTAAATTTCTGTAATTGTTGCAACAGTTGATCGTGGGTTGTTAGATCTTGATTTTTGATCAATCGAAATAGCTGGTGACAATCCTACAATTTCATCAACATCTGGTTTCTGCATCTGGCGTAAAAATTGGCGGGCATATGAAGAAAGTGATTCAATATACCTTCGTTGTCCTTCAGCAAAAATGGTGTCGAAAGCAAGTGAGGATTTTCCTGAACCAGAGAGTCCGGTGATGACCACCATTTTATTTCGTGGCATTTCGACTGTAATATCTTTCAAATTGTGGGTACGCGCTCCCTTTACGATAATTTTATCGTTTTCAGAATGGAAAGCAGTCTTTGAAGTTTTAACTAACGGTTTTGGATTTTGTTTAGACATATATTATGTGAAAAACCCCATGGGCTGGCCAGTGTGGGGGTATGAGAATTATGTGAAACTATATTAAGCTTTTTTTGAGGGTTTGTAAATGTAGGGTATATGCAAAAAAACACACCCAGACAAGAGCCTTGGCTCCGGTCTGGATGGTGAATGTTTTCGCGGATTAGCTAGTCCGCAAGGGCCTTGCCCGATACTTGCCTCTTATTTTTCTTTTTGGGAGTATGCGGAGGAGCAGGAAGGCTGTGGCCTTTGGGGAAACCTTTGCCCCTAAGAACCGTAGGTGGTGAGAACCACCACTCTTTACTTTTCTTCTTCATGTCGGCCCACACACGGCACGTATTTGTCACCAAGTCATGCACAGCATTAAAGTGCGGCAAGACGTATGCGACCTTATCATCAACACGGACCTTCTTCACATTCCGCTTTACCTCCCAGTATGCTGGATGGTAGACGACTAACAGGCTTTCTATGTCGCCGTCCGTGAAGTGTGGCACACCTGAGAGTAGCCATACATGTTTTGCCAGCCGTACGATCCCAATCGCACCTATCCCTGCAATCGTTGCGTCCATTTGGTTTTCTTTTCCTTTGCTGAATTTTCGGGTGGGTGTTGCTGGCGTTGAAACGCCAAAAACACTGGAACTTGGTTCCAGTAAAGCATGTTAGACGATTACCTGACTATTTTCAAGTTGCCTACCCCTGCATCCACTGCTTCTTTGCTCTCGTTCCTTTGTTCAAATCCTTCTTTTCTTTCTCCGCTTTTTTGTCTGCTTTCAAAATTCTTTCCGCCAAGACTTTTATTTCGTCACGCAAAATGGCAGCCGTTTCAAAGTCCAACGCCTTCACGGCATCATTCATTTGTTTTTCGCGCATTTTAACAAACTTTTTTGGGTTTTTCATAAACTCCCCCTCTTCTAACATTAAAATATTTGAAACTGTTTTTTGATGTTCGCTGGCAATCGCCTCTGTAATATCTTGAATCTTTTTTATAATTGTTTTTGGAGTAATTCCGTGTTTTTCGTTATACGCAACCTGGACCGTACGTCGACGATTGGTTTCATTAATCGCTCTCTCCATTGAACCAGTAATAGTATCAGCATATAAAATAACCCTTCCATCGACATTTCGAGCAGCACGTCCAATTGTTTGTATAAGGGCAGTTTCTGATCGTAAAAAGCCCTCCTTGTCAGCATCCAAAATTCCAATAAAGGAAACCTCTGGAAGATCAAGCCCTTCTCGGAGTAAGTTCACCCCAACAAGCACATCAAATTCACCCTTTCTGAATTCAGTTAAGATCTGAATTCGCTCTAGAGTTTCAACATCACTGTGAACATATTTAGTTTTAATATTTCTTTCTTTTAAAAACTCTGTAAGGTCCTCTGCCATTTTTTTTGTCAGAGTGGTGGCGATAGCACGCTGATTTTTCTTGATTACTTTTTCCGCTTCATTAATAAAATCAAAAATCTGGCCGGTATACCCTTCACTTGAAATAATTGGTCGCACGACTAATTGTGGATCAACAAGACCGGTTGGACGAATAATTTGTTCTGCTACAACAGTGCTGTGTTCTTTTTCATATTTTCCTGGTGTGGCTGTAGTGTAAATAACTTGACCAACCCTTTCTTGAAACTCCTCAAATTTCAAAGGACGGTTATCAGCGGCCGATGGCAATCTGAATCCAAAATCAATCAGGTTTTTCTTACGTGAAGCATCACCTGCATACATTCCTCCAATTTGTGGGACAGAAACGTGTGACTCATCTATAACCGTCAGAAAATCTGGGGACCCATCTGCATTGTGTGGAAAATATGCCAGCAGTGTATCCGGTGCCTCACCTGGAGCTTTACCTGAAAAATGTCTCGAGTAGTTTTCAATACCGTTACAATATCCAACTTCACGAATCAGGGCTAGGTCATAGCTGCCACGCCGTTTCAATCTATCTGCTTCTAGGATTTTTCCTGCATCGTTTAATTCTTTCAATCGTGCATCTAACTCTTTTTTAATATCCTTGATTGCTCTTTCTCGTTCGTCCTTTGGGGTAATAAAATGTTTTGCTGGAAATAAAAAGAATGATTCGATGTCCCCAATAATTCTTCTGGTAATGGCATCAATTTTAGTAATACCTGAAATACCTAACGCATTGAAAGTTATTCTATATATTACCCGTTCATTCACTGGCATAATTTCCATTGAATTCCCAATGGCTCGAAAAGTTCCTGGATTTAAGTCCGCAGAAGTTCTGGTAAATTGAACATTAACCAATCGACGAATCAATTCAGCTCGGTCGATTTTTGAACCAACTTCCAGTTTCATATTCACTTTTTCATATTCGACAGGAGAACCTAAACCGTAAATACAAGATACGGAAGCGACAATAATAACGTCTTTGCGAGTAAGTAAGGCCTGTGTTGAAGCATGTCTTAATCGATCAATTTCCTCGTTAATCTGAGCTTCTTTTTCAATATACGTATCAGAATGAGAAATGTAAGCTTCCGGCTGATAGTAATCGTAATATGACACGAAATAATGGACCGCATTATTTGGAAAAAACTCTTTATACTCCTGAGCTAATTGAGCCGCCAAGGTTTTGTTATGAGCAATCACCAAAGTCGGCTTCCCGATTTGCTGAATGACATTAGCCACAGTAAAAGTCTTACCGGAACCTGTGACACCTAAAAGTGTTTGGTCTCTGTTTCCTGCCTTTAGACTTTTAACCAATGTTTCAATAGCCTTCGGTTGATCCCCCGCAGGTGTCATTTCTGTTGAGATTTGGAATAATGAATTAGACGTTTTTTTCATGTGATTTCGCAAAATCATGTCGCGCAGTGTCAATTGAAGCGCGACTCATTGTAACATACAGGTGCAAGTACTCTTTCTTAAACTCAAAAAACCTATCCTCGTGTATAGCCTTACGCATTTCATCAACTAGATGAATAATAAAGTACAAATTATGAATACTAGCCAGAGTTCCTGCAAGCATTTCTCCTGACCTAACCAAATGTGACAAATAGGCTCGAGTATAATTTTTACATGCATAACATTCACAACCTTCATCAAAAGGTCCGGCATCATCTTTATATTTTGCATTACCAATATTAATTTTTCCGTATTTGGTAAACAAGGTTCCTGTGCGTCCATTTCGAGTCGGAAGAACGCAGTCAAAAAGATCACAGCCATTTTCCACCGCATCAAAAAGATCGGCCGGCTCGCCGATTCCAAGAAGATGTCGAGGCTTATCTTCTGGCAAGATTTCATTTACCCACTTTACTGCACTGCCCATGTCTTCTTTGGCAAAAGATCCGCCAATCCCGTACCCATCAAAATCCATAGCAGCAAGTGCTTTGGCGCTTTCTTTGCGCAAATCTTCATGGCGTCCACCTTGCACAATTCCAAATAACGCTTGTGTAGAAGCGTGTTTTGTTGAACGATGATATTCGAGACAGTTTTTGGCCCAGCGGTGTGTTCTGTCTAGTGATTTAGCCTGATAATTATATGGCTCCTGTGGTGAAGTACATTCATCGAAAGCAAAAATAATATCAGCCCCAATATCATTCTGGATTTGAATAGACTTTTCTGGAGTAAAATAGTGCACCGACCCATCAATGATCGATTTAAACATCACGCCATTCTCATCCACCTTCGCAATATTCATCGGACTGCCATCTTCTACTTTATTTTTACTTAAGGTTTCTGGTGTAAAATGTGGAAGAATTTTAGGATCATCCTTGCCTGCAACAAATTTTGTAATATTTTTTCCATAAGCCGCTCCCAACGAAAACGCCTGAAATCCTCCCGAGTCAGTCATGGTGGGACCTTGCCAATTCATAAATTTCCCCAATCCTCCCAATGTGTTAATTATTTTTTCACCAGGCTGGAGATAGAGATGATAAGTATTAGCCAGGACCACTTGTGCCCCTAAATCCTTAAGCATTTCAGGTGTAATACCTTTTACCGTAGCCTTAGTCCCCACGGTCACAAATGCTGGAGTTTGGATTTCTCCGTGAGGCGTGACAATTGTACCCGCTCTACCTAAAGCGTTTTTTAATTTTTTATGAATTGCAAATGAAATTGGAGAAGTAGTCATTATGGCCATAATCTAACACATTATATGTATATACAAAATAGAAACGAGAAAGCGCCGGTTCACAAGTGAACCGGCGCCTGAAAGCCGAAGGCCTCTCTTTAGTCGCGAAGGACTCGAACGAGCTGAACGAGTTGCCGACGTGACAGAAACACCGCGAGGCACAATGCCGCCCACAAGGGAAGCATGTAGCTGAGGTAGTCGAGGGTCGAGTGCGGGCCCCTTGCCAAGTTAGGCAAGAAACCAAGGGGAAAAATGCGAGACATCACTTCACCTGCGACAGCGATGGAACACCCGAGGGTGAGCAAAGCCAAAGCGGTGACGTAGAGGATCGCGGAGCGAGTTAATTTTTTCATGAACAGGATATATGGATGTATGAATGTATGATTTCGTGGAGGACAGTGTCAGTTAGAGCGGTAATGCCATAAAGGGTCCGTGTGAATAGTAGCATTAAAATAGATCCCTGTCAATCAATTCCGCCCTTATTTTGAGCCCTTTTCTGCCTGTTGTATGTCACTTGGAGAGTAAGTTACATTTTTCTTTACAAAGTCCAATAACCTGATCGCATCGGTTGTTCTATCAGGACTTTTAAGTTCAATGACCGCCACAGTTCTCACGCCCCCTTTAACCATTGGAATATTAAATAAAGAGACGTTCGTCTGTCGTGATTCGTCAATGTATCCATTTTTACCTCCAATAAATGAATCGATGTTCAACATCGCGTTTCTATTGTTCCAGGTGTGCTTACCTACTTTGTAAATTTTCACCAACGTCATGTCAAAAATAGATGGCTCTTTATTGTAAATATATTGAGCAAGCTTAAACTGATCTGTGACACTTGAACTATTCTTTGCATCAAGACCACTTGGGTCGTTATAGTAAGTACTCTTCATACCCAGGACTGCTGCCGTCTTGTTCATTAATTGCATGAAATCTGGACGACCATATTCATCAGCGATCACTTCTGCTCCATCGTTGCTTGATTCCATTAAAAGCGGATACATAAGATCGCTTAGTTTTAATTTTTCTCCTAACACCAAGTTCCCCTCTGCACCAAAGGTGTTATATGAATCTCTCGATACCGTAGCCATATTTTTTAAATCCATATTTTCTGTAGCTACCAAGGCTGTCATAAGTTTACTAACCGAGGCTAACGGATACACCGCATCCTGATTTTTCTGAAGAATCACTTCGCCTGTCTTTATATCAGCTACAAGATAGGCCAGTGCACCTGTTGTTGGAATTTTTGCAGCTATAGGATATGAATATTCTTTCAGACTGTTACTTGTACTACTTGCATTACGAGCAAGTCCGTCGGTACTTGAAGCTGTCCCGGCTTGATTATCCGAATTGTTTATAGGATTGGCACTGGCAGTATTAGAGGTAGCAGTTGTAGCCCCAAAATATGTCCCTCTAATTTTGGCTGTAACAAGAAGTGCACTTTCTGTGACAAACGACACAAGTGAAATCCCGATAACGACGGCACAGATTGCCCAAAAAATATATTGCCTTCTAGTATGAGGTTGAATGCTGATACGAAACACTCGACTGATAGGATCGATATCAATGTCTTTATTAACTTGGTACGTCCCGGCTGGATGACCTTGGAAAAGCAACTTATCCACATGCATATTTCGATTGTCTTTAGGGGCTCCAAGATCCATAAAACGGCCCGCCTCGGGCTGATTTTCCACATCAGATTCATTGTTCATCTCTCCGTCTTCGTGAAGATCTTCGTTCTCGATCATATAGGCCTTATTATATAACTTTTAAGAACTCTTTGCCATTCACCTATCGCCCCATTAACTTGTAGAAAATCTTGTTGCCAAAACGTAGGTCTATATAGTCAATTTGAGTTAGTTTTTTTATACCAATTTCATTTTTATTAGCCATTTGTGTGGTCCAAAAAATGGGATTAGTCAGACCTGCCTTAAGGTTATCCAAGGCGTTGGCCAAATTTCCTCCTCTAACCACAAGAAGGAGGCCATTATTTTTTATTTGAAAGCGATACGTAGTTGCATCAGATATCTCCACTGCATTCAATTCAATGCCGAGCTCTTTAACATTTTGTAAGAAAGTTTCAATATCAGAGTATTCTTGAGCTGGAATAAACTGCCATGCAGTATATGTTCCTGCATCCATTGGCAAGATATCCGCAGTACTAGTTGAGCCTTGAGTAATATCTTGTGGCATTGATCCGTATAGTTTTAAATACGAAGACCCGTCAAATTGTGGAGCTAGGGCAAACACAAAACCTTGAGAGTCCACAAAAGAACAAGGATCAACTGATTGAGAAAAAGAAGCTCCGCACCACAAGGTGTGAGGTTTTCTCTCGGTCATGTTAATTGTTAAATTATTCTTCTCAACAGTAATTTGCAGTATGTCTATGCGGGGAAATTGCTGTCTTAATTCTTTGAGCATCTCACTTTTAGGGAAGATCAAAATATTATTCTTTGGCAAAAAATAGAGATAATTTCCAGAAATTATTTTATTAACTGACAATGCAAGATCATCACCTTTTAAAGAAACATTTCCTTTTACATCCACGTGTTGGATTTTAAAAAAATCCGTACGCATTAAAAAAATAAAACAACCAACGATTAGGCCGAATATGAAAATGACACCTGCCAGCTTTAAAACTTTTCTTATTCTCTTTTTATGAACTATCTGAGATGGTCTTAAAAACTCACGTGATTTGTAAATTGTGTGTTTCATTTTTTATTTCGCGAAATCATATCGCGATTAAGATACAGAGAAAAATTACTTAATGAACTCCCTGCCTCCCATATATGGCCGTAACACTGGTGGAATTCGAATAGAACCATCCGCCTGCTGATTATTTTCAATGAGGGAGATCAAAAAACGTGGTGTAGCAATCGCTGTATTGTTCAATGAGTGAACAAAGCGCAACTTACCATCATCATCACGATATCGAATATTTAAACGTCTCGTCTGAAAATCATGGAAATATGAAGCCGAGTGAGTTTCACCATATTTATTTTCTGAAGGCATCCACGCCTCAATGTCATATTTTTTTACTTGTCCTAGCCCCAAGTCTCCTCCACAATTCAAGACAACGTGATAGGGAATCTCTAACGCCTGTAATAATTGTTCCGCATTAGCTGTCACCTCTTCATGTAATCGCACAGACTCTTGATGGCTGGCTTCACATAAAACAAGTTGCTCAATTTTAAAGAATTCGTGCACACGATAAAGGCCTTTGGTATTTTTACCATGACTACCTGCTTCGCGACGAAAACATGGAGAGAACGAGACGAATTTAATCGGCAACTGTGATTTTTCAATAATTTCATCACTGTAATATGACATAGTAGAAACCTCACCAGTTCCTGCCAAGTATTCATTATCCTGAGTTTTGTATAAATCCTCTTCACCTTGTGGAATATATCCGGTTCCAATTAATGTTTCGCGCTTTACAAGTGACGGCACAATCATGGGTTGGTAGTTTTGCTTTGCAAGAAAATCCATTACAAATTGCCAAATTGCAAAACTAAGCAGTGCTCCATCATTTTTTAAAAAATAACCACGGAAGCCTGACACTTTTGCCCCGCGATCGAAATCCGCCATGTTTTTTTCTAACATGATATCAATATGGTTTTTTGGGGTGAAGTTAAATTGAGGAAGGCTTCCGGATTGTCGTACCTCAACATTTTGTTCATCACTGTCGCCTTCTGGTACAGACATATCTGGAATGTTTGGGACCGCAACCATCATCTTCTGCCATTCTTTCATAATATCAGTCAATTCTTTTTCATCATTTTGAGCAGACTCTTTGACCACTTTCATTTGATCTATATAACCTAATCGAGTTTGGTTATCTAGAGCTGAGGTAATAAGAGTACTGTATTTGTTCTGTTCAGCCTTAGCGTCTTCTACTTTTTTCATTAAATCGCGACGCTTATCATCAATAACCAACAATGCGTCTACATCGAAAGCAAGGTGCTTTTTACGAGCTCCGTCTTTAATAAGATCCTTATTTTCTCTGATGAATTTAATGTCTAACATATGAAGTAAATTTTATACCGAATTAACTTTTTTATCATATCAAATGAATATGATATGTGCCACTATGGATGAAGCAATGAACGAGCCTATCTTTCCTGAAATTATACGACTGGAGAAGCGGGATTTTCCCAAACTTCTAACTGAGATGCCTGGTGCGCCGGACGAATTGTATTATTGTGGAGACCGGTGCACCCTTTTTGCTGACAATCACAAATACCTTTGCGTAGTAGGCTCTCGTCGATATACAGAATACGGACGCAGGGTCTGCGAATGGCTTATCGAGGGATTACGCGGAACACCCACAATAATTGTTTCCGGGTTGGCTATGGGAATTGATGCAGTGGCACACAAATCAGCAATATCAAACGGCCTGAGAACAATTGCTGTACCTGGGTCTGGCCTTAATCCAGATATTTTATATCCACGTATCAACATGTATGTGGCAGAAGACATTATAAAAAATAAAGGCTGTCTCCTCTCGCCGTTTAAACCAGACCTCGGTGCTGCTTCTTGGACATTTCCAGTTCGTAATCAAATTATGGCAGGCATGTCACATGCGACACTAATAATAGAAGGCGAGGAGGACTCGGGTACACTTATAACCGCCAGACTATCAGCAGAATACAACCGTGACACCTTAGTTGTTCCTGGATCTATTTTTTCTGATCATTCTAGGGGACCACATAAATTATTACGCGATGGTGCAATCGCCATCACTTGCCAGGCTGACTTACGGGAGGCGCTAGGTTTCATAGAAGCGAGCAAAACTACAGCAACATCAGAATACCCCGATGGAAACAATTCATATTACAGAACCTGTACTGAAGACGAACTAAAAATTGTTTCCCTACTCGCTTCTGAATCCCTACATAAAGATCAAATCATTACAAAAACAAACCTTGGTGTCAGCCGCGTTCACATTTTAATTTCAATTCTTGAGACGAAAAATTTAGTCCAACAAAAATATGGCAAAGTCAGCCTACGCTATCCGTATATCCAGACCACTTTTGGTAAAAATGACGACTCTGTGTAATACTTACGAATATTATGAAGCTATTAATCGTAGAGTCCCCTGCCAAGGCAAAAACTATTTCAAAATATTTGAAGGGCGAATACAAAGTAGTTGCTTCAGTCGGCCATGTCCGCGACCTTCCAAAGAGCAACAAAAAAGCCATCGACATAGAACATGGGTTTATTCCTCACTATGAAATTTCCGCTGGAAAAGAAAAGGTCATAAGTGAAATAAAATCGCTTGCTAAAAAAGCGGACGAGGTCATCCTCGCTACTGACCCCGACCGTGAAGGAGAGGCAATTGCCTGGCATATCAAAGAAGCATTGGGTCTTAAAAAACCAAAGCGTGTAGTTTTCCATGAAATCACAGAAGGAGCTATCCAAGAAGCCATCAAGCATCCGAGAGATATTGATGAAAATTTACGCTATGCCCAAGAGGCGCGACGTGTCCTAGACCGATTGGTAGGGTACGACCTCTCAGGTCTCATTTGGAAAAAGGTTCGTTACGGACTATCTGCTGGACGAGTACAGTCACCTGCTCTTCGTATCATCATGGAACGCGAACGTGAAATTCGGGCTTTTACGCCAGAAGCTTACTATGTCATTACTGCTAAAACTGAAACTAAAAAAGGTGAATCCATCGAATTATCATGTACCAAAGAGGTAAAAGATTCCAAGATCGCCGAGGAAATTGTTTCTATTGGTAAAAAATCTGACTGGCACGTCAAAGATATTGAGGAATCCGAAGTAAAACGTTCTCCTCGTGCGCCATTTATCACTTCAACGTTACAACAAACCGCAAGTACTCGTTTTGGATTCTCTCCATCACGAACAATGTCCCTAGCCCAAAAATTATACGAAGGAGGACACATCACGTACATGCGAACTGATAGTACAAACCTCAGCAAAGTCGCAATCGCCGAATCTGCTACTGTTATTGCCAAGGAATTCGGCGATAAGTATTTTGAAGCGCGAACCTTTGCTTCAAAGAGTAAGAATGCCCAGGAAGCTCACGAAGCAATTCGCCCCACTCATGTCGCACTTACCCAAGCAGGGTCAAATGATGACGAAAAGAAACTTTACAGATTAATTCGCGCACGTACTTTGGCTTCTCAAATGACAGATGCTAAAATTGCCCGCACCAAGATTGTTGCAAACATATTAAATGGAAAAGATTTTCCAGACTTTACGGTGACTGGTTCACGCGTTATTTTTGATGGATGGTTAAAGGCAGACCCAGAAGCACGAGGCGAGGATGTTGAATTACCAAAAGTTGCAAAAGACGAAGATTTGAAACTTATAGAAATTGTTTCTTTAGAAAAATTCACCGAACCACCATCTCGCTACACTGAGGCAGGCCTTATTAAAGAACTAGAAAAACGTGGAATCGGCCGACCTTCTACATATGCCAGCATCATTCGTACCCTAGAAGAGCGCGAATATGTGACAAAATTAAACCGAACTATGACACCAACTGATACAGGCGATGTCGTGAGTAGTTTCATTGAAGAACACTTCCCTTCATATATTAGTGATGATTTTACAGCTAAAATGGAAGATAAACTGGACGATATCGCATTAGGAAAAGAAACTTATCTTAAAACTCTGACTGATTTCTACGGACCATTTACAAAAGATGTTAAATCAAAAGAAGATCTCGACAAGGCCACTACTCTTGGTGAAGCGGACGAAAAATTTAAATGCCCAAAATGTGGCAGCTCAATGCAGATCAAATTGGCACGCACTGGTAAATTCCTCAGTTGTTCAAAATTTCCTGAATGTGACGGAGCTTTAATGTTAGATGGTCACGAATTACAAAAAGATACACCAATCGGCAATGATCCTACGACCGGTTTACCTATTTTCATAAAAGTCGGCCGATTTGGACCGTATGTTCAATTAGGTGAAAAAACCAAAGAAATAAAGAAGCCCCGAATGGCCAGTATTCCAAAAGGCAAGGACCTGGGAACTGTTTCTGTTGAAGACGCAATGATCTATCTGTCCCTTCCAAGAGACCTTGGGACACACCCAGACACGGGAAAAAAGATAACTGCGAGTATTGGGCGATTCGGACCTTATATTGTTCATGAAGCGGATTTTAGATCACTCAAAACAGACGACGTCTACAAAATCACCCACGAACGTGCAATGGAAATTTTGCGTGAACCTAAAAAGATATCAAATCGAGGTAAAAAGAAGAAAACAGCGTAGGTTAAAAACTAAAATTCTTTACAGTATATAAATCCTCATCTTCACTTGGTTGTTCTGGAACTACAGTTTCCACTGGAGCAGCTTCAACCGTTCCACCAACAGCTTCTGCAATACTCGCAGTCTGAGTTTGTAGAGAGGCACCAGCTTCTGTCTTCTTACTCTTACTCATCATGTCCAAAATATTATGTAAATCTTCCTGATTGAAAAAATCAATCACCACCTTTCCTCCTGTCTCACGCTTTTCGATAAAGACACGTGTACCCAAAGATTCGTTCAAACGCGCCACCATCAAATCAATTTCTGGATCATTTAATTTTTCCTTCTTGCGGACTCGGTCAACTGCAATACCTCGAGCAATACTTTCTGCCTCACGCACGTTCAATTTCTTGAACATAATTTCTTTAAACAATGTTTCTTGCTCTTCAGGACGAGTACTTAACATTAAAAGCGGCCGACTATGACCTTCGGTGATTTTACCTTCGGACACCGCAGTCAACATGTGTTTGGGTAAATTTAACAAACGTAACGTGTTGGTTACATATTCACGACTCTTGCCCATTTTTTCTGCAATCTGAACATGTTTCAGCCCGAATTCTTCTGCAAGTCTTTGGAACGAATAGGCCCGATCAACTGCATTCAAATCTTCACGTTGCAAGTTTTCAATAATGGCAAGCTCTAGTTTAGTTCTTGCATCGTCCTCGTGAGCACGGATAATCGCTGGAATCTGCTGAAGACCGGCTAGTTTTGACGCACGCAAACGTCGCTCTCCTGAAATCAATTCATATTCAACCACCAAACCACCATCTGGTTTAATAATTTCCTTTCTGGTAACAACAAGAGGCTGGAGCAATCCATACATGCGAATTGAATCTGACAGATCTTTTAAAGTCGCTGGGTCAAATTCCTTTCGAGGTTGATATGGATTTGGTTTTACTTTTTCAACATCAATCCAAAAAATTGAGTTATTAAAATATGGTGTGGCTGGACGATTGCTTTGTGGAATCGTCGTAGAATTATTTGGAATAAGTTGGTCTCCCATAGTGAAAATATTCTATCACATTTCATAATTATAAAAAGTGGGAAAAGAAAAAGGAGGAACCCGCCCGGCACGAAGCCTGACAAATTCCTCCTTTTGATTCGTGACCGAGCCGACGTGGCACGGTTACTTCTGGGCGAGATCGTCTGAAGTGCCCACTTTGGGCCTGCTCCGCGGGTAGCGAACGGGAGTGTATTCAAGATCTGCTTTCACCTTTGAGGTCTCTTGCCGGACGACCTTTTTGATTTCAGCTTTTCCGTTATTTTCCGCCGTTTCGTTCCCCGCGAGTAGGAGTGGTAGGATTCCGAACCCGAAACAACCGAGCGCTAGCGCCCAGGGGCCAAGGATTCTTCTCCAGTTTTCTCGCCAGTATTGCCGCTTGTGGTAGCGACTCATTTGAGTGTGGTGGTGGTTTGATGTTTGGACTGGCTGCAAAGAACGGATGGTGACACAAGCTTGTGCAAGTGCCACCAACAGGCTCATTAAATGGGCTTAGCAATAATTATGCCATAAATAGATAAACTGCACAACACGTTGAATTGGCTTAGATTTCATAGTACTATGAACCCGCATCGGATGCCGCGATGGCGGAATTGGTAGACGCACACGACTCAAAATCGTGCGGGGGTGACCCCATGAGAGTTCAATTCTCTCTCGCGGCACATTTGTGGGATTTATTCCAAAAATGAAAGATATTATTGTCATTATCGGTCCAACTACGAGCGGCAAAACAGCTCTATCCCTGAAACTTGCCAAGAAACTAAATGGTGAGGTTATTTCGGCTGATTCAAGACAGGTCTATAAAAATATAAATCTAGCGAGTGGGAAAATTACCAAAAAAGAGATGGGCAAAATCCCCCACCACCTTATTGATGTCGTTGATCCAAAAAAAACATTTACCGTAAGCGATTTTAAAGAAATAGCAGGGTCTGCCATTGAAGAAATCATTGCCAAAGGGAAAACTCCTATTATTTGCGGAGGAACGGGTTTCTATATAGACGCGCTATTACATGACAGTCTATTTCCAGAAGTGTCTCCAAATCCAAAATTAAGAAAAACACTAACTAAAAATACCGTTGCGGAACTTTTCATCATGTTAAAAAAGTTAGATGCTCAACGTGCCAATACGATTGATCAAAATAACGCTGCACGCCTTATCCGGGCAATTGAGATTGCGAAAAAACTCGGTAAAGTTCCTCCTGTTAAGGATGGACCAAATGCATTGTATAAAAAATACAATATAGAAATAATGTATATAGATTTGCCAGACGAAATACTTTTTAAAAAAGTGTTACAACGTATTGATCAACGTATAAAGTCTGGAATGATTCCAGAAGTTAAAAAACTTCACGACACTCATAAAGTGTCCTGGAAACGCCTTTATGAAATTGGCTTGGAATGTCGTTTTGTCTCGATGTATCTACGAGGACAATTAACTTTAACAGAAATGCGCGACCAGCTGTTCACCGCTACGAAACAATACATAAAACGCCAGCGAACTTGGTTTAAGAAATACATAAAATAAAAAACTATCCGTGCGGGTAGTTTTT
Source organism: bacterium (assembly GCA_037142735.1). Lineage (GTDB taxonomy): Bacteria > Patescibacteriota > Minisyncoccia > Phycocordibacterales > CAIZLB01 > JBAXAB01. The sequence goes on from JBAXAB010000003.1 coordinate 21,975, forward strand.
TATTGTATGCATTTGAGTTAATTACTTGTCTGTATTCTCAACTGATGTTGTAGACGTCGCTGAAGTATTCACCTTCCAGGATTTAAGTGTCTCTAGAATTGACTTCAAATCTTGTCGAGCAGCCTTCAAGTTCTCTGTAGCCGATTTAACATCTGTTCGTGCTGATTTCAAAGCAACAGTATTAGATTTAAGCTTTACCTGATCTCCCTTGTCTGGCGACAAAGAAGCGATCGCAGTATTTGCTGTTTGAGCCTTCGCATTCGCAGCAGCAATCTTTGCGTTAAAGTCTACCAAAGAAGCCTGGAGGGCTGTCACGTCCTGCCCTGCAGACTGTTCAGCCGTAATACGTGCCTGGATCTTTGTACTTAAAGACATCATCAAGTCACCAATAGTCTTGATTCGATCAATTGCAGAATATAGGTGTCCTCTTGGTACAACGAGAGCATAGATTCTAAAAGTACCTGTGATGGTCTTTTCATCACTCGCAGCAGTTTTTACATCTGCATCTGCGTCAATTTTTGATTTCAAAGAATTTAGCCCTGCAATATTTGATTCCACTTCAGATGCGATAGCAGCCTTTTCAGTGGCAGAAACCTTTGTCAATTCCTGAACCCTAGCATTCAATTTGTTCAGATCATCAATGCGAGCGTCTATGGCAGTATTGCCCCGAGCGACGATTTTTTCAAGATTAGCCGAACGCTTTGCCTCTATATTTGCTTTTACTGTTTCTCTGGCAGCTGTTGTGCCTACCACAGTTCCTGTATTAATTTGTGCAGAAGTTCCAACTCCCCGCGTAGTCTCTGCGTATACAGGGATTGCAGTAGCCAATAACAGTGCACTTGTGCCTATTGAAAGAATAGTTTTTTTCATTTGATTTTGCGAAATCATGCCGCGCACCGTCTTTTGAAGCGCGGCTGGCTTCTATTAATTATTTACTAAGTGATTGATCGGCACTAGCATTGTCTGAGTTCAGACCACTCATTTGAGCATCGACATTGCTCGCATCTTTTTCTAGAGAAGCATCAGAGTTACTTGAAGCCGATACTGTTGCCATTGCGCCATTTTGCTGTGCAGGATTTTGCCCTGAAGTTGTTGCGGTATAGGTCGTGTTAGATGAATAATTCTTGTTGTCCTTCATGTACCACCATCCTCCAAGGATTACTAGGATGATGACAATAATAGTCCAGACGGCTGCTTTTGTTGACATAATTTATACGTAAATAATTTTAATAATTCGACTGAGTGCATTGGCCATTATACGCCTCTAGAACCACGAGATGCAACTAATAAAAAATCCACAACAACCGGTATGATTGTTGTGGATTTTTTAAGTAAACAACGCCTAAATTACTTTCGTTTTTTAGTGCCGTTTTTCTTTGCCAATCTTGCGTGTTTAATTGCAAGACGCTTTTTTGTTTTTTTAGAGCGTGAAGTTTTATTTTTTCCTACTCCTGTTATTCTTTTTGCCATGGGGAAATTATATACCATCTTGGGTAAGATGGAAACCCATTTTGTGTTTAGGCGTCTCGTCTTGTTTAATAAGTAGTCTTATTATCCTGAACACCTCTTTAAAGTTAACCTGTATAGCTCTATCGCTATTTAACACACTAGAAAGCATAGCGATTCCTTGCTCGGTAAAAACCAGCGGAGCATACTTTATATTCCTACCACTCCCTCTTTTCAAGGTCGCAATCTGCGACCTTGAAAAGAAAATCACCTCCTCCTTATCCAAATGAAACACAAAATCAGGCGGAAAACGTGTTTAATTTCTTCCACACCATGAATAATAACAATCTCATCCTAAGAAAAAATGAATAATTTATAATATATCTTTATATAACCTAACCCTAATAGCATTTCCTGAAAAGTGTTCAAAAAATCTGTCGACTTCAATCTCCTTTTCAGGCCATTGAAAGTCTTCATTTGAAGAAGTATGGTGAATAATAATTGACTCAACCTTCCCGTCCTTTTCTGTGTATCCAATTACAGGAACCAAGTGTCCAGAGTTTTTAGGTTTAGAGAATCCTGCACCAACTGAAACGACAAAGACATTATCCTGATCGATGAGTTTTTTAAATTCATCAGCATCCTCAATCTTCATTCGCTGTGCATCAATTCCTCTCACATTTAATTCCTCTGCGATTCCCTGGTGGACACAGCCAACGCCCGCTCTGTAAACAGATTTTTCTTCCATTTCATGGATCAGTTCTGCAAATTTCACACCTGCATGTTCAGGATGCATATCCAATATCATTTTCATACAAGCAATTCCGCATGATTTTGTTTGCCAAAATACAGCTTCGGCTTCATCTTTAAATCCCCTTTCCTTCCAGTCCTTTTTGGATAGTTGTGAAAAGAATGGAACCTTGTGGAGGACTTTTTTCATATTATGAAATTACCTCACACCTTGAACCTGCGATAGGACCTCTTGAGTTCTCTCATATTCTCTTCCGATATAAAAAGTAAGAGTTGGCACCACTAATATAAACAAGATAAGGGCGGCTAATTTTGAATACCAGGTCACTTTATTGAATTTGATTGTCATATTCTTAAATTATATCAGACATTTTCAATTCAGGCCTTGCGTGCTAGTATTTGCCCCAAGGGTCCATAGTTTCAATGGTAAAACATTCCTCTCCAAAAGGAAGGTTCCAGGTTCGAGTCCTGGTGGGCCCGCCATGATTAAGCTTACGTTCGGATTGATTGCGGGAGCACTAGCTATCGGATGTTTTCTCCCATATCTTAGAGACATTTTTAAAAGAAAGACCACTCCGCACACATATTCTTGGCTTATCTGGAGCATCCTCCAAATAACAGGAGTTGTTGCCATCATTGTTGGTCATGGTGGTTACTATGGTGTATTAGGAATCGGAATCGGAGCATTATTTTGTTTATCAATATTTACTTTGTCTTTCAAATACGGGACCAAAAATATAACAATTGTCGATACTGTTTCATTTATTGGTGCACTCTTTGCAATTTTTATTTGGGTTTTTACAAAAAATCCTTTGTATTCCGTGATATTAATTTCCATCATTGATTTTGTTGGGTTTATTCCAACAATCAGGAAAGGTTACGAGGAACCTCACACAGAAACAATGTCTACTTATTTTATGGCTTCAATTTCAGATGTTTTTGCTATTTTAGCCTTATCGACATTTTCTGTGGTAACCACCCTGTATTTAGGAACTTTGGTCTTTTCAAATGCACTGTTTGTGGCAATTCTTTTATATAGAAGAAGGTTTACAAATCGTCCCCTGCTATAGTACGAAAATGAAAACATACTCAAACTACACTCAAATGTCCAAAGAACGCTTTAATGCTTGGACCAAAAAATACGAAAAAGTGTTTCCAGAATATGAGAATCATCCACGTGAAGACTATCACCTAACCTCAACTAAATACCCCATATTGGTTGTTGCTGACGGAGTCACGTTGAAGCGAAATTCCGAAGGTGCCTATCCTATGCCTTCAAGTGCATACGAATTTGCAAAAGTTTTTTGTGAAAAGATTATTGAAGAAGCTGAACGAATGTATGACGAATTTTCTAAGGAAAAGTTAAAAGAGTTATTTTTAATAGGAAATATAATTGCAAAAGAATTCAATGAGTCTCAAGGAAGAACAAAGGAATTGATTGATTACAGAGAATTTGATTTTTTTGCTGCTACTACAGCTTTTGTACTGATAAAAGAAAATACTGCATACTGGTGGTCACTCGGAGATTCAGGTATTACAGCCTTTGACAGTGAAGGAAATATTAAATTTAAATCACCAACCGCGTGGCCAGATGAAAAAGAGAAAATCGCCACAACAGGAAATCTACGGCTTACAGATACAGAATTTAATAAACTTATGAAAAAACTATTCAGAAACGCTGTTGATGAGAATGGAGAAAAGACTGGATATGGAGTCCTGACGGGTGAAGAAAATGCTTTTTTATATCTCAATACTGGCTCTTTCACTGTCAGTAAGGAAGACTTGATTTTACTCTATACAGATGGGTATGAGAATTATATTTCTGTTCCTGAATTTTTAGATATTTTTAGGAACTGGAAAGACACAATAGATGTTGATTTCAATGCATTTATTGTAAAGAAAGGTCAAGAGAATTCTGATCTATATGGTAGGGAAAAAACGCTGATTGCTGTGAAGGTTTAGGGAGACCCTCAAGACACCTTGCCAATTCAGAGTTACAATACACCCATGAAAACCGAATCAAAACTAGGCAAAATCTTATTAATCATAGTATCCATATTTTTAATCATCTACGGAATTGTGTATTGGCAGTCAAAATCAAGCACCACTAAAATACCTGCTCAAACGAGCGACGCAACCCAAGTTTCAACCACAACAACCGAAGCTGTCTCCCCTATAGAAATAAAAAAATACTCTTTCAATCTTTATCCTAAAAATTCAACAAGCACCGATATCTCCATTGAATATCCTTCTCTAAAATCTGGATTTGCATCTCCAGACATAACCACAAAAATAAATAACACTATTGCGACTAACGCCAAGGAACTTTTAAATAAAACCGTCACTGAATATAAATCAATTCAAAAAGAAGAAGCAGGACTCGGCTCTGCTGCAGCAGATAATCTTTATTATCAAGTAGCATTCAATCCTACTAGTGTTTATATTAGTGAGAATACTTTTTCTTACTCAGTTGCACTATCAACATATTCGGGAGGTGCGCACGGCGCTTTCTCATATGAAGGTTTTTCATACGATACAAAAACTGGAAAACTAATTTCCCTCGATGACGTGCTTAAAGGTAATTATCAACCTGTTGTCGAAAAATATATCCAGAAACAAATTGCCACTGCCATAGACCTCATTGATTCAGTTGAAGGCTGTGAAAATTGTGAAAATCTAAGTTTAAATGACGTGGGATTTGGTTGGAACGATAAAATTGAACTCAAGGATTTTACTTTAACCAAAGAAGGTATTGTCTTTCTATTTGGAAATTATGCCTTGGGGCCCTATGTAGAAACTGCAGGTGGTCAGTTAATCTTGGTACCTAAAACTGTTTTAAGTGACCTCGTTAAACGCGATTGGTAACAAAGCCTAGTGTGTTTTGAATCAGGTGCTTAAAGAAATCAACAACCTTAACTCCCCCTTCCTTAAGGGACGCTAGAAGTGGTGAATTTTCACCGAGGTGTGGACTGGTATCAGATTCAATCAAATACACCCCTCGTTTAGGAGAAACAATAAAATCAAAAGTAGCATAGTGGCGCATGCCCAAATGTTCTTTAACGGTTTTGATAATCTTTTCTATTTCTTTTTTATGTTCATTACTGAGACCTTTGGGTAATTCAATATTATACTTTCCCATATGGCGAGATATCGTATCAAGGTGTCCATTCCATAATTTTGACTGTGCAAGATGCGCACGTTTTTCATCTGATGATATAGAAACAGGCAATAATATATAAGTATCCTGCCCGCGTAATCCTTCGACAAATCCTGATACAATTTCTGCGCCTGAAATGTATTCTTCAATTAAAATAGCATTCGAAACTAGTGCCGCCTCACGGAGTGCACTGACCAGACTATTGTAGTTTGTAGCCACTGAAACCCCCATCGATGAACCGGCCGTTTGAGGTTTGATAATTGCCGGGAGTGGAAAACTACCGAACAATTCTCTGGCTATCTTGTTCAAGTCATCCGTTATTCCCACGTTCATCTCACGATACACAGGTGTTTTAATACCCAAATCACTTAAGGTTCTTTTGAAGATTCCTTTATTGAAAGCTGTGACTGAAGGATAGACACTATTTCCGACAAATGGCACACCGGATAATTCGAGAAGCTTTTGGACTTCTCCGTCTTCACCATAATTCCCATGCAAATTATTTACAACCACATCAAAATGCTGCAATGCATCAATTGGTAGTTTAGGAGCACCGGCTATGTGCCAAACTCCCCGCTTATCTATAAAAATATCTGTCGCAGAGTATTCAGGATCAGATTGGACATTTTTTAAAAAGTGAGCACCCGACAATAATGATACTTCGTGTTCGTGTGAAGGGCCACCACGTAAAATACCGATACGTACTTTAGACATATCGGTATTTTACCACAAATAAATCAAACAGGGATACTGATGGACTATTTTGATTCGATGAATTCAACACGCTTTCGAAGCACCGCACTGTATTTCTTAAGCTTGATCTTTCGTTCAACCTTTTTACGGTTTTTTCGGCTGAAATATATTTCGCCTGTTGATTTGTTTTTAAGTTTTATTAGCTGTTTTTGTGACATAAAGTTGTACGGGCATAGTATCAAGAATTCGCCTTTTCGGCAAGTAATTTGATGTCCTTGATATACATAAGGACCTCTTTGCACCATCCTTAATTTCATATTATGATAGCCCAATGTCAACAGAAACAAAACTTGTAATCGGTATTATCCTTGTATCAATCGGGGTCACTTTTTTAGGAATCAAATTAGCATACAGACCGGCAGCAGAGCCTACACTGGCCTTATCAGCCGATCTTCTTAATAACCCAGCCAGCCCTCGATTAACTGGTGCTAGTAGTACTATTTCAATCGTAGAATTTGCTGATTTCGAGTGTCCAGCTTGTGGAGCCATGCACCCCATCTTTAAACAACTCATAAAGGATGAGGGCAGTAAAATTACCTTTATATTTAGAAACTTCCTTATTCATGAAAATGCAGACAAATTTGCCATTGCCACTTTGGCCGCTGGCAAGCAAGGTAAGTTCTGGGAAATGCACGATATGATGTTTGAAAATCAAAACGCTTGGTCAGACATATCGTTAGACAAGCAGATGGCTATTTTTGCAGGATATGCACAAAAACTAGGTCTTGATATGACCAAATATCAGGCAGATCTTGGAGATAAAACCTTAGCTGATCTAGTAGCAAAAGACCAGCATGATGGGATTGCTATGGGAATAAATGCTACGCCAACGATTATTATTAATAATAATCGTATTATTGTCGGTGGTAAAAACTACACCGAATTGAAAAAACTTGTAGAAGATGAAATCGCCAAAGGTCCCGTTACATTAAAATAAATCATACCAAATATATGAAAAACCTTTTTAAAGAATTTAAAGAATTTGCAGCCAAAGGAAACGTTATTGATCTAGCTGTGGCGGTAGTTGTCGGTGTTGCCTTCAACGCCGTAGTTGATTCGTTTGTAAAAGACGTAGTCATGCAATTGATTGCAGCATTATTCAAACAACCTGATTTCAGCAAAATCGTACTCTCGTATCACGGTGTAACTTATGTTCTTATCGGAAACTTCATTAATCAATTATTGAACTTCCTGATTGTTACCCTATCAGTTTTTGTTACCGTTAAATTTTTAAGCACTCTTACAAAGAAGAAGCAGCAGCAACCTGAAACCGCAGTAAAAGCCTAGTGAGAGGCCACGTCGCTTTCGGATAACATAGTATCAGTCACAATTAGGCTTGCTTCATCGCTGGCCTTTTTGTTTTCAACCGTCACCACACCTGATCCTGCAAATAATGGAATACGTTTTCTAAACGAACCCCAAACTTCAATTACTTCTTCGTTTCGAAGCAAGAACAGAACTCCTGCCCATGAGATTACTCCAACCACTCCACCAAGGAGGCCGTGCAAGAAAACGCTGAACACTTTAGTCTGATCAATGAATGGCTCTGAAAGATTCAATGTGATGTAGGCCATGTAACCTGCAACTACAGCTGATTCAAAACTTTGCCACAAGGTTCGTCCTACATTTTTTGTAAAAGATCCTTCACCAAAATCTTTTTCAAACACCATCCAGAAAATAATCATGTTCACAATAGTTCCGAACATGTATCCAAGTGGCAACATTAACACTTCTGTACCGGGGATTCCTACAACACGGAACAGTCTTTCAATTATTTGAGAAAAGGCAGGATTATGAGCGAAAAGTTGTAAGAACAAGTAAGGCAAAGTGATCGTCAACACAGACGAAAATAGATTGATAAATAAGGGTTTTATAGTCTTTCCTGCTGCATAGTACGCACGAATAAATAACAACTCAAGACTTTGTGCAGACAGTGAAATGACAAACAAAGCAACTGAGGCAGCGGTCAATCGGGTGTCGTTCCAATTAAAAGAACCAGATCCTAAAATAACGCGGACAATCTGGGCACGCAAGATAATAAACAAGGCAGTGATTGGTAGTGACCAAAATAAAATATGTCGAGTGGCTACCTGCACATGCTCGACAAATTCTTTTTTCTTACCATTCACATAACACATCGACAATAACGGAAATGCCGCAAGTGTGTACGACACTCCAACTATCGCAAACGGAACAGATTGCAAGTTAGTCGCCAAGCTAAAAATAGAAATAGATCCTGCCGTTAAAACAGAAGCAAAAGAAGTAATGAAAATCAATTCCAGCTGGCTGGCAGACAATGTAATAGTTCTCGGAATAGATAGCGCTAGAATTTTTAATAATCTCTTGAAGTCCCACTTGAAAGTAAATCTTGGCAGTTGTCCTAGTGACCCTACATATGGAGCTTGGATCAAGAAGTGAAGGATCGCACCAAAAACCACCCCTATCACAATCCCCTGTAACCCAAACTTTGGATACAGAAAGACTATACCTAAAATAATTGCGAGATTGTAGAAAATTGGAGCTATAGCATAAATAAAAAAACGCTTGTTCATCTGAGTGATCACGGAAAGCAGGTTAGAGATTCCCAGAAAGATTGGCTGAAGTAAAAGAACACGTGAAATAGATATGACCGTCAAAATTTCTTTGGAATCAAAACCTGGAAATAGATAGTGCGAAATTTTTGGCATCAAGAAAAACAAGACAGTAGAAACCACGGCCATCATGCTTACAAAAAACGAAAATAGTTCGCTCATCAGTTTCTTTACAGCCTCAGTTCCCTTGGAACTTGTAGCACTAAAAAATGGAATGAGCACCGCGACAGACACCAATGAAGCCAACGTTGCAAACACGAAGTCTGGCACTCTAAATGCAGCATAGTAGAGGTCTAATGTCTTACCTGCACCAAAGGAATAGGCCAAAAGTCTGTCTCGAAAGAGCGCTAAAATCTGAGACATAAGGGTAAAAAAACCGATCAAATACGCAGCGTGGTGGATTCCAGCTATTTCCTTTGTTACAAACTGTGCAAGGCGTTTAACCATATAATATAAGAGTATATCGCAAATTTGATAGACCCACAATCGTTTTTGTGGTATATTCACAGCGGTTTTACATCAGACAGTCGCTGGTTTTTACTTCGGTTTAAACCAGAGGAAAGTCCGAACACTTTTTGTTGGGCTCGTTTGTTTTCATCAATCTGAACATAAACGAGCCCAACAAAAACAGGTAGCGGGTAACGCCCGTCGAGAGCAATCTCCGAGATGCGAGCAGTGACGTGTGGAGTTGAAAAACTTCACAATCCTAAACAATTTATTGCAAGGATAATTTCAATGTAAAGTTGGAAGTGAAACGGCAAAACTCTTACCCAAGTGCAAGACCGCGCTGATCTAACGATCAGAGAGTCGCTCGAGTCAAACAGTAATGTTTGTCCCAGATAAATGACTGTCACTTCTTCGGAAGAACAGAATTCGGCTTATCGATGTAAAACCAATTGAAAAAACCACACAGCTGTGTGGTTTTTTCTTTTCCCTACCCCCCCCCTTTTTTACTTCTTCTTCCCACTCGCACTACTATCCACCTCGTAACTCGTATTTTGTGATTCAAAGAAATTCACCAATTCAAGTACGTCAGTGGCAGTACTCATCCATTTTGCAGGATTTGTCACATTATAGTGCTTCTCCAATCCTAATTCCTCCAAACGACGATCTGCTACGTACTGCACGTATTGGTTCACATAGTCAGCATTCAATCCTAAAATTCCCTTAGGGAATAAGTCTTTGTTGTATGCCACTTCTCTGTCTACGCCTTCGATAACTATTGAACGGATTTCTTCTGCAAATTCTTCGGTTAACAATTCTTTGTTCTCTTCCAAAACGGTGTGCACTAAATTGATTCCAAATTTTAAGTGTAAACTTTCATCACGTAAAACCCAATTGATCATCGAACCAAAATTTCTCAATTGATTTCGCTGTCTGAATGACAAGGCCACCATAAAACCTGAGTAGAACCACGTTCCCTCCATCACAATGTTTGTTGCCACCAAGTTTCTGATGAAGTCTTTCTTTCCTTCAACAGTTTCAATATCCAATTTTTCATCAGTCATCTTGGTCAAGTACTTCATAATGTAAGCCTCCTTCGCTTGCATTGATGGCAAATTTAAATGCACACTATAAATTTGTTCCTTATCGAATGGAAAAGTCTCAAGTACATATTCGAAAGCAACGCAGTGATTCGCCTCTTCCCACATTACTTTTGCCAAATACAGGTGACATTCTGGAGCCTTGAGGTACGGATACATACCGAGGGCAATAGAGCGATTCACAATAAGTTCTGCTGGATTGAAAAAGGCCATTAGAAATTTTACAGCATGGCGTTCGTCATCAGTCATCTTTTCCCAATCTTCCAAATCTTCTTTTAAGGCAATTTCGTGTGGAAACCATGTGTTTCTCACTGCTTGCTGGTACAAATCATACGCCCATTGGTATTTGATGGGGTGTAAGTTCATGTCTTCCGGTGAGGCTTTTCCGATGAGGGGCATAGTATTTTAAGTTAGGTTTTTAAATTTTGCGTCGGTCCTCAATGGACACAGGCCCGACACGAGACCAGTGGCGATTCTGCTGAATCGTCTGCAGTATCTACTGACAAGAATCACATTGTGCTAATTCAGCAGGGTCAGTTGGACATGTCTTTGCTCCAGCTATTATTACATTCGGTCTCGCATTCACTGTTGGTTGAATTTTTTTAGGAACTTCCACAGCAACAGGCTCAGAAAGAGTAGACGCTTCTATTGGGGAAACTATTGGCATCTCGACCGTCATAGTAGATGGGGCCGAATCCAAAATTAACTCTGATTGGTCATTTGAAGCTTGAATTGGAGCCCTTTTAATAGAACCGAATCCAACCCTACCCATAGTGGTTGATTTGTTAACTGAAACAGTACTTTGCTCTGCAGTGTGTCGAGGCTCCATGTGTAAGTAATATGTACTTTTCACCCCCTTCTCCCAAGCAAGCGTGTAGATGTTCATAATTTCATCGATGTCTCTTGTTCTAAGGTAAATATTTCGTGAGATAGCCTGATCAACCCACTTTTGAGCACGGGCAGCAACTTCGATAAAGGCCGACGGAGAAGTGCTGAACGAAGTCTTGTAAATGGCCTTGATGTGTTGAGGGATTTCTTCGATTCCAGCAATGTCACCTTGGTATTGAATTACCCTTTCCTTAACATCATTCCACAACCCAAGATTTTTTAAGTCTTTTACTAAGTTGTGATTAATATCCATATATTTTCCAGAAATTTTATTTCGAGAAAATACTTGTGCAAATCGTGGATCAAATCCGGGAGTAGTCGCAGCAAGAAGACCAATGTTTGCATTTGGAGCAGTCGCGAGGAGTGTTGCGTTTCTAATTCCCTTCTTTACTTTTGCACGAACAATATCCCAATTCAAGCCTCTGTGTTTACTTTCTCGTGTCACACTCACAGGAACGCCTCTATCTTTTTCAAGTACATCGATAGTATCAAATGGTACTTTTCCTTTTGACCACTCTGAACCCTCAAAGTTTTTATAACTACCTCGCGTCTCTGCAAGATTCGCACTTTCATCAATTGCCATATAACTAATGAATTCACAAATTCGATCTGTAAAGTCATACGCAGGTACGCTGTCGTATGCCAAGCCCATTCTCTCGAGTGCATCAGCAAGACCCATAATACCAAGACCAATGGCACGATTTTCACTGTCAGACTTTACAGCTTCTGGAATTGGTAAAACATTAATATCAATAAGGTTATCAAGTTGTCGTACAGCGAGACGAACTGATTGTTCCAATTCCCCCCAATTCACGTCTTTGTTAACCACATGAACTGCAAGGTTAAGTGAAGCAAGGTTGCAAACAGCTACATTGTCCCGGTCTTGAGGTAAACAAATTTCCGTACAAAGATTAGACATGTGAATCGTTCCTGTATTATTGTTCAAAGCGCGCAAATTGATTGTATCCTTCCACACCATCCATGGATGAGCAGTTGTCTGAAGTGACACCAGCATCTTTCGGTACAGTTCAGTAGCGGGCATCTTTTTAAAGGTACGTAACTTGTTAGCATTAGCCAAGTCTACATACTCCTGGTAACGCTTACTAAAGGCACTTCCGTACAGTTCACACAAATCTGACGTTTCCGCTGGATCAAACATATACCATTCTTCGCTAGCCTTTACCCTCTTCATAAATTCGTCTGGAATGAAGGCGGCAGTATTGGCTGTACGCATTCTCATATAATCGTCTCCAGCATTATGTTTCCAATCAATAAAGTCCGTGAAATCAAGGTGCCATGGTTCCATGTAAAAAGCCAAGGCTCCTTTTTTCTTTCCACCTCTTTGAATGGCGCGGATCGCAGTATCGATGATTTTAGCAAAAGGTGTCGGACCGGTTGATGTTCCGTTATTAGATCTAAGCGGTGAACCAGATGCACGTAATTTTGTAACACACGCACCAATACCGCCTGAACCTTTAGAGAGAAGCATAACGTCAGAAACTGACTTTGCAATGTGCCCCATATCATCGAGAATTTCGAGAAGATAACAATTTGAAAGCGCAGGATCTTTTGTACCAGCCCCGAGGTTTGTTGAACCTCCCGCGATATACGCGAATTTAGACATCTTGTTATAAAACTTTTTTGCCCACAATGTTGGATTCTCTTCATTAAAAGCAAGTCCCATGGCAACTCGCATGAAAAAATACTGTGGAGTTTCCATTGTCACTTGATTAATATTTTTCAAAGAGTATCTATTCAGGAAAGTCGACAGGCCAGCATATTGAAACAATTCATCTCGTTCAATATCAAGAGCACCGGCTAACTCTTTAATATTAAATTTTTCTTTCATTCTTGGCTCTAGTTTTCCAGCCTCAGTGGCTTTCTTGATATACGACACGAAGCCATCTTTATGTTTTTTGATAAGCTCGTCCTCATTGTCCTTGTTGTAATCACCTAGAACTTTTCGGTATATAGTCTTCAGGAGCAGTCGAGTAGCGACTTTGTCGTAAGCAATGTCTTCTTTTATATTCTGAAGAGCTGCATTTATTGTTGCCTGATCCATTTCATCAGTAGTGATACCATCATATAGAGTCAATCGAGTTTCAGTAGCGATTTGCGTTGTCATGGAAATTGGATCCATGAGGCCTTTACACGCTCGTTCAATTGAACGATTTATCTTGTCTGCATTAAAAGGTTCTTTTGTACCGTTTATTTTTCCTATAGATATATCCATTTGTTCTATTGATTAAGTATTTGTTGTTAATATCATCCCCAGAAAAAGACCCGGCTTTTTCCCATAGGGAGGAGGACGTACTCCTTCCTATTACACTTTTCTTAAAATTAATTATATACTTTTCGAAGCCTTTTTTGAGTGGATAACTTTAAAAACCGACAGCTCGATACACATTCGAATGGATGTAAATACAGTCGCCGAAATCACATTATTTTTGAGGCAAATTTAGGAGAATTCTTGAGGAAAATTAAAAAGTTGCGAAACTAATTTCTTGTTTGAACACCAGAAAGGTCAAAATTGACCACATCCCCGACTTGTATGCTCTTAATTTTGACCTGACCGGCTCCGATCTCTAGCACATAACTTGCGGGTTTAGGTGAAGAATAGACTTTAGGGAAGTCTTCCGGAAGAGCATCCTCCGCAAAACCAACAACTTTTTTGTTTTCATCTATCCACACCATATCAATTGGAAATTCCATATCTTTCATCCAAAAATTTTGAATAGATGGCCTAGAAAAAATAAAAAACATGCCGGAATCAGGATTAAGACCTCCACGCTTACCCAAACCAAGAGATTGCTCAGCATTACTTCGTGCCAACTCAACAGTAAAGCGATTTTGCCCAACAAAAAGGTCAACGGTAGGTAAAATATTCATGAATACAGGTTTAATTTTTTGAATATCACCTGTTTTATATACATTTGGAAAAACTTTTGGATAAAAAAAGTAGTAATACACATCAGTGATGACAACAAACGCAATCAAAAAGATACACAACGCCCGAAATGATTTAGCCTTTTTACTCAGATTGTTATTTTTTTGGATCATTTTTTTCCAAATCTAAGCACACTGAATTGAGACAGAATCTTTTCCCAGTTTTTGTTGGTCCATCTTCAAACAAATGTCCGAGGTGAGATTCGCATTTTGCACATACCACTTCAATCCGACTCATCCCGTGACTGTCGTCAGCAATTTGTTTTACTGAACTTGGAAGTGCATCATCAAAACTTGGCCACCCAGTACCTGAATCAAATTTTGCATCTGAGGCAAATAGTGGATTACCGCACACAGCACAATTATAAGTACCACTTTCTTTTGTATGCACAAATTTTCCTGTGAATGGCGCTTCGGTTCCCCGTTCACGCGCCACTCGGTACAGTTCAGGATTTTTATTTTTCAATTCGTCGTCGTTGATTGATTGCATGTGATTTTTAATTTACTTTTTAATTTGCAAAAAGATTCCTACGATCGTGCCATCATTCTCGCCTTCTCTAAAAACGCTTCTTTCTCTGCATCGGTGCGCTTAAACTTTTTATCAAGCACCTTGATACTTTTTACTTTTAATCCACAGAAGCCGAGTATCCCGAAATTCCAGATAGACCAGAATGGTTTAGCGATTAGCCAATACAGCCACATCGCCCCGTCACAAGTGATAAAAACCCTTGCTGTACGGCCTTTTAATAGCCCTACAGGCTTTCCGTTAACGTATTTAAAGGCGAAACCTCCTGCCAAATTATTGTCCAACCAATTCTTCATAATAGCGGGTGGCCCCATCCACCACATTGGGTGGACAAAGATTAATTCGCTCGCATCAGTAATTTTTTTCTTCATAATGTCACGAACAGTATTTGGATTACCCATGTCATGCGGATCTACGAAAGTTAAAAATTCTTGCTTTAAATCTGTCTTGTACAAATCAATCAATTCAACAGTGTTTCCAGCTTCAATGCTGGCATTCTGGTAGGCTTCGGCAATTTTATGAGTAAAACCTTTTGGGCTCGGATGAGCGGTAATGATCAGGACATTCTTTTTCATTTTATTTTAATATTATTCAGTAAAGATTCTGTACACATTAATACCCAAAACAGCCCCTATCACTGGACCAATAATGTACATTAAATTAAATGAACCCAGAGCAAGTGCCACTGCTGGATTTAAAATTCCAGCTGAACCAAATGAAGAAGCAACCAGCACCCCTAAGACAAGTGATCCTCCAATTACTACACCCGACATGTCACCTGGTGTTTTGGCATACACCACTGACGCAATACCAAAGGTAAAGAAGAAGGTTCCTACAATTTCAGCCAGAGCGATTGACCATGAACTACTCACAGTTAAATGAAGTGCTGCGCCTCCATTTGTTGCAACAGCAAGCGCAAGACCAGCTCCGATAAATTGTGAAATAATATAAAAAATCGCATCATGATGTTTAATTTTTCCAACAGTCCAAAGTCCAACCGTCACGGCAGGGTTAAAGTGTGCGCCACTCATGTGACCCAGTGAGTAAACAAAAAGTCCAAGTGTAATCCCCGCAACCAGTGGAACTGCAATCGGTCCACTCGAATGAATCGCTAAAATGACGGCTAAAGCCAAAGCAAAGGTGCCGAGCACTTCAGCAAAATATCTTTTTAAATGTGTTTTCATGCTTTGCATTATAACAAAGGTGGGCCGAAACTAAAACTCATGTTTATCACCCTCTTCCATTGGAACAAATTCAATTCCGTTTGCAGGCAAGACCATCTTAGGGACATTATGTGTGCTTCCCACCCGAAGAGTGTCGTGTATAGGAAAACAGACCCTTGGCTTTAATTGAATAGCGTAATCAATTGCTTCACTAATTTTTAACCATGGTCCAGCAACAGGTAACGCCAAAATATCAATCGGCTGTTTCGGATCGGTTAACGCGTCCCCTGGTAAGAAAAATGATTCATCAAAAAGAAACCCTGTATTGTCCGATGCTGGAATAGATTTGTGCATGATCGCGTGCTTATGACCAACCCCTTTAATTGAAATTTTTCCATCGTCGATTAAGACCTCTCCGCCATCTTTAATAAGGTGATGGTAAATCCCTTCACGAGTCAAAATCGCACTGACACTTTCATTGGTATAGATCAGTACGTCCGGATTATGATCCATGACTACTCGAATAGAATCGAGATGATAGTGATCAGCATGTTCGTGCGTAATAAAAATGTAATCGATCTTTTTAAGCTTAGAATGTTCCTCTGCGGTATATATTCCCGGGTCAGTTAAAATTCGCACACCTTTAAATTCAAGCAATAAACAACAATGGCCAAGTTTGGTTATTTTCATATAGAAAATTATATCATTTTTTCATTAGGATTTCATATCGGTTAAGTAAACTTCATTCCGGTGTGGCTCAGGTAAACCGCACCGTGGGCCTGCTACTGGGTAGGTTCTTCTCCTTACCAGCGAAGAATGGCGAGTTCGATTCTCGTCAGGTCCACAAATTGACAAGAAATAGACCCGTAGTATAATTTCCTCACGCTGGTAAGGCGGAGAAAAAGAGGTCACCCGAGAGGGTGATTTTCTTTTTTTGAAAAAGAAAATCAACACGTGCAAAGGGCCCCGGTCTTTCGAACGGGGCCCTTGTTGTGTGGACGTGAAGTTATTCGGTGCCAAATTCATGATACAAGCTCGCCAGGATTAGCGGGTCCGGTGCGCACTCAAATTCTCGAGTACGCTGGCGAAACATTGCATGGACATGGACACCGCCTTTCTTGACGGTTGACTCGCTGAGATCCAATCTGACCAGTTCGCCGTTGTGGAATTCCTTACCCAAGCCGAACGAATCAGAGAGAGTTCGCAAAACCTCATAGTGCGAAACGTGGATCAACACCTCTGGAAGCTTGCCGGCGACGAACAGCTCGAAAAGCCTACCCAGATAGGTGAAGAATCTATCCTGAATCGCACCTGCAGACTCAACTGACCTTCTCTTCAGAACATGATGATCTCGTGGCCGAATAGCCACTTCAATCCGGACCTCTTTTTCAGGTATCTGCAAACGTCGAGCGATGATGCTGGCCGTTCCGAGCGCTCTTGGCGAAGGTGAGCTGAAAAGCACAACCGGATTTCTGCCACGGACGATGTTGTGAATTTCCTCTGCCGTCGCACGAATCTGCCGCGCCCCCTTGTCAGTCAGGTCTGGAAACACCTCCGTATAGAGGGTATCTCCATGCCTTGTGAAAAGCATTGTTGTTTTCAAATGTACCTCCTATGGTTGAATTTCTAGAGACACCACGTTGGCGTCTAACATAATTATAACATGAAAACGTGTTATGACAAGGTATTATAACCCTGCTTTTTCCTTACAGTAAGCCACCAACTCATCATGGACTACTCCATTCGAAATGATCGTGCCTCTGAATTTTTTAGAATAGTCTAGGGCGGAACCATCCACAGCCGTAATCTTTCCCCCTGCCCCCTGTACAATTACATGGACCGCTGCTAAGTCATGTGCACCCGCGCCTATTTCGATAAAGCCAGCAAATTTTCCTTTAGCCACTAAACATGCCTTGTACACTGCCCCGCTGAAAGACGCTACATTAATTTTATTTTCGTTAAGTTTTTTAAAGTAATCAGCAGTTGATAATTTTCTTAAATTTCCAGTCAAACCAATCGTACCTGTCTTCATATCAAGATCGGAAACTTTTATTGGTTTGTCGTTACAGAGACTTTGGGTACCTTCTACTCCAACATACATTTTGTCCAAGTACGGATCATACGCCCCACCTACAACAGGTTTTCCATCTAAAACCAGAGCAAGAGAAAACATGGCAGTTGGAGTTCCCCAAATGTAGCCAGCGGTTCCGTCGATTGGATCACACACCCATTTTCTGCCCATGCCGTATTCTGAGGTGCTTTCTTCTTCACCGATCACACCGTCCTCTGGAAAAACTTCTGTAAGTCTTTTGATGACCATAGTGTTAATCAATTTATCAGCTATTGTCACTAAAGATTTATCTTCCTTTGTTTCGATATGTAAGTCTTCATCAAAATAGTGAAGCATGATTTTCCCAGCTTCGTGCGTGATGTCTTTGATTGTTTCAAGTTCTTTGTTGTAGAGAGTCATGGGTACACTATAACTAAATTAATAGTGTTTTGATAGTTTGCATGTTTATTTTACTTCCCCTTCCAATGAACCACCTTTTTTTCAAAAATCATCATAATCTTATTTAACATAAACCCGAGTATTCCTGTCATTAAAATCGCAGCGTACATATCAGCCGTTTGATACACCAACTGAGCATCAATAATTCTTTTTCCTAATCCAATCTCAGTTCCGATAAACATTTCGGTCACAATAACAATAATTAATGAAATTGAAATAGCCACGCGAAGACCATTAAAAATCTGCGGGAGGGCCTCCGGAAATATGACTTTTCTACATAATGTAAAACCACTTATTTTCATTGTCTTAGCCACCCGAATTCTAAGTTCTTTCCCAAGATGAACTCCATACATAGAATTAACTAATATCACGAGACCCGCCCCCCAAGCTGTTACGGCAAATTTAGCTCCATCGCCAATACCAAATATCAATAAAAATAATGGAAATAATGCAGTGGTTGGAATACCTCTAAAAAATTCTATGACGAATTCCATTGAATTGTAAACCTTGTTTGAATAACCCATCAAAAGCCCTACTGGAACACCAATGGCTACTGCCAAAGTAAAACCAACTAGAACCCTATATAAGGTATAGCTCAAATCTATGATCATTAATCCATTCTGGAATAGATGCTTAACCACTTCGTAGGGAGATGCTAGAAATAAGGGGCTAACTAATTTACAATACGAAACTATCTGCCACAGAATGACAATAAGTATCGGGACTACGCAGTAATGTAGAATTTTATTTTTCATACTCAAATGTGTGAAGTATCTCATTACGTAATTGTGTAAACTCAGAACTTGCTAACATATCTAGAGTTCTAGGTCTTGGGAGTTTTACTTCAAATATTTTTTTAATTTTTGATGGGAGCGGAGACAGCACGACAACTCTGTCCGCGAGAAAAATTGCTTCATCAATATCATGACTGACAAACAATGTGGTGATCTTTTGTTCTTCCCATACATCCAAAAGATTTAATTCCATTTTTCGAGTAGTGGAATAGTCTAAGGAAGAAAACGGTTCGTCCATTATGAGTAAGTCTGGTTTCTGGGCCATCGCTCGGCAAATTGAAACTAACTGTCGTTGCCCTCCTGAAAGTTCGTACACATACTTATCCTTCAAATGAAGTAGTCCGACTTTTATCAGAAGATGCTCGCCTATCTTCACACATTCTTTTTTACCAATTTTAGCTATCTCGAGTGGGAAGATCACATTTTCGAAAACAGTTTTCCACGGGAACAGACTTTCATTGTAGTTTTGGAATACGTATCCGACATTAATATCTGCAGCTTTTTTATTATCTATTGAGACATCTCCAGCTGTAGGCTTATCAATCCCTGCCACGATATTCAGCAGTGTTGTTTTGCCTGAACCGTTTGGACCAAATACAGTGACAAACTCTCCTTTTTTAATTTCTAGATCAATACCATCAATGACTTTAACCATGTCATGGCCTTTTTTGAACTCTTTAGTTATTGATTGTAGTGAAATCATTTATTTATAAAAGATATTCGACAGATCTGGTTGTATTTTAAGCTCTCCAATTGAGACAAGAAAATCCGCGAATGTCTTGAATGACTCAGGCTTAAAATCCTTACTCGGAATCATCTTGACCAAGTTTATTTTTTCAACAACAACATCATCTAGATTATAAGTCGTTTTAGCGACACTACGGGCGAGACTTGGGTTATTCGAAATAACCTCATTGCCCTCGTCTATAGCCTTAACAACTTTTTCTGCTAGATCAGAATGGTCTTTAGTAAACGATGTGCTGAACCAATAACCACCAAAAGCAGCATGGTCTACCATTGAAGCAAAGATCGATTCTGGAACAAGCTTTCTAAAGCCAAACTTTTCTATACCAATTGTGTAATTTGGCTCATACGAGAACAGTGCATCAATAGATCCTGAATCGAGCGCTTGAAGTTGACTGGCTGGAGGCAATTGAACAAATTCTGTTCCAGTGAAATCTACCCCTTTCATCTTTAAATATTCTTTTAGAAAATTCATACCTGTAGTCCCTGGAAAGACACCAATCTTTTTTCCTTTCAGATCAACGAGTGTCGAAATTTTAGAATCTTTTTTAACCATAAGAGCGTCGAATTGATTTTCCAGCGACACATCACTGACTGTTACCAACTTCACATTTCCTGGACTCACCGCCTCTCCATTCATTACCACAACAGTACTAAGAAATGGAACATAATCAATATCTTTTCGAACCAGTGCCTCGTAAAGTTGCTGGGCACTTTGGAGGGGAACAAGCTGAACCTTCACACCCTCTTTAGTAAAAAATCCTTGCTTGTTTGCAATATGTAACGGTAAGAATCCTATATTGGGAGCGTAACCAATTTTTACCACGTAATCATTATTTTTTGACTTAGCAAAAAACAAACAAATAATTACTGCGGCGATTATAACTAGTATCCAATTTTTCTTTTTCATATTGTTTAATTTATTTTATTTTAATTTGTAGGGACAACCAATAACTTACTAATTGCAAAACCCATTATCTTTTTCACAATGAACCTCGCTCCTGGCAAAGACAAAAGACCTCCTGGTTCATACTCACAAGTTATAGACATCTGACTTTTATCTTCGGAAACATCTTTAAATGAATATTTAACATAATGAGGTAAAGGGAACGGGCCAAAGCCAACAGGATGCGTATGCATGCTCCATTCCCTACCTTTTACAAGTGATTTAACCTTTCCAATATATTTTTGCTTCCAACCTAGAAAATTATGAATTTCCTCGATTTTGTTACCGGCTTTAAAAACCTTATCGGTTGAATAACCATCAAGATTAATACAGTGAGGTGCGAATTTGTATGGGTGGTTGGCCTTATTCCACAGTTTATTTTTAGAAAAAGGGAAAATGGCACTACCCACGACCACATCTATACTTCTACTCTTCTTATATGAAGTTACTTTTAGTTCTTTAATCATAAATTTTGAATATTTGATATGCGAAGATAATAAAACATAAATCCTTATGTGTCACAAAAAAACCATATTTATAGGGCCAATTTGGATTATATATTGCAAAATAAGGATAGTAATGGTATAGTAATTATGTCCAAAAAGTGGACAGTATATGCAAACACAAAACAACATTGAATTAGCCCTCCAACAGTACGGCTTAACACCAGAACAAATCTCTGTCTATTTATTTCTCATCAAAAACGGTGACCAAGTACCTTTTAAAATATCAAAGGGCACCCGAATCCCCCGTACAACTATATATAGAATACTAGAAGAGTTGAGAAATCTCGGGATAGTTAGTATTTTCAAGAAAAATAATATTGCGAACTATACTGCAGAAAATCCACGAAGACTCCTAGAAAGATTGAAGGAAAAAGAGTCTGCTGTCAGCTCAATAATCCCCTCAATTGAAAACCTCCTACAAAACAAAGGAAACAATCCACAAGTAAAATTATATGTCGGACAAAATGGAGCAAAGATTGGTCTAGATGTACTGTATGAATATTTCGAAAAGAAAGGCTTGAAACAAATGTACACATACTCGAACTCTGACTTATCAAAACATCTACCTAAATACTTAGATACCAAAATTGACCAGAGAAAAAGACTGGGAATTAAATTGAAACTTATTGCTCCAAATAGTGCAAAAGTATCAGATCATCATCATTACAAAACTGATGACTTTAGACATGTGAGATATCTTCCAGAAAAATTCCCATTCGAAGGATCTATGATCATGGGTGAATCCATGGCAGTATGTTTTTCATTGAAAGATGACGAGTTGCACACCATAGTTCTTGAATCAGAAAGTATCGTTAAAATGTTTACTCAGTTCTTTCTGTATATTTGGGATAGTTTGGCTGAAAGCAATTAAAGTTTAACTTTTACCTTCTTCTCTTTTTTTGTTTCATCACCTATCGCAATTTCATCCATTCTATCCTCTTCATGCCTCACCAATCCATCCTTCTGTAAATGAGCCGCTACTTTTTTTCCCTTCCTCACATCAAAAGTAAATTCAACAGGAGTAATTTTAGGTTTAATATTCACATCAACAGAACCTCCTCGCATCACACCCTCTGTAATCATGAGTGACGCCACTGATGTTAGAATCTTATTCTGAATCAAGCGCTTCAAAGGACGTGCTCCGTATTGAGGGTTATAACCTTCCTTCGCTAGATATTCCATGACTGGTTCTGCAATATTTAGAGTGATTTCTTTTTCAGCCAATCGATCACGTACTCTGCTCACCTCGATGTCCACAATTTTTCGAATTGCTTCGTGACTTAGAATATCGAAGATAATTACTTCGTCCAATCGGTTCAAGAATTCAGGGCGGAAATGCTCTTTCAAAGCTTCGGTCACTTTTTCTTTTACTTCACCATATTGAACTTTATCATCGGAACTAGACGCAAAACCAATTTTTTGCATCTTGTCTATGTATTGCGCGCCAATGTTTGAGGTCATGATAATAATAGTATTTTTGAAGTTCACCACTCGTCCTTTTGCATCAGTCAATCGTCCATTATCAAGAACCTGCAATAATACATTGAATATTTCAGGGTGAGCTTTTTCAATTTCATCAAAAAGAATTACCGAGTACGGTCGATGGCGAACCATTTCTGTGAGGTTTCCTCCCTCTTCGTGTCCAACATAGCCCGGTGGCGCACCAAGAATTTTTGACACTGAATGTTTCTCCATAAATTCTGACATGTCCACACGGATCAGAGTCTTATCGTCATCAAACATGAATTTAGCCAAAGCCTTTGTTAGTTCAGTCTTACCTACTCCGGTTGGACCGAGGAAAATAAATGAACCAATAGGACGATTAGGATCGGCGATGCCGGCACGACTACGCTTGATGGTTTCAGAAATCCGTTTAACCGCTTCGTTTTGACCAATGACAGATTTTTCTAATTCTTCTTCAATGCGAGCCAATTTTTTAGCTTCTGCTTCGAGCATTCTTGAAACTGGAATACCTGTCCATTTAGCCACCACTTCTGCAATATCATTTTCGTTTACTTCTTCACGTAAAATACGACGAGTTGATTGTAGCTTTTTCAATTTTTTCATTTTTGACTCAAGGTCTTTTTCGAGGAATGGGATTTTTCCGTAGCGAATTTCTGCAGCCTTTGAGAGATCAGATTTTGCTTCGGCTCGTTCCGCATCTTGTCGCAATGTTTCTAATGACTTTTTAATTTCCTTTATAGCCGAGTGAACTTCTTTTTCATTAATCCATCGTGCTTCGATTTCTGACGTTTTGTCTTTCATATCTGCAATCTGAATTTCGATGTCCTTGATTCTCGATTTGGCATTCTTACTTGTGTTGATTTCGTTTTTCAAAGCCTCCTTCTCGATTTCAAGACGCATGATTTTTCGATGTGAGTCTTCTAGGTCAGCTGGTTTGTTTTCTAGTGAAATTTTCAATCGAGAAGCTGCTTCATCAATTAAGTCAACGGCTTTATCAGGTAAGAATCGATCACTGATATAACGACTAGATAGGTTAACTGAAGACACAATCGCGTCATCAGTGATGCGAACACCGTGATATAGTTCGTATTTTTCCTTTAGCCCTCGCATAATTGAAATTGCGTCTTCTACAGACGGTTCGTTAATGTACACAGGTTGAAAACGTCGCTGAAGAGCAGGGTCTTTTTCAATATGTTTTTGATATTCCTTTAAAGTAGTTGCACCAATGGCCCGTAATTCTCCACGCGCAAGAGCTGGTTTCAACATATTCGAAGCATCCAATGAGCCTTCAGCTGCACCTGCTCCTACGATTGTATGAATTTCATCAATAAACAATACAATCTTACCTTCAGCTTTTTCAATTTCTTTTAAAATAGATTTTAAACGCTCTTCAAATTCTCCACGGTATTTTGTACCTGCAACAAGAATTCCCAAATCAAGCGACACCAATTCCTTATCCTTCAGAGACTCAGGAACATCATTCATGGCTATTCGATTCGCCAAACCTTCTGCAAGTGCTGTTTTTCCAACACCCGCCTCTCCAATCAAGATTGGATTGTTTTTGGTTCGACGAGAAAGAATCTGAATAACGCGTGCAATTTCTGCGTCACGACCAATGACCGGGTCTAATTTGTTTTCACGTGCAAGGGCTGTGAGATTTCTTGTATATTTTTGTAAAGCCTTAAATTTTCCTTGTTTTTCAGTGCCAGTTCCAGTAGCTTTTGTCGTCTTTACAGATTCAAGTGCTTTTAATACAACTTCTTTATTTAATTTAAATTTTGAAAGTAATTCGCGAGCTGGACTTTTCACATCAATAAGGGCGATGAAAAGATGTTCAACAGACACAAAATCATCTTTTAATTCTGCCGCAATTTTTGCAGACACCTCAATTGCCTGAGCCATGTCAGGAGTTAAATACAATTGATATGAAGGAGAGATCGTTGCCGAAGATTGTCCAGTTTCAATACCCTCTAATACATTGTCAGTAAGCAGTACTAAATCAATATCCAATTTTTCAAGAATTGAAATCACAATGCTTTCTTCTTGCACGATCAAAGAAGCCAAAAGGTGCATTGGATTAACATGATTTTGTCCACGCTCGATTGCTAATTCGTGAGCCTTGCGGATCACTTCTTTAGCCTTTGTCGTGAATTGATTGAATGCGGGTATTTCTGGCATGTATTTTTTAATTAATTTTTATAAATTATATCACACCGGTCAAGCTGGCGAGATTGTACCATAAAGTAGACTTGACAATAATAAACTGCTGTCCTATAGTTTAGTAGTCAGCAACACCCTGAAAATTAACAACCCCGAACGGCAAGCTCCCATGAAAATCAAAATACTGGTAAGTCTAGTGTTTGCATCTCTCACGGGATGCGCAACACAGGAAGAGAAGGCATTCAAAGCGGCCCGGAAGGCTGGCTACAGCCAAGTCCAAGTGGTCAAAACCTCCGACAACCCTACAACACTGGAGGGCAAGGAGGGTTCGATCTTCCAGATGGATTGTACGGCACGGAATACTGAAGGAAAGCTCGTGAACCTTTACCTGTTCCAAGGCACTGGCCTCCACCACAAGGTGTGGATCATCGTGGATTGAATCCACACAAGACGTTGTCGACCTCGCAGGGTATAGCCCCCGCGAGGTTTTTTGATGCTTGATATATAAAATAGTGCGACCCCGCCGGCTGTGAAGCTGGCGGGGTCTCTATGAGTGTGGGACCGCCGGCATTACTGCTCTGGTCGATCTTGTGCGGGTTGT
This sequence comes from bacterium, assembly GCA_037142735.1. Classification (GTDB taxonomy): domain Bacteria; phylum Patescibacteriota; class Minisyncoccia; order Phycocordibacterales; family CAIZLB01; genus JBAXAB01. The sequence goes on from JBAXAB010000003.1 coordinate 47,463, forward strand.
TTGGTAACCAGCGGAGGAATCTGTGAAATTTCCTGGTAAGTAGCAACGGCTCGGAGATTCCGTCGAAGCCACCTGAGAAATTCAGACTGTTGGTAAAGGTCCTTGGGGAAAAGAGCCTCAACATCACTCCGGAACTTGGTCAACTCCTCAAAGTACACAGCGTTGGCGGCTGAAGGCATGGGATATTGGGTATACGGTCTCGCGGGATTGCTGCCGTCTAGGGGTAAAGATACATTTAAATAATTCTCCTGTAAAGCTCGGTTTTATTTACCAAAATTCAATGATATAGTTTCAAACGGCTGACGGACACCCTGTCAGATATAAAGCACAAAACCCACACCACAACTGCACACACCAACAACAGAAGCATGAACACACCGAAACCGACGCTCGACGACCTGCAAACAAGGTTGGCTGAAAGGTCTGAACAACTGGCCTATCTGGCCGGGGCTGGATATGAACTCCTCACGGGAACAGAAACACTCACCTTCGAGGAATGGGAACGCCTCATGGTTTCCATCCAGACCACGTTCAACCACCACGAAGACCAAACTGGGTACGCTGACTTGTACCGGGAAACCTTCGCAAGGAGGAGCCTTACCAACGTACAGGGACAAATGGAAAATCCAGGATTCGCCGATGGAGAGCAGTCTCTGCAGTGGATGAATCGCATTCTCAGGTTCATCGTTGCAAAGGCCACAACTCCCAGGGAGTGGGAATTCTCCCCTGAAGTTCGCCGCGCGCTCATCCTGGAATTCACAGATGTCTTCCTCCGGTGGTGCTCTGCCCGCGGAGCCTTGGCACATACCCTGTTCGATGCTCTCGCCGCCGCGCGCTTCCCTGACGATTCGGGGGCACAAGCCATGTGGAAACAGAGCATCATCGAGTAGCCACCGACCGCGTGAAAGAAAATAGACGCCAGGCCTTCGGGTCCTCGTCCCCCGCCACCACAGCGAAAGCTGGGTGGCGGGGTCTTTTTTATTTACAGAAAACTTTAGCTAATATGGATTTAAATTTTTCAACCTGTCTTTTAGTGGTGAACCTACCGAGAGTAATACGTAACGATGAACGTGAACATTGTTTGTAATATTCTTTCTGACTTTTATCTTCATCTCCAAATGAATCTCCGAGAGACGAGATCACTTGTGAATACGAATCTTCACGCTGAGCGTGACATGAAGTCACAGACGATACTGCTGCACCTTTTGCATCTAATTGTAAAACCATAAATTCCGCATCGCGACCTGGAATACAGACATTTATATTATTCGGTAATCTCTGAGAAAGTGAACCGTTCACACCGAGGTCAGGAATTTGATCAAGCATCCAATTAAGGAGGTCGTCGCGTAGATCTGCAATACGCTTAACCTCAACCTCTCTCTCCTCTGATGTGATTGATAATGCCCTAGCAAAACCTGCACACTTTGCGACGTCTTCTGTCCCTGCCCTTTTTCCCTTTTCCTGATCACCACCATGAAACTGTTCAGCTAATTGAATTCCCCTTCTCACATACAAGACACCAGCAGAACGTGGACCATAAAATTTTGATGAATCCAGCGTCATGAGGTCTACTCCAAGAGACGGAACACGCAGTGACAGAAAACACACAGCTTGACACGCATCAGTATGCAGATATGGTAACGCTAGGTTGTCCCGACCTAAAGACTTTTTATATGAACGTAGGGCTTTGGCAATTTCTGAAATCGGTTGAACTGTACCAATTTCGTTGTTCGCGTACATGACTGTGACCAACACGGTCTGTGCACGCAAAACTGATTTTATTTTTTTAGCAGAAACAATTCCGTCCGGTTCAACTGGAACAATGGTGACTTCCACTCCGTGCTGTTCTAATACTTTTATTGTTTCAAGAATTGATGGATGCTCAATAGCACTAACCACGATGTGAGGTTTCAAAGTAACCGAAACCTCATCACTGTGATTTGCAGAAAAAGTTCTCTCAACTTTTGACCATAGTGCATAGACAGTGCCTAAAATCGCAAGGTTGTTTGCCTCAGTTCCGCCTGATGTGAAAATGATTTCATCACTATGTACCTCTAAAACCTTTGCAATTTCCTCTCGGGCCCCTTCCAGAGCCTTTTTTGCCTGCACCCCATCCTTATATAATGACGACGGATTTGCCGGATACAACCTAGACATGCGGTTCATATAGCTTTGAACTCTGGGGTCAATCGGTGTGACAGATGCATAGTCAAAATAAAGGCGCTTGCGGTTTTTCCACAAACGTGTCCAATATTCAAATGCACCTATTTTTTTCATATATCCACTATACAAAAAAGTGGCCTACCTGTATACTTTTTTCATATGCAGTTTAATCCTGATTTTTCAAATCTCGTTTTTGATGGCAAAGACATTATTGTCTTGAGTGTAACTGGTTTGATCGCCTTGATCTCAATAATTGTGGCAGTTAGCACTCGGATAAAGATGAAGAAAATGTTGAAAGGTACTAAACCTGTCACCCTTGAACAGTCTGTTATGGAAATTGTAAAAAGTATTCATGATCTCGAAGATTTTCAGGAAGATTCAATAAAACTTTTTAAACAATTCAATTCGCGTATTCATACGTCAATCCGAGCAGTTGAAACTTTGCGATATAACGCATTTACCGGGATGGGTACGGGTGGAAATCAAAGCTTCACTTCTGTTTTCTCGGATGAAAAAGGTGATGGCCTCATTATCACTGGTCTATTTGCAAGTGAGAGCATGCGCGTCTTTGCCAAGCCAATGAATGAATTTGAATCAAAATTTGAACTGACTCATGAAGAGCATGATGCGGTGAAGTTGGCGAAGGAGAAAGTTTTGAAGCCACATCATGATTAGATAGTTGACTTATAAGTTTGTGGGTATATAATTTCTCCACTGGTAAGGGCTAGGCCCAAGAAAACCGCTTAGAAAGAAGCGGTTTTCTTATGAAGTATTTTTGATATATTTTTGAGCGAAATTTAATGTCACTACATTAATATTACACCAACGTGAACTGGTTGCTCATGTTGTGGGCACGCCACTGGCGTGGAGTCTAGTCCTTACCAGTCTAGATAGGCGGGTTCGATCCCCGTCGTGTCCACCATTCTACAATTTCATAATTATAAAAAGCGAAAACGCGAGGAGGAGCGAACTCTTCCCCGCGTTTGTGATTCGTTGGTGTGATGCGGCGGCTACCGGTGCATTGCACGACACTCAGGACAGTGCGTAACGTTGCGCCGACCTTCATCCGTCTCGATACCTTCGAACCGCCACAGGCCAGTCCGACTGTATTCACCGCAGACGGTGCATTCACCAGCGCTCATGAAAGGAAGGCTCTCGTACACGATTGTCCTTCGAGTGCCCAGGACCATCTCCGCTGGTTTTGCTGGCGCCTCCTCCGTCCTGCGTTTCGCCGCGACGGCGACGATGAGGGATGCGTAGGAACCTCCGATAGGAATGCTGATCCCTTCTGTGAGGTAGCCGATGGTATTTCCATTTTTGTCTGTGACACGCCGGATTGCTCCGGGCTTAACCGGAATAGCCGGTGGTAGGGGTAACGTGATGGTGTTCATGATTTGGATGTGCTGGTTGGTTGAATTCTCTGCGGTGGAAGTCACTGATCTGACACTAGCCAAGAGGACTTCCTCCCCAAGCCTAAACAAAATCCTAATTATGTCAAAAAGATTGCTAAATCAGCCTTTTTCTTGTATATTGAGAATGACTACATCGCCCACCTGTTCCTCGTTAGAGGGCTTTTTTTATCAACAAAATCCATGGCTAAATCAACACTTGCACAACCGAAAACCGAAAACGTCTCACGTCCACCTGTGGTTGTTATCATGGGTCATATTGACCATGGAAAATCTACCCTGCTTGATTACATCAGAAAATCCAATGTGGTTGATGGTGAAGTGGGTGGAATCACTCAGAAAATGTCTGCTTACGAGGTTCTCCACAAGGACAAGAAAATCACTTTCCTCGACACCCCAGGTCACGAATCATTTGGTGCCATACGGGCAAGAGGGGCTTCTGCTGCTGATATTGCAATTTTAATTGTCTCAGCGGAAGATGGAGTAAAGCCACAAACTGTAGATGCATACAAGGCTATCAAAAAAGCCAACCTTCCCTATATCGTCGGCATCAGCAAGATCGACAAAGATAACGCAAATATAGAGCGTGCAAAAATTTCTCTTTCTGAGCATGAAATCTATGTCGAAGGTTATGGTGGAGACATTTCATTCGTGCCATTCTCTGGTAAAACAGGTGCTGGAATAGATGAATTGCTCGATATGATTCTTTTAACTGCCGAAGTAGAAAACTTTACAACCGACACACATGCTCCGGCCGAGGCAATCGTCATCGAATCTCATCGCGATAAAAACCGTGGAATCTCTGCGACACTCATTATAAAAAATGGAACACTTTCTATGGGTTCATTTATAACTGCAGGACCAGCCTTGGCCCCAGTGCGCATCATGGAGAACTATTTGAACAAACCTATCAAGTCTGCAACTGCTGGCTCCCCTGTCCGAATTATTGGATGGAGCGAATTGCCTCAAGTTGGTGGATATTGTTTTACTTACGAATCAAAAAAAGATGCTGAAACATTTATAGAACAAAACAAAGAAGAAGTTAAAGTAATTAACAGCACTGGAAATGCACCCACCCTTGACGCTAACGGCCAAGAAACAGCCACAGTTTCAATTCTTATCAAAGCAGACACGTCTGGTTCATTAGAGGCTTTAAAATACGAAATCAACAAATTAAAAGTAGAACGCGTCAATTTACGCATTATCGGTTCTGGCCTTGGAGACATTCAAGAAAACGATATCCGTATGGCTTCTGGAAAAGTAGGCACTCTTATCATTGGGTTCAGTGTAAAAGCTGATTCCGCAGTTAAAACTGTCGCTGAAAGACTTGGTATCGAAATCCACCTCTTTGATATTATTTACAAAATGACTGAATGGCTAGAAGCATTGGCGAAGGAGAAAACTCCACGTATGGAAGTAGAAGAACAAAAAGGTCAGATGAAGGTTTTAAAGATCTTTAGTGTAAACAAAGACAAACAAGTTCTCGGCTGTCGATGTGAATCAGGCGTTATAAATGTTGACGATCAAGTGAAACTCATGAGACGAGGATCTGAAATTGCACGTGGAAGAATCCGTGAACTTCAACAGCAAAAAAACAAAGTAGGTGAAGTCACTTCAGGTGAATGTGGTCTTATGGTTGATTGTAAAATGGAAGTGGCACCAGGCGACTATTTAGAAGCGGTGCATAAAGTTATTAAATAAGCCATGTTAAAAACCGATCGAATACAGGATATGATCCGCGGTATGGCCAGCAACTTTCTAGCCCGTGAAATTAATCGTACCAGCCTTGTGACAGTCACTCGAGTGGTCTTATCTGATACTGGAAATCGTGCCACTATCATGTTGTCAGTTCTACCGGAAAAGGCAGAGAAGGCTGCGCTCAGTTTTTGCAAACGAAAGCGCAGTGAATTCCGTGAATTTGTTAAAGGTAATTCCCGCTTCCGAGTGATTCCTACTTTTGATTTTGAAATTGACCTTGGTGAAAAAAACCGAAACCTTATTGAAAAAGCTTTTATTGAAACTGAAAACCGAGTCAAAGAAGCGACTGAAAATCCAAAATCAGAATAAGTAAAGAGTAAAGTTGACTAGAGGCTTTTGGCACGTAGAATAATAGCGGGACGAGGCATGGTCGATGGCGTAGTGGCGAAGCTGGTTAACGCGACAGTCTGCAAAACTGTTATGCGCCGGTTCAATCCCGGCCTACGCCTCCAAAACAGAATATGCTCGGGTGGTGGAATGGTAGACACGGAGGACTTAAAATCCTCTGACCTTTAAAAGTCGTGTGGGTTCGAGTCCCACCCCGAGCACAAAAATCAATTGTATTTCAGCATTTTTTTTGCTATCATCGACACTACGCGCCTATA
>JBAXAB010000004.1:0-52039 GCA_037142735.1 bacterium
TTTGGGGTTGGGTTTGAATGCATTCTTAGATTATATACTATTAGTTGGGATTTTCCATTGTTGGCAGTTATCCGGAAAATCCGGATAACTGAATCTTCTCTTAAAATGTGGGGTCATTGTATCTCTTTGGTAAGGTTCGGTCAAAAAAAATACCACCCTACGGTGGTATTTTTTATCATGCCTGCCTTCGGCTTAGGAATTCCGTAGCTGAACAGGGCTTTCGCCCACAGGCATAGAGCAAATATATCATTTCGTATAAGAAAAACAACTTCCTAAATACAAACTTTATTGTAAAATTACCCCTCATCCTCCGCCTCCCCCACCTCCCCATTAAAATTCTGCAATGCATCCATAATCGGACCAAATTCCCCCAACATTACCCTTTCAATGCTGTGCCATGACTGTTTTATTCGGTGATCGGTAATACGGTCTTGTAAGAAGTTATATGTACGGATTTTTTCAGACCTATCTCCTGTCCCAATCTGATCTTTTCGGTTTTGAGCGTATTTTTTAGCCTCTTCCTCTTCTTTTAGTTGTTGTAATTTTGCCATCAAAATTTGCATAGCTTGTTCACGGTTTTTAAGCTGACTTCTTGCGCTTGTAGAACGAACATCAATTCCTGTTGGCTTGTGGATAAGTCTAACTGCCGTTTCCACCTTGTTTACGTTCTGTCCTCCTGCTCCACCTGAACGTGAGAATTCCATTTCGATGTCTCCGGGGTTAACTTCGACGGTAATTTTTTTCTTCAAAGGTAAAACTCCAACAGTTACAGTCGAAGTGTGGATACGGCCTGATTTTTCAGTGGCAGGGACGCGCTGTACGCGATGCACTCCTGTTTCATACCGCATGTATTTGTAAATTTGTTTTCCTTTCAGTTCAAAAGAAGCCAGTTTGTACCCGCCCGATTCACTTTCTGAAATATCAATAGCCTCTGATTGCCATCCGCGGGTTGCGATAAACTTTAAATACATATTACAAAGTTCTTCAGCAAAAAGAGAGGCCTCTTCACCGCCGGTTCCAGGGCGTACTTCTAAAATTACTTCGGATGGAAACTCATCTTCTTCTTTATCCCTGTCTAGAATTCCTTGAATTTTTCCTCTAATGTCTTCAATTTGTACATCAAGATTTTTTGCATCCTCTTCGGCCATTTCTTTCATTGTTGGATCAGATTCACCCATAGCCAAAACCTCTCGTTTTTCTTTTTCGAGTCTTTCATATTCTGTGGCGAGATAGTTGGTCTCGTGATTTTTTTTGAGTGCTTCTATGTCCATGCGATTAATATATTATGTAAGTATAAAAGAAAAAACCACTATTGAATATCAATAGTGGTTTTTTCTTAAATTACGTTATTTTGTCTTTTTAACCACCTTCTTAGTACTTGCAGCACGAGCCTTGAATTTTTCTACTCGTCCAGCTGTATCCAATACCTTTTCCTGACCTGTATAGAATGGGTGGCAATTTGAGCAAATTTCAACATTCACAGCTTTCTTGACTGATCCCATCTGGTAGACCGCTCCACATGCACATGTGAAAACTGCTTCTTTGTTATATTCTGGGTGTATATTGGCTTTCATAGTCCTAGGATATTACCAGAAGATTAGGAATTCTGCAATATATCAATATTAGCCTGTAAAGTACCCGCCCTGTCCATAACCTGGTTACCATAGAAAGTATTTGAACCGCTACATGAGTGTCCTGAATAGTACTTACACGCTGCATTTTTTTCACTTGCTGCTGTTCCGTTCCCAGCACCAAGGTCTCCCAAATACATAGCCGAGGCCATAATTGCATCTTGTGGATTCCACGGATCAGCACTCGATTCACCCAAAGCACTTGCTACACGATTGTTAAATAGAACCCAGGTCGAAGGAATAAATTGGGCAGGTCCCATGGCTCCTCCGTATCCAACATCGAGTGGACATGAAACTGGCTGCTTTAACGGATCACGTCCGACCGCAGCGGTAATCTGAAGGAATGGTGCAATGTCTCGACTAGGTTTCATCAAATTTGATATTGGATTTCCACTTTTTATCTTAATACCCGCTCCTGTTGTGGTATCAGTCAATCGACACGCGCCCACGTTTGCACCAAGGTTACTTTCCTGTTGAATAATGGCAAGCAGGAAGGCGGGTCGCACACCTGTAGATTGCATTGCCTTCTTGGCATATACCAATGCATCTCCGAACTTAATAGCCGGAGTGTCTCGAAGGGCAAACAAAGCATTTCGAATTTGAGTGGCTCGTGCCTGCTTATCATAAATTTCAGACTTGTATTGTGATTGTTGGGCTTTGTTTAAACTCAAGAGTTTCTTTTTTTGACCTTCAGAAGCCTGAATCGCCTTCTGCTCTTCTTCGACGTTTACTTTGGTAAAAATTTCTTCTTGGCGCTTGTCGTCTAATTCTTGCTTGACCTCCTCATTCTGAGCCTTAGCTGTTGTGATTTCATCTAACAAAACTTTCAAATCTTTCTTGATATTTGAGTAGTTCCCAATATCAACAAAGAAATCTGACATTTTTTGACCGCTCAAAACCGCTTCGATAGTTGAAAAATTGTCTAAGGCTTGGGTGCGTTGCAAAATACGAGCCATGGATTCTTTACTCTTGGAAATACGCTCGCTTAAAGCCTCGATGGTATTTTTTTTAACCTCAATATCCTTACCTAGGTTTTGAATTGAAATTTCATGCGCCCGAATCTTGAGTTTCGCTTGTTTAATCTGAGCGTCTAATATAGAAATGTCGTAGGCGTAACTACTAGCCTCTCCTTGTTTTTGTTTAAGGATGGTCTGCTGTTCTTGAATTTGCTGTTCAATCTGCGCCAATTCATTTCGAAGTGCTTTTTCTTGATCTGGAGTAAGGGCCGGGTTAACTGCGTCTTGTGCATATACGATAGAATTGGCAGGAGAAACCATTGATAGAGCCAATATAAGGACCAAAAGAGCTTTTAAAAAGCAACGCAAAATATACCTCATGTATTTAGCTCATTATAGCATTTTTCCCAGAAAACAAAAAAACTGCCCCAGAAGGGCAGTTTTTTTGTTTCGTATAAAATATTATTTCTTTGCTTCGTCTGCAGGAGCCTCTCCTTCTTCTTCTTTCTTTCCTTTCTTTTCTGATAGTTCGATAGCGGAAAGGTCAACTGGTGCAGCAACCTCTTCTACTTCTTCCTTAGCAGCAGCAACAATTGCGATAATTTCATCAGCATCTGTCTTTAATTCAACACCTGATGGTAAATCAAGATCACTGGCCTTGATTTGAGACTCAAGATCAACTAGTTTAGAAATATCAACCTTGATTTCGTGTGGAAGATCTTTTGGCATAGCCTCGATTTCTACTTCGTGAAGAACCTTCACAAGTAAGGCTCCGAAAGTCTTGACTGCTGCGGCTTCACCAACGTATTCAAGTGGAACATGGAGAGTAATCTTTTTACCTTTTTCAAGTACCAAAAAGTCAATATGGCGGATTTTACCAGACACAGGATCAAGATCCATATCATGAACCAATGTTTCGTGTTCTGTTCCATCAAGGTTTGCGACAATAACGGTTGATTCACCGGCCTGGCGGAAAGCCTTGATAAATTCGATTTCATTTACAGTAACAGATGTTGAAGGGTTTTTAGGGCCATACATAACAGCTGGAATTGTTCCAGTTCTTCGAAGTGATCCTAATTTGGCACCAGGTGCGCGTTTTTCTAAGGCAATTGATATCATAGTTCTGAAAGTATATATATATTTAACAAGAAATCAAGTACCCTCCTGTAAGGAAACCTTTACTTGATACGATTCATTATCTTTAGCTTTTCCTCAACGACCTTCTGCACTGCCTCAATAGATGTGGCCATTATTTTGTATGGGGCCACTTCATCCGGGTTTTTAGCAAGAGTATCTCTGACGGCATTACGAAAAGCGATGCGCAATTCTGTATTATAGTGAACAATAGTCATTCCGTTTTCGGACGCAGATTCTAGATCTGAAGAACTGATACCCGAAGCGCCATGAAGCACCATCGGCATATTTGTCGCCTCTGAAATCTCCTTAATTCTTTTAATATTCAAAGCAGGGTTCACTCCACTACGTAAAATTCCGTGAACATTTCCGACTGCAGGTGCAAGCATGTCAACACCGGTAGCATCTACAAAAGCCTTAGCTTCTGCCACAGATGAAACTGTCACGCCTTCAGGGATAGCGTCTAAAATTTTTGATGAAGTACCAATATAGCCAATCTCACCTTCAATCACCACATCCCGTCCTGTAGTTTCTCGAATCAATTTTGCATATTCAACTGACTGTTTTGCAATTATGATATTTTGATCCATTGGAAGTTTTGCACCATCTATAATTGCAGAATCAAACCCTGCATCAATAGCCTCTTTGACGCGTTCGAAAGAATACGTGTGATCAGCGTTGAGGAAAATTGGGTGATTATTGTATTGATCTCGATAAGCTTGGACCAAAGCAACTGTCTGTTTTACTCCTACGAAATCTCTTTCGCCTTCTGACACTCCGATAATAACTGGGACGTTTAATTTAATTGCTGCCTGAACAATACCCCTCAGGCCTTCAAGGTTTGAAATATTAAAATGACCAATTGAAATCTTTTTAGCTCGTGCATTTTCGATAGTCTGTCTGTATGTGAGTCCGTTTGAAAATAATTTATTCATGGATATATTGTAGCAATATTTTAGATAAAGTTCGACCCCGGGCACGCGAACGCGCCCGGGGCCAGAATACTATAGGTGGTGTTTTTAGAAGACTACACTTTTCGCTTCCTTTCGTCCTTGAGGATGAGCTCGCATGTGACGAATCCACAGGCGTCGTTCACCCTGACGGTGTCAAGGAGACCGAGGTCCCTGACCACTGTAGGTTTTTCTCCGCCTTCACCGAGGCAAATCTTCATGCAGTGGCAGCCGTCTTCGAAGCGGCACAGTGCAAGATGATTTGGATTGAGTTTTGTACCCGATTCAATGCGCAGGCGTTGAATGAAGTGCTTGTTCCCAACGATGACTGCAAACTCTAGGCAGCCCATCGTGATCGTGTCGAGGTTCATCGTTTCGCTCACGGCACGAAGCCCGTTGACGATACAATCCCTGTTGAGATCGAGATCGTTTGGTGTGCGGCGCGCAATCGCAGCCAGCGAAATTCTGGTCCTGAACCTGTTTGCTGCCGCGAAACCTGCCAAACTTGGTGGCAGCTCAACGTGCTCGAAACAGAGCGCGGTCGGATCATCAATCTCCAACTGAAAGAGGCTCTTGACAAAAAGTGGCGGTGGGCCAAATCTTGATTGAGGAACTCTTGCTACTTGTAAGGCGCCCATGCCGACTCGGCGAAGGCCCTCTACCCCATCTCTAACTACGACGAACTTTGCCATATTTGCGTTTTGTTTGATGTTTTCTTTTCTGTTTTTTGATCGTCGCCAGCAGAGATACCACTTAGCACCCCCTTGAAACGACGCATCTGTTGCCTTTAAAAAGCAAAAAATGTGTCGTTTCAAGGAGTTAACCACACCTAAAAATTTACAAAGAACTTGACCGGTAAATATTACAACCATACTTGGTTCTCGTCAAGTGTGTTTTATAACCCCTGGTTGATACAATAATGTGCATGAAAAATGACTTACAAAAACTAGACTTTGTGGCAATTGGCGACATTGTTATTGACTCTTTTATTCGACTGACTCATGGACACATTACTAATGACTCTTCCGGTAAAAAAGAACTCTGCATGCCGTATGGAGAAAAAATTCCATTTGAATTCGCAGAAGAAGTTCCTGCAGTTGGAAATAGTGCCAACGCATCAGTGTCTGCTGCACGATTAGGCCTTTCTTCTGGATTGGTGGTTAATATTGGTGACGACCAGCATGGGCAAGAATGTATTGATAGATTAAAACAGGAAAAAGTAGAGACTGAATTTGTGAATATAAACAAAGGCCTAAAGACAAACTACCACTATGTACTGTGGTTTGAAAAAGACCGTACCATTTTAATTAAACATGAAGACTACCCCCTTTCACTGCCTAATATTGGCTCTCCTAAAATGCTATACCTTAGTTCTCTCAGTGAAAAATCCCTACCTTTCCACGATCAAATTGCAGATTACTTAGATGCTCATCCTGAGATTAGATTGGTTTTCCAACCAGGAACATATCAAATCAAATTTGGTGCTACAGCATTGAAACGAATCTATAAACATACTGAATTATTTTTCTGCAACGTCGAAGAAGCTCAGATTATCCTAGGGACGGAAAGTCACGACCTACCTACCCTTCTTGCAGGTATTAAGACATTGGGCCCAAAAATACCTGTTATTACTGATGGCTCTAATGGTTCATATACCTATATAGATGGAAAAGTAGTTCACCTAGCAATGTATCCAGATGTAAAACCTGCGTACGAGAGAACTGGGGCAGGAGATGCTTTTGCCTCTACTTTTTCAATTGCAATTTTGAAAGGGCTTGATGTTGGAACGGCCATGAAGCAGGGATCTATCAATTCAATGAGTGTTTGTGAATACGTAGGCGCACAAAAAGGCCTTCTGAATGAAGAGGACTTGATGAATTTTATGAAGAATCAGCCTGAAGGATGGAATCCGAAAAATATTGGTTAAACTTCTGAATAGCTCAGTAAACAAAAAAGGTCTCTATTTAGAGACCTTTTTTGTTTACTGGACCCAACAGATGTTTTTATTGTTTATTTATTAGAACCTAGACAATAGTTAAGATTGAACCCACTTTTTTGTTCCGGGAAGTTTGTTACGGGAAGTTCTAGTTTAGTACAAATTGCATAGTCTTTTGGATCGTTTGTTACGACAAGAGTAGTGGTAGCAAAATACGCACCTCTCTCAAAGTAGTAGAAAAATCCATCTTGCTCAGTACCAGAAGTGAGTGCTAGCGTATTAGTAGGATCTTCTGGGACCTTAGATATATATTTCGGCGCAAGTAATGATTTAATATACACACCTGCGTATGTACCTGAACCAGGACCAGGCGCGTTATTTAATTCTCCATACCAAGTAGTACCTCCGAAACCAGCAGGTGGAGGATTACCACCATTATCAGACATATATAATTCGATAGCATTTCTCACCTGTCTTAAGTCTGAAATTCTTTTTGCGTCTCTCCCTCTTGCACGAGCAACAGCAAGACTAGAAAGAACGATACTTGATAGCAATGCGATGATGGCAACAACGAAAAGTAATTCTAGTAGAGTAAATCCGGTTTTTTTATTATAAATATTTTTTTTCATTTTTTTTAAAGTATTAATTGCTACCATTTCCCTTCCTCCTCAATAATTAATGGAATTGGTTTTTTAAATTGTTGTGCTTTTTTTACCTCAGTCTTTGAAAAAAGGTAAAAAGCCAAAATTATACACGCAAGAGATACAAGTATGAGCAGAGCAATACCGGTTTTTGCACTTTTAATAAGATTATTTTTAATAAGAAATTTAACTAAAGGTGATTCTCTTTTATCGCCAAAGGATCCTCTTGAAAGAGGAGACATATCTTGGTTATCAAATTCTACAGATGACATTGTTTTATTATACATCCTCTATTTTCGCTTTACAACCTCTTCTATGGCTTTCAAGATATATGCCTCCCCCATGCCATAATGTTCTATCAGTTCATCAGGTGTGCCCGATTGACCAAATTTATCATGAACACCTATAAATTCCATAGGAACTGGATGTGCCATATTAGTGGTCAAAAACTCTGCCACGGCACTACCCATTCCGCCTGCAACTTGATGCTCTTCAACTGTGACGATTGCGCCTGTTTCCTCTGCCAGTCTTTTTACCGCTTCACCATCTAAAGGCTTAATAGTTGATAGATTCAAAACCGTTACTGCAACACCTTTCTTTTCAAGTTGCCTGGCAACCATAATAGCTTTATATACGAGTGCACCCGTAGCAATTATTCCGACATCGGCACGCTCTTTTTTAAGTAGAGCCTTGTTTGCCTCATAAAAAATCTGCGCCTTCCCTATTTCAAATGGAGTTTCTTCACTTGTAATTACTGGAGTTTTTTCTCGGGCCAACCTTAAATACACAGGTGTCTTCTGACCTGACTCTGCAACAGCCATTGTGGCTTTGCGCGCCTCGATGGCATCACATGGTGAAATAACAGTCATATTTGGAATCACACGAGTAATAGCGATGTCTTCAATGGCTTGGTGGGTTCCTCCGTCAGGACCCACAGAAACACCCGCGTGAGAGCCCGCAATAATAACCTTACGATCGTTATAACAAATTGTAGTACGAATTTGTTCCCAATTTCTACCTGGACTAAACATGGCGTACGAACTAATGAATGGAATTTTACCCATCGCTGACATTCCCGAAGCAACAGAAGCGAGGTTTTGTTCACCAATTCCGATCTCGACAAATCTTTCTGGAAATTTGTTTTTAAATAAATTCATCATGGTTGAATCAGTAAGATCAGCACATAAGCCAACTACATTTTTATTTTTTTCCGCTGCCAAGACAAGTCCTTCTCCAAAACCTTTACGGATTGGAACTTGTTCAATATCTTTATCAAAAATTTTTGGGTTTAGTTTCATTTGATTTTATTGGTGCTCACCGACAATTCGGCCATGAAGAGTCCTCAGTTCTTCAAGGGCGACTTCACCTTGCTTAGACTTATCAGGTGCACCACTCATATTTGAAATTCCTGGCGGCGCACCATGCCACTCGTAACGGCCTTCCATGTAGGACACTCCACGTCCTGGTACGGTATGAGCAATAATAACCGAAGGTCTATCAAAAATAGACTTAGCAGTTTCGATGGCTCCCACAATCGCCCGAACATCATGTCCGTCAATTTCTTGAACATGCCAATTGAAAGCTTTCCATTTATCATACAAAGGTGATAGTGGCATCACATCGTCCGTAAAACCATCTATTTGGATATTGTTTCTATCAACAATTGCAATAAGGTTACCAAGCTTTTCCTTGGCTGCCAACATAATCGCTTCCCAATTTTGTCCTTCATTTAATTCACCATCTCCTAAGAAACAATATATAAATCTTTTGGTCACTCGCCCAAAATCCATTTTGTCAGCAATAGACATGCCAACAGCTTGAGATAAACCTGCACCGAGTGGGCCAGAACTTGTTTCGAGCATGGGTAAAAATTCTCGATGAGGATGACCTTGTAACCGTGACCCGAACTTACGTAAAGTTTTTAATTCTGAAACCGGAAAATAGCCACTGTGAGCCATGGTCGCATACAACACTGGACAAATGTGACCATTCGACAGAACAACCCTATCGCGCTCCGGCCAAGTTGGTTCATCAGACTTGTGACGAAGTTTATGAAAATATAATGTGGCAAAAATATCCGACATATCCAAAGGACCAGCCGAGTGGCCAGACTTTGCCTCTAAGAGCATTTCAATAATTGATTGCCGAATGCGATTCGCTTTTTCTTCTATAAAAACAACTTGATTATCAGTGATCGACATACCCACACATTATATCCTATCTTTATCTATCGAAACAATGCTTTTAGTGTATCAATCTCGACACTTGGTATATCGTGTTTAAAAATAGTTGAACCAATCACCAATCGATCGGTGCCCGCTTCAAATAATTTTAATGCATTTTTTTCATTAATGCCGCCGTCTACGCTGATTTCTTTTTTATTCGGCAATGTCGCAATGTATTCTCTTAACTCTGCAATTCTCTCATATGCACGCTCGTCAAATTTGGCGCCTTGAAAACCAATATGAGGAATAGACATAACTTGGACGAAATTAAACTTCTCAACAAGAGGTTTGATAACTTCAAGCGGAGTATCCAACGTGACAGAAATTCCAACTTGATAAAAATCATCTTCGTTCTCCGGATCAAATCCATGATCTGTCTTTAACCTCTCAAGCATAGCCGCAAAACGAGCGAGACCCCTCTCATCGAAATTTGCATTGACCAAAGACGATGTATCATCACCCTTACTTGCCTTCCCAAAATGGGGAAAAAAACTTTCGATCTGGACCGTGATGCGATATGCTCCGGCCACAATCCATTCAAAAATATCTTTTTCAGGATGGGCCGTCATGAGATGAACTTCATAATCAACATCTTCCCATTGTGGAAAACCCATCTCACCAGTAATGATCTGACTAAAAATTTTATCGTCTAACCACGGCCATGAAGTGTTTCCGACAAAAATACCATCACACACATCGATGTGTACATATCTAACATGCCCTGCTACTTGGGCCACTTTATCTTCCAATTCATAAAAATCAACTGGGATGATAGCCGGCACGATTTCTGGTGTGAGTGTATCAGACATATTTTAAATTTATTACCAGCTTAAAGTATCAATTTCTTTGATTCTGCGCACGTGTCTTTCATCGTTAGAGAATGGAGTATTCAACCACACGTCAACCGCTTTAATCATTTCATCGTGAGTGACAAATCGCGCGCCGATTGAAAGAACATTTGAATCGTTATGTTGTCGAGAAAGTTTAATAATCTCCATCGTCTTTCCATTATCTGTTTCTCCATAATAAACTGCCGCTCGTACACCAGGAAAACGATTCGCGGTGACTGCTTCACCTTGGCCCGAACCACCAAATATTACAGCCTTACTGTGTGGATCAGCGGACACGGAACGTGTTGCCATCACAATATATGGAACATAGTCGTCACCTGGAACCAATTTATCAGCTCCACAATCGTGCACCTCATGACCAGCATTTGCCAAATATTTCTTTAAAATCTCTTTGTGTTCGAATCCTGCATGATCAGTGGCTAAAAATATTTTCATATGTTTTCTATGGTTTATTTTTTTAAAGGAGATACATCATACACCAAATTTCCTTTGTTCAAGTGTGGATAAATTTACTTAATAGATTTACCTGCAGTCACCACGTGTCGAACGAGGGTGTGAGTGTAGCCCATTTCGTTGTCATACCACGCCAACACTTTGACGAGGTTACCATCAGCTACGCGTGTAAATGACAAGTCTCCGATTGAAGCATGTGTATTTCCGACAATGTCACTTGAAACAAGAGGCTCTTCTGTGACAGTGAAAATTCCTGCCCACTTTGGGTCTTGCGCGGCTTTTTTCAAAATATCATTAATCTCTTGTGCTGTTGTTGGGCGCTTTGAAATAAAAGTTATGTCTACAATCGATCCAACAGGCACAGGAACTCGGATTGAAATACCGTCAAATTTTCCAGCGAGTTGCGGAAGAACTTTTGTCACCGCAACTGCAGCACCAGTTGATGACGGCACAATGTTTTGCGCAGCGGCACGACCCTCTCGGAAATCTTTTTTAGATGGACCGTCAACAATTGTCTGGCTCGCTGTGTATGCGTGCACAGTATTTAACAATGCTTTTTCGATTCCAACAGTTTCATCCAAAATCGCCATCAATGGACTTCCTGCATTTGTTGTACATGATGCGTTAGATGACACAACTGCGCCGGCAAGTGCATCCTCGTTCAACACCATCAAAACCGTCGCCTCAGTCGCATCCTTTGGATCTTCTTTTACTGGACCTGTGATTACCACCTTCTTGGCACCAGCTGTAATATGAGCGCGAGCTTTTTCAAAGCTTGCGAATAGTCCAGTTGACTCAACCACGATATCAATTTTCATTGAAGCCCATGGTAAAGTCGCAGGATCCTTAACAGATGTGTAAGCAACAGTTTTTCCATTGATCACTAAATTTGAACCATCAATTTTTACTTCCAATCCGCTGTCTTTGTATACAGTGTCGTGCTTTAACAAATATGCAATGTTATTAATATCTCCAATGTCGTTAATTGCAACAATTTCAATTCCCGGATTTGTAATTGCTAATTTCAAAAATGCTCGTCCAATTCGTCCTGCTCCGTTAATGGCTACTCGTATCATGGTTTGTGTGTAAAATTAATACTTAATAAGAATAAGCCAATTTTACCTCAAAAACCTTTTAATTGCACACTTACTCACTTAGGAGCTTTTTCACGGCTTCTTGGGCAATCTGTGGGTTTACAGCGCCTTTGGTTAGTTTCATAATCTGACCAATAAAAAATTGAAGGGCAACTTGTTTTCCAGCTTTAAAATCTGCAACCACATTAGGATTTGCTGACATTAATTCACGAATCATTTTATCCAAAGCTTCTGGATCATTCTTCTGAATCATGCCATTCTTTTCAGCAATTACTTTAGGGGAGCCTTCTGAACCATCCCAAATCATTGCGAGAATGTCTTTGGCGGAACGAGATGACAGTTCTCCTGCTTTAATCATCGTGATAAGTTCAGAGAAGTTTTTTGTACTAATCACAATACCTTTATCAGTAAACTTCTTAACAAACCCGGCGATATCACTAGTCGTATAGTTAATTGCAAGCTTTATCAAATCAGCATCATTACCTAAAACACCAACAGCCTCTTCAAAGAATTTTCTAAAGTCTTCATCTTGGACAAACATTTCTGCATCTTCATCTTTCATGCCAAAAACAGATTTGTATCGAGCACGTTTTTCCCAAGGTAATTCGGGCAATTGTTTTTTAATAACATCCGCTGCAAATTCCGGAATCTCTGAGATAAAAAGTTTCGGTAAATCCGGATCTGGGAAATATCTATAGTCATGCGAATCTTCTTTGATACGCTGTGAAAAAGTCTTGCCCGTGCTTTCATCAAAACCTCGAGTTTCCTGAACAACCTTTTCTCCTCTTTCAATTAAATCAATATGTCGTTCGATTTCATAGGCAATAGATCGTTCTACAGATTTAAATGAATTTAGATTTTTAACCTCTACTTTTGTACCGAACTTATCCGTATCAGATACAGAAATATTGGCTTCTACTCGCATCTCCCCTTTTTCCATATTCGCTTCGCCTGCACCTACGTACCTTAATAACAATTGCAACTCTTTAGCAAATCTTGAGGCTGTTTCAGCATCATGAATGACAGGCTCAGTGACTAATTCCATCAAAGGTAAACTTGATCGATTAAAATCAACCAAGCTGAAATCCCCCTTATCATGACTTGATTTGGCAGTGTCTTCTTCTAGATGAATTCGGGTTAATTCAACACCAGCAAGCTTTCCACCAGTAATCAACGGGTGCGCATACTGACTAATCTGGTATGCCTTTGGGATATCAGGGTAGAAATAATTTTTTCTATCCCATTCTGTAAAATCTGCAATCTTTGCACCAACTGCATGACCAATTTTGATCACATGCTCAACCGCTTTTTTATTAATCACAGGCAAAGTCCCTGGGTGACCCATACAAATTGGGCATACGTTTACATTTGGTTTTTCCTCGTCTGGATCGTTCTTGCAAGCACAAAACATCTTCGAAGCAGTCTTTAATTCAGCGTGTATTTCCAAGCCAATAGTTGTGGTATAGGTTTTTCCGGATGGAGCGGTAGTCATACTTAATAAATATAGATTATTTTAACAATTTAACAAGTGAATCACTAAATTTTTTGGTCAAATCAACATCGTACACTGAAATAACAAAAATCTTTTTACTTCTCCATTCTTCGTGGTCGGTCAAAGATTGATCAATCTTTTTCTGAGTTTCTTCAGGACCCAAAATATCATTTTTGGTTACCACAATGATTTCTTCTTTATCTAAAAGCTCCTTATCGAAATCTGCCAATTCGTCTCGGATCACTTTGTATGTAGCGAAAAGATCTTCGTTTTCACTTGAGATACAGTGAATGAGCATCTGAGTTCTGCGAATATGACGAAGGAATTTGTGTCCTAGACCCTTTCCAGTTGAAGCTCCTTCGATAAGACCAGGAATGTCCGCAAGAATGTGACCGTACAGATCACCAAGATTTGGTTCCAGTGTAGTGAACTGATACGCGCCAATTTTTGCACCTGCATTTGTAATCGCATTCAATAGAGACGTTTTCCCAGCATTTGGTAAACCAATAAGTCCAGCTGAGGCAATAATTTCTACTTCGATTGAAAAAGTTCCTTCGCCTCCTTCACGACCCTTAGTCGATTCTTCTGGTTTGGTATTGGTCGAAGCTTTAAAGTGTTCGTTTCCATAACCACCCTTTCCGCCTCGTAATAGCTGAGCTGTCTGACCCTCTTCGTCTAATTTATAGACTTCACCAGTGTCATTATTTGTAATGATGCTACCTATTGGGAAATCAATGAATAAGTCTTCACCTTGTCTACCCTTCTTGCTGCGATTTTCTCCAGGCTGCCCATTTTCAGCAAGCATCTCTTTAATATGAGTGTATTTTCCAAGTAAAAAAGTGTTGCGTACTGCTCGCGCGACAACATCTCCACCATTTCCTCCGTCTCCTCCTGCGGGACCTGAGTATTCTTTAAATTTTTCACTGAGCCAGCGGACCACTCCGTCCCCTCCTCGTCCGGCCTTTAATCTTAATGTGAGTTCGTCTACGAAATGCATAATGTAGAGACTATAGCACAAATACTCAATTCTGCGGAATCTTTGATTAAAGCGTGACTACTCTTTTACTGGTAAAAACCCAGCTTCCTTAAACATTCCATTCACAAAGGCGATAGCACCCTCTTTGCTTTTGGCTACTGCAAGAAAAAGTCCTTTATGACAAAATACAGCATCTGACACACCCGAGACTTTAGCTAAATCTTCGTTACTTAATCCCGCCCACGTTTTTGGAAAATAAATTCTTGATGCAAATTGACCCGAAGTTACACGAATGGCTTTAGCGGACCAATTCCCTCGCGCATCTGGGTACACCATGACCAACGGCTCTTTCATTTTTGAAAAACCGTAGCCTAAATATTGAGAAAGTATAATTACACGCCTATCTTTGGATTCCTTAAAACATTTCTCCGCAATTTTTTCTACTTGAATATAACCTTTTGCTTCATTAATAGACTGAAGAATTATGTGCTTAGCAAATGGGATCAAATTAAAAAATCCTCGGTCAAATTCTCCAGCTTCTTCGTTCACAGTCACTGATTTTGAAGGGTCCCTTCTTGAACATTCATTCTCCACAACATCACGAATTGTAAACGGGCGAACATCTTCGATGGTCTGACGATAAAGGTCCACCCCATTATCTTCAGCATCAATTGGAACCACCAGTTTTTCCTCTACTCTTTCCGCGACTTTTTGCGACCCGCACAGTTCTTTTCCATACTTTTTCCAGAATAATCCAAAGGCTGCATACTTCATACCATTTGCATGCGTAACTGAAACTTCCTGATGATGGTCAAATCTATCTTTTTTAGGATTGTAAACTCTGCCAATATCGAGAAGTATGTCAGCCTCTGCCCACACTTTTGGATTTAGTGATCTTTTAATTTTAATCTGGCTCTTTGTGCACCCCTTTTTTTCCAAAAGTAAAACAGCACACGCTGTCCCAAATACATCATCCACGTGAAAATTGGCAGAATGAGTCACGATCAACTTTCCCGTCTTTTTCTTGGCAGACTTAGGCAACTTTTTCTTTGACATATTCTTGATAGACACGGATAAGGGTAAATAGGAAAGCAAGGATAGCAGGACCTAGTATCAAGCCTCCAGGACCCAGGGTGATAATTCCCCCTAAAATTGAAAACAAAATAAGGAGAGGGTGGATATTTGAACCCCGCTGGATCATGCGAGGACCCAAGAAGGTGTCATTATATGTGAACAGAATTGGGCAATAAATCATAAAACCAATCCAAGCATACGGGAAGTTTCCTCCAAAAATAAATAGATAGACTGTCGCAGGCACCCACACAATACTGGGCCCTGCTCCCGGAAATAATGCGAGCAACGCAACAATGATTGCGCACAGAGCGACATTAGGTACACCAAAGATTAAGAATCCAATAGCAACAACCAAGGCTTGAAGGGCTGCAACAATGAGAGATCCTAGAACAATCGAATTTACTGATGTGTTGAATGAATCCATGACCCTTTCGTCGTCTTTGCGTGGAAGTGGTGACAAATCAATAACATGTTCTTTGAATTTCTCTCCATCACGTAAAAAGTAGTATAGGGCCAGTAGAGCCAAAAACAATTTAGCTACAAAAGAAACTGTGCCTGCAAAGAAACTTCCGAGATTATTAATTACATAAAGCGCACCTTCTCCAATTTTAGCTCTCGCATCAAAAGTAAATTGTGGGAATACTCGCTGAGCGTATAATTCTACAAAATTATTAATTTTTTCAAACGAGACAACACTGTGATTGGCCAATGCGAGGTAAAAATTTTCAGTTTCAATAAAGACACTCTGAAGAATAAAGACGAGAGGCAAGATGACGGCGAAAATAAATAAGACCAGAGTTACAGTGGCAGCCAACGTCTTGCGATCCTTAAACTTTAATAAGAAAAATCTATACACTGGACCCAAAATAATAGCCAAGATACCAGCGATCGCCAGTACCCCTACAAATGGCCACAATACGTAGAGGGCCACGGCAGACACGACTAAAATGATGGTGGTAAAGTAGGTTAAATTGACGCCTTGTGGTTTCATATGCCTATACTATAATACATTTCATAACATTTATTAAGTAATTTAAAAAGACATATGATCAAGAAAGGAATATTCGGTATATTGGCTTTAGCCTTAGTTCTCAGTGCCACTGTCGCATTTGCGGAAAATACAGGCAATGCAAGTAGCACACGCTCACTACAAAGACTGGAGAACAGAATCCAGACGAGAACTGAAAATCGTGAGAATTCAAGCACTACACACTTAGATGCATCCTCAACTCACCCACTTCTCCGGGACAGAGAAAATAATGGCTCTACAACAAAAATGGTTGAGGCTAATTGCGCTAAAGCGGCGGTCACAGTCCGAAAAACTTCTCTTGTAGCTACCTATGCTACTTTTACAACCGCTCTGAACTCGGCTCTTTCAACTCGTGAAGATGCGGTAAAAGCCTCGTTTGATCAAACCACAAAGAGTGCCCGTGAAGACGCACGCAAAACTGCAAGATCAAACTACAAGAAATCTGTAAAAAGTGCCTACGGAACATTACGATCAAGTGAAAAGTCTGCTCTGGTAACATACACAGCGAGTATCAAGGCTTGCGGTGGAAATAATGCAGAAGCAAGTTCAGAGTCTTCTGATGGATCTATCGACTCTTCGATTTCAACTAAAAAATAACTTCTACTTTTTAGCAATAAAAAAACTCCTTCAAAGGAGTTTTTTTATTGCCTTATCTAATTAAAGTTTTTCTTTAACTTCAAAATATTTCTCTCAATAAAGTGGTAGGAAACCATAGCTAAAATTACAGTAATGACGAGTGTCGCACCGAATATAACTATCAATTGGGTAGTTGAGGAGTATATTATTTGATAACCCCCTTGATAGAACATAGTAAGAACCAAGACCAATACAATCATGTGGTAGCAATAGAGACCGTATGATATTCGCCCAAGATATACAAACATTTTTTGAATAGGGTGACGACCTGTAATAAAACTATCCCGAAGTCCCGCTAATCGTGCAATAATAAATGCGAATAATACCGCAAAGATTAAAGGCTCGACAGAAATTAGAAGTTTTTTGAGCCACTCTATCTGAACATCGTAAATAGATGAACGGGACAAAATCAAGATGCACAAACTCGAATAATAAAGAAAAAAAGCCTTCGCATGACTGAGATTCCTTGCCCAGGTTGTCAGACGACTTTTTTCAAAGAAAAGCCATGCCACCCCACAACCAATTGCAATATCTGACATGACTGAAAATGTTGAGTATTTAACTGTATTGTAGTCATTCGCGTATACAAAACGATAGACAGTCGACACGATGATTACTCCGGTGAGGATAAGGGGTATGTATTTTTGTTTGATATTTTTTATTATAAGTGACCACAGCAGATAAAACTGTTCTTCTACTGAAATCGACCACAAGACTGCCAATGTGACCGAAGGGGGTGTATTTAAAAACATATTAAAGTTACCAATAAAAAATACGTACCATGGATAATTATGAAGTCCTGAGAAAATATCAAATGGCATCGAGTTCCCTACACCAATCAATTTAACAAAATATGGGAGAACACCGACCGCGATTATAAGTGTAAAAAAATACACAGGCCAAATTCGGAGCAGTCGGCGCATGTAAAACTTTTTGATATTTATTTCTCCTTTCTTATTTTTTTCACTCATAAGTAAATATGTAATGAGAAATCCACTGAGCACAAAAAAGAACGTTACCCCCAAATCTCCATGGGCCAAAAAAACTTCCCGAAACTCATTCCACTTTGGAGAATTATTTTGATAACCAAAAAAGAGCGACGCGTGAGAAACAAATACCAACATGAATGCCAAAAAACGAAGAATGTCCAGTGAAGGAAAATATGCATATTTCTGGTGAGTAAGAACCTTGGGTATCTCTGACATAGTGTATATATGCATTTCACATTTTTACTGAAATACATACAAAGTGTATCGCAAGGTAGGCCAAAAAGGAATTGTAGGTAGTAATTTGTCTAAAAACTGATAGACTAAACCCTATTATATTAAAGCTCTGAGCCGATGATTTCATTTATAATCCCGACCAAAAACGAAAAGAAGATTATTGCGACAACCCTAGAAAAAATCTTAAAATACACCGGTCCGAAAGAGATTATTGTTTCCGATGGAAACAGTACAGATGGAACAATCGAGATTATCAAAAAGTACACGGACAAAATGCTCATTTATTCTGGAAAAGAAAAGCGCCAAAATATTAGCCAAGGAAAAAATGACGGGGCAAAGATTGCTACTGGTGACTACTTGGTTTTCATGGATGCTGACACTTCAGTAGAAAATCCAGACGCTTTCTTTACTAAAGCCATTTCGGAATTTAAAAAGGATCCCAAATTAGGAGCCCTGACGGTAAACATAAAAGTATTAAAAGAATTCGAAACTATCGGAGATAAAATTGTTTTCGGAATGATGAATTGGATGAACCGTTTTTACAATAATGTATGCGGCATTGGTGCTTCAACTGGTGAATTTCAAATGGTCAAACGAGACATTTTTAACAAAGTTAACGGCTTCAACGAAGCATTTGCTGCGGGTGAAGATTACGATTTATTTCGTCGCATCTCAAAGCTGTACAGCACAAGAGCTGATCCATCATTAACTTCTTATCACACAGGTAGACGTGCGCATGCAATTGGCTGGCCAAAGCTTCTTTCACAGTGGTTCATGAACTTCATCTACACTCTTTTCTTAAATAAGTCTGCTAGTTCCGAATGGGGTGGAGATATACGATAAAGATACTCTTATCTGTTGGCTAATTTTGAAAACTTCTTAGCAAGGAAGTACTGAATGATAGCGTAGACTATAATAACGGATGACAGCACATACAGAGTGTGCGCTGAAAAATTTTTTATATTAAAAAAGTCTTTCACTATAAAAATATTCAAGAGCACAACAAGAAATATAGTTTCCAGAGTGGCCAACAATACAAACTGCCATCTTTGTAGAGCAGTGGTGAGACCGCTGTACACTCGAGGGGTAAAAATAAAGAAGAGAAATCCAAGAATAATAAAGCAGAGCAGCACGGTACTGGTTCCCACCTGTGCCTGTGGATAACGAACACCTATATCCATCACATCAATCCAGAAAGCGAAAATCACTACAACAGCCTGAAAGATGGCCGAAACAAAAGCAAATGGCAATACCCTTTTCAAAAAATCTTTTTTGGGTTTAAACACATGTTGATGAACTGGTCGAATAATCCAATAGAAAATTAAAAATCCTGGGAACCCAACGGTGAAGTAATTTATAAATGTAATATTTAATGGCGTCAGTGGGAATGAATACCCGAATCCGGTTAACACCAAAAACAAGAGAAGCCCGATAAAAGCCTGATTAAAGAATATGCTGGCGCAAATTTCTATATTCTCAATAATATTCTCTGCTAACACCACACCACCTGGTAAATCCAAAAAATTATTCTTAGTTAAAATCATTGAGGCAACCTGTCTGGTAGCCTGCGCCCCATCAAACATGGCAATACCGAGGTCAGCTTTTTTAATAGCCAAAGCATCGTTCGCACCATCTCCGATCATGGCGGTGAAACCAACCGTCTTTAAAGCTTCGATAATTCTTTCTTTTTGATCTGGTTTAATTCTGGCAAAAATTGAGTACTGTGAGATTTTTTCTGTAAAATCTTCTTTACTCCACTTTTCTAATTCATCCCCATTTACATATTTATCTGTATTCTGAATACCTGCTGCCATAGCTACTGATCGTACTGTGTCCGCACTATCACCTGATATGACCCGAATGGCCACTCCTCGACTTTGAAAAAACTGAATTGCTTCCTGTATACCCTCTCTTAAATCATTCTTGATGACACACAAAGCAATAATTTCTAGCTGGGTTGTTTTCAAATCATTGGGAATTTTATCAGCATTGTATCCAGCAAAACAAACCAGTCTTTTTCCACTATTTAATTCTTTATCAATTAAGTCTTTTAACCAAACCTTTTCTTCTGGGAGAGAGCAATGAGACAACAGCACATCTGGAGCGCCTGCAATAATAACGTAATTCTGATCACCCTTCTTTGTTAAAACTGCCCCAAATTGTCTGGCTGATGAAAATGATATATTGTCGGAAACAATAGATGGGGGTTGGCCTGTTATATTATCCTTAAGAACCATCATAGTTTGGGAGGTATCTCCGCTACCTTCAAGATACGTACTGATAGCAAAATCAGAAAATCCTTCTTGGAGCCCCTTCGCTTGATGGATTGATTCTAGGGACAAATTGTTATCAGTTAACGTCCCTGTCTTATCAATGCATAAGTTTCTGATTCTTCCGACTTTTTCTACAGCATTAATTTCCTGGACCAATACCCCTCTCTTATGCAAATGGGCAGCGCCATAAGAAAATAACAAAGTAATAATGACAACCATTCCTTGTGGTAAGAGAGCGCTAGTCAGCGCGCCGACGTTTTGAATAATCTGAATGGTCGGCGCGCCAATCAAAAATCCACGTATAACCACAAAAGCAATTATCCCCAACAAACCATAGCCTGTATACTTAATAATCGTATTGATTGAGCGTTGAATTGGACTGATACTTGGCGCATACTTTTTAATCGTCTTCGTCATCTCGGCTATCTTACTTTCAGTAAAAACTTTCTCAGCTATCATGACACCCAAGCCCGATGTAACAATACTTCCAGCTGAAATCTCTTCACCAATATTGCGTGAAATAGACACAGATTCACCAGTAATCAAAGCCTCGTTTACTTCAAAACCTTTTGATGACTTCAATCGACCATCACAAGGTATTTGATCCCCAGATTTTAATTTTACAGTATCACCTACCAACACATTTTCAGCCAACACTATTGATTCGGTACCATCCGCTGAAACTCTAATCACCCGAAGAGCTGTCTGGAGTTGAAGTTTTTCTAAAGCAAGCCATGAGCGAATTTCTTGAGCTATACCGATCAGCATATTTAAAACCGTAATGACTCCAAGAAAAATTCCCTCGCGAGCACTACCAAACACTATAAGCAATGCCACCACCGCGAAAATTATCCCGTTAATAAGAAGGAACGCATTTCGAAAAACTATTGTGGCAATAGCAGATATTTTTAGTCTTATTGATTCTGAGATTGGTCGGGGCACAATTTTTTTATTATAATATGGTTTTACTTTAAAAAAGTACTGAGGCCGTCAACAAGTGATGTGGTGGCTTCAAATTTCAAAAACTTACGAGCTTTTGAAACATCTGCGAGACTTACTTTTATATCTCCAACCCGTGTCGGTCCGTATGTTGGTTTTATTTTCTTGTTCATCACCTCGCATATAGTTAACCATAGCCTTTTAATAGTAGTGGGCTTGCCGGTCGCAATATTAAAAACTTCATGCTTTTTATTCTTATCCATTTTTATTTCAGAGGCCAAGCGTAACGCCCTCGCCACATCTTTTACATAAATAAAATCCCTCACTGTGTCTCCTTTGCCATTAATAACAGGCTGCTGATTTGAATATGCCTTATCCATAAAAGATCTAACAACCGCCGAATAATCTCCTGCGGGAAACTGCCTTGGCCCATAGACGTTAAAAAATCTCATAGCCACGCTTTCGATCTCGAAAGCGGAAGAATACAGCTTGCCATATTCTTCTATTTGTATTTTATGCAAAGCATAGGGCGAAAGTGCCGATGTCGGATGATCCTCGCGTATGACTTTAGATTTTGGCTTGCCATACACTGATGCAGAGGAAGCACTTACTACTCTTTTTGCCTTAGCATGTATAGCAGCCATGTACACTTTATGTCCGCCGCTTACATTGACGTCGTAGGCTACCGCCGGATGGTTAAAACTTTGAGGCACCGAAACAAAACCGGCTAAATGAACTATGATGTCTCCTTCTTTAAAAACACTTGCGAGAAGCTTTTCATCTCGGATGTCACCATTTATAAATTCAATGCGGTGTATTACATGTTGTAGGTTCTCCTTGAAATTTGGGCGTAGATTATCTATGACAACAACTTCATACCCATGGTTCAAAAATTCATCGACTGTGTGCGACCCTATGAATCCCGCTCCGCCGGTAATTACAACTCGCTTCTTAGTCATTTAGTTTGATGCTCCGTGGCACTTTTTATATTTTTTCCCGCTTCCACATGGACACAAGTCATTACGTCCTACCTTTTCTCCCTTTTGATTTTTCATAGCTGGGGCAGCCGCTTTTGCGGTAGAGATGTTTCCTGAGATTTCACCAGTGACAGAATTGTATGAATTTGCATCCGGCTTTAATTCGATAGTTCGAACGTTTTCGCCAACACCCACCTCTGCTGTCACATTTTCGAGAGACCTAATCACTTCAGAATCCACAGCTATTTCCATTTGTTTAAACAATCTCAAACCCTCTCTCTTGTATTCAACTAATGGATCACGCTGACCGTACGCACGTAGGCCAACACTTGATCTCATATAATCCATAATTTCCAAGTGATCCACCCAGAATAAATCTACTGATTGCAGGATCACTCCTCGGACAGTATTAATGAACGCGCTTTCCCCCATCAGATTTCTTTTTTCCTGAATCTTGTGTCGAGCTTCGAGTGGAGCGTGCTCTACCAATCTTTCAAATTCCTCTGAAACGATCGACGTGTCCCCTGTAAGTACCCGTCTTCGTCTTTCATAGACACGCTTTCTCTGTTGATTAAGCACATCATCGTATTCAAGAACATGTCGTCTAGAATCAAAATGGATTCCTTCGATACGTGATTGTGCACTTTCAAGTGAGCGCGATACGATTCTATTTGTAATCGGTTCATCTTCTGCAATACCTAAACGGCCCATCATTTTTTTGATAGTATCGCTGGCAAATACTCGCATAAGGTTGTCATCGAATGAAACATAAAATTGACTCGCTCCGGGATCACCCTGTCGGCCTGATCGTCCTCTTAACTGGTTATCGATGCGTCGTGCTTCGTGACGCTCTGTTCCTAATACAAATAATCCACCAAGAGATTTTACCTCTTCGTATTGCTCTTTGGTTGCAGGAACGCCTCCTAATTTAATATCGACTCCGCGACCTGCCATGTTGGTCGCAATTGTCACAGAACCCTTTCTTCCTGCCTGAGCGACAATTTCCCCTTCCTTTTCAGCAAATTCTGGTTTCGCATTTAAGACTGTATGAGGAATACCTGCTTTTTTTAAATATTCTGCCAATAATTCATTTTTTTCTATCGACGCAGTACCCACCAGAACTGGTTGCCCTTTCGCATTCAATTCTTTGATCGTGCGGGCAATGGCTTTAAATTTTCCTTGTTCATTCTGGAAAATCAAATCTCCATGGTCAATACGAGATATTTTACGATGAGTCGGAACTTCGATCACATCAATACCATACACTTTTAAAAATTCTTCGGAACTTGTCATTGCAGTTCCTGTCATACCTGCCAATTTTGGATACAATCGGAAATAGTTTTGATAAGTAATAGAAGCATAGGCACGAGTTTCTTGGTTGATTTTCACACCTTCCTTTGCCTCGATTGCTTGGTGTAGACCCTCGCTCCAACGTCGTCCAGGCTGTAATCGTCCAGTTGATGGGTCAACGATGATGACTTGATTATCCTTCACAACGTATTCAACATCCTTTATATAAAGCGCTTTGGCCTTTACTGCGTTTTCCAAATGGTGCACAAATTTAATACCTCCTTCACTGTAAATATTTCCCATACCCAATTCTTTTTCCGCCAAGTCGATTCCAGCCGTTGTAAGCGCGATGCTTCGGAATTTTTCATCTAATGTATAGTGTTCATCTTTTGACATTCTTCGCGCAATTTTTGAAAAAGTATTATAGAAGTCATCAGAATCGGCAAATGGAATAGCAATAATCAAAGGAGTACGGGACTCGTCAATTAAAATCGAGTCAACTTCATCGACGATTGCATAATAAAAATCTCGCTGACGTAGACCTTGCGTATTTTTCTCCAAATTGTCTCTCAAGTAGTCAAACCCGAACTGACTGTTTGTTCCATAAGTTACGTCCGCCGCATATGCATCCCTTCTGTCGCATGGTTTTAAAAATTCATACTTGACCTTGAAAGATCCGGCGTCATTTGTTTCTATTTCAAATTTTTCTTTATCAACATGTGTTGGATCAAATAGAAAAGAAGAGTCATCATTTACCACACCAACAGTTAATCCAAGGAAAGAATAAATTTCACTCATCCACACTGCGTCACGTCGCGCCAAATAATCGTTCACTGTAATGACGTGCACACCACGTTGAGACAGCGCATTCAAATAAACCGCCAAGGTCGCCATCAAAGTTTTTCCTTCTCCGGTTTTCATTTCTGCAATATTTCCATCATGGAGAATCATTCCTCCAATCAATTGCACATCATAGTGGCGTTGATTGCGCACACGATGTGAAGTTTCCCGGACCACTGCGAATGCTTCAGGCAAAACAGCAGACAAAGCCTCTTGCAAAGTTTTCCCCTGCGATTCTAAATGAGCAATTTTTTCCCTTAATTCAGGTGTTTTTGCCTTTAATTCCTCATTTGTAAGCAGTTTTAAATGTTCCTCTAAACCATTGATTTCCTCAACATTTTTCTTGTATTTCTTGATAAATCGGGACGAATGCGTACCTATAATCTTTGATATGATCGACATAGTGTGACTACTATACCATAGAGGGGTTAAACACAAAAACACCACAGTTAAGTGGTGTTTTTGTTAAGTGAGAAGAAAATAATTAATTATTTTCTCTTTCCTTTCTTTGAAGCTTTCTTCTTCTTAGCTGCTGGCTTTCGCTTTGCAACTTTCTTAGCCTTCTTTTTTGCTGCCATGATATTTTTTGTAAATTAAAAGATCTCTTAATTCGCGTTTCCGTGCTGATCGACTTTAATTACAAAATAAATTTTTTGTGTACCAGACGAAAACTCGTAATGTAATTATCGTTCATAATGATGTTGACCGCAATGTTTTCTGACAACATTATGTGGATAAGTGTTAACGATTATTATTTCTGATTTTTTGCGAATTAAAAATAAAAAAAATATCTCTACATTTTTTGCAGAGATATTTTTTTGTTAGAAAAAATTTTTACTTTTTTTATTCTGTTGGATCCTGACCGTTCTGAATCATCTTGATGTATTTATCCGCCTGAACTTTAAAGCCAGGTTCAATTTGTGCAGCTTGACGCAATTCGTTGATAGCACTGTTAAACTTTTTAGCTTTTAAATAAAGTGCAGCCATAGACACATGTAATTGTGCATTATTTGGATCTGCATCAATTTTCTTCTGTGCTAATTTTTCAATTATGTCGAATCGTCCAACATCGAGGTAAGCGCTTACGAGGGCACTATCAGATTCAGCAGGAGTGCCAGCTACTAAAGCAATCGCATCATCAACTTTTCCTGAATACACCAAACCAATAGCATAGAATACTCTCGCACTATCATATGTTTTATCAAGTTCGTAGGCTCTCTTGAATAAATCAGAGGCCTTTTGATATTCCTTTTTCGTAACGTACACAATACCTTCCTGAATAATGAATTGCTGCTTTGTTGGAGATAAATCTACAGCCTTCTGAAACTCATCAATCGAACCCTTTGTATCATTTACATTAGAAAGATATAGACCGAAGAAATAATGATATCTTGGATCACCTGGAAATTTTTCAAACTGTTGAGCGTACTGCTCGCGAGTTAATGAATCAAATTCTGTTTTTATTTCAGGAGAAGTAGATGTTGATGCAATGATAGCAGAAGTAACTTCTACTAATCTTTCTCTTGTTTCCGCTACACCGAGCGTCACATTTGAATCAAAAATGCTCTTAAAGTATCCAAATACTTCTTGAGGATCCGGACCAACAACTTTTCCGTTTGCATCGTAGTGATTATTCATCGCTTGCATTGCCTTGATCAAGTCGCTCGAGTTTTTATATGGTTTGTAGTTTACATCGTACAAAGCAAAGAAAAGAAGGACAGCAACTAACAGGACGACAAACAGTCGAGACTCTTCTTTCGGAACAAGAGGCGCATACGTTGTGGCCGTGTGACCTTGGACTGATTTATGAGCAGCCACATTTCGCTCGTGAAAGTAAGCCAATAAAATAAAGAAGATCAAATAACTTGTTAAGTTATCGAAGACGAAAAAGTTGTGAACAAAATACGCAAGAAGTAATCCTGTGATAGTGGCTCGTTCAATCAATGGCCACTTATGTCCCTTGGTAGGATCTGGATGCTTTGACCACAAGACCATAATCAGTGCCACGAATAGCGCCAGGTACCCAGCAAGACCCAAAAAGCCGCCTGCAATTAACCAGTCAAAGAACACATTGTGAGTACGATCAAACCATTGCTCCTGTGAGTATGCAGCTGGATTGTAATACTTTCCAAAAACATAACCAAAATTGTCCTGTCCCCATCCTAGTACAGGCTTCTCCTGTACCCCCTTCCACGCCATTGGCCATAAGAGGCCAGCTCGAGAATAACCCTCCTTTTCAACTACACCGGACAGATTCCATGTCACCAGAGAACTGTAACGATCAAGAAGTGGATACTGTTTTGCAAAATCAGTACCCCGAATAGCCCCCAAAAAAGCCAATCCAATAAGTGCAATGGCTAAAATCCCAATTCCAAGGTTTCTAATTTTTTTATTATTTTTTTCCCATACGGCCAAAATAAAAGCTGTTAACAAAACCCCAAGAACAAGACCTACCATCGCTCCTCGAGTTCCTGTCTTAAACAAAATGACAGCATTGAAAATGATTACCAGTGCATACCCGAACACCCTCGAAAGAATGTCTTTGATATTTTTTCGAGCAAAATGTGAGAAAAGGAAAAACCCTGCCATAAAAATATGAAGAAGTGCGTAGACTCCTAAATAGCTGGAGTTTCCAAGGGAACCCTGTATACGTCCACCGCTAATTGTATTGATCTTGTCTGGAGATAAGTCATTAAGCGCATTCAATCCAATAACAATCGAGGCAAACATTGATCCGTGCATTAAATACACCCACAAGCGTCTTGTGTTAAAGACAGATGATGTAACCAAAAATAGAAGCCCCAAGTGAATCAACGTCACATACCCTTCCATTCTTTCAAAGTTACTCCAAAAGCTTTTAGCCGGGGCAACACTGAGTACCGTAGCCAGGGCCATGATGATAAGAAACGCTCCTAAAGCATATGCAATTGGAGACTTCTTTGGAAGAAATGATCTGTCGTAGCACACCAATATAATATAGAGAGCAGTAATAATTTCAATAATTGATCGGAAATAAAAGGCTTTACCCGTAATATACGGAAAAAATAAGTTTGTGCTCACTATAATAGGCATAATAAGGAGTGCAAACACCAATCCAATGATGGAATACTTAAGATATCGTGAAGTTTTAGTCATGTGTATAATTCGGAAACGTTACTTAATTAATAATGGTAATGAAAAAAGTATAACACATCTATTACCTAGATTGAATCAAGCTCACAGGTGGTAAAATAACCTTTCTTTGTTATAATCCAACCCATGCAATCACAAGACTTTTCCCCCATCATCAAGACAACTGAACCAGAGTGGATCGATGCGCAAAAATACGAACAACATACTTGGGTTATTAATAATAAAAGAAATTCCTTCCCAAAATTAGTTCTTAAATTTTTAAGAGCATTAAAAAAACCAAAATACTTTTTTCAACTACTGCAATTTAAGGATTTTTACTGTGGTGATGATTGGAATTTCTGGTGGATGGAAAAATTTAATCACTACAAGGACCTTCCTTCTCATTTTAACAAAGCCTTAGAGGTAGGCAGTGGCCCCTATTCAAACATTAGGTTAATTTCTAAACTCAAGAACATTAAAGAAATTGTGTGCACAGATCCTTTGATGGATATCTACAAGGATTTCAAAATGACATGGGTTAGTAGTATGGCTAAAAAATCCAAGATCAAAGCCTTGAGCGGCATGTGCGAAAAGATTGATTTTCCTGATGGAGATTTTGATTTGGTAGTTTGTAATAATGTATTGGACCATGTACTCGATGCAGAAAAAGGCTTACTTGAAATGCACCGCGTGCTACAAACTGGTGGATATTTTGTTTTTGCTCAAGATCTAACCGACAAAAAAGGTATTGAGGATGAAGAGAAGAGAGAGGGTCATCCTATCCGTCTTGATCATAATTTTCTCGACAACCTATTAGGAGACAAATACGAACCTGTGTTCAAAAAAATCTTATCAAGAGAAGAAAGTCGGGTTCCGGAATATTATGGAACGTATTTATTAATCGGAAAGAAAAAGTAATATATCTTTAGAATGTCATCTGAAAAAACAAAATGCATAATCACATCTGCATCTAATAAGTTTTTCCCATCACTTATCAATATGCTTGGATCAATGGAAATTAATTTTCCACAACATCCAGATGTCTATGTATATGACCTTGGGCTTTTTTACACACTTAGAAAAGAGCTGGGAAGTATTCCTTGGGTACATGTGCTTGATATACCGCATTTCGCCCCACACTGGAGGGCATGCTACACATGGAAGACATATATATTGAACAATCCGCTAGCAGACTTGAACTTTTACATGGATGCAGGATGTGAAGTATTGAGACCACTTGATCCCCTATTTGAAAAAATCGACAACAATGGGTACATAGCTGTTAGTCAGGGTAAAGAAGTTACGATGAAAGATGTAACTCCGATGTCATATTTCAAAATGTATGAATTGGATGAAAAGTTCAAAGATGCAGAAATTATTGCCGCTGGTTTATTTGGATTCAAGAAGGACTCAATTGCAACAACCGTCACTCAAAAATTATATGAGGCAGGTGTTAAAGGTCTGTGCTTGGGCTACTCGATCAAAGATCAGTGGAAAAATAAAGGTGTTAATAAAACAGATGTCGTACCTGACTGTACGATATTTAGACATGACACCACAATGATTAGTGTTATTTTGTATAAGTACGTACCTAACTTAATCATAGAACCGATCGAGAGCTTTTCTGGTAGCCTTGTTGGTAAAGAATATGGACAGTATTTGTGGAATTACAGATTAAATTTTTCTAAGCTTAAACTCACGAACACAACACTGCTACACAAAAAATTTAGTCTGTTTGCTTCAATAAATAGAATATTTATAAAAATATTTTTAGTCTTAAAAGCTATAAATAGGATGATCAAGAGACTGCCGTAAAACTAAGCTTGTTTTTTAAATACAAATATTTTTATTCCGACAAAATTTGTGACCGTGGAAACTCCAATCGAAAGCACGTTACCTATCAATGGACTAATTATAAAACTTTCTACAAAGATTCGTAGACAAACAAGACTCAACAGTAGAGAAAAAACACAAACCGCAGCATAAAGCCAGAATTCCTTATGTCTATTTTTATTTGCATGAGCAAAGGTATAAGCACGATTCAAGCTGTAACTAATAAAAATTCCCACAACAAATCCTAATGAGCTTGCTACTATATAATAAACTCCTAAAAAATAATTAACTATGAAGAAGACACTGTAATTAACAATCGTACTTATAATGCCAACAAGTGCGAAATTTCTGAATTCAAGAAAATTTTGTTTATCAAGTTTTATCATAATGTTACCTACACTAAATATTGTATAAAATTATAACATACAACAACCTAGACATTCTGATATAGTGCGGTAGTATTTTAAGAAAAACAACATGCTCATCATTATCCATCGTGTTAATAAAATAGTTGATCTAGAAAATATTCCTAAAAACTTTGGCGTTGAAATAGACGTTCGCGCCTTTGGTAATAAACTAGTACTTAATCATGAACCTTACGAATCTGGTGATCTACTGGACGATTACCTTAAAAAATACAACCACTCATTTATCATATTTAATATTAAAGAAGCAGGTATCGAAAAACGAGTTATAGAATTAGCCAAGAAGTACCGTGTAGAGGAATACTTTTTACTTGATGTAGAACCCTATTGGATTCACCACGCCACAAATGATGGTTTTAAAAAAATTGCTATAAGATACTCAGAAAACGAACCCATTGAAATGGCTTTGAAATACAAAAAGAAGGCAGACTGGTTGTGGATTGATATTCCAACAAAGCTTCCTATTTCACCAAAAACAATAAAGCAAATGAAGGGTTATAAGACTTGTCTAGTCTGCCCTGAGAGATGGGGAAGACCTTCTGAAATACTAAAATATATTAATAATATTAAAAAATTAAAATTTAATCTTGATGCAGTCATGACATCTTTAAAACACAGCGGGGACTGGCAAAATCTCCTTGATTACTATAATAAGGTATAATTTATTTTGACATGCAGATAATAATACCAATGGCTGGGCTGGGTGAGAGATTCAAGTTTGCAGGATACAAAGATCCCAAGCCACTTATACAAATAGACGGCAAACCTGTGATAGAACACATAGTGGATATGTTTTCACCAGAAGATACATTTATATTTATATGCAACGAGAATCATTTAAAAAACACCAACCTTAAAAAGGAACTTGAACGTATTAGACCCGGTTCAAAAATTACATCTATACCGGAGCACTACTTGGGTCCAGTGTACACGACACTTCAAGCCAAAGAGTACATTAATGACCACGAACCAGTTCTTCTGTGCTATTGCGATGTAAATATTCATTGGGATTTTGAAACCTTCAAGAAACATGTGTTCAAGCATGCGGTGGACTCTGCCCTCATAGCTTTCAAAGGTTTCCACCCCCCGCTTCTGCAGGAAGGATTTTACGCAACCGCACGAGTGGATGCCGATAATAAATTACTAGAGGTTAGAGAAAAATATTCTTTTACACCAAACAAAATGGATTCTTGGACTTCAGCAGGTATGCATTATTTTTCTACTGGCGAACTAGTTAAAAAATATTTTAATAAAATGATAGAACGCGAAATGTTATGCAACAATGAATACTATATAAGTCTCAGTCATAATCTTTTAATTGAAGACGGTCTAAAAAATATTCTTTATCCTGTAGAATATTTTATATCTTGGGGAAAACCAGCTGACGTGAGAGAATACCAATACTGGTCAAATCATTTTAATAAAAAAATAGGGAAAAAATAAATGCGGACAAATCTACTATTACTTGCAGGTCGTGGAAAACGATTTGCTGAGGCTGGATATGAACTTCCTAAACCACTCATTGATGTGGACGGATTACCTATGGTTGTGAGAGCTGCCTACTCTCTTCCGAAAGCTGATAAATTAATTTTTGTTGTTTCTGGAGATTACGTAGAAAATAACGAAATAGATAAGGTATTAAAGACTCACTTCCCTAAATCTGAAATAATAGTACAAACATCAGAATTAAAGGGCCAGGCTGACAGCGTATTGCAAGCTGAAAAGTTCATAGAACCCGATTCAATATTGACCGTCGCGAGTTGTGACGCAGGACCTATATACGATAAGGAGAAATTCGAATCAGAACTTTTGTCTACTGAGAATGACGCCTTAGTTTGGTCATTCAAACATTATCCACCGATGCAAACACAACCCACTTCATATGGATGGATCGTTGCAGATGAAAACAGTTTTGTAAGGAAGATTCAATACAAGATTCCAATTTCAGAAAAACCCTTAGAAGACCCTGCTGTTGTTGGATGGTTTACATATAAAAAGGCAAAGGTATGTTTTGATGCGATAAAAGAAATGATAGAAAAAAATATAAAATCTAGCTCTGAATTTTCACTTGATGAATGTACGAATATTTTAGTACAAAATAAAACCAGAGTAAAAACATTTGAAATAGAAACTTTCTTATCTTGGGGAACGCCAACAGAGTTAAGGACTTATCAATACTGGCAAGGATATTTTAACAAGAAAAAATCCTAATCTATTCGAGTGAACATGAATGTACTAATTAAATCTATTAATTACTTAAAAAAAGAGACCTCTGTTGTTTTATTTTTTGTAGTACTTATTTCTAGTTGGGCCGCACACATTTCATTTCGAAACGAGCACTTTCAAGAGGGAGATTCTTCTGGTACGTACACAGTTATGTATGATTTCCCTGCTGCTACACTGCGTACAACAGCTTTGATATATCCTGCAGGTAATTTTTTATCCCTAGATCAAGCACAGTCAATACTTAAAGATCCAAGAGTTCAAGCGGTCCGTAATAAATACCTATCAAGCTTTAGTGACGAGTTTCTCCTGAACCAATTAACCAAAAGTTCCGCAATTGCAACCTTTCGTTATGGACTAATCCAGGCAGTATCAATACTTCATCTACCCTTTCCAATTCAAAGTTTTTTTGCCACCGGACTGGGGTCAACTTATTCTTCAGGAGTCGGATTCATATATGGACTGATAGGTGGAAAGAATGGAACGTATGCCGATTTTATGTCACACACAATGATTATTTCAATTACCCTATTCCACATGGCGATCTTGTTATTGTTTTTAATAAACAGAAAATTAGGGGTGAGGACTTACATTAATGTTGCCATCAGTACCGTCGCCTTATTTTCAATAAGCTTATATTCGTCTGGAATTCACATTGGAAGCACTGTGTGGAATTTCACTACCGAACTGTTCTGGATATGGTATTTAATCAAAAATATTAATAGTCCTAAACTGCTCAGAAAAATGTCTTGGTGTAGTGGAATCTTGGTATTTTTTAATTACCTGATTTTATTTTTCTGGCTATCATTCATAGTCACTTTATTAATCGAAAAAGTGAAGAAGGAAAGGCAAGCTAATCCCAACAGCACAAACCTTAGAAAAGTACTTGGATACTCATGGGAAATAGTAAAACAACAAAAAGGAGCAATAATGCTTATTGGACTTTGTGGCATTTTATTTTTCCAACCAGGTCAAGGATTTAGAGGAGCGGTACATCTAATAGACCTACCTGCCAACATCTACTACATAGTATTAAATTTTTTCAGTTGGTACACGCACAGTACATTATTTGATATATTTCAATTTATTTTCGGAGTTTTATTTATTGCTTCTGGTGTTTTCTTTTTGATCAATAGAAAATGTAGCGAAAGTTCAAGAGAGTTATGGTTAGCAAGGCAAATCTTTATCTGTCTTATTTTTACTTATATATTTCTTGTCTGTGTGCAAACACTTAGCTTTACACCCACAAGACATATATTATTTCTATTCCCCATAATCTTCATAACAGCAGGAATAGGGCTAGAATTTTTAATAAGAAAAATAAATAGCCAAATTTCCAAATCAATTCAAATAATATTCTTAGCCAGCTTGTCCTTACTTGGGTTCTGCATGATAAAAATTAGACAGGAAGACTCTTATGATCGAACGCGTGAGATTCAAATAGATAAAGATGTCGCTATGATTGGAATTTACGACTCTTCTTATAATATATATTATGAGAATTTGCATTCAGGAGTACCTGTCACATTCATTAACCCGAAGACATTCAAAGTTGGAGAAACTTACTTATATGTCAGTCAGTCAGACCCACTTGAGGTAGCCTACAAAGAATGGCAAGTGACATACGATATTGAAATCGAAAAAATTTGGGAAAAGAGCGATATAACAGAGGCATATTTTGTAGCACACAACCCAGACTTCAAAAACTCTAGATATAGCCGGCCAAACAACTTTTACCAGACAAAATTTAAAGTGATAAGTATTAAACAAAAATAAATAATTTATGAAATTATCGATTGTGGTCCCCTTTTACAATGAAGAAAAGAACGTACACCTTGTTCTTGATGCTTTTTCAAAGTTTTATACAAAATATGATTTTGAACTAATTTGTGTAAACGATGGCTCAAAAGATGCAACTGCGCAAATATTCGAGGAAGAACGCAGCAAAAACAAGTATCCCTTTGCTAAATTTATTTCATACACCCCGAACGGTGGGTACGGGAACGCAATAATGACAGGGGTGCGAACAACTGACGGTGAAGTAGTCTCCTGGACACATAGTGACATGCAAACAGATCCAGCAGATGTGTTTAAAGCATTCGATATGTTTCAAAGACTTAATAATGAAAAAGTAATTGTAAAAGGTGTCCGGATCAAAAGACCATTACCTCAAATTATTTTAAGCTACGGCATGGCCGTAATAGCAAGTGTAATTTTAAGAAAATGTATGTATGAAATTAACGCCCAACCAAAATTGTTCCATCGTAATTTTATACCAAAATTAGACAATGCTCCGAAGGATTTTTCTTTAGATCTATATCTAATTAACCTGGCAAAACAACTGAATTATGAAGTCCGGACAATTCCTGTGGAATTTAAAAATAGACTGCATGGTTCATCAAGTTGGGGAGGTAGTTTTAAAAACAGAATAAAAACAATCTGGAGAACAATCAAGTATGTCTGGGGCTTAAAATCACAAAAACAGAAGAACTAATCGCACCCTGCTAAGACTTAGACCCCCCCTGTCCTATAGGTATATATTAGTACACGTTCCCAGCCAACTATGCTAGTATTTCTACTACATGAGTGCACTTTCCCTTACCTACATAAAAGAAAAATGGGCCCACGCTGGTTTCCAGAAATACTTCCAAAATATGAGTTGGATTTTTGGAGCAAGAATTTTAAGCATTCTTATTTCACTAGTTGCAACCTCGGTCATTGCCAGAGGACTGGGTCCAAGTAATTACGGTGAACTAAGCTACGCAACAAGTTTCGTAGGTTTATTTTCTTTTTTATATTCACTTGGAATTGACGGTATCTTATATAGAGAGCTTATAAACCGCCCCGACAAAAAAAGAGAACTTCTTGGTTCTGCTTTTGCTATAAAAATTGCAACTGGTATCTTAACTGCACTTGTTATCATAGTCTCTGCTTTCTTCCTGTCAGTTCATGATATTTCATTCGTATTGATATTAGTCCTTTCATCTACATTTATTTTAAACTCGCTTCAGATAATAAATTACGAATTCCAATCGAGGGTAGAGTCTAAGTATCCGGCCATCGCTGCAATTATTATTGCAGTAATTCTGAACGCTCTAAAGATTTTGGTGATTGCAAGCGGCAAAGGAGTTCTCTATCTAGCACTTATTTTGGTTTTAGAACCAATCCTCTATGGTGCTTTTTACTGGTATATTTACGAAAAACAAATTGGAGAAAAAATTTCTAATTGGAAATTTGATAGACAAATTAGCCTTTCTTTAATACGAGATTCGTGGCCCCTTATTTTTACAGGTATCTTTGCCATGATATATGCACGAATTGATCAGATTTTTATTAAGCACATGATTAATTCAGCATCTGTTGGTATATATGATTCGGCTGTTAGACTGACTGAAGTATGGTATCTCATACCAAACATAATTGTTTCAGCATTCTTCCCGGCCATAATTAATGCCAAAAATACATCAAAAGCTTTGTACCAAAGTCGACTTTCTAGATTAACTAAACTTTTAATTCTGTTGTCTGTTTTCATAGCCCTTCCCATTAGTCTTTTAGCTCCCATGATAATTAATATATTGTACGGAGCAAAATTCATACTGGCTGCCGGAATACTTCAAATATACATATGGTCAATAGTCGGAACATTCTTGATAAACCTCGCAACACAATATTTGATAGCAGAAAACAAAAAGAAGTCCCTCGTGTTATTAAATGTAATTCCCATGATAGTTAATGTCGTGCTAAACATTATCTGGATACCCCTATACGGAATTACTGGCGCTGCC
This sequence comes from bacterium, assembly GCA_037142735.1. GTDB lineage: Bacteria > Patescibacteriota > Minisyncoccia > Phycocordibacterales > CAIZLB01 > JBAXAB01. The sequence continues at coordinate 35,999 of JBAXAB010000004.1, forward strand.
TATGCTACCCTCATTTCATACTCATTAGGACCAATCTATATGTTATTTTCGAATTATTTTACAAGTAGAATTCCTCAAACGAATGAGTAGCCAAAACGCACATCAACTTGTTTCCATTGCCATCGCTACATATAACGGGGGGTCTTTCTTAACAGAACAACTCGATTCATTATTGAACCAAAGTTATAAAAATATCGAGATCGTGATAAGTGATGACAAAAGCACCGACAATACCCTATCCATTCTTGATGAATATGCCCGTAAAGATCCACGAATTACATATTCGATAAATCCATCACCCAGTGGATTTAAAAATAATTTTAATAGAGCAATCTCTTTGTGCAAAGGAGAAATTATATTTTTATGTGATCAAGATGATATATGGTTTGAAAATAAAATTGAAGAGCATATACAATGTTATAAAAACCCTAACATACAGTGGGTTTATAATGAGGTCGCATTAGTTGATGAACATAAAAAACCAATTGGAGAATATCCTTCAAATTACTATACCGGCCTGTCATTTTTCTATATGACGGGTGGTAGGTGCATCCTAGGTTGTGCAACATCGTACAGATCCAATCTTTTAACAAAGGTGCTCCCGATAAACGATTTGGCACCTGGTCATGACTCTTACATACAAATGGCAATATACCCCACTAAATCTTTCTATATTCATAAAAAGTTACAAGAATATCGACAACACAAACGAAGTGTCACCACTGGAATTCAGGAGAGCCCGACCGACATCAATTTGAATATTAAAAAAAGTATTGCATATGTCAAAAATCTTTCTTTTGACAATAAATTAGCTATTACTAAAAGAATTTACTTGTTTTTCTTGTATTGTCTAAAACTATTGAAATATAGTATAAAGAAACATACTATCTAACACCATGAAGGCAACATTCGAGAAAATATACCACTGGCTATACTACAAGCTAATCTTTAGCATCAAAGTATGGCTCAAAAGAAGGTTGGTGCAGGGATTGAAATTGAACCGCCCTGTGAGCTACCCCTTTATTACAGGGGATGGTTTTCGTTCTTTTGCACAGCATATTTTTGATGATATTTCTGATTTTGACCCAAAGAAAGTTCTCCATGGAGACATTGTGTTCGCTAGAATAGACATGCTTCACGATTTTTTTAAAAAAATTGATCCACAAATTGAGAATAGATACATCCTCGTTTCTCACAATGCTGACTACAGTATTTCACATGAATTTGATGAATATAACAAAGACAAAATTATCCACTGGTTTGGACAAAATATGTTAACTCGGTTTCCAAACACCACCCCAATCCCTATTGGAATTACAAACTTTAGATACCTTGAAGAAATTCATCTTTTAGAGAAGGCCCTTTCATCTGGTAGTATCAAAAAAAATAAAATAGTTGTAGCCTTTAGACCAATCAGGGAAAGATTAAATATAAAGAATAAATTACTTACATTTAAAAACATTGACGACTCAGGAGAACTTGGAAAGTCCGATTACTTTCAAAAAATATTTGATTACAAATTTGTGGCATCACCAGAGGGTAACGGACCTGACTGCCATAGAACGTGGGAGTCCATGTACCTACGATCTATCCCTATCGTCATCCGCAACACATATACTGAATATTTTGAGAAAATAGGCTTACCCATAATGCTTATTGAGAACTGGGATGAGCTTTCCAATTTAGACGAGGCGGCACTAGAAGCAAAATATGAGGAATTAAAACCACGATTCTCTTCACCTGCCCTCTCTCTCGATTACTGGCAAAAAACAGTGAACGAATATAAGCTTAAATAGTAAATCATGAAAACTATAGTTTTAATTCCTACCAAGAATGAAGAATGGATCCTAGAGGACACCCTGAAAAATACATCGCCCTATGTTGACCTTATTATCATAGCCGACCAAAATTCGACAGACCGAACAATCGAGATCTGCAGCAAATTTAATAATGTACAAGTAATCAAGAACAACGAAGAGGGTCATAGTAATAAAGTGCGCTGGCTATTACTAGAAGAAGCCCGCAAACACGGTTTAGCCAATCTTATAATTTGCATTGACGCAGATGAGATGATTTCTCCAAAGGGCATTGAAGAAATGAAAAACCTAATATTAGAAGGCAAAGCCAGTCGCGGTGATGTTTTTAAATTTAAATGGATTCAGTTATGGAAAAGTAATCACGAATACCGTGACGATGGCGTATGGAAAAATAATTACAAAAATATTGCTTTCATTGATAACCCAGGTTTAAATGAATACCACAAAGAATTTATCTTAAATGATCATACCTCCAGGGTACCGGACACAGGTATTAAAAATACAATCTCAATATCATATCCCCTCCTCCATTTTCATTTCGTAGCTTGGAAAAGAAACCAATTAAAACAGGCCTGGTATCGCTGCACTGAATTAATCGCTGGGAAAAGAAACGCAAAAAGAATCAACAATACATACCGCGTCACTTTAATGCCAGAAAATTTAAAGACATACGCACTGAATAAAGAATGGACGGAGGGTTTAACCTTACCCGAAAACCTTAAGGATGTTTCCAGCGATTGGCACCTTAAAGCCGTACTAGGTTTTTTTGATAAGTACGGGATTACCTTTTTTGAGGAACTACAAATTTGGCAGGTGCCAGAACTTCATGACGAATTCATACAACGAGTTGGCCGTGAACCTGTGAGTAAGACGTATCCGAAATGGCTTACATATGTTAATGAAATTAAAAACTTTATAAAGAATATAAGGTCGTAAGTTTTTAATTCCCCTCTCATGCAAAAAATCATTCAAAAATTAAGAGAAATAATTCCGCTTAGTCTAAGGACTCGCATAGGACCATATGTGGCCTATGTAGTTTATATTATCAACGTCTACATATTGGTTAATAGAAAAAGACCAAAAGTTCTATCCTTAGACCAAACTCTTGATAAGGTCAAAAGTATGGAACTATCGGTAATACGCTTTGGGGATGGTGAAATGTCACTTATAAACAATCACGATCTCGCATTCCAAAAAAGTGACCCAGAACTAGCCAAAAAAATGACAAAGGTCTTACAGGCTAGACATGACAAATTATTAATTTGTATACCAGGTATATGGGAAAAAATACACGGATTCAGCAAACGCTCATTTTGGTTTACTCTTCATCATCTATTTAAATATGGAAGTGCTTGGAAAAAAATACTTTCAAGTGATTACGTATATGGTGATGCTTTTATCACACGACCGTATTTAAACTATAAAAAGACACCTGCGAGCGAGCGAATTTTTAATAAAATGATTTCTTTGTGGGAACATAAAGATGTAGTCCTCATTGAAGGGTCTCAAAGTCGCCTTGGGATAGGAAACGATCTTTTTGCTAACACAAAGTCACTACAAAGAATTTTATGCCCATCAGAGAATGCATTTTCAAAATATTCTGAGATAAAAAATGTCGCAATGAAAACACCTAATGACAAGCTCGTTCTATTATCACTGGGCCCAACGGCCAAAATTCTAGCGTATGACTTATTCTTGGCAGGATACAGAGTTTTAGACATTGGGCATATAGATATGGAATATGAAATGTACCTTCGTAAAAAGCCTGGTATAGTTAAAGTAAAGTACAAGTATTTCAATGAAATTGAGGAGCGTAACCCTGATGATTGCACAGACCCCGCCTACCTTAGTCAAATAGTGGCCAGAATAGATTAAGTTTAAACATATGAAAAAGATAAAAATAAAAATTTGTAATTATGATCCGAATGACAAGTGCTCCTATGGTCATTATTTTTTGCAGATTCTCAAGAGACATTACGAGGTTGAACTTTCTGAGAATCCAGACTACTTATTTTATAACGAATCTACCTACGAACATTTAAAATACGACTGTATCAAAATATTTTATACTGGAGAAAACATCACACCAAACTTTAACTTATGTGACTATGCAATAGGTTTTGATTACATGGAATTTGAAGACAGATACTACCGCCTCCCTATTTATCTTGTTGCCAATTTTTATCGACCAGGTGAAATAAGCCAACAGAACAATGCAAAGTTTACCGATCAGCTATCTTTCACTCACAATGACTTATCTCACAAGACCGATTTTTGTAGTTTTGTATATTCAAACTATCTCGGAGACTCTACCAGAGAAGAGTTTTTTACTAAATTGAGCATGTATAAAAAAGTAAACGCCGGGGGTGCTTATTTAAACAACGTTGGAGGAAGAGTGGAAAACAAATTAGATTTTGAAACAAAGCACAAATTTTCCATCGCATTTGAAAATTCATCTAGAAATGGTTACACCACTGAAAAACTACCCACCGCCCTCATGGCTAAGACTATTCCCATTTATTGGGGTAATCCACTCATTAATGAAGAATTCAACGAAGAGAGATTTGTCAATTGTCATGCGTACAAAAATTTTGATGAAGTAGTGGAAAGGATCAAAGAAATCGACAACGATGACGATGTGTACCTAAAAATGATTAACCAACCCGTTAGCACTACTTATGATTTTGATGAAATCCAGACAGGCTTTGAAAGCTTTTTGAAAAAGATTATAGACCAACCAATTCAACTTGCACAGCGCCGAACTATAAACCCAATGAGAAAAAGAGAACTCGAAAAAAACGAGGGCGTTGTGGCAAGGTACGCACGACGAAAGTCTTTATCCACAAAAGTTCTGGCAACAATGTACCAACCATTTAAGAAATCTAAATTGCTTGATCGTTTAAAACAAAAGTACCTAAAATATAAATCTTTAAAAAAATAACATGCCTCTCATCCTTCTCACTGAATCACCCGTGTTCTGTTTTTCGAAAGAAACACTAAAAAATATATTACGAAAAATTATGGGTAAAAACAGAGGTCCCCAGGCGGTCACCGCAAGTTTAACTCGAGGCCTTACACAGCTAGGAATTGCTTTTGAGCTCAACCCACCTATCAACACATTCGTTCATCCAGTGGAAATAGTCCATGTTATTTCTGGCATAGAGACATTACGTTGGGCCATCGAGCAAAAAAAACTTGGTCGCATTAAAAAACTAGTCGCTGGTCCAACTATTGTAGTATCCCCACTTGATCACGACGCAATTCTTGCCAGCCAAGAGATCGATACAATACTTTGCCCATCCCAATGGGTTAAGGACTACTATGAAAGTAAAATTCCCGAATGCAGAGACAAGATACGTGTGTGGTACGCAGGTGTTGAAATTCCGGAAGATTACAAAAAAGAAGCGAGCCTAGGTGATGGTCGCGACAAAAAATGTTTAATTTACATAAAAAATGATAGCTACACCAATACAGATGAGCTTATAAAAAGCTGTACTGCATTAGGAATAAAGACTAACACTATCAATTATGGTGGATTCGGAAGAAATCAATATTTTAGAGATCTGTTAAATTCTGATTTTTTAATTTACGTTGGCAAGACAGAAAGCCAAGGCCTCGCTCTACACGAAGCATGGGCACGAAACATCCCTACCCTCGTGCTTAATGTTGAGAAGTGGAAATATAAAAATGATGAATGGTCAGACCCATTAATCTCAGCGCCGTATTTGGACCAGACTACTGGTATGTTTTTTAAAGAATCTGACAACCTAAAGGATACATTGTTGGAATTTATTGGTAATTCTCGACAGTTTACCCCAAGAGACACCTCTATTCGATTATTTTCTGACGAGGAAACCACTAAAAAATACTTGAAAATAATCTCTACACACCAATTAACCTCGAGCCTAGAAGTGTTATAATTAAAAGTACATGATAATCATTCGCTTAAAGGGAGGCCTAGGCAATCAAATGTTTCAATATGCTTTTGGACGCGCTTTATCTATGAGAAGGAACGAGCCAATTCTCCTCGATACCTCTGGATTTGGAAAAGAACCCTCAATAGACACCCCGCGAGAATACGCATTGGGTGCATATAATATTCAGGAACAGTTTGCAAACCTTTTGGTCACAGCACCCTTCAACACGAAAAGAGCGAGCTTCTTTAGAAAAATTAAAAGAAGACTTCTACGCCTAAATGATTTTACGTACCACTCTTCCCTCGCGCATTCGAGGGCTACTTTCTTTGAGGGTTTTTGGAATAATGAAAAATATTTCAAAGAGTTTAGTAAAACTATACGACATGAATTTACTTTAAAAAACAATCTTACTGCTGCGGCTGAAAAAATTGTTACACAAATGATTCAAGAGAACAAAGAAGGTATCCAAACCGTTTCCCTCCATGTACGACGAGGTGATTATATTTCAAACCCTTATGCAAGAGCAGAGCATAATATAGTGACATTAGAATATTATGAAAAAGCACTTTTCTATTTAGCTTCAAAAATAAAGAAGGACAACATAAAAATCTATATATTTTCTGATGATGTACCTTGGGTGAAACACAATCTTAAGATGCCAGATTATGCCGTTGAATATGTAAACTTGGAAGCTGGAGCACTTCGGGACGCAGAGGAAATGCACCTTATGAGCCTCTGTTCTAACAACATAATCGCAAATTCCACATACAGCTGGTGGGGTGCTTGGCTAAACCGTAATCCTTCAAAAATCGTCATCGCACCATTGCAGTGGATTAGAAATCCATATATAAATACACATGATGTCTGTCCTCCAGAATGGATTCGACTATAACAAAAAAATGATCAGCATTATTATTACAACAAAAAACGGAAGCGCATTTATTGAAAACGCCATCAAGAGCATTCAGGCTCAAACTGAAAAAGATTTTGAATTGATCATTATTTCTGATGGCTCGACCGATAACACAGAAAAAATAGTCACAACAATAGCCGGAACTGATTCACGGATAAAGCTAATTCATCTTGATCAATGCGTTGGACCAGGTAAGGCTCGAGCCTTGGCAATCGAAAAATCGCAGGGTGAATTCATCGCAATCTTGGACGATGATGACGTGTGGATATCGAATCAAAAACTTGCTATTCAAAAGACTTTTTTAATCGATAACCCAGGCTATGTATTAGTTGGGTCCGATCATGTTCAGCTTGTCGATGAACATAAAAAACCTTTATATGTGTTCGAATCAGAAAAAAATAGCGCTGATATCAACCAACATTTTTTACTGCACAACCCTTTCGTGACCTCGTCGGTCATGTTTAGAAAAGATGCATACATCAGGGCCGGTGGATTTTCAGATCTTCGCCTCGCTGAAGAGTACGAATTGTGGCTCAAAATGGGGACTCTGGGAAATGTAGCGAATTTACAAAAATGTGAAGTTCAATACATGCAAAGAGCAAGCGGTCTGACATTATCTCGCAAACAAGATATGAATAAAATTGTGTTACATCTAGTAAAACGTCATAAATATGACTACCCGCTTTATCATCTGGCTTTATTAAAATGCTACCTCAGAATTATACTTGGCTGGTTAAAACTGAGAATAAGATCACCCCTTTAAAATATCGTTAAGAACGTCTTCTGGAACTTCTCTAATTTTATTAGGAATATGGGCAACAACAGACTGACCAACTGGATTAGCTTTGGGTTGCGGAGGTGGGACATCCACAGCTGGTTTTGGTGCCGTGTTTTCAACATCAACAACAGGGGCGGGTTTTTTAGAATCTGCAATCAAATCACGTAGGGCATTCAATTGTTCAGGTTTAGCAGACTTCTCATTTTTGTCATTTTTTAAAGTGTCGTTGTGGAGATAACTAAGAGAAATAACCTGACGTAAATCAGTTTCGCTTTCTTTACGTTTTGTATCATCTGCAATTTTAATTTCTTCTTTTACAGCTTTTTCCCTTTCTAAGGTTGCCTTACGAATCGCGTCAGCAAGGACCATTTTATTTCCATCTTTTTGAGGATCTCTGGGTGATGGATTATGTGGACGAGCAGTCGGTTCACCTTGCAAACCTTTGAATAATTCGACACTTCTAGCAGGTCGTCGATTTTCTTCACGAACTTGATGAGCGTGTGGGGCCTGTGATGAAGCTACTAGACGATCGCGATCTTTATTACTGAAACCAGCACTGGCCACACTAGGTCGTGAAGGTGCAGACGCAGTAACTGCTCCAGCATATCCAGATGGTTTAACAGGTTTTGCATCTTTGTTTTGAACAAGTGTCGGAGCGTCATTAAATCTCTGTAAATGCCAACCTTTTATTTCCTCCTCAACCATCGCACGAGGTCGAGCAAATTGTTCACGTGAAGTCGCAATAATTTTATCTTTGTAATTTATTTCCGGTTTTTTAGCGTCGGGTAGTCCACGAGCAGAAAAAGGGCGAGAGCTTACTCCATCAATCATTAATTTTAAGTACATTTGGTACTTACCTAAATTCACCAAATCCTCCTGAGTAAACGTTGGGGTAAATTCCTTCTCAAGCACCTCCCCATCAGTGGCACCTACACGGAAAGTAATCATGGTACCAACGTTTCCAAAAACTGCTGCACGAACCTCATCTGGCATCTGTTCAATGTATTGGTGAGCGATTGTGAGACTTAATTTATATTTTCTAGCTTCAGATAAAATATCCGCAAATGATTCATTGGCAAATGATTGAAATTCATCCACATATAAATAAAATGGAGCCGCCTCCTTCATGTCCTTCTCGGATAGATCTGCACGCGACATGGCTGCTAGATAAATTTTAGTTACCAGCATACTTCCTATCAAGTTTGCATTGGCCTCACCCACTCGCCCTTTCGACAAGTTAATGATTAAAATCTTTCTTTCATCCATCATTTTTCTGATATCAAAAGTAGATTTGGTTTGTCCAATAATATTTCGGATAATCGGATTTGCTACGAATTGTCCGACTTTGTTTTGGATTGCAGGAGCGGCCTCAGCCGCAAACTTGTCTGTATATTTTGCATATTCATCAACCCAGAAAGACCTCACCGATGGATCTGTGATGTTTGCCACCACTTTGTTTCTAAATTCCTTGTCTGCTAGCATACGGTTCACTCCAAGAAGAGTCGATCCAGGAAATTCCAACAACGCCAACATGATGTTGTTCAAAATATATTCCATTCGGGCACTCCACGCATCAACCCAAATCTTTTTGAAGGCACTCATTAATCCATTGGCTACAAGGTGCCTACGATCTGCGCCTACGTCCTCCATCACGTTAAAGGCCACTGGGTACTCCATATCAAATGGAGCGAAATACACCACGTCTTTGATGCGATGTTCTGGAATATAATCGAGAAGAAGTTCTGCTGACTTTCCGTGTGGATCTATAAAGGCAACACCCTCACCATTTTGAATATCCTGGATCGCCATGTTTTCGAGAAGCGTAGACTTTCCCATACCTGTCTTTCCAATAGCATATATATGCTTGAGACGATCGTGCATTTTGATACCAAATCGTAACTGCCTGTTTCTGGCATCCGTCTCACCGAAATATGTTACGCGATTTTCATCATGAGAACTCATTGATGATTATTATACTCCATTATTTTATTGGGGGCTACGCGATTTTAATTGATTTTAACCAGACACCCCACCTTTTCTCCATTTAGCTATTTATTACTCTTTAAATGAACTTATAAGGCCTTTTAACCTTACCTATAGGCAAAGTTACTGTGGCCACACAATACACACAAATTCCCCTTTAGTCTTGACTGGGTTTGCGTGGAGGTGTTCTAACAGATGTTGAGGGGTATCGCACATGAGTTCTTCATACATTTTGGTAATTTCACGCGCAATGGAGATTTTTCTTTCAGATTGTGAGGCCGTTTCGAAGTGTTTTGCAAGAGATTCCAACGTTTTTAGAATTCGATGAGTTGATTCATAAAAAACAACGGCACGCTCTGATTCGACCATTTCTTTAAATAAAGTCTCCCTCCCCTTTTTGTGTGGGATAAAGCCAGTAAAGAGAAAATCCGATGTGGTAATCCCAGCAATTGAAAAAGCTGCTGTTAAAGCACTTGGTCCAGGGACAGCCTCAATTTTAATAGGTGCCGCAATCTCGGTATTTTTGAGATTGATTCGACTAACGAGGAGCGCTCCCGGGTCAGAAATACCCGGAGTGCCGGCATCGGTCACAATAGCCATATTTTTACCTTCTGATAGCAAATTAATAATTGCATCGATTTTTTGATCTGTACTATGTGTATGGAAGCTTTCTGTTTTAGTTCCAATTTCATAGTGACTTAGCAACTTCCTGGTTGTTCGAGTATCTTCGCACAAAATAACATCAACTGATTTTAAAATACGCAAAGCTCGAAGAGTAATGTCCTCGAGATTTCCGATAGGAGTTCCAACTACATACAAAACTCCCCCAACATTTGTATTTTCGATTTGAGATTCTTTAGAGCTCATAAATTAATAATCGGCTTGAATACTATTAAATCCGTTTTTAGTAATAATAATGTGATCGAGGACGTGGACTCCGACAATTTTTCCAGCCTGGATTAATTGTTTCGTCACTTCTATATCAGCTTGGCTTGGTTCGGCAATTCCTGAGGGATGATTATGCGCCAAAATTAAAGCTACAGCATTGTGTTCGAGAGCAGGTCGAAAGACTTCTCGAGGATGGGTCAGATTGCTGTTTACAGTACCAATGGCAATAACCTCGTCGTGAATAACACGATTATGACTGTCTAGATAAATTCCGCGCATCTGCTCTTTTGGTAAGTTGTGCATGTCATGTAGATATTCATAGGTCTCGTTTGCATTTCTGAGGACAGTAAGGCCACTTTCATTCCTCTGATATAAACGTCGCCCCAATTCACCAATAGCTACAACTTGAGTAGCTTTAACAATTGGGATATCCAGTTCTAAAGAAAGTTTTTTAGCATCAATGTGGTTCAAGAGCGCACTTGTACCGTACTCACGAACGATTCTCTGGGACATTTCCAACACACCTTCCTTGGTCGTGCCTGAATTTAAAATAACCGCCAAAAGTTCTGCCATAGACAGAGCGGCTGGACCACCTGTTAAGATCTTTTCTCTGGGCTTGTCCTCACGAGGCAAATCACGAACCCTTAGGACATATCTGTCCTGATCGAGAGACCAAGAATCTGCCATTGGTGTGGCAAAATCAGGAGACATGACCAAATCACTTTCTTTTAATTTGTAAGGTGAAAGCAGGGCAATTGATGTCTTTTTCATGCCCGAAGTATATACCAAGCAGGCTTAAAATAAAATGAAGGATTTAGGCTTTCTCAACAGAAATATCTGTGAAAATAAGAGGCTCCTTCATCTCATTTAGGATGCGAGCTGGGGTCGTATACATACTTCCTTCCTTAGCAACCGTCAGAGAGAGGGCTTCCGCTTTTTCAACACCCACAATATACACAAGCGGAAAATCAACAGATTTCATAAAAGGAAAAGTAACTGTTGTCCTCTCTGTGTGAAGATCACTTTGCGCAATCAAATCTGTTGCGAGGATATCTGGATTATTGAACTTACTATCAAATTCAACATTCGATACTACATTCGGAATAATTCCTGCAATATGCCCGTCCTTCCCCACCCCAAACAAAGCAATAATTTTTCCGTGCGGAAAATCTCTCTTCCATTCCTTAAGATTTTTAGCAAACCTCTCTGAGTGTTCTTTGTGATGCTCTCCACTAAAGATCTGGGTATCTATGCAGTAAGCGCCAGCTTCGATTAATGAATTGTAGAATGATGTAGCCTGAAGGGCTGCGAAATTATTTGCTTCGATATCATCTGTGTATCGGTCGTCCGTAACAGTTACTGTTACTTGATCAGTCAATAAATCTACATCAATAAGTGAAACTACACCCAGAGAAGATCCCCCGGCCAACATCAAAAGCACAGGTTGACTAGCATGTGTCGCCAATAGACTATTTATATACGCACCAGCATTTCCTTTTGGATCGTCGCTTGTTTGAATGCGTAACATATATATATTAAGAGGGTTTAGATAATCTCTACTGACATAAGGTTTGTCTCGCTTGTCCTGTTAAATGGCACGCCACTTAAGACTACAATTTCATCACCTTTTTTCACAATCTTCATCTTTTGAAGAATTGGCTTCATCATTTTAAGACCTTCTTCGAAAGTCTTCACGCGAGGAACTAGAACTGGGTAACACGCATACAACGCACATACTTGATTGTAAGTTGTTTGATTTGGAGTCATCACAATAATTGGATGAGCTGGGTGGTGACGAGACACGAATCGTGCAGCGTGACCAAAATCAGTCAGGGCAACGATAGCAGTCGCTTCTATTCGGTCGGCAGTTTTTGCAGCAGCAGAGGCAATCGCTTCGCTCACGTTCTCGTGATCACCTCGATCACCTGTCACCATGAATTTGTGATATGGATCGTTTTCCACCTTTAAAGCAACTCGTGTAATCATTTCAACAGCAGCAATTGGGAATTTTCCAAGAGTCGTCTCTTCTGACAACATGATAGCGTCCGCGCCATCAAGCATACCGTTTGCAATATCTGATACTTCGGCTCGTGTTGGCACCGGGCTTGAAATCATTGATTCCAAAACCTGAGTGGCAAGGATTACTGGCTTTCCTGCGGCCTTACACTTTTCAATCATCATTTTCTGAACGATTGGAACATTTTCATAACCGATTTCAACCGCAAGGTCTCCTCGTGCAACCATGATCATGTCTGACAATTCGATGATGTCATCGATGTGCTCAACTGCTTCCTGAGTTTCAATCTTAGAGCAAATTAATGCTTTTGATTTAGCCTTATTCAAAATATCTCGCAATTCTTTAACGTCATCTGGTGTTCGCACGAATGAGAAGGCAATAATATCCGCTTTATTCTTGATACCAAAAATAACATCTTTTTTGTCCTTGTCAGTAAGAGAGCTCACTTTTAAATATGCACCTGGTAAGTTCACACCTCTCTTTCCCTTTGTCTCACCTCCGACAATGATTTTACATTTAATGTCAGTGCCCTTGATTTCCACTACTTCGAATTTCTTTTTACCATCATCAACCATGATCATGTTTCCTACTTTTAATTCCTTGTGAAGAGTTGGGTAGTTTATTGAAACTCTTTTCTCATCACCAACAATATTGTCCGGAGTAAGTGTAATAAAGTCCCCTGCCTTTAGATTTACTCGTTCCTGATAGAATGCACCGATTCGGAATTTTGGTCCTGATAAGTCCTGTAAAATCGCTGCAGGAATTCCAGTTTTCTTCATAGCCTTTTTCAAGTTATCAAACTTGTGCTGGTGTTCTGCGAAATCTCCATGAGAGAAGTTCATTCTCATTACGTTCATACCGGCTTTTAACATTTTTTCTAACTGTTCTTGTGATTCTGTTGCCGGACCGATAGTTGCTACGATTTTTGTTTTCTTACCTATGTGCATTGTATTCTGATGATTTATTTTATTAATATTATGCGAGAATCGAAATACCACCTGGATGACCAGGCAATTAAAATCGAACTGCGTGCGCGTGCCAAGATTCGAACTTGGGACCTAACGAGTATCAGTCGTTTGCTCTACCAACTGAGCTACACGCGCACGCAATCAAATTTCGCCTATATAGAGTAACAAAATATGGCTGAAAATCAAGGGTAGTAGCCCGAAATTTGACATTATTCCACCCCCACCTATAATTACCCCATTACGGCCTTCGGGCTCCGAGATTGCCACCCTGCAGGGTGGCTTTCGTTTTTATATCAACACTTGACTTGATATTCAGATTAATTATAATTGTGCCAATAGAGGGGTTGCCTCTCTTGCTCGAAAGAGCCGATAGCCCCGAAAGGGGCTATTATATTTTGTACAAACCAAGAAGACAATCTAATACTTTTGTATAATCTCTCTCCACTACACGTCCTATCTTTTTTGTTAACCTCCTCTTGTCAAAGTTTCGTATTTGAGAAACCAACGCAGTACCTAACTTATAATTAAATCTTATTATACAGGAGTACTTTCCGTTTTTAAGTTTTGATGTGAGAGGAATCCCAATAAAACCTTCTCCAATTTCTGCGTTTATGATTAGGACAGGTCTTGTGTAGTCATCTCCCTTTCCATATATTTCTGTTCCAACATTCATTCCAACGCTACACCACCAAACTTCTTTTTCTTTAGGGTGATTATATTTTTTATTTGAATCGATCGATATTTTCTTCTTATTCCACTTATCAAAATCTTTCTCCATAATAACCGACCATACTAAAGTCACATTAAGAAAAAGTGAAGTAATTATCAAAAAAGCCAAGTAACCAAATTGGCGACAACTGACCCTCCTATCGCCAGCCACCAAGGGATTTTAAGGAGGTATTTATAGATAACTGACTCAACGACAATAACCCCCACTTCTATGTGCCATAGAGGGTAATGATAGATTAAAAGCAACCTAGATCCTATTGGATGGGTAATCAAATTCACCGCCAAAATAGCAAAAGCTGCCCTCGGCCACTGTTTATAAAAAACAAAACCCAGAATAAAAAATTCAATAAGAATGGTGCGGAATAAGAGTATCGTCATCTATTTCTTTTTGCGACGGAGCCTAGTCGCTAATTCAATAATTATCAACCCCATAACAGCAAACCCGACAATGAAGTACCATAGACTTTCAGCGGTATAAACCGGTTCGCCATCTAGTGAAATAATTTGTGGACGACCAATTGGAGGAGGTGTCGGCACCGGTCCGCTTCCTCCATAATACACTTGCCCTTGAACAAGCATATTCTTTTCAGAATCAGGTGCCTGATCAGCATTAATTCCTCTTTGATGTTCCATATTGTCATAATCCTTTGACCATTTTTTCTCATCAAGCATTACCGATAATTCATAAGGCAAGAAAGAAATATCTTTTGAAATCAAGTAATTTCTGCCACCAACCGTAGTTGTCGCTATACCATCCATTTCTAAATGAATTCCTAAATGCCTATCAGGACTTTGTGTAAGAGTTGAATTCAAATTATCAATCGTCTTGTTGTATTGGCTTACGCATCCAAAATCGTCTACTGTCAGCATGTTCATGTCTTTTTCGCTTCCAGACTTCAATTTGGCTATATATTCAGGATAGTATTGGAATATTCGTCTCGAGTAACCTGTCCCATTCCAGGACAATCCAACAATCCTTTCAGTGATCTTATCAATGCTTGTTGAGGGACAAGTTTTAGCTAATGACGAATTCAACAGATCATCTGCTGGATAGTAGTAATCAATTTTTAAGAAAGTTGAAGACCCATTATTTAATTTATACGCAGATGTCACATACCGAACATTGTCATTATTTTTTTCTATAGGTTCAATATCCCTAATCGAATCATCTGGATCTGGAATACTTGTCAACAAATACACAGTTGAAGTAATTCCATTATAACCCTGGCATCTCGACTGCCATTCTTTGCTCTTTATCGTGCTACATTGAGCGACCAAATTCGTGCGAACATAAGAAGGAAAATTTAATCCTAGATAACCCTCTACTGGGTCAACCGCAACGTCAATATGAGAACCTACCAATTCTGTACTGTCAAAAAAATCAGTCGTCAGGATTTTAGCGTTAGGATCTAAATCATTCAGGTTGTCCTGCACTGTCTCTTTCTTTACCAAGAAAAATTCATATATAGCGGGATATGGACCCTTTTCGTGCAAAGCTATAAATTTGTTATAACTTTCGACCTCTCTTTCTTGTGATGCAAAACAATGCCCTACTGTAACCTTTTTCCAAGGAAGCCTGTATTGATTTTCCTGTGACTTGGTGTAGTCATAGTAAACTTCAAATCCTTTATCGTTTAGAGATTTTAACAATGTCGGATCAAATTCCGTACAACTTGCAGATGGATAAGTTATTTTAAATTTTCCTGCTGGAGAAAAATCATCCGCACTTGCTGTTGGGACTAGAACAAACCAAGCCAGTAATAAAAAAAATCCTAAGAGTTTTATTTTCATATAGATGAATAATAACTCAGATTTTTATTTAAAACAAAAAAACACACTATTTGTGCCTAGAAGGAGTTCAGCAGAAAACCCTCGAGCCACAAATAGTGTGTTCTTTATCTTTAAAACCTCAATAATGTATAGAATATGCAAACCTTGTAAAATATCTTGTAAAGTTAAAGTGAAACAATTTTTCCATTCGACCAACTATTTTGTTCTAGTTGGGGCTGGGCTTTGCCAACTGTCAGAATC
>JBAXAB010000005.1:0-46607 GCA_037142735.1 bacterium
AGTCTTAGGAACTGGTCCCGCAAGGGTTAAGGGTTCGAGTCCCTTCTCGCCCACATTAAAAACAAAAACACCGACTCTTTCGAATCGGTGTTTTTGTTTTCCAAAACTATATCATCAGAGAGGTATGACCTGTTTAATAGTAGAAGTATCTGCGCCTATAGAATTAGCGATCAAATTAATGATACCAAAGGCCGAGATCATAATAAACAAACCGAATACTCCCCAGAACATATGCCGACGTCCTTCTTCACGTGCTTCACCACTGTCTCCTCCGCGGACAAACTGAAAGACACCGTAGAGAAAAACAAAAAGCGCCACTGTAAAAGCTAAAAGAATTAACGGATTCAAAATCGCGCTATTTACATTTTTGATAAACTTTACAGCTGTTGCAGGCAATGTCATATAAATGATTCTAGAATAAAGAGAGATTAGTTACTTGTGTATGTTGTAGGAACTTGAGGAAGCGCTGGCGCATTGTTATCCAAACTGAATGTTCGAACAAGAATGTTCACCAATCCCCATACAGACATCATCACGAACAAACCAACGATACCCCAAAGGATGTATCCCTGAGCTTCTTTTCTTTTGTCTGGGTCACTGGCAGTAACGAATCTGAACACTCCCCACAAGAATACGAGGATAGTAAGAGCAATGATAAATGGAATGATACGATTGATGAGCGTGTTCGCAGCATCAAGAAGTCCTAAGAAACCATTTCTACCGAAGTTCTGTGCGAAAGCAAGAGCAGGGAGAGAGACAAGTGCCAAAGCTGTTACGCGAGTTGCTAATTTTTTCATTTGATTTTGCAAAATCATGTCGTACTGTTACCACTAACTGAAGCACGACGTGGTTATAAATTTTAATTAATACTAATGCGACTTTTGATCATAAAGCCGACCCATACATTATACCCTGTTCACGTCCGAATGTTCAATGAGCATTGTTGTCCTCAACTGTGGAATAAAAAATTGATCATCGAAGAATGTTTTAGTAAAAATTCTTACCAAGCCCCATACAGATACCATCACGAATAGTGACACAATCCCCCATGTGATAAAGACCTTTCCTTCTGTCACTGCTGCATCACTGTCTCCTGCCCAAATAAGCTTAAACACTCCCCACAAGAACACGAGGATAGTAAGAGCGATGATAAATGGAATGAGCATTCTCACATAACCAATAAATTGATTGATCAAAGCTGCAAATGTACTAGTAGCAGCTAGAGCCATACTTGAAGGTAAAATAGTTAGTGCGTAGAGACATATGAATTTAAATATTTTTTTCTTCATGATATAAAAGTTAATTACCCAGGGTACTTATAGTGTTATACAGCAATTTCTGAATAACTTCTGCTCCTAAAAGAATGGCCCCTCCCACTGCTGTCCAGGTCAACATACGGGTCGCCTCTTCGATCTTTCCAACATCACCTCTTGCAAGAACATACTTCAGACCTGCATATATGAAGAATATTACAAGCAAAATTCCAGCTACGAATTTAACAACCGTCATAATATCTGTCAGTAAATTATTTATCGAAGTTGCCTTGATCGGGTTACAAATTTTTCCATTAACATCACTACCGTTTGCAGTACATGTTCTTCCTGAATTTGCAGGACTTGCAGTAATCACCGTCTCGTCCATAGTAAAAATACTCGTGTTCTCTGTCGGACGGCTAATTGGCTGACCCGTTTGAGAGTCCCTCCACACACGAAGCTGCGCAGAAACAGTTTTAACCGAAAGGACACCAGTAGGAAGGAGTGGAGCAAATAAAAATAAATTAAAAATAAATAGAAAAGCTACATTCAATGATAGGTATCTAACTTTTTGTTTTAAATGAGTACTCATGTGTTTAGAATAATTGTACCACAACCTCTAAAATTATAGTGGGGCAAGAAGTTGATAATTCTCATTAACTCCAAGAGTGGTCAAAATGTACTTTACTAATAACCAACCTACGAGCATAAAGAAATAACCAGCTAGCACTTTTCCCAAACTTTTTTTCGCTTCAGATAATTCATCAGCACTACCGCTTGTAATCATTTTAAAACCAGTTCTAAGTAGCACAAAAAATACTACAACTGATGCCAAGTAGATGGCGAAAGTTATAGCTTGTTGAAATAGTGTAACCAATTCTACCCAGCCACACGTACCAGCCGCGCTACTGGCAGATCTCGTACTGCAATCATACACAATTGGAAGCGAACCTTTATCAGCAATGGCCATATAATTTTATTTAGCTAAATACATATTTCTTAATCGACTTGCAAAAGGTGTAATTACCTCATTCGCCTTTTGCTTGCCTGTTGATACAGATTCTATCATATCTTGGAATGCCAAACTTGCTTGATCGGGATCAGGATTTAACCATGTTTCTGAGCGGATTGCTGATGCATAGAATACGCTCTGAAACGGATCATTCGGAGCGGCTGATAACAAATCTCGTCGTGCAGGTGGTAGTCCTGAAAGTGTAGCCCACAATTTCTGAGAATCAGAATTAGTAAGATAATTTAAAGCTGCAAAACCTCCTGCAAGATTTTTAGAATTTTTAACTAAAGACATCACATAGACTGTTGCCTTTGTTTTGTTTCCCACATTCACGTCATCAGAGGCTAGAATTGGTGCCACATCAAAATAGAGGTTTGGATTTTTATTTCTGATGACATTAATTTCACTAGCCTTACCGAAATATATAGCTAGATTTCCACCAGAGAAAGCATCATTTGAATTAGAGAACGATCGGTTCCACGTATAATTTGGCATGTCAGGATTAGAAAACGAAGTGTAGAAACTGAGAGCCGCAATTGAATCTCCAAAATTATTTGTCTGTTCGTCTACTACGAAATTAACTTGATCTCGATCAAGATCAGAAGGTGTAGAAATTGGGTTATGATTTTGAAAAATTAATGTAGATAATAAATCCTCTGCATTATTTACATTTCTATATTCACCCATCGCGACCAGGGCATTG
Source organism: bacterium (assembly GCA_037142735.1). Classification (GTDB taxonomy): domain Bacteria; phylum Patescibacteriota; class Minisyncoccia; order Phycocordibacterales; family CAIZLB01; genus JBAXAB01. Next base: position 2,969 of record JBAXAB010000005.1, read on the forward strand.
CTAATACCCCCAACTGCATTTTTCTTTATAATTTTAGGAGCCAAAGCATCGAGATCACTCCATTTTTTAGGAGGGTTTGCAATACCGGCCGCATTAAATGTTGCTTTATTCCAGTATGTAATTAATGGATCAACCATGAATGGCACTGCCCAGACCCCATCCTTCCCCAAAAAGATATTTGATGAGTCCACAAACGTGTCAATATATGTACGCTCTGGAAAATTCGAGTAAGGGATTTGATACAGCTTGGCTTTATACCTTAAAAATTTATCATCTGGGTAGATTATGATATCCGGACCACCACCTTCGGCAAGCGCATTTACAAAATCACTGTCGATTTTGGCTGCATCGTGCCTTTGGTAAGTCACATCAATAACTTGACCTTGAGAATTTATATTCGACACCAACTGTTGAAAATCACTATCAGATACCGTACCCCACACCGTAGCCTTCTGTGTAGTTACTGCATTTTTTGATCCCGTGAGGGCAAAAGTGAGCACACCAGCAATCGCAATTATGATAAAGACACTGATGAAAATTATTTGAAAGGGTTTCATTAAAAATTTATAGTTTTAATATATATAAGTATACCACCAGTGTTTTAAAGTTTAAACACCAATCCATAGTGATGATCACCAGCGTCGAATTCTTTAAACAACTTGAATCCTTTCTTTTGTGCAAGTTCAATAACCTTTTCTTTGTGAACAATCAGATCATTATGCGGTCCAATGTGTCCAAAAGAATCTTTCCAATCAATAATATGAAGTAGTCCTATCTTTTTTAACACACGCTTGGCTTCTGCCAACACCGCATCTTTATTCTCTATAGTGTGTAGCATGTTTGAAATGATGACATGATCACAATATCGACTCTTGATTGGTGATCCTTCTGTTGATTCTAGATCAGCGTGAAGCACGCTTAGATTTTTATAGCCATAGCGACGAACTTCATTTAGAATGCGAGATAATTTTCCAGCCTGAACATCAACTGCAAATACTTCACCGAATTCACCGACACGCTGTAAAAGCGGTAAAATATACGCACCGCCACCTGTACCAAAATCGGCCACGATCATCCCTTGACCAATATTCATTTCAACAATATTTTTTTCAGGTTTAGAAAACACCTCTCTATTATAAAGTAATCACGGACGCAAGGCTATCTCCTTCGCGCAGTTTCATCACACGCACCCCTTGAGTATCGCGACCTAGAGATGGAATTTCATTGAGATCACATCTGATCACCTGACTTTTTTTAGAAATAGCAACGGCTTCTTCGTTTTCTGCTGTCACAATTCGAGCACTGATAAGATCACCTGTTTTATCTGTTACTTTTACACACTTAATACCTGAACCACCTCTGCCTTGAATTTTATATTCCGTAATTGGGGTTTTCTTTCCATATCCATTAGCAGATACGACAAACACATGCGCTTCTTTGATGTCTTTTTTAATTGCGTCAGCACCTACGACACTCACGTCTTTGTCGAGTCGCATAACGCGGACTCCTCCTGCGCTTCTTCCCATTTCACGCACTTCAGATTCTTCAAAACGAATAGATTGACCGTCAGAGGAAACTACCATAATACTGTCAGCTTTTTCCACAAATGAAGCAGAAACCAATTCATCACCGGTATCTAATCGAATAGCAATAATTCCACTGCGTCTAACGTCATGGAAGCTTTCAGCGGCCACTTTTTTTCCAGTACCTTGCTTAGTTACAAAAAAGAGCGAAAGTTCAGTTCCCTTTTTAACATCTTTTGGTACAGCAAGAATTGATGTAATTTTTTCTTCATCTGCAATTGATAAAAAGTTCTTAATAGACTTTCCACGAGTAGCACGTTTACCTTCTGGAATTTCATATGCCTTGATTTGATAAGCCTTACCCTTGTCAGTAAAGAACAAGAGATCATTATGACTGCTTGTATTCACAAAATGTGTAATAAAGTCTTCTTCTTTTGTATTCAAATCCATCACGCCTACCCCACCTCGTTTTTGTTTACGATATTCGTCCGGTGCCGTTCGTTTAATGTACCCACCAGAAGTTAGCACCAACACTGTTTCTTCATCAGGAATAACGTCTTCTAATGAAAAGTTTTTGGCGCCGTGTTTAACAACCTTCGTACGTCTATCATCTCCATATTTTTCACGAATCGCAGTTAACTCATCTTTGATAATTGAAATAACTTTTTTAGCGCTCTTTAAAATCTCTTCACATTCTTTAATGAATTCTTGAATTTTCTTGAGGTCTTCTTCGATCTTCTTGCGATCAAGGGCAGATAACTTGTGAAGCTTCATTTCCAAAATAGCGAATGATTGTCGATCAGAGAATTTAAATTCTTTCATCAATCCTAGATGTGCAGTCTGACGATCTTTGGATTTCTTAATTAGAGCAATAATTTGATCGATATGGTCGAGAGCTTTTTTCAAACCGAGGAGAATGTGTTCTTCATCTTGTGCCTTTCTCAAATCAAATTCTGTACGACGCTTGATAACAACTTTACGGTGACCGATAAATTCTTCAAGGAACGAATGGAGTGAGAGTGTTTGAGGAACACCATTCACCAAGGCCACCATGTTGAAATGGAATGTCGCTTCCAACTGTGTGTGTTTATACAAAAAGTTTAATACATTCTGAGGATACGCACCGTTTTTCAAATCAATCACCACGCGAATGTCTTTGGTAGATTCGTCACGAATGTCTTTGATACCTTCAATTTTTTTATCACGTACCAAATCCGCTACCGAAATAATTAAATCTGATTTGTTAACACGGAATGGAATTGACGTGATAATAATTTTTGATTGGCCAGCCTTTTCTTCTACGATTTCAGCTTCACCACGAACTACTACTCCACCTCTACCATGAGCATAGGCTGTGGCAATGTCTTTTTCACCAAACATAATTCCTCCTGTTGGAAAATCTGGACCCTTAATAAACTGCATTAGATCACTATTTGAAGCTTCTGGGTTGTCCAACAAATGATGTGTTGCATCAATCACTTCACGCAAATTGTGAGGTGGGATGTTAGTCGCCATACCTACCGCAATACCCAATGTTCCGTTTAGTAAAAGATTCGGAACAGCAGTCGGCAAAACTGTTGGTTCTTTTTTTGTTCCATCATAGTTCGGACGTGTATCGACTGTATCTTTTTCAATATCACGTAATAATTCTGCTGCAATTTTTGACATTCGTGATTCGGTATATCGCATTGCCGCTGGTGAATCTCCATCAATGTTACCAAAGTTACCTTGTCCCCAAATCAATGGATATCGCGTACTAAAGTCCTGTGCCAAGTTAACTAAAGAGTTATAAATCGCCATGTCACCGTGTGGGTGATAATTACCCATCACTTCTCCGACTACTTTTGCAGATTTAGAAAATTTTGCTGATGCAGTCAAACCTAATCGGTGCATTGAATATAAAATTCGACGGTGTACAGGTTTCAATCCATCACGCACATCAGGCAAGGCGCGGTCAGTGATAACTGACATGGCGTAGTCAATATATGAATCCTTCATTTCAGTCACCAAACTACGCGCTACAATTTTATTGTGCTGTTCAACAACTACTTCTTTATCATTACCCTCATTCTTATCATTCGGTTTTTCAGATTTCTTTGCCATTTTTTTATTATATATACATTAATTAGAAGAGTCGATGCTTGAAGTGCTGATACCTATAGAACCTTGAATAATAGTTGATCTTTGATTTGAAGTCGACGATGCGGAATACATATCAGAAGTACTCGTGCCCTGCAATGACCCGAAAACACTGCCAACACTAGCCAGTTGATTACCAATCACTTGCCCCATACCTTTGATTTGATCTCCCAAGACCGCCAAAGGCGATGGTTCGTTATCAGCCAATTTATTATCATTACCATTTGTAGCAAAACCAGTAGACACGAGACCTGTAATCCAGAAAATAACAATCACTCCGGTAATAACAATAGTTGTACCGAGCGCCACCATTTTACGCACGTGCACTGGTTGTTGTTTTAAGTGATGAATAATTTTTTTCATATAATGTAAAAATTAAATCTGTGGTATCAAAATCATAACATCCTGATCTTTCCCTTCAAGATCTTTTTTCTTGATAGTTAATTTATCTGTTGACTCTCCCTTTGAATCAGTTTCTTTTAGAAAGGCCTGTAGATGCGGATCTTTGATTGAATCATACCCCATTGGGATGACAATTTTTGGTTCCAAGTTTAAGACAACCTTGGCAGCCTCTTTGGCATCATATGTTCCATTACCCGAAATAGGTATAAATAACATGTCGACACCGTCAATAATATCAGATAGTCCAGCTGGCAGAGGGCCCGATTGAGCACCCAGATACAAAATACTTATTCCATCAACTGTTACTGAGTATATAGAGTTAATACGTTTATCTACATCTTTTGGTAAATCATATTTTGACTCACCTGCAACGCCTTTTATAAAAAGTCCGTTTGATTCATATTCACCAGGACCAGAAACTACAAAGGGTTCTTTTTCACCATAAGAAAATTCTTTTCCACCTCCCATATCAGGATGTTTGATTGACTGAAGGACCACATTTGCTCCAAACTTATTCATTTTAAATTCTGAAGATTTTGCAGGTGGGTTACAAGCCAAAACAAGGTCACCAACCTGAATACGGAACGTTTCATTTCCAAGATATGTAACAATCATATGACTATTCTACCCTATTTAGGCCTGATTTAAAAGGTTAAAGCGACATTGACTTTATATTTTTATACTGCATAGTTGTAACCAGAACAGAGCTCCTCAATCTGTTCTTGCAAGGCAACACCTTGAAAAATCCCCTCTTTATGCTATATTGCCCAAGCACTTTTGATAGTCATATTTTGAGTGCTTTTGTTACATTTTATTAACCCAGATATCACGTAACCCTACGGTGCCACGACAGACCTTCTCGTAGAACCGCGATATCTCACGTTTAAATGACAGAAATTAAAACAGATACTACACAGTCTGCTACAGACTCAAAACCTAGAGCGCCTCGTCGCAACACTCGATCTGAAAGCGGACGAGATGCAACTATGGCCGGAACAGATTTAAAGCCAGGCCGCAGAGAGATGGAAGACAGTCCAAAAAAGACAGTCGATTTTATGCACGAAGCGCATAAAGACACTGTCATGGGTAAAAAGTTCGCAGACATCATTAACCCACCAAGTCCAGGCGACATCGTCGAAGGACCAGTGGTTTCAATCGACAAGCGAGGTGTCTTCGTTGATCTTAAGCCTTTCGGAACAGGTATTATTTTCGGACGCGAATACATCGCTGCTCGAGATATTCTACGAAAAGTAAACATCGGTGACAGTATTGCTGCAAAGGTAGTTGACCTACGAAACGAAGAAGGTTACATCGAATTATCTCTTAAAGAAGCTAAACAAGCTCTTATCTGGGGTGAAGCAGAATCTGCTATCAAATCAAAAGCATCTTTCGATGTGGTTGTCTTGGAAGCAAACAAGGGAGGTCTTATTATGGGATGGCAAGGTATTCAGGGTTTCCTTCCAGCTTCACAGTTAAAGGCAGACCACTACCCTCGCGTTGAAGACGGAAACAAGGATCGAATCCTAGAAGAATTGAAGAAACTAGTTGGCCAGAAATTGTCAGTAGTTGTTATTGCAGCTATTCCAAAGGAAGGAAAACTTATCTTCTCTGAAAAGAGCCCTGAATCTGGTGAAAAAGAAAAGATGATTGGTCAGTACGGTGTCAGCGAAGAAGTAGAAGGAACAGTAACAGGTGCAGTTGATTTCGGAGTATTCGTGAAATTACAGGAAGGTCTAGAAGGACTTGTTCACATCTCTGAATTGGACTGGGCACTTGTTGAAGACCCTCGTACTCTTTACAAAGTTGGCGACAAAGTAAAAGCTAAAATCATCGAAATCAAGGATGGTAAAGTTTCTCTTTCTATCAAAGCCCTTAAACCAAACCCTTGGAAAGAAGCTGAGAAGAAGTACAAAAAAGACGATGTCGTTACAGGTGTTGTTATCAAGTTCAACAAACACGGCGCCCTTGCTTCAATCGAAGAAGGAGTTGCTGGATTGGTTCACGTTTCAGAATTTGGTTCTGACGCAAAATTACGTGAGAAATTGGAACTTGGTAAGAGCTACAAATTCAAGATAAACATTTTCGATGCCAAGGATCAAAAGATGGCATTGGGATTTGTGGACAAGAAATAATACAGATAGTGTATTAAAAGAAAAAACCTCCAAAATGGAGGTTTTTTCTTTTGTGTACATCGCCTCAAAAGGTTTACAAAAACTGATTTATACTTTATAGTCACGACGTTACCCGCCTAGTAATATCAGTACAAAACAACCACAACCTAAGAATGGTAAGGCACCGTTCTGACAGAAATCCGCGAATCATGACCCACTGGAAACATTTAACCTTGCCGCAGAGGGCCACCCGCCGTCTGCGCCGAGTGACTGACAAAACACAAGGAAGCCCGTCTTTCTACGGAGCAAGAACATTCGCCACCTATATTCGTCTTATCGGTGAGGTTGGAGCCCTGCTTTGCCAAGATCACTCGAGGACCAAGCACATGGCCGAAAGTACAGGAAAGAAGAGGCGCTACACCTGCATGGTGTCCTTCCGCCACCCCAAAAGCGGCCGTCACGTCCTGGATCTCGGATTCATGAACTGACGGAAACCCGCTCTCAATCAACACACGCCCGCCGGCCAACCCTAAAAATAATGGGAAAGCCGGTGGGTTTTGTTTTTATATACTCTAATTTTAGACTAAAACCCTTATTTTATAAGGTTTTCTTATATATTGACTTTATAGATATTTAGTGGTATGATTGATAAGTAAGTTCTTTGACTTTATCTTTGGAATCCAGCGCCGATATTAGGGCTTTACTGAGCCTTAATATAGGCGCTGGAAATTTTGAGATTATACCGGCTGTCCGAACAAACCAATCTCTGGAAAACAAAAAAAATGAAACGCAAAATCAGTAAGAAGGTCCGTCGTATCGTCATGTGGGCACTCGGTCTGTTCGGTATCACGCTGAACAAAAAGATCACCCTCACCACCTACCTCCGTCACTGTTTCGGTCTCCTTCCAAGGGGCCTGGGTCAGTGCCGCGAAATGTTCAAGGACGCTGTGAACGGAAGGAAAACGTGGGCTGACCGCTTGAAGTTGATGATGTTCTCACCACGGTGGGAAAGGACCTACTTCAGGTGGTTGGAACTATGCGAAAACGAGAAGGAAACGATGGGCTGCTTCTTCAGCGGCTACAGTTACGTGTTCTGGAAGACAGGGGATGGAGTGAATCAGGACACCAGTCCCCTGCTTGAAAAATCAGGGGCCAAGTGGCTCACATTCCTAACAGACTCGACATGCCGGAAACACCTCAACTGGGTATATCGGCTGGGCACTGACTGGTCCACATATGCTCCCACCCTGAAAATGCTGGCACTGGACAGACGGATGGAGTTCAGTGTACAAATGCTCCAACGTGCAGGCACGTGGGATGAGGCGATCTGGACTTTCCACTATGCCGTTCCGGACTCGACAGTTGCAGTCCTCGCCAGCACCCTTGCTGAAAGGTTTGCTGAAGAAGAACAAGCTGTGCGTCGTAAAAGGCTCGAAGCCTCAGCTACGTAACACAAAACCCAAAGACAAAGAATCACACAACCCAGCCCGGGTCGCAAACCAAAGCGACCCGGGCTGATTCTTTTATATATACAAAATAATTGACAATGGGCGTTTCAAACCCTACTTACTACCCCTGATTAAACTCACTCATCGCCTTCTCTTTACTTTCCAAAATAATCATCTCAATCGCCTCTGCTACCAATTTTGAAGCTTTTTTTATCAAATCGAATTCAGGTTTTTTAAACTTTCCCACGATAAAATCCATGATTTTATCTGCATCTGGTCTCTTGGCCTTCCCTTTTGCACCCACAGGTGAAACACCCATTTTTATTCTTATAAAGGCATCTGTTTTTACAGCCTTTCGTACTGATTCAACTCCTTTATGCCCACCTGATCCTCTATTAAATAACAATTTAATTTTACCTAGTGGCATATCTAAATCATCGTGGACCACGATAAGGCTCTCAGCTTTTTTGACACTTGTAATAAATGGTTTGACTGATGCACCTGATTTATTCATAAAAGTATCCGGTAAAATTGCCATGATTTTTTCCTTCTTAATTTGACCTTCCGAGATCATACCAACGGCCTTTTTATTCGATACAAACGAGGGTAGACTATTTGCTTTCGCAAAAAACTCGACAGCAATCCTTCCGGCATTATGTCGAGTATCAGCGTATTCTTCTCCTGGATTTCCCAATCCGACTATGTAATACATGTTCGATATTCTACCATATTTGTAGTATGATGTGAGAAATGAATCCTGAAACACACCCTGCTGATAACCAACCTCACGAAGCTCCAAAGGGAAACTTGTTAGTCAGGATTATTGTCGCTATTTTTACAAGTATTGGATCTTTTTTTGTTGGAATATTTAAATTTCTATTTGGTGGACCAATCTTTACCATCTTCCTAATCCTCATAATCGCCATTCGTATCTTTGTAGCAGAACCATTCTTGGTCTATGGCAGTTCTATGGAACCAAACTTTGAAACAGGAGACTACTTGATAGTGGACGAACTCACGTACAAATTAGAAAAACCTCACCGTGGAGATGTTATCGTCCTCCAGCCACCTATTGACCTTACCAAGCACTACATCAAACGCATCATTGGACTTCCAGGAGAAACTATTTCTGTTCAAGGAAGTGTGGTGATAATCAAAAACAAAGCGCACCCTGAAGGTTTCATTCTTAAAGAACCCTACGTCACATTCCAAAGTGATCGTGTATCAAACTACAATCTAAATGATCACGAATACTTCGTAATGGGAGACAATCGCGCAGTCAGCTCTGATTCACGCATCTGGGGACCTCTGCCTGAAAACCTCATTACTGGGCGAGCTCTTATTAGAGTACTCCCTTTGAAAGAAATAGGGATCTTCCCAGGAAAAGTTAGCTTGCCTCAGTAAAATTAGGACCTGGATGACAGAGTGGACAAAAAGGCAAATTGCCAGTATTATCTCCCTACTACATTCTCTGAAAACCCCTATTCTATGCCACAAAAACCTCAAAAAACAGCCAAAGATAAGGTTACTAAGAGTCACCCTACAACTCCAATCAAAAAGACTCATACAGGTCCCAAGCAATCCCCTCAACTTGCTCATGCCTCAAAAACAGCGGCCCATTTCGGTTTTGTTGAATACAATAATTTGGAAATAGAAAAACAGGACATCTCTAAAGCTAAAAACTTTAAGGATGGCATTTTAGCTAAGAAATCTGTTCTAGAAACTAATGCTCTCGATTTTGAAGGATATCTCGAAGAAAAAATCGCCATCATCCGCCACTATATTGAGAAAAAAATGATTGATCTAAGTCAACCCCCAATGATCTATTATGAAGGACCAATTGAAGGTAATCCTCATATCAAAAAGCGAGAAAAAACTTTTAATATTGATATCATCGGAAATGGAAAAAGTATTTCTGACGCTATCGTCATCGAAACTGCGTGCGCCATCTTGAAGGATCTGAACCCTGAAAGTAACCTCTTGGTTGAGATTAATTCAATTGGTGACAAAGATTCATTCAATAGATTCAGCCGTGAATATGTAAACTACTACAAAAAGCATATGAACGAGTTGCCGGCCGAAGAGCGACAAGCTTTCAAGAAAAACCCACTCGATGTTTTAATGAGCACTCACGAAACTTGCCAACATTTAAATAACGAAGCACCCCACCCTATGGATTACCTTTCTGAAGAAAGTCGTGACCAATTCCGTGAAGTTCTAGAATACATAGAATCTTTGAATATTGCCTACTCCATCAATCACTGCCTCATGGGAAACGGTTCATTTTGTAGTGGAACTATTTTCCGCATATTAAACATTATTGATACTGAAGAGAGCGAGGAACGCGAAGTGTGTGCTATCGGTGAACGCTACAACATTGTAGCCCGTAAGGCTTGGGGTAAAAAAGAGGTCCCTGCTATTGGTGCCTCTATCATCTTGGATGAAAAAGCTTTGGCTGGAAATCACAAAAGCCTTAAATCTCCTGCCCAAAGTAAAAAGGCCAAAGATATTCGCTTCTTCTTTATTCAATTAGGATATGATGCTCGCTTGAAAAGTTTAACTATTATAAACATGCTTCGTGGTGCCAACATTCACGTTCATCAATCACTATCACGTGATAAAATCTCTGCTCAATTGGCCGCTGCGGAAAAAATTGATGCCCATTATTTACTGATCGTCGGACAAAAAGAAGCAATAGATAATAGCGTTACTATTCGCCACATGAACACCCTTGTTCAAGAAACAATAGAGATTGCAAAACTAATTGGATACCTCAAAGATTTAATGTAAGGCGCCCTCTGCTTTCAGAATCTTCTTTTTTTGACTGGCACCACGATTATATCCACCTGTTTTTCCGTCTGATCGAACAACCCTGTGACACGGAATATTTGGGTCGTAATTCTTATTCAACACATTTCCAACTGCTCGAAAGGCTTTTGCATTTCCTGCTAAGCGCGCGACCTGAAGATAGGTCAGTGTGTGACCTTTTTTGATCTTGCGAACCACATCGTATACTTTTTCAGTGAATGTTTTCACCAAACCGCTAGGGATTAGCTTCTAAACTTAAACAGTCTGTCTAGAGAATATTTTCCAGCTCCTATTGTCATAATGGCAAGGCACACGAAAAATAATGTGAAGGTATATTCATATCCACCAGTAGCCAAACTGAATCCTTGACCCCATAAAGTTTTTATTGCGACAGCCATGATAATCGCAAGGACAATGGCAAAGTATCTTGTAAATAAACCAAGGATAAAGGCGATACCTCCAATGAATTCTGCGTAAGCTACAAAATAAGCCATCCATGCTGGAAATCCAATATGATTAAAAAATCCTAGGACCATATCAATATTTACTAATTTTATCCAGCCTGCATTAATAAAGACTACTCCGAGAGCAATACGAAGCAGCAAGGCTCCTTTATCAATATTGTGTAATCGTTCCATCAATTTGTGTATGATTTTCATGTTTGTTTTATGACTTTTTAAATATTCTATAATTATACCCTATTTTAACAGAGATTTCTGCACTTGTTTCGAGTGGATTAAAATTAGCTTAAAAATCTTTTTAACAAAGACAGGGTCAATTTTATTCTTTATAGAAATTAAGGAAATCTTTTCTAGAAGCTCTAACTCCCTTTTCGGTTGATGGATTGCAATATTGTTTTGTTTTTTATAAAGACCAACTAGTTTGGATACCTCCTGTCTTTGAGACAATAAACTTATTATGCCATTGTCAATTTTATTTATCCTTTTTCGCAACATATCTAAATTTATTTTCATATATTTATCTGATAAAATCCTTCTGTCCTGGTCTTTTGATAATAAGTTCTGTTTCTGGTTCAGCTTTTTCTAGATTAACAACAATTTTCAAAGCGACCTCATCAACTGACATAAACTGATCGAGGTTTTTAGGTGGAGCTTCATTAAATATATCAGTCTTAATTCCTCCTGGGTATACACCGATTACATCAATGTGCGAAAGCTTTAATTCACCTCTTAATGTATTTGTGAGACCGCGTAAAGCATACTTACTGGCAACATACATTGAACCGCTCGATCCATTCATACCATCAAACGCTGTAGTCGAAATAATATTCATAATGATTCCATGACCTTGTGATTTCATCTGTTTACTAGCAACTCGCACCCCATTAATAGTTCCAAATACATTTATATCGAAAAGTTTTTTGGCTTTTTCCATATCAACATTTTCAATATATTCAGGAGGCATCCATATCCCAGCGTTGTTAATCCAAATATCTACGCGGCCATATTTTTTAACCACACTTTCAATAAAAGATTTTACTTGGGACTCATCTGTCACATCTGCCATATATACTTCACTGCCATCCTTATCACACACCTGCACATGTGCACCTTTAGAAAGAAATGTGGTGGCCATTGCAAGACCGAGGCCTTTAGCACCACCTGTAATTACAACAACTTTGTCTTGTAGGCTCATATGCTTATATATTACATAATAACACTTTTTTGACTACAAATAGTGCACCCTCGCCATTCTGATGATATATTTAGACTATTACCATATCGTATAAATATGCACATGAACAGAAAAAACCCAGGATCTCTAGGCTGGATACTGATTAGCCTACTCATCATAATAATAATTATTGCCGCACAGCATTCATCAAGCATCACAAAAGGAGGCCTTATAAAAGTCGGCATCATTAATCCAACAAGCGGATCAGCCGGGCACATGGGTGAAGAGATCATGAACACTTTAAAACTAGCGAGCACCACTTCGACCACCCTTCTCTACGAAGATGACCAGTGTGACGCCACTAAAGCCATCTCGGCATATCAAAAATTAAAAGGAGAAGGGGCGCACGTCTTTATCGTCAGCTGTAGCGGCAGTGTCCTTGCCCTTGATCCAATTGCCAAAAAAGATGGCAATCTTATTTTGACTTCATATGCAGATTCTTCTGAAATAAGAAAAACAGGAGATGAGGTCATCCGTTTTATTCCTGATGCCCTTTCGATTGCAGACGGCATGGCTAATTATGCAGCAAAATTGCCAGCGACCAGCACAAAGATTGGCTTGCTGTACGAGGATCAAGATTATGCAAAGTCCGCTGCCCTTATTCTTCAACAAAAGCTGGGCAAAAAGATTATTGAAGCTGAACAATACTCTGCAAACGATACAACTTTTAAAACTCAGATTACGAAATTGAAGGCAAATGGTATCAATACACTATTGTACGTTCCAACCAGTGACAAGGCAGCAAAATTAGTATTTAAAGACATCAAAACTCTTGGATATACACCTTTTATTATTGGTGATGTAAACACATGTGAATATCCTTTTTCTCCAAAAGACTTTGGCTTAAAATCTGTGTGTTTTGATTCTGGATTTACTACTGAAACGACAGCATATAAAAAGTTTATTGCAGCGTACAAACAGATATATGGTCAAGATTCAACTGCTCCATTTTATAACGCAATCACTTACGACATTGCAATGTTAATTGACAACTTTGCAAAAACGCACAAACAAGATGTGGGTATCCCGGACTTGAAAAAATATTTCTTGAAAGGAATTACGGGTCAAATGTCACGTTATTCTTTTAGTCAAAATGGAGAGGTTGTTGCGACGCCTTATTTGAAGATGTTTAGTAAGTAGATTTTTTGTACAGTTGTCTCCACCTTACTTAAACATTCCTGCAAACTCCTCAATCGGCATCTCGTAATTGAACCCCGGATTCTTTTCTTGCAACCTTCCACTCTTAGTTTTGTCGTATTTTCGAGTGCCCTTCAGCTGTACAAAACACACAGCAGAATATCTTCCTTCCCTGGCAGTCTCAGGCGTTGCCACCACACGGTGACACAGTGCCTTCAACTCACCTTTTGAACGCAACTGCATTTGCATCGAATTAATGAGTACTGTCTGGTCTCCACAAGAGATTGGAACATCGATCCACTTGCCATCGTAAGATAGGCACTGAAAACCAGGAGCACTTTCAAATAAGTGTAGTGTAAAGCCACTTTGATCAACATGCGACGTGGCTGTTTCCTCGCCAACTTCACGGTCTCCAAAATAATGAATGAAACGCACGAAAAATCCGGGTTCACTTTCTTCCACCTCTTTTTCAAAACCTTCCAATCCAAATTCTGCCTCTACATCGCGGGCAAATTGAAGAATCGTTGGCTTCATGACTTTCACGAGTGAAGTGACATGCGTCACGAATTCTCGGGCGACTGGACTCTCGATCTTTCCAAGATTTTCTTTCAGCCATTCTTCACCACCAGTTGCAATGTCAAAGTTTTCCTTACGATCACCCTTTGGACCACTACCGTCTTTCAGTTCATATCCGACACCGTCCGCATTATTGCTGTATGGCAAGTTTTTCTTCACACCTGTCGGCAGGGCCGTAAATTTTTTCCACAGACCGATGGATTTTTCCACCGCCTCGCGCAAATCTGCAGGATACGGGATCGTTACCGCTCCTTCTGTTTTTAGTTTTTTGATATCGTATGGTTTCATGATTGTTTAGGAAGTGGAGGTTGTACCACTTCTAAACCAATCTTAAATTCCCTTGTAAAACAAACAAGCGAGGGCATCCTCTGTTACTTACCATCAACCAAATCACTCTGTATCTCCTCATTAAAAAACATTGGCAACTTATCAACACTTCCGTCTTTAATCGCTTTTAAAACAATATTTATACTTCTTATTGAATCAAACTCTGCGGATTCATTTTTTATTGCCTCATCAATCGGTACCCACATGTTGTGGCCAAAATTACTATTAACTATTAACTCTCCACTACTTGAATCAGCATATGCAATTGGAAAAAGAAGGTCTGAAAACAATTCTCCGGACTTATACATAATCCTTCTTTCATTTCCAACCAACTTAAATGTAGCCTCAAGACCAGTTTCTTGTTTTAATTTTCTGGCTGCGGCTGGTTCGATCAGTTCACCTTTTAAAACTACCCCTCCCATCACTCCTACTTTTCCATATGAAGGGTTCGATTTTCGTAATTGATTCAGAATTTCAATTTTTCCACTCACTACTCGTGAGAGAATTGTAATAACATTTATTTTAAACAAACTAGTAATTGCATCATTGGTCGGATATGGATCTGCAACATGTTTTATTCCTTTGGAAGACAACGAGTACCCTTCGTCCAACCGTAAAACAAACTCCTTTTTAACAAGATGCTGCAGGTGATAATTGAACAGATCATTTGGCACTTTATCCGGTCTCAGCTCTGCATATCTAAGGGATTTAGCGTTCTTAAGGCGTGACAGGATGTGATTTTGTATAGGTGAGAAGCTGGCCAGTGAAGTCATGGTTAAATGATATACGGATTCGACGATATGACAAGAAAAAAAATAATGTCACACAAATCATAAAAATCAATGCACCCAGCCTCTTTTAGCCGACGTATATACTCTGTGTAAGACCTTCATTAAGGCCTTCAGATTATAAGATAATCTTAAATGAAATTTAACTAACCACATGACTCTCAAACTAAAGAAAAAAACTACGATTGGCGCAGGCCTTGGGCTTGTTTTAATATTAACGCTCGTCACAACACCTGCTTTTGCTGAAACTGAAAATACAGCCAATACTGAAGGTGGGTTCGGACCACATTCAGATATGATGGGTTCAAACACCAGAACACATATGGATAATCCTGAAGGTAACAGTAGAATGCACGGCCAAATGATGGAACCTGCTGTCATGGGATCTGTTTCTACTATCAGCGGGACTACAATTACGCTTAATGGTCGTAAAACACCCGGCCAGGACGGCGTAGCAACTTTTAGCATAGATGCTTCAAATGCAGTGGTGTATAAAAATGATGCAACGAGTAGCGTGTCCAGTATTGCCACAGGAGACATGATCTTCGTTCAAGGTACAGTCAACGAAACAAATGTGCTCGCCAGCGTCATTCGCGATGGAGTGAGGGGTGTAGGATTTGGCAAAGATGGCAAAGAAATGATGGGTAGGATGCGACGCGGACATAGGAACGCTTCATCTACCCTTCCGGCAATTGTTGGAAATGGTCAGCCTCTAGTTGCGGGGAAAATATCAGCAGTTATAGGTAACATATTAACGGTAACTACTGGAAATAATGTCTCCTATACTGTTGATGCAACCAACGCCAAAATAATGCAAGGTAAAACGGAAGAATCATTGTCAGCTCTTGTTGTTGGAAATGAAGTTATTGTTCAAGGTACAGTAAACGGCACTTCGATTACTGCCTCGACCATAATCCAGCCACATCATAAAAATGAGGACACGAATTCTGTATCTTCGAATAATAATTCAAATCCTCAACCTGAACATCATGGATTCTTTGAAAGTATTGGCGGATTCTTTACGCACCTTTTCGGTTTTTAATCAAACGTTCGTAACCGAATAGGTGTAATTTTATTAGCCCAATAATACACTGTAGAAAACCCACTCAACCGAGCGGGTTTTCTAATTCTTGATTAACTTGATAGATCTCCCCAAAACAGACCCCTTAGGCTATAATCAATGCAAATATGCTTCAGACAATACACACCAGCCTGCGCCGACATGTACAACTGTGGAGCAACCGTAAATTCTTGATTAGTGTCCTTGCACATTCCTTATTCCTTGTGGTTAGTATTTTTTTCACATATTTAGCAAGCAGCTACAATGATGGATACACTAGCGGTTATATAGTACCCGATCTGCTACTAGACCATATACCCATAGTGGACGTCAGTTACCTGTTCTTTCAAGGGGCTTTTTTCTTTGGAATAAGTGTGGTGGCTGTTTTCCTTTTTATTCCAGAATCAATACCCTTTGCATTAATCACCAGTGCTTTCTTTTTTGCAACCCGAGCACTCTTCATGACAATGACCCACCTTACAGCTCCTTTTATTGCCCACTACAGCTTTATTGAATACGAGCATCACGTACCTCAAGTGGTCTTTAGCCTCACCTCTGGTAATGATTTATTCTTCTCTGGTCACGCAGGATTCCCCTTTCTCTTGGCGCTGATTTTTTGGAGTTTTAAGCCTATTCGTCACTATTTCCTTATGTGTTCAATACTTGCTTCTATAATTGTTATTGTTGGACACCTTCACTATTCAATCGATGTATTCTCAGCTTTCTTTATTACATACGGAATTTTTGAAATTGCTAAAAGGATTTTTAAGAAAGAATACCTTTTCTTCAAGAACAATGAGAACGTTTAGGAGATAATTTTTCTTTGTTTATTTTTTAAGAAAAGTATAAGTACTGTTATTTTTACTGGCTCTGAGATGCAGCCTTTGAAGTAGTCGCTTCGGACTTTACAACTGCAGGGGCCGTTGAGGTAGAAGCTTGCGCGTTAGGATTAAAAGGACCTATATCAATAATCTTATTAATTGATGGTCTGTAGATAACAGCTTTTTGCATATTTGGAAACAAGATCAAATCATCTCCGTTTTCAGCAGATTCAAAAAACTTCTGGCCTTCCAATTTTGATTTGTCAGCAATAGTTGCCAACACCGCATTTGTTGAATCTTTTACAACCATTAATTTAGAAACCATGTTAACCACCTCATCCGTCTTCTTCTTTGCCTCTTCTGCTTTTTGTTGTGAATCCACAACAGCATTTTTACTCACCACATTATATTTGTAAAAATAATAACTAAAGCCGCCAATAGCAATGAGAAGAAGAATAAAAAGAATTCCGGCTGGTTTTTTAACTAAAGAGGTTATTTTTGACATTTTTTTATTTGAACTTTTTTTTAAATAATTAATTTGAACTTGTTCCTGAACCTGAATTTGTTGTTCCACTGTCTGTACCGGCTGTTGGCGAACTACCCGACGACGAATTGTCCGTGCTTGCACTATCTCCTCCTGTATTTCCGGTTGCTGTTTGGTTCGCGCCACTTGAATATTCTACACTAGAAGTCAATGTATTGTCATGTGAATTACTGTCCATTCATGTGTAGATGTTTGAATAAATTATATCAAACAAAACACAAAATAGTTTTGAAAAATAAGAATAGTTGTAGCAAACTTCATTATTTTATTTCGTCGAGCAATGTATTTAAATCCTTATGTCGTGCTTCAACTTTTTGTCCATGAATAAGCCAGAAAACGGTCGGATTGAAAGCTTCGATGAACTCATAATCGTGACTCACAAGCAGAATAGTACTCTTAGAAGTCTGACATGCTAGCAATAAAATTTCCCACGTGACTTCATCAATATGGTTTGTTGGTTCATCAAGAATAATGAGATCTGGTTTCAAACCGAACACAATTGCAAAACGCAGACGCATCCTTTCTCCTCCTGAAAGACTTTTTACTTGTTGGTTCATTCTATCTGAATCAAATTTCATTTTACCAAGGGCAGTCCTCGCATCTTCGTCGTTTGCGTTTAATTTATCCATCACAATCTCCACAGCCCTTGATTCAGGATCAAATTGCGCATGTTGATCAAAATAAGCCCATTTTACAGCAGGTCTCCATGTCATCTCTCCATGCAATAGTGGCAACTCTCCTGTAAGACACTTTAAAAAAGTAGACTTCCCTGAACCATTTCGTCCTAATAATACAATTTTTTCACCCGAACGGATTTCCAGATTTGCGTTATTAAAGATGATCTTTTTAGCATCTTCCTTTACTTTTTTTCCAGAAACCTTTGTTTTTTGTTCAAATCCAAACGACCCGGCATCCATTTTACACACCAGCTTGCCAGAATGAATTAATTGATCAGCTCCAACTAATTTTATTTTAGTTTTTTTGTCATCTGGTCGTGATGATTCTTTATGGGCTTTTTTCAAACCGTCCAGCTCTTCTTTGGCTCGCCTGTATGCGGAAATTTCTTTTCCTCTAAAAGCTTTTTGCTGAAGAATGACTATTGCTGACGACAATTGTTTTATACGTTTTGTTTCAGCATCATATTGGCGCTGCAAACCACCAATTCTCTCCATCTTCATTTCAATATAGTCATCATACCCGCCTTCTGATATGTGAATTTTCCCTCCAGCAATTTCTCCAATTTTTGTAGCAATTGCATCAATCAATAATCTATCATGCGAAATAAAAATAATTCCTCCTCTAAATTCTTTTAACAATGAAACGAGTTCAATTCGGCTGACAATATCTAAATGGTTTTCTGGTTCATCCATCAAAAGAAAATCTGGACCAAGCGCAAAAGCAACAGACAGCGCCAGAATTTTTTGTTGCCCACCAGAGAGACTTCCACACAATGACTCTTTATTTTTTTCAACATTAAAACCTAATTCATTGGCATAGTTAAAAACTTTTTGTGAAAGTTTATCTCCCGCTAATTCTTTTATATACCCTTCAATACTGACCTCCTTATACGCATGATCAAACTCTTGAGGCACGTATACGAATCGAATGTGCCCTTGTTTATCAATAACTCCGGAATCAGCCTCAATTTGCCCACACAAGATCTTTAACAAAGTAGACTTTCCGGCACCATTTTCACCAAAAATACATAAACGCTCATTTTCACTGCATTTGAAAGAAACCCCTTGTAATATGGGCTTTTCACGGATTGAGTATTCAACATTTTTAAGGGATATATTTTTTTGCACTTTAGTGAAAAATACTCTAACACAAAGACACGGGTTTAGCGATGATGCCTATAGAGAAAACTGCCCATCTTTATATATGACCTTCTCTTTACCATTCTTCAAGTAGGCCGTGACAGTTCTGTCTGTTGTAGACACAATATCAGTATGAACTGGGGAATCGTTGTACCCGAGCTTTTCCCATTGTTTTTTTGACAATTTTGAAGGATCACCGTCAAAACAATCATGGTACGAAGAACCTAAAGCAATATGTGTATTTCCAAAAGGCCCACCGACATTTTCATCGTATAACGTTTCTCCCATAAATTTAGTAATTCGAGAAAATCTTTTGTCGGTCAACGAAAATTCTCCAACCTTATCGGCATTTTTCGATGCAATCATGCTTTTCAACACATGTTCATTTTTTGTGGCCTTACTTTTTACCACCACCCCATTTTTAAATTCCAATTCTACTCCGTCAATCAAGTTTCCGTATCTGTACAGTGGTTGATTGAAACGAATCCAACCTTCGGTCCCCCTCCAATCAGGCGAATTAAATATTTCAAAACTTGGAATGTTCCTACCACTTCCGCCAACCCATTTGCGCTTGGCTCCGAGCTTGATCCAAAGATCTACATCTTTACCAACAATGTGTAATTTTTCAATTTGTAAATTGTTAAGTTTTTTCATATACACATCCATTTCCTTGTATATCTTTTTCCAAGTAGCCACCGGATTCTTCTCGTCGAGAAAACATGCTTTAATTATTTGATTCCAATACTCTTTTTCCGAAAGTCTGGCTTCTTTCGCCATCGCTGGAGTTCCATATAGACCCAGTGTCCACGTAAATTTTCCTTTGTATTCTTTTTCATTTCGCCAATCTCTAAATGGCTTGATGGCAACGCCTCGTTTCATGATTTTTTCAGGATCAATTCCTTGTAAAGATTTTTTATCTGTTTCGGAAATAATATATAGACTGTGATCCGCCTCATCAGCAAAACCTTTCATATATTTTGAAGGAAAATGATTCAATTGATGCTCTTCTGCTATTTCAAAAAAAGCGCGGTCAAATTTAAACCAAGGCTCATTATCCGGTGTATATTTTTGAATGACATGTCCGCCTGCTTTCCAAATAGCCTTTAAAACCTCTGCATAAAGTGGCTTACAAGACTCGCTACCATACACAGCCACTACATCCCCCTTCTTGATGCCCGTGCCACTTCCCAAGGCAAAATTGACTAACACATTGGCATAGTTTTCTAGTATGAGACGACTAGGAACATAGGATTTTTTAGCTTTCATTAAATACAGATTACCCCAAGCTAGGAGGCACTGCAACTTCAAAAAGATGTATAATATCTGCATGAAAAAGAAAAATTATATAAAACTATTCCTCTCGGTAGCACTTACTATACCCTCATTAACATTTGCCGGAACATTAACCATCGGAACAATTACTCCCAATGCAAATGTTCCCGCAGGAACCTCAATCTCTTTTCAAATCACTCCAGATTTAGCCAATCCTGGATACACAATTAATGACAGTGCTCCGGGTAGCACATTATCTAATTCAAATATAAATTCTAACGGAAAATTTAATTGGAATACTAGTGTTCTCGATATCGGAACTCACAACCTGACAATTACCGGCTCTGACTCATACGGAAACAGAAGTAGCATCAATCAGACATTAATTATAGGATCATCTACTCCAATTCAAATCCAAGATATCTCACCTGGAAATAGTATTTTTCCAGGTAGCACAAATGGAACACTATCCTTTAATGTAGCGGCGCAAGGTTATATGAATCCATATTTTTCAGTGAGTGATTCTTTCTGGGGAACAAGTGTGACAAGTAGGAATACTGATTCAACATCTGGTAGATTTTCTTGGACACCAACTTCGAATGATGTAGGTGTGCACAATTTAACAATTCGGGTAACTACACCAGGCGGAAGAAATGATATTTTATATCAAACGGTAACTGTAAACGGAATTCATATTCAAAATAATTATGGAGACAATATAAAGGTGGGCTCGCCTGTAATGCTCACCATTACACCTTATGGATTAAGTTCTCCTTCCTATACCCTTGGTGATTCTTTAAGAAATAATACATTAAGTATGGGTATACTAAATGGAAACAATTTTAATTGGACTCCACAAGCTCAAGACATTGGCGATCATGTCGTCTCTATAAATACAGTTGATGCAAACGGGAATACAACGCGCACACAATTAACACTCCATGTAACTTCAGATATCACAGCACCACCTACAGTACATAATGACCCATTACCATTGCCTGAAAAATATACATTTACCAAAGCATTAAATGTTGGATCAAAAGGAACAGAAGTAACAGAACTTCAAAAAATATTAAAGACTTTAGGTTTTTATTCGGGACCTACAAGTGGCAACTATGGATCACTCACAAAATCTGCCGTTATAAAATTCCAGAAAGCACGCAAAATATCAGCTCTCGGTAATATAGGACCTGCCACAAGACAAGAATTAAATAAGTAGACTACTTGCGTTTATTAAGTCACTTCAAACGCGACATGTGCCTATTTATAATACTCACCCTGCTTAGAAACAACAGAGACATAGTTGTCCGGTCTAAAAGCACTGGTGCCCATTACTTGAACATTGTCCCCTACTCCCTGACTTAATGAATTAATTATTTTTTGATTGCTACCCAAGTAGTAGATAACCAACTTGTCTCTCTGATAAATATGCACATCATTTAACCACTCTGATGCATGTGAACTTGTGGCGTATTTTTGAGCTAAAAGTCCGGCCTCTTTTTTTGCAGTGTTGGAATCCGAATATTCAAAGACTTGGAAATTGTCTCCGGCCATGCTGATGCTTCGACCCGACGCAGTGAGGGGTGCGCGATTAACCTTCCCAGTTATCACAGGTGAGAGATTTACCGTTTTAACTTCTTCGACAAAAGCTTGGGTAGCAGGACCAACTGATACCTGTTCACTTAATGTAGACATAACTGCTTTTGAATTGGATGGCATGAAGAGCTCTGCATATATAACTCCTACTAATATAATATTAGCTATGATTATGAGCGCGAAAAACCTCTTCATAAAGTATTCTACTTTTAATACATAAAATCCGAACTTGCTTGTTGAAGCATGTTTGTTGGTCTTTCTGATTGCACGGCTGTTATAGGTTGTTGTGATCATGGTAAAATTATTAGATAAGTAAGCGTTTTACATCCCTTATATACTTCTAGCCGTCAGATATTGAATTGTATTACTAAAAACCAACACCCTTCGGGTGTTGGTTTTTAGATTCTTATTAGACACTAGGCTAATAGACCTTTTGCTATATAGTTTTTGGTCTATCTATAAAATAGCCTTAAGAAAGGTGTTTTGAAACCAACTTTGTCATTTCAAACATGTTTACCATCTTCTTTCCACCGAATACCTTAGTAAGGGCTTCATCTGCATTAATATTACGCTTGTTCTTTGGATCTTGAAGGTCATTTTTCTTGATGTATATCCAGAGAGCCTTTACAACTTCTGAACGAGGCATCGGGCCCTTACCTACCACCGCAGCAAGGTCTGCGCTCACGGTCATTGGTTTCATAAATGCTGAATTTACTTTTTTTTCTGCCATATTTTTTGATTATATTTGTATACTCTCATTATACCATAGGGTTATTAGATAGTACATCGGTTCTATAGGGACAAAGACTATAACCCTCGTAATTTCTGCATGAACATATTTACTGGTGTATTTTCTTTAGTTGGCATACTTGCTGCTTCAGCCGCATTACAGACTTCATTTACTTTGGCCATCTCGTCATTTTTCTCTTTGTATTTAGCAGTGACGTTGGTATCCATCCAATTTCTTACATCATCCTTTGTTGAAGCAGTATTTCTTTGAAATATAACTGTGCCATCTTGGAATTCCGAACCGCCCTTGTATATCAAAGAAGCATTATTAGTAATAACTCCTTTATTTATGTCGTCTAAACCATCGATAAATATCTGATAACCTACCGATACTTCCTTAAATGATTCAAGTCCAAGGAGTTCGTATATATCATTCATGACGTCTCTAGCTATAGCAGTATCCGCACGTGCCGCTTTTATACTTTCAGCAAGTAGTGCGACCTTGCCACTTTTCATATTCTTGACCAATTCAGCACCTGAAGTTCTAAATTTGGGTAAATCGTTGTTGTAATAATTCTGTATAAGAGTGTACGCCTTTGTATATTTCAACGTATTATCCAGAGCTGTCGCTGTTAATTCAACACCTTTACTCCTCCCTTCATAACAAGTTCTATACAAAGCCTGAATTGAGGAGTCCTCTTTTGACAACTTACCTGCGGTAGGACCAGTATATTGCATCGCATTGTCTACATCGGCCTTTATACTATTTTGCAATTCGATCGTATCGTTTACCTTTTTAAGATACACATCAGATGGTGTTGAAGTTGACATTGTAGGAAACAAACTTTCTACACCATCTACTGTCACAAACTGTTTTTCTATAACACCTCCGTCTACATTATATTTTGCTTCAATCTTATTAATCGAGTGTCTCCATGAGCTTTCAAATACATCATATCTATAGATGTATGCAAAAACTGCCAAGGCAATAATTACTAATGTAATTAAAATAAGAAAAAGATTTCTCCATATTTTTCTTGTAGGTGGTGGAGTGATCGAAGTGATCAAAGGTTGAATCGGTTGTCCTGAAATAATCGTAACGGGTTGATAGTTGTCCATATAGTTTCAATTGTATCTTAATCGACATTAGTTGTAAACGAGCCTGTCCACTTTCTCCCACTCATCCCTTATCTCCAAAGCTCTCTTCATGCTGTGCTCGCCAATTTCTCCCCAGTCAAAATATTTTTTATAATCTTTTGGATCAATCAATTTGATTTCAGTGATCTCTCCACCATCTGGATCTCGAATAAAATCCCCATACGGCTCTACGATACATACTGATCTTGCTTGTGTTATTGACTTCTTTTGATCAAAAATATCTTGATAGCCGATGAATTTTTGTCTCAACACTTTCATATTAGTTTCTTCTTTAATTTCTCTGACTGTGGCTTCAATAGCCGTTTCCCCTTCTTCAACCCCTCCTCCGGGTGGCGTCCATGTACCTTTCTTTTGAGAATAGACAATCACCAATTTGTCTTTATAAAAACAAATCCCGTGAACTGCTGCGATTTTTTTACCTTGTAAATCCAGTTCACTTTCAATATCGTTATATGTGAAGTCAAAAACCTGCCCTGACTTATTCGTGATTGTAGATTTAATTTGCATAGTATAAAGGTTGTACGACAATTACGTTATTTGCTAGTATACCATTACATGAAAACAACCATTCGCTTTAAAGCGGTATTAACTAAAGGTTTTATACATTTACCCAAAAGTGTAAAGCTTACAGTCGGAAATGTAGAAGGAATCATCAATTCCCTCCCTTTTCGAACTACTCTTGATTCAAAGAATTCAATCAAACTTAATAGATCCATGCAAAACGTTGCCAAGATTGGAGAAACTGTAACAATAGAGATCACAAAAATTGATGACGAAATAGAAACAAGAGTGCCAACTGAATTAAAAAAGACACTTCCAAATCATCCAAAAGCACTCAGCTTATGGGAAGGCATCACACCAATCGCCCGCCGAGATTGGATTTTCTGGATAATCTCAGGTAAGCAGGAAGAAACCCGAATGAAAAGAGTTATCACGGCATGTTCTAAACTTTCCTCTGGAATGCGACGTGTTTGTTGTTTTGGTGGAATCAATTGGCTGATGAAAACAGGCGGAAAGTAAGAGGTTGCTTAGCGTGTAAATTGAATAGAACATCTATACAATCTCAAAATTCTTTAATTCCTCCGCAATCTTGTCTGCCACATCATCGGTTATGTCCCCTGGCTTCATATTTGATACCCCACACACCTGCCTTTCAACTTCTTTTAAAGCATCCACCACCACACTAAACGTATCGAAATTAATCGCCCTATCTCTTCGTCCTTCATACCTCTTTCTACCATCAGCTACCCTCTCCTGAATTGAAATTACTCCATGTGGACCAACTCTCATGTCTGAATACGCACATATCTTTTTGGCCAAAGACTTATCCTTTTTGGTTTCTTGTAATTTAGAAAAACCAACCTGATTGGCATAATCCATGATCTTTTCTGAATTTAAGAGTTCAGCAATAATCATCTGAGTAGCATGATGTTCATCACGTCCATACTTTTGAATATACTCGTTCTGTACCTTCTCCCAGTATTCCAAACCTTCTGGTTCAACAGAGTCTGGAAAGTATCCAAGGTCAAATTTAATAATATTTCCCATATCGTGCAAAAGACAGGTGGTAACAACTTCCCTTGTTTCGTCAAAATTAGGAATAGAATCACAAATAATTTTCGCCACCGCAGCCACTTTAAGTTGGTGGATTTGCAGAATTGGCATTATTTTATATTTTTTGTAGATTTCTTGGATGGTCATGCGACATAATTATACCAAAAAACACTCACATACTCCCCTACAAAAACAACAAATCTCTACCCAGATCCTCATAATCCGTCTCGGACCTTTTATTTCTCAACGCCCTTTGAGTAGAGCCCAAATGGACCACATTTTTACCAAACTTGGCCTCCAGGGCATCAATTTGATTATGTATCAGTTCAAACTTATTTACTTTATCGACGTTTCCAAATAAGTCATGTTGTACAAGGTGATTGTGCGAAAGATTATGCAAAACAAAGCCTGTTGTTCTATATAGAATCCCCTTCTTGTGCATAGTAATAAATTTTTCATGAACTAATGGAATCATGACTTCTGGTACATTAGCTGCTGTAGATATTGAAATGGTGCAGTTAGAAAACACAAAGTCTTTCGTTTTGAGAAAAAATGAAATTCTATTGGTTGTTAATTTATAATGTCGCGCTTTGGCACATGCATCTTCAATATGCTTAGACAGTTCTGAAAAAAGAAAAGTTTTATCATTTGTGTTCGGATGAAATGACCTTGTTTTCTGGATAGATGAATATGTTGTTTTTAACTTTGGATCAATTTCCAAAACCCTATCACAATTAAGTTCTCTCCATATTGTATCGTATGGTTTTGATAAGTTATTCTTGACCCAGTCAAAATCTTTTGTGGCAAAATCATCTGCAGTGTTAATTCCTTTGTTCTTTAGAAAAAAAGCTGTCCTTGGTCCAATACCCCAAATTTTTTCAATAGAAAAATGTGTGAGAAAGTTTTTTACTGTTAAAGAATCAATAACTGTTAAACCATTCGGCTTTACCCATTTTGATGCAACTTTGGCAAGAACTTTTGTGGGGGCTAGGCCGATAGATACAGATAGGGCAAGTTCTTCATTTATTTCTTTTTTAATGCGTTCGGCAATTTGTGTGTATGTCATTTTAAGAGTTCTGTCCAAGCCTGTAAGATCTGCGAAGCATTCATCTATACTGTATTCTTCTACATCATCTGCATATCTACGCACAATATTAAACATAAGGTTTGAATACTTTATATATGATTTATAATCTCCAGGAAGAACGATAACTGTAGGAAAATATTTATTCACTTTATATATAGGCATTCCGCGAACTATACCTAAGGCTTTGGCTTCATATGATAAAGCAGAGACGATACCCCTCTCTTCCCCTGTCACAACGGGCAGTCCTTTTAGTTTTGAATTCTTGGCAATCTCGACACCGACAAAAAAAGCATCGCCGTCTATATGAAGCAGTGTTTTTTGTTTTTTTAGAGATTGAAAATCTTGTTCCACCTGTGCATTATAGGTGAACTATCGTTCACCTCCTAATTAATCTGTGGACATGATGGTTATGAATAATGGTAAGCGACTACTGGAATACAATAATCAAACGTATGCTGGCTGGGTGTGTGGTGCAGGTTTGGAACTTTTACATCTCAGGGTGAGCTCTTAAATAAGCCTCAATGAGAATAACATCACGAAGATCCTTCTCTCTTTTCATGTCCTTCTTATATTCAAGTAAAGTTTGAAGTGATATAAAATTAATACCATTAATATTCTGTGCTCTAGCAATGCCTTCGTCAGGAGAAAGTGTCTTATCTTCCCACCAAAAATCTTTGAATATTTGAGTAATTCCTTTTGAAAGCATGTCTCTTGGTTTACCTTCAATCTCTATGACTTCGTAATACCAATCGTTCCCTTTTAGTTTTTCAAACAATTCAGGCTGTACTAACAAATCAATATCATCTGCTTTGCGAATTCCAAGAGCGGCTAGTATTCCACTACCAAGAACAACGAATTCATTTTTAGGTAGATCAAGTTTTTCTATTTCTTCAAAAATATTCATACAACTGAGTATACCTTTTTGCTGGGGGATAGGGACTCGAACCCCAATAAACGGTTCCAGAAACCGTTGTCCTACCATTAGACGATCCCCCAATGTGGAATTAGCGTATCATTTTCAAGCTCCAAAATCAAACAAGCTCCCCTCTTAAAAATGCTATAATAAAGATCAGGAAGGAGGAGCACAAACATGCCCCACAATGCACCATTGCCAAAAGTTGGACTGGCAATTTTGACAGGAGAAACAGAATATCGAGCCGGTGTGGAACGAAGCCTACGACGTGAAATGATGACGGTGCACTTCAGGGTGCGTGTGATATACAACACGAGCCCAGACGCCACCATCATGCTCTTCAAGAGCTGGTACGAAGACGATGATGCTTCCCGAGCTATCTCTGAGCTTTGCCGCTTGTGTGGTAGGCATGAGATGCACCTTGATGACCCCGACCTCTCCAGGGATAATTTATTGGAAATGGTTCACGTAATGTGGACCCCAATAAACTCCATGGAGTTGGCACACGCACTTCACACGCTCGGCTTGACGACAACAACTTCTGCCATGTAGACAATTTCCTCCCCTAGAAAGGATAGATTGTCACTGGCAGAAGTTTTGTGATTTACTTACCGCTCGCCACTTTAATAAACTCCGTAAATAATGGGTGAGGTGAAAGTGGTCTGGCCAAAAACTCTGGATGAAACTGTACACCGAGGAAAAAAGGATGTTTTGATTTTGGCAATTCTGCTATTTCCATAAGCTGTTCATCTGGTGAAGTGCCTGAAAATACAAGTCCTGCATTTTCCAAATCATTTATATAAAAATTATTTACTTCGTATCGATGACGGTGACGCTCTGTAATCATATCCTTCTTTAAATTCTTATCTAATTCTCGAGAGTACGCGGAATAGGCCACGGTCCCGTTTTTTAATTTACATGGAAAGCCTCCAAGTCGCATAGAGGCCCCATATTTGTTTTCGGCCATTGCTTTTTTCTGGTGTTCCATAATATCTATAATTGGATATATTGTTTTCGAATTTATTTCTGTTGTGGTGGCACCTTCAAGACCTAACACGTTTCGGGCGTATTCAATTACCAATAGCTGCATACCATAACAAAGACCAAAATATGGGATTTTATTTTCTCTACAATATTTAATCACATGCAATTTCCCCTCTACTCCATTTTTTCCAAAGCCTCCTGGGACCAACACGCCGTCGTATTTCGAAAGTTCCTTGACCATTTCCGGCCTATCCTCAAAATCCTTGGCATTAAGCCACGTAAGGACAGGTTTGACGCCTACTTTGTAGGCAGAAAACTTTAAAGCCTCAATGACCGACACATAAGCATCGGCAAATACGAAGTCTCCAGAATCAAAGTACTTTCCCACCACTGCGATGTGGACTTCTTTTTTACTATTTTTAGCACTCTTTACAAACCCAGCCCATTTTTGTAAATTTATTTTTTTCTTGGGAAGACCTAAAGCCTTTGAAAGTTGTACCCCAAATTTGTCACGTTCAAAATTGAGTGGCACATCGTAGATGCTGGAAATATCCGGCGCTGCAATAACATTCTCTATTGGGACACTACAAAATTCAGAGATCTTTTCCTTTCTTTTTTGATCAATTGGAGTAGAACTTCGTGCGATAATAAAATTCGCGTGAACTCCATAACTGTCTAGTTGCTTCACCGCGTTTTGCGTCGGCTTCGACTTCATCTCTCCGATCGAGCCTGGTGTAGGTAAATATGTCACCATCACAAAAATGACATCTCCTGGGTTTTTCAAATGCAAAAAACGAGCCGCTTCGATAAACATCAGACTTTCGTAATCACCTACAGTTCCTCCGATTTCAATTACAGAAACAGCTGACTTGCTTTGCCGAGCAGATTCTTGGAATCGATTAACAATTTCATCTCGAATGTGTGGAACCATCTGCACACATTTTCCTTTGTAGCCTAATGCACGTTCACGCTGTATTACAGAACTAAAAACCATTCCACTCGTCATGTAATCAGCGTCATGCGCATTGCGATTTAAAAATCTTTCGTAGTTTCCCATGTCCTGATCAGTTTCTAATCCCGAGTCCATAACAAAAACCTCACCATGTTCGGTGGGGTTCATTGTTCCTGCGTCGACGTTAAGATAAGGGTCAGCTTTTACAATGTTCGTTCTAAAGCCCTGAGACTCTAAAATAGTTCCGATTGATGAGGTGGTGATTCCCTTACCGACTCCTGACATCACTCCTCCCATCACGAAGATATATTTATGTCTTTTCACCTCCTAATACTACCAAAAAAGATTATATTCGCAAATAACGTTTTACCGCCAAATAGCTCGAAACTGCACCAAGAATTAGCCCAGATCCAATTAGAATAAAGGCCAGTTGGAACCAATTCGTTAAATAGTACTGGTATAGGTTAACAGTCACACCTAATGAATCTGAAAGCTGTCCTAACCAATACGAGATAGGCCACAGAATGAGCATGGTCATGAGACCAGAACAAATACCATACATCACTCCAGATGTCACAAACGGACCCCTAATATACATAGCACTGGCGCCCACCAATTGCATAACTGAAATTTCTTCTCGGAAAATAAAGATGGCAAGACGAATAGTATTGAAGGTAATCAACACTGACACGAACACAAAGAAAGCAATAGCAGCGAAGCCTAATTTCCTTGAAGCAACAATAATATCTGACAATTTATTAATCGCTGTTTTGTTTTCATCGTAATTGATTCGGTCAACCACCTGCTGGCTAGCAGTATCTACTGTGGTGTTTGTTTTAATAAACTTCACAATCGTCTCGTATTGAGAAGGGTCTTTGGCGCGGACACTCATCTTGGCGCCCAATGGGTTATCTCCTAGTTCATCCAGTGCTTGTAAAGTTAACTGATCGTTCTGGTGTCTATCACGAAATTCTTTGAGAGAGTCGTCCTTACTTGTATAAGTAATATCTGAAACCTCAGGAAGGGCTTTTACAGATTTTACCACTTGATCAATATTGTCCTGAGAAGCATCTTTGGTAAAGTACACATTAATATCAACCTTTGATTGAATGTCTTTGAGTGTCGTATTCAATACAACACCAACAAACAAAATACACGAAATAACAATAAGAGTAATTGTCATAACTAGAACAGAAGCCAATGACACCGACCCATTACGCCAAAAACCAATGAAACCTGAGCGTAATGTTCTTTTGATTTTAGTAAACAACATATTCGTATAAATTATAATAAATATTTACCTGTCTTGTCATCACGGATAATTTTTCCGGCCTCGACTGAGATAACCCGTTTACCTAAACTATCGATAACACCTTTATTATGAGTAGTTAAAATAATTGTAGTTCCTAGATCGTTTATCTTTTTTAAAATTTGAATGACTTCATAAGTATTCACTGGGTCGAGGTTTCCTGTAGGTTCATCCGCAATAATAAGGTCTGGCTGGTTCACAATGGCACGAGCAATAGCCACACGCTGTTTTTCCCCTCCTGACAATTGGCTTGGAAAATTGTGCATTTTTCGTTTTAAATCAACCAGCTCAAGGACATGGGGCACGTCCGCTGCGATTTCTTCATCCGTGCGTCCTGCTGCCTCCATAGCAAAGGCAATATTTTCATAAGCCGTCATATTCGGAATAAGTCTAAAGTCTTGAAAAACCATACCAATTCGGCGACGATAATCATTCATTTCTGAACGACTAAGTGTGTGAATATCTACGTCTTCAAAGAATACCTTGCCTTTTGTAGGCTTATCCTCAGCCAAAATCATTTTTAAAAGAGTAGACTTGCCGGCTCCTGAATGCCCTACAATTGAGACGAATTCCTTTGGCTTGATAGAGATGTCTACTCCATCTAAGGCTAGCGACCCGTCTTTGTATATTTTGGAAACATTATCGAGTAACAACATGTTCTTTATTCTATCACAAATTCACCAACATCGGACAATCTTTACCCCCTTTTCTATATAAAATTACAGATTTTTCTCTGCGTCAATAAAGACATCTAAATCACCATTTAGCACATCCTCCACATTACTCGTCTCTACTTCTGTACGATGGTCCTTCACCATCTTATAAGGGTGCAAGACATATGAACGAATTTGATTCCCCCATTCAATTTCAGTTGTTTTACTTATATACATTCCCTTTTCTGTAGCCATTCTTTCTTTTTCTCTTTGTGCATAAATTTTTCCACGTAAAATGTCCAAGGCTTTTTCCTTGTTCTGTCCCTGAGATCTTTCAGTGGTGATGTGAACAGACAATTTTGTTGGCAGGTGGACAATACGTACCGCTGTCTCTCGTTTGTTCACGTTCTGCCCGCCAGGACCACCGGCACGTGAATAGGTAATTTCCAAATCATCATCCGGAATTTCAATATCCTGGTTTTTCTCAAATTTAGGCACCACCTCTACCATAGAAAAAGAAGTATGGCGCATTTGTTTTGCATTAAACGGAGAAATTCTAACCAATCGATGAACTCCCGATTCATTTTTTAAAGTACCATACACATTTTTACCTTCTATTTCAAAAGTTATATTTCTATATCCCCCATGATCGTTTTGGTTTTCATGCAGAATAAAAGCCTTCCAACGTTTTTTTGAAATATATTTTGAATACATTGAGAAAAGCATTGCAGAAAAATCTTCAGAATCGTCCCCCCCTGCACCAGAAAAAATTGTCACGACTGCCCCGAGTCCATCGTATTTTCCGCCACCCTCCTTCTCCACTTTTAAATCCTGCATCTCCTTAATCATCTCCTGGGCCTTTTGAGGATTCTGCCAAAAATCAACCGCGTTCATTGCTTCTTCAATGTACGCAATCCGCTCTTCAATTTTTAGTTTTTTTTCGTCTGAGGAATTCATATATATGGAGCCGTTGAACGGGATCGAACCGGCGACCTCCCCATTACCAATGGAGTGCTCTACCAACTGAGCTACAACGGCGATTCTTGTTCGAATCGTGTCGCCGACCCCATTGAGAGGCGACCTTTGCAGAATCACATCGCGCAGTGTCTGATTCTGTAGAATCATGTCGCCGACTCCTTTAAGAGGCGACCTGCGCGATGGCTGCCTCAATACAATAATGTATTTTACCCAATTACTCAACAATAGTATCAGCATTTGAAAGCTTATCTACAAAATGATGAATGATGTTACTACTTGCGGGCACAATATTAAACAGAATACCGAAGGCAAATAACGCAATAGAAAAAGAAGTGTTGATATTACTTAACACAATGGCAAAAACGGCTGAAATGATAGGGACAATTATACGAATGTAGGCACTGCGTAGATCGCCAATAGAAAGGATGGCAGTTTGAATTTTGGGACTTTTTTCAATATGTCGTCGCATGGCAAGCAAGGCTAAACCAATACACACCACATTTAACCCGTACAAAACGATAGCGATATGGTTATAACTGTATTCTCCTAAAAGCTTAGCGGTGAAAGGCACAATCGCAATAAATAAGAAAAACATCGCATTGTAATTGGCGAGGCCAACGGTCAAGTTTTTTGCGTAAATCGAGGTTAGAAAATGATGTGAACGCCAATATGTAAAAAGAAGGGCGAAAGATAAACCATAACTTAAAAAGACCGGGATAAGATGTCCTAAAATTTGGAGCAATTGGAAATCAGACAGATTCTCATACACACCTGGTATACGTAAATCAAAAGCTAGCAATGTCATAACGATGGCAAAAATTCCATCTGACAAACCGTCAATGCGCTGATTCTTCACACCGTAGGTTGATTCGGTTTCCGGTGCTATTTTTTTAAGTGCACGTTTTTTTGTTGTAGTTGTACTGTTCATGTAACACGTACATTATAGTACGCCCACAAAATCAAAGCAAAAAGATATACACAATTAACTACTCCGCTCTTTTTTTCTCAGCGTATACAGATACGGTGCGTCGTTTCCAAGGCTTACCATCAATCATATGTTTATGTGACATCATAAATTTATGGATGATAAAATTAGGTTCTAAAAAAGAGCGGAGCTCTTCTTCACCCCACACATGTTCAGCTACTCCAATCTTTGGGTGAATATATGTTCCCTTTTCTTCTCCTGGGTGTTCACGAAGTAATCGGTGCGCATGTGCATCTTCATCAATAATAAAAGATTTAAAGAAAAACCAGCCGAAAGGTTTCAAAACTCGAACTACTTCGGTTAAATAGAGGGCTCGTTCTTCTTGATTTAAAAAATGTGAAGTCATCATATCAAGGACGATGTCAAATGATTCATCTTTGGCTGGCAATGGATCTTTAGCGGATTGCACTTTAAATTCTATCGCGAGCTTTTTCTCAGTTGCAATCTTACGAGCTTGATTGACTGCCACCTCCGAGATATCAAATCCCAACCCACGCATTTTGTAAGTTTCGCACAAATAGGTCACGTTACGTCCGTTACCACACCCAACGTCTATAATAAGGCCCTGCTTTGGAAATGGAAACCATTCCGAATTTCGCTCGGCCCAATGGCAGAATTTAACCATGTCAGATGAGGGTTCGGTCGACAACATCAAATGCTCAGAGCTTTTATACTCCTTATCCCAAAATGACTTTGAATTACGGCCTTTTTTGTTATTAGTAGGTCTTGGTTTCATACAGTTAGCGCTGACTGACAATGAGTACAGGATAATACCAGCATAGTACAATAACAGCAATGACACAGACAACTATTGAAATGATGACTTCTTTTCGCATTTTAAGATTATTTTAAAAAAAATTAATAATAATTTCACACACTAGATTTGAGCGAGGCGCTTGACCACCCTATCTTTACCCATAACCTTTAATATATAGAATAGATTTGGTGTTTTTTCACGCCCTGTAATAGACACTCTGACAATTTTCATAAACATAGCAAAGTCACCTTTAAATGCAGTTGGTGTTTCTTTATATTTCTTTCTATCCACTGCAAAACCTAAAATTTCAGCCAGCTTTTTAACATTATCAACCCACGCATCAAGAGAGGCTTCAGTATAATAGGAGTCGTGTGAAAGTGCCTGCCCTAGGTCTTTGATAATTGTATTAAGCTGATTATTGTCCGTAATGTCTACTGATAGAATCTCTCGAGCCTTTTTGGCATCAAAAAAATCATCAAAGAAGTAATCAACCGTGCCTTTACCTTGCTCCCAGTTCACAATGTCCTTGCGTGGATTTTCAGTATCACGCTCGATTGAGAGAATGGATGTAAAATAATCATGATTATCCTTAGCAACCTTTGCAAAAGATGGGTCGTGTTTCTCTGCCCAAGCAATCATCTTCTCAGCCACATCTTCTACGGTCATTTTGACAACAATATCTCCACTGATACTATCTAATTTTTTCATATCAACTAACGGACCTCTGCCTCCTCTTTTTAATCCTTCAATTGAAAATGGAAAGTCTCGAACCGTAAGAGTTTTTGATTTGATCACTGCATCTGACTGCCACCACTCATCAAATGAAGGATTGGCTAATCTGTACAAGTATCCAATAATTGCATCTTCAGGATACCCGGCGTTTACATACATTTCTATGTTGGCTTCTGGATCTTTACGTTTACTTAATTTTCTAACAGATCCTCCATCCTGTTTGTTAATCGGCATAATGTGGCCATATTTTGGAACTTTAAAATCAAAAGCTCGCCACAGTGCCAAATGCTTTGGTAATGAAGACAACCACTCTTCGCCTCTGGTGACAAAATTGGTACCCATCAGATAGTCATCAACAATGTGTGCCAGGTGATATGTCGTGCCTCCAGATGTTTTGAGAATAATAAAATCTTCATCGTTTTCTGGAATTTGTAATTCACCTAAAAACTCGTCGGTAAAACTTTGTTTTTTATTTTGATCGCCATTAGCACGAAGACGTATACAATACGTAGCACCACTTGCGAGACGCTCATTAATTGCTTCCATTGAAGCGTCTCGCCATTTTGCATATTTACCATAATAACCAGGACGAACTTTTGCAAGCTCTTGTTCATTTCGCATTTCAGTTAATTCATCTGAGGTCATAAAACACGGGTAGGCCAACCCTCTCTTGATTAAATCCTTAACGAAAGAAATATAGATATTTTTTCGGGCAGATTGAATGTAAGGACCGTAATTTCCCTTTTGATGTTTT
Organism: bacterium; assembly: GCA_037142735.1. Lineage (GTDB taxonomy): Bacteria > Patescibacteriota > Minisyncoccia > Phycocordibacterales > CAIZLB01 > JBAXAB01. The sequence goes on from JBAXAB010000005.1 coordinate 38,578, forward strand.
AAATCTGCTTCAACTGTTCCAACAGACTCCTGCAAACCTTCATCTGGCGATAGACCGTATTGGGCCAATCCTTTCACAATCAGACCTCTCGCTCCTGCTACTTCTCTTTCTGAATCGGTATCCTCGATTCTTACAATAAAAACCCCTCCACTATCATGTGCAATTCTTCTTCCAATTAATGAAGTATACAAGGCCCCAACATGGAGGAACCCCGTTGGACTTGGACCTAAGCGAGTCACAAAAGCTCCTTTTGGTAAATCACGTCGTGGATACTTTCCATACCAAAAATCAGGAGTCGTCGTTACATTTGGCAACAGAAGTTCAGCCAGTTTTGGGTAATCCATAATCCATCAATAGTAACTTACAGAAGGCTTTTTATCAATTTAAACCTGAATGTCAGCCCTTGTAAAATCATCCCAAGCAATCATTCTCCATGTAGTCTTCAGTCTTGGAAATATCCATCCGAATAAACCTTTAAAGCTAAAATTGTCCTGGCATTCACAAACTGTGACAGATGCATTACTTGAAGTGTTCAAAAAACTCATCAAATTATATTTCTTAGCTGTTAAATTTGAACCTTCCAAAATAACCGCAGCAATCATCTTTAGAAAGATGCTATGTGTCACGATCAAGACCACATGTTCTTCTCTTCCTGATAAATACTTCAACAGCTCGTTGGCCCGATCACGCAAATCTGTAAAATTTTCTTCGTCTGAGTAACGAAAATCATCCGTGTGAAAAGATTTGTCAATAATATCTATAACTTTCTTAACTTCGGGGGTATCGGAAGATTTACCAATGATCTCTGAAGGGTTCCGCCGTTCGGCTAACAATTCTACATATTCAATTGGTTTTCTAATCTTCTTGATTTGCTTACAGATAATATCAGCAGTCTCTTTTGTTCTTTCAAAGGGGCTGACGAGTGCCGCATCAAATTTTATATGAGCCAGCCTTACACCTGTTTTTTCGGCCTGCTGTCTACCAAGTTCACTAAGAGCCCCCTCCCGCCCCTGACGAAGATGCTCTGCATTCATAATACTTTCCCCGTGGCGAATCATATAAAAAATCTTTTTATTCATTATTTTCTAAGCATATATTCCTATAAATGATATGGTCAAATTGTACCACTCGTATTGAGGAAATGTAAGTTTCTTATTGAGGCCACAATTGAGAAATTTTTTAGTTTTTATTCATGTGACTTTGGCACAATGTTGCCATGAAGAAAATAACATTTATGACAATAGTCGGGATTCTGACACTACTAGTTTCCCCTATTACAACCGAAGCAAGTTATCATTTCGGTTCATTCAGAGCCTCGCCCCCTCTACATATATTAACTAGTGCAAAAACCAGGATGGGAGGCCTCACTCCAGATGCGATTAAAAAAGTTTACAATTTACCACAGACAGGCGGACATGGAACCATTGCAATCATCACAGCGTATCATGATCCAACAATTGAACAAGATCTTTCGATGTTTAACAGTTCATTTAATATTTCTTCGTGCACATATAAAAATGGATGTCTCGAAAGTCATCAGGTGTCCACCTCTACTAAAACTGCCGACACCGGATGGTCACTCGAAACATCTATGGATGTAGAGTGGGCACATGCTATTGCGCCAAATGCCCATATCCTAATTGTTGAAGCAATAACACCGAGCGGAGAAAATCTTTTAAAGGCAGTGGACTACGCAAAGTCACGTAACGACGTGGTATCAATTTCTATGAGTTGGGGTGGTATGGAATTTCCAGAAGAAGCCACCTTAGACAAGCATTTTCAAAATGGTAATAATGGCTCGCCATCCCCCGTCTTCTTCGCAGCATCGGGAGACTCTGGCGCAGGAGTAAACTGGCCAGCAGTGTCTCCTTATGTTATTGCAGTCGGCGGGACACACCTCACTTTTACTACAAATAAAAATCTTTCGGCTGAATCTGCGTGGTCAGGCAGTGGTGGTGGAATTAGTGCATATGAAAATCAACCAAACTATCAGAAAAATTACAACTTACCGAAAGCTAAAGGTATGAGAAGTATTCCAGACGTCTCATATAATGCTGATCCAAAATCAGGATATGCAGTCTATCGTAGCACCCCTCAGAATCCTGGAAGATGGTACATTCTGGGAGGAACTAGCGCTGGTGCACCACAATGGGCCGCTATTCATTCAATTGGATTATCAATCTCTCATCAACGATTATATGCTGACAAATCTCTTGCTGATACTGATCAATTTTTCAGGGATATAACTAGTGGAACAAATGGCTCTTGTTCATATTATTGTAAGGCCAGAGTTCACTATGACTATGTTACAGGGCTTGGTAGTCCTGTAACCGTAAACTTCTAAACTTACTCTTAAAATACACATTGCTTAAAAATTATGTCAACAAAAAGATGTGCTAGAATATATAGGTATTATCGAGTCGCCTAAATCACAAATATCTATGCAAACTTCAAGATTATTTATAAGTATCGTGGTTGTATGCGTAGTAGCTGCAGGAATCGGTGGTTATGCAGTCTATGAAAATTCAACTAAAAAAGCCGTTATGGCTCAACAGGAGCAACTTGGAGAAGTTTCGACTAGCACACCTACTGCTCAAAACACTACAGACCCAAATCAATCTAGTAATCAAACCACTATACTTGGTGTGAGAAACAACAATGACGATGAGGACGATTCCAATGATGACGATGATGATGTTCCTGCTAATTCTGCAAAACACAACACTCCACAAACAACCGCACCAGCTCCAAGCCCTGCCGACACAGCTAAAAAAACTACAAAATACAAGGATGGTACATACACAGCAACTGGATCATACGATTCACCAGGAGGACCTGACCGCTTAGGTGTCTCTATCACGATAAAGAACGATGTAGTAACAAGTACAAGTGCCACAAATATGGCAGGTGACAGAACTTCATCTCGCTACCAAAAGATGTTCATTAGTGGTTACCAAGCACTCGTGATTGGTAAAAACATCGACAGTATCAACCTTGACATAGTTTCAGGTTCATCACTAACCCCACAGGGATTTAACGATGCCCTATCTAAAATAAAAGTACAGGCAAAAGCTTAGTTGTAGAATATGAAAGAGTATTTTGAGTTTAAGGCAACCGGAACATCTTGGACAATCAATTTGGGTGAAAATTATTCAAATGAAATTCGAAACACGATCATAAATAGGATTGAAACGTTTGAACAAAACTATTCCCGTTTTCGAAGTGATTCCCTGGTATCAAAGATGGCCCACACAGCAGGAACTTACACAATGCCAGAAGATGCAAAAAATCTTTTTGCTCTATACAGGAGACTGTATGACATTACCGACGGTATGGTAAATCCTTTTATGGGAAAAACATTATCTGACGCTGGTTACGATCCAACGTATTCCCTACAGCCAAAAGAAAACATTACCAAACCTCCTCAATGGGATGCTGTTATGAAGTACGAGCATCCAACATTAACACTTGAAAAGCCTGTTACATTTGATTTTGGTGCGGCCGGTAAGGGATACCTAGTAGACATAGTGGCAAAAATAATCGAAGACAGTGGAATACAAAGTTACATGATAAATGCAGGTGGAGATATCATGTATCGAAACGAAAAAAATAAATCACTTCGTGTTGGTTTAGAAAATCCGGAGAATCAACAACAAGTTGTGGGTGTAGCTGAAATAATTAACCAAAGTATCTGTGGCTCTGCTGGAAACAGACGTGCATGGGGAGAATTCACGCACATCATAGATCCAAAAACTGGAAAATCTCCTAAAAATATCCTTGCTGTGTGGGTAGTAGCTGAAAATACTGCACTAGCCGACGGCTTAACCACTGCCCTTTTCTTTACCAACCCTGAAAAGATTCAGACAGCATTCAAATTTGAATACGCCATTGTATATGCAGATCATTCAGGAAAAATCTCCCCAAACTTCCCTGGCACTTTTTTCTCAAATTAGAATGGTATAATTACCTTAATAAATAAAATATATGGAAAAATTAAAAACACTATCATCACCTATTCTCCGTATAGGTCTCGCTATTGTCTTCTTGTGGTTCGGGATAAACCAAATCGTAGATCCAAATTCGTACCTAGGATTCCTTCCTGATTGGCTCACCAAGATGTCGCCAATTGACCCAACAATGATTGTCTACCTCAACGGATCATTTGAAATTTTATTTGGTACAGCACTTTTATTTGGTCTATTCACAAGAATAGTAGCTTTTGTTTTGTTTCTACATATAGCAGACATAACCTTCACTGTCGGCTTGGATGCTATTGGTATCCGTGATTTTGGACTAACTGTAGCTACTTTCATAATCTGGATTAATGGTATAGACGCTTTTACTCTAGATAAATTTATAACGGAAGAAAAGATTGTAGCACCTCTCAAATAAACCCAAATTATAAGATTATTTATTCTGACTACTTCTCAAATGAATCTGCATTAAGATAGCATTTTTGAGTCTTACTCACTGTTGGAAAGTTTCCAGCTGCATCTTTGGTCTTGTTGGAACAAGTCAGAGTATACATTGAGGTGACTAGTAATCCTTTAGATTGCTTGGTAGTTGAGGCGCTACCTAAGCTGTCCAGACCAACATTGATACTGTCTCCGTTATTTCCTGTGATGATACATGACTGCGCATTATCAACTTTCAGACTCATTGTGCATGACTCATTCTTGTTTACTGTATCTGGATTTATTAGGAATGATGAGATGGACGCAGGACCAGACGCATCCACACAGCGAGCGTTCTTGTAAACAGTTTGGTCGCCTGCTGATAGCGTACCGTTACTGCAAGTGAAATCCGTGTAATTTCCACAATTAGCAGTCTCTTCAGCATACAGACGAGTGACTGATCCATTTGCAACAATCTTTCCTGCCAAATTACATGTGAGATTTGCTACAACATTTACTGAAGGACAGGCTTGGATCGGCACAGGCAACGCACTACTCGCATCAGCTAGTGAGTAATTCATAGTCTTGGTACCAAGAGTCGTATATGTTCGAGTAATTGTACCTGAGGACACATGACCACTTGCATCACCCAAATCGTATGTATATGGAGCATATCCTCCGCTCTTGTTTATTGTCCAAGTCACGGGTTGATTAATCGCAACCGTTGCTGATGAAGGGGTACAGCTTTGAGTAAGTGGTCCACCTTGAACATCGTCTGTCACATTCACGGTATTACACTTATTCCAAGGGCCACCATTATTAACCGCTGAGTTGCTACCACTGTACTTATCAATAATTGCCACCTTCATATCTTTCAGACCTTTAGCGGTATATGTCTTAGTAAGACTAGCTTTTTGAGGAGCTGCCGCAGGATATGTATGCTGATCCGTACCTTCCCAGAAATACGTGTATGAACCTGATCCGCCTGATGGGGTCATATTCCAAGTCACTGCTTCACCAATCTTGGCCGTTGTTTTATCTGCGACACAAGAAACCGAAACACCTGGAATTATCTGAATCGGCGTGTAATCAGTCAGCCACCCTGCGTGCTCCCAAAGACCATTACCAACCCAGTCTTCATATGTTGTAACTGAGACATAATAATTACCCTTTGGTAAGGTTTGTGGAATACTAAAGGCAAACCTATCATACAATGTTGGAGAACCACCATACTCAGTTCCAGGATGGTTACGATTATAGTGATAAGCAGTATACACAGGAGTAACGTCATGGCTGGCCGTATTTCTGATACTGACGTAAATAGTTAAGTTTTCAGGTGTATTCCCACAACCGATACTCGCCACGTATCCTGAAACAACAACATTCGTGCCTGCGGCAAAAGTAGTGGCATTAGTGGCTGGGCTTTCTATAGTAATAGTATTCCATGACGCATCAGCATAGCTACAAGGGATTTGTTGTGCATAATGCGCAGGCACATGATATCTTCCATAGTACCCTTCTGGTACCAAAACCCATGGGCACCACATTGAATTCCCCCATGTTGCGTGATTATTATAAACGATATAGGCACTCGTATTTTTTTCATGAATGATAACACCTGATACCACAGTCAAAAGTATAAGAATCATCATTAATATATTTCTCTTTTTAGGCGTCCTTCTAAAATAGTAGAACAAGACCACGAGACCAACTCCTATAATCGCTGCCAAGATAATCATGTAGACATCCTGACTTTGATCCGTTTGGGTTTGATTATTTTTTGCAATATCTGGTTCAGTTGGTGACGTTGAATACGTAGATAAAATTTTTCCATCTACCGAAATTGTCGAAATAGTCCTGATAGACTCGGCGCTACCTTTAACCTGAACATATATTGGTAGAGTTCCAGATTCTTGACTCAAGTCTGCTGGGGCTGATGATTCCCCTAATACTTCCCCAGTCTTGGCATCTTGAACTTGAACATTCAATACCGCTCCAGTAATTTTTTGTCTGTCACCAGTTATCATATCGTGAGGTGCTCCACTGTATTGCACTTCGAATTTTATTTCATCATCCTTGGCTACTGATTGTTGATCGAACTTAACCTCGTGAATAGTAGCGATTGCTCCTGGCATAATATAACGAAACTCTGCTGATGAAGCACGAGGGTCCCCTTCACTGTCTAGCAAGGTCACATCTGCAACATAAACGCCTGGGGCATTATCATTCTTATAAGGATCTATAGAAAATTCGTGAGTAGATTTTTGATCTATTGTAAAAGACTTGTCACTGTATTGTTTAATAAGCTTTCCAGATGAAAGTCTGTCGCGTATTTCAATAGACGGGATAACAGTAACGGCCTGACCAGTTGGATTACTCACTACCAGATGAAAACTGACTGTTGAAGTGGCACCAATCATAGGACCTGACTCGGCAAAATGTTTAACACCATTCAAAATGGTGTATGATTCTTTGATAGACAGCAAATCCTTCCCTCCTGTTACTTCATTTAACATAACATTAGTCCATCCGTAAGGAAGACCTGAAACTGATCGCGCATTTATTTCTATACCAAGACCTTTCCCTCCTACACTTTTAGGTAAGACATACGAGAAGTGGACTACAGTTTTCGAGCCAGCCTTAGCATTAAATGGACCAGAGCTCTTTACATCATAAGTCGTATCAGGTAAACCAACCTTACCCTGTTCTTTGCTGTAATTACCAGCCAGAGAGATATCTAAATACACATCAGTTTGATCAGTCGTACTTTGGTTATCTAAAGCAACAGTTCCGGTAAGCGTCTCACCTGCTTGATATGTTGCCATGTCTAACCTAATATCACTCACACCAATAGAACTATGAGTTACCACATCTTTAGGTATAAAAATTGGTGTGGTAGAAGAAACATCAGGAGAATCTTTTAGAGAGTACTTGCTTTGAACCGTATTTTTTGGAAAATCGGCAGGAAGTTTTTGTTCAGGAATTTTAACCTTCGACATATCAGCGTTTTCAAATCCAGGAGGTATACCAGTCAGTTTTTGAGATGCACTAAATTCTGGCGGTTTAGATGTGACATCATTTTGGGCACTAACTATTCCAAAAGTGAAAACTGAAAGAAAAAGGACCGAGGCTGCTAATATTTTTTTAAACATAAAACTTTAATATGTACTTGTAATGACATTATTATAACAACAAAAGGCGTTCTCTGCTAGGACTGAAATGCGCAAGTCTAATTAGCCCTATTTTATAACCCCAAACCATTAGTTACTTTCTACTTTTCAATTGTATTGGCGTTTATGTAACACATAGATGTTTTTGTAACGACAGGATAATTACCATTCGCATCCTTGTCCTTCTGAGTACAAGCCAATGAGAATTTTGTACTATTTTGTATTGGATTAGAGAGTTGAGAAGATGAGATATCTCCTGCTGAATTTAGAGTCAAGTTGTTGTTATAACCGTCTAGACCTGTAATGCTGCAAGACCTAGCGTTTGTAACACTATATATTAAGGTACATGCACTGTTTTTATTTACAGTATTTGGCTTCACTTTGAAAGTTACACTAGCCGGACCACTATTTGCAACAACAGCGGCAGGAGCAACAACGAGTGTAGATGGACAAATATTTTGACTTA
>JBAXAB010000006.1:0-43247 GCA_037142735.1 bacterium
ACCATACGCCCTTATATTTCCCATTAGGAAATATATAAACCACAATCGTTTATTAATTAACTCTATCTTTCAATGTGTTACCTGCCTATCGTTCGCGCTTGAGAACGCAAACGATAGTTGTTCTCAGTTTTTGATTTCCAAATCTTACGATTCTAAAATCATCAACTGGAACGTCCGCCTCGGGATTCGAAAAGACCAAATGAAACATCAAGCAACTATTGCTAGGACTTGATGAGTCATTCCCGGGCAGAATTTAGTTTTCAAAAGGCTGTCGTTCTGTCAGTTGTCTCGAGATACAAGTGGTTTTCTTTTTTACAAAAAAACCGCTCTTTTGAGCGGAATTTCAAACCATCAGCTGTTAAAGCTTTGGTCTGTTATTCCGCTTTGTATCTGTTACTCATAACGTGCTAGCCATTATACACAGGGAAACTATGCTGTCAAACGCTATTATCAGGGTTTAGGGTGGGGATATGTTGGGGATAAATATACACTTAAAATCAATGAAAAACCGCCGGCCAAAACGGGTGTTTTGACCAGCGGGTCAAGGAGAAAGTGGTGGACCAGGGACATAGCGCAGTTATTCTTGCTATGAAGGATACTCTTTGTTTTGTGGATTTAGACCCAGAAAGGCTTATCCCCACTAACTCTAAGGTCCTTCACCTATTGTGACGACGCATACCGAGGTGTTTGTACCTACACCCAGTGTCTACTGCAGCAAGGTTCCACCCGTGTAACCCAGTCCCTGGTCCAAAAGAAATCTATATTAAAAATATAAAAGTAACAAGTTCTACAGAATAACATCCTCAGAAATCAGGCTTATTTACATACATTACATGCTAAAATATACTCATGAAATATTTATCGAAAATTACTTTGATCTTCAGTATTATTATGTTGACTCTGTTTTTTTATGCACCCTCTGCTAACTTCTTTAATTCTGAAATTAACTCGGTTTACTATTATGGAGTTTTGATATTACAGCTGTTATTCCTAGCCATGATTGATGCACTTTCACCAAACCATCCAAGAATTGCAAGACTTTTGCCTTTGGGATTCTTTTGGCCAATAGTTTTAGCAATTCTTGCAACCCCCCTCTTACAGGAAGCTGCGGGTGAATTTTTTATTATATTTTTAATAAACTCGATATTGTTAATGTTCCTCTTTGCGATAGTTACCAAAACATTTACACGTGTCACATCCGAGGCGGCCTACTATCTAATTTTTACTTTTTTCCTCCTTACGTCACTTGGGTTGGCTTATGTTAATCAGTCGGATTTCGGAGTGGCCCAATCTGGGTTGGACAACGTTGACAGATCTGTAGCGGAACTAAAAATGAGATCAGACTTAAACTCTGACCAAAAGTTTCAAGAACTGGACCAGTTAGGAACATACTGTAATAAAATTTATTCACCAATAAAAAAAGCAAACTGTATATCTGATTTTTCAGCCAAAATTAAAGAAGTCAAATATATCAACGAGCAAGTCAGCGGATTTACAACTGACCCAGAAGATTGCAACAAGATGGAGACCGAAAAAAAATATGCATGTCAAAGAAATATAGTAAGGAACACAATAGGAAACGGAGCTGACGATATATCTGTGTGTGAAAAATTTGATAAGGGTAACAACGCTAACGATAGTAGACCTGCGGAGGATCTAACCTCCGACGACTGTTACGCACATATAGCCGAATTCCAGAGACAAGGATCTTTCTGCAACATGATTATTAATGATACTAAGAAAATGAATTGTTACTATACATTAATCCATGACACGAGAGATCCTTCTATCTGCTCTCAAATACCTGATCAAAAGACAAGGGATTTATTATCGAGTGTAAAAATTTGTCCAGTCAAATAAAACCTCTAACCTACAACACCTTCAACTTATCAAAAATGACATTATGGGGATAATCAATAACATCTCGGACCAATCTGTCCCCTATACCATGTCTGTACTTGAAATCATCCGTCTCTAGAATAGAATAACGAATTTCTCGGCCAACTTCTGCTTCGATTTGTGACATAACATTTTGAATAGAACCTTCTTTGTATTTATCCCCTACAACCATAATATCTAACCCCCCTTCCCAGTGTTCGGTAAACAAACCTGTTAAAATCACCATTTTTACTTTGCAAACTTTTGAAATCTTTTTAATGATCTCTTGAGGAGTAATCAAGCTAGTTTTAAGAAGTAATCTTTGGAATTCGTTAAGGTATGAGAAGTTTTCATTGAGAATCCAAGTCGAGTTGGCCTTCTTTTTGACCATTTCTACGCTTGCTAGAAAGTTCAACTCGGACCGAGTTTTTGCAGGTGAGATTTTTGCACGAGTAGAAACATCCTTTGTTGAAAGGACTATGCTTGGGTTAAACAAGAACAATCGCATTACCTTTATTCTGCTTGTACCGCCGAAGATTTTTTCTAGAATTGTCATAGGTATGATATTAACACAAAAAGAAAAACCCCACTATTACATGAGGTCTTTCTTTTTTGGATTTGTATTGCTTATTTAAGCTCTACCTTTCCACCAGCAGCTTCTACCAATTTCTTTAGGTTTTCAGCATCTTCTTTCTTCATTCCAGCCTTCAAAACTGAAGGAGCAGCGTCCACAAGGTCCTTTGCTTCCTTAAGACCAAGTGCCAATGCTTCCTTAACAGCCTTAATAACTGCAATCTTGTTACCTCCAGCGTCTGTAAGGTTAACGTCGAATGCTGACTTTTCTTCAGCTGCGGCTACTGCAGGACCTGCTACTGCTACTGCAGCGGCTGATACACCGAATTTAGCCTCTAGGAACTTTACTAATTCGTGAAGCTCGAGCACGCTCATTTTTTCAATTGATTCAACAACTGTTTTGAACTGTGCAGGAGTTTCGATAACTTTGTTTTCTTCTGACATATGTTTGTTTTATAAATTTAATAATTATGCTTTTGTTACTTTTGCTTTTCAGCGATACCATTCAACGCGATAACAAGACCCTGAATTGGAGAATTGATAAGGTTGACGAATTGCGCGTAGAGAGTCTGGCGGGATGGAATGTTTGCAATAGAAAGCATTGAAACCTTGTCCTTGTATCCAGCTTCAAAAATACCTCCCACAATTGCCACTCGGTTATCAAATTTCTTTTGGAAATTATACACTTCGCGGGCTGGGGCGATTTGATCTTCTGAATATACAAGAGCGATTTCACCATCAAGAGCTGGCACTTCACCGGTATATGATTTCTCGGCAAGCGCACGCTTGATCAATGTTTTCTTCGCAACAAAATATCCAACCTGAGTTTCTCTTAGAGCCTTTCGAATTTGAGTTGTTTCCAATACGGTTAATTTGTGGAAATTCACAAAAACAATTGTTTTTGCTTTGTCTAAAATCTTTCGTACTGAATCAACTACTTCTGTCTTTTTTGCTTTACTAAGTGCCATTTGATTTTGCGAAATCACGTCGCGCACCGTCCATTAAAGCGCGACGCTTTTTCTTTTTTTGATTTTTGTTTTGCTTTTCGACCTAGGCCTGTCTTTAAATGAAACAAGCGCCGTTAGGCGCTTGTTCGAAGGATAGGGGTGAAAACACATCAGTGTTTCCGACCTCTGCATAGGGCTTACAGTTAATGAATAACAGTGCCTATGGTCTTCGAAGCCTATGCGCTACATATTACGGTAAATCTATTTTATGTCAATAAAGAAATATTAATGAACAACGGAGCTAATCGCAAAAAAGAGTAGGCCTAGTACAAGAAGGCCAATGAACCCGACAATTAATTTAGTAGACGTTCTATCAATCACGTACCTATTATAATGTGAATACTCCAAAACAAAAAGCCACCCTTGCGGGTGGCTTTTTGTTTAAACTAATCGTTTCCGATTGTCTCCGAAACTATCCTTGTTGCCTAAGCAATATTATTGCTGGTTAGCAGCTGCAGAAGTCTTGAAGTCATCGAATCCGTAAGTCTGAGTAGTTGTTCCGTTTCCAGCGTTCCACTTAATCTGGGTGATACCAGCGTTGTAGAGACCAGCAGCGAATCCAACACTCTTAGCAGTAACAGTTACAGTAGCACTAGATCCATTAGAGATATCGTTACTTGGGAGAGTAGCTACTACAGTGTTTGCAGCTGTTGCGGCAATACCATTAGAGAATGTAACTGTGACATCACCGTTTCCAGGAAGGATCACGTTACCACCCAAAGCCTTGATATTAAGAGGGAAGACAGCAGTTACAGTAGAAGTACCTCCTGAGATTGCTGCATTTTGTGCAGTAATTGTAGGTGTACCAGCCAATGTAATGATAGCCGCCTTTGTGTATACGTACTGGTTTGCATTGTTTACCGCGTTTCCTGAAGCAGTTGCAGTGTTACCATTTGGAGTCTGGTATACAACAGAGGTAATTGTTGTAGATGCAAATGTTGCGTTAACAGCAGTTGAAGGGAATTCAGCCTTGATAGTGAATGTTGTAGGTGTCTCACTATTAGGGACCAATGAACCATTAGTTGTATCTAGGTTGTCGAATGAAACTGAACCGTTTGAAGGAACAGATTTCTGTTTCAACAATGTTGAACCGTTATACAAGTACAATGATATAGGAAGTGTTCCTGAAGCAGTTGTAGATGCGTTAACAGTTAACAGTCTTGACTCACCTGAACTTGACTGAAGGTTGAATGTACCTATAACAACGTCTGTAAGATTAGCATCACCGTTTACACGATTATTAGCAGATCTTAGAGTAGTTCCAGATGAAGAGAGCGTCAAAGTAGACGTTCCAGGCTTCTTGAATGTGTGTGTTCTAGTGTACGCAGTACCTGAAGCTGAATCGAATGAGTAGAAGCTAGACACTCCATTTCCTGACACAGCTCGAAGAGAGGTGTTGTTGTAACCATCGATAGTAACACCACGGTCATTATCAATTGAGTTAGTAGAGAATGAAACTGTCAAAGTCTTCGTAGCATCCTTAGCAACAACGAAGTTCAAAGCCGGAATTCTTACGTAGTAAATCTGGTTTTGATCCTTAGTGAATGTTGTCAAGTTAACAGGAAGAGTTGCGATAACATTTGAACCATCCCATACCTTGATTGTGTTAATCAAAGTAGATGGGTTTTCATTTGATGAACCGTTTGAAACTGCAACCTGAAGGTCGATAGTCTGAACAGTTACATCAGAGATTCTTGCTCGCAATTCTAGACCGTAAACTTGAACATCTGTCTGAGTCTTGATGTTCAAGTTGTCAGATGGAGTTGAAGCCAATCTAACATCTAGACTACCTTCTACGTTACTAGATACAGTTGTAGTTGTAGTTGTAGTTGTAGTTGTACAAGATGCACCAGTCTGAGCATTAAACATAGCACCAGCTGAACAACCTGCTACTGTTGTAGTTGTTCCACCCATGTCAGAGTTGGCGATGCCAGCTGTGATTGGACCGAAGTAACCCAATGCAGGACTGATTGACTTAGCCATTTGGTAAGCCTTTACCGCTGATCTAGTCAAAGGACCGAAGTGACCCATAGATACACCTGCAGGCATTGTAAGGAGTCCTTTAGACACCAAAAAATTCTGAAGTGCAACTACAGCACTGCCCGTACTACCAATAGTAAGAGGAGCAGTTAATGTTGTTGTCATTGACTGAGCACTAGCAGCTACCGGAGCAACTACTGAGAATGCAAGAGCCAATGAAAGAGCAACCGTGATTATTCTTTTCATTTTTAAATATTAATTAAGCTTAATTTTGTAATAGACGATACGAACTTGCTTTACTTTATAAGATTTTATAATGCGCAAGCGCACATCGTCTCCGGGTCAAGATCTTTATGAACCCGAATTGAAACTCTAATCCTCTCGTTGTCGGAAACTGCTTCCGTACGCCCATTTAGGCTTATTCTGAGGCTTAAAACTACAATTCGGGTTAATAAAAACACGCCCTTCAAGAACTATGACGTTCTATGAAACCTAATATTACAGAATATACACTGAATATACAAGGGTTTTATACACAATCCTGTTGACAGAATCAAGGACATGCGATGTCCTTTAAGTCACCTTGACCGGCACTAAGCTGCTATAGAGTACCTGCTCCATCGTCTTTCCCCTTCTTTTTTCAACAAACCGCCCGCCACCATGTCTAATAATTCTCGTTGTATTGTCTTTTCACTGCAATCTGTAATGCCATCAGCGATATCTTTTATAGAAGGACTTCCTTTTGTTCTTATAATAGAGAGTATAGAGTTTCTACGCTGTGTCTTTTTCTGGTCAGCCGCCTGGGAACCAAGTGACGCTTGGCTTTCTGCCCCGCTAGTGTTATTTTTTTTGAATTGAGAGGTTCTTGGGTTTAGCTTAGGTTGAGAAGGTAGAGTGTGGTGGGTTCGGTGAGAAGCTGTAGTGTGGTGCGCTGAATGCGAATGTTGATTATGATCATAAGTATCTTTTGAGAAAAAAGCTTCGTCAAGGACAAAATGTCGCCCAAGATGTGATGGCATTTCTTTTTCCTCAATAGTACTTAATAGGCTTTGAATTTCTTTTGCTAACAAAGAGTGATTCATCTGAGATTCAATTCCAGAGAACATGGCAATCTCAGAATATGAGATAAGGGACACTCCTGTCCTGATCATGTTGTCCAAGAGGTTTTTTCTTTCTGGTGAAAGTTCAGTACTCAAAGACAAAGCAGAAGAAACTAAGTCACATGCTAGATCGCGCATCCTGACCTTGATAGGCTCTTTGTCATCGAAGAAGTCTGTAATAAGGTATACCGCCCTTGAAATACCATGAGTTTTTTTGTGGACATACATCAAATAAACATCTCCGGTAAACAATGTCCGATATCCAACGTTATCGATATTTTGAGATGTAATTCTGTTATCGTTCATTTTTTAGTAGTAATAAATAATAGACTGTCTTTTAAGAATCCTAACCTTTCATTTTCTGACTTTTAGATTTGGGACCTGTAACTAACCATCTATGTCCTATTGCTAAAACTAGTATATATAAGACATTTATAAATGCAACTTTTTCCTGTATAGCCTTGCGTGCTATCATTTAACATATGGCAAGAAAGAAAAGAAAAGATGTAGATTACAACGACAGTGAAAAATCCGAAAAGGGGGCATTCTCTGATTTAGGGCATTCAACTGTTCAAAGTGTCTGGGGATTATTATTATTTTTATTATCAATATTTTTTATCATCTCTGCCTTTAATAAGGCTGGGATAGTGGGCGAGAAAATCCATGAATGGCTAGGCTCGTTTTTCGGTCTCGGTTACTACCTCGTTCCCCTACTCTTATTAATACTCTCTATGTCATTTTTTGCTGATAGAGAAAGGCGATTTCCGACTTCTAAACTAATTGGTGCGTTTATCTTTTTTGTCTCAGGACTTGGATTATTCTCAATGATCTCGGAGAACAGCGGGGGCTTTCTTGGTGATCTTATAACCAAACCTTTAATACCTCTTTTTGATAGACCAGTCAGCTATGTCTTCCTTGTCGGACTTATTATTATTTCTCTTGTAGTTATTTTCGACACAGCGATCAGAAAAGAATATTTCTTTTTCTGGCGTCTTTTAAAGAAAAATGAAGAGGGTGTGGATAACTTGGACGGTGACGTATTGGATGCGAAAGAATCATCTAAATTGGACAAAGCGACTGAAGCTGTTAAAGACTTGTCAAAGACAAAAAATGCTGAGACCCGAGATTCAGAAAATACAGAAGGCGTAAAAGACAAGAACGGTTCTATACAAAAGGACAGCACAAAAAACATTGTAAACAAAGGCTCGAATGGTGACCTTAAGGATTCGCCCCTTCCTAATATACTGATACGTAAGAGTGTACTATTGGGTAAGAAGTGGGAGTTCCCACCACTTGAGCTACTTGAAAGAGACAAGGGTAAGCCAGATGTTGGTGATATAAAGGCCAATGCAAATATCATCAAAAGGACTCTCCAAAACTTCGGTATTGATGTCGAAATGGATGAAGTTTCTATAGGACCTTCAGTCACTCGATATGCCTTGAAGCCTGCAGAAGGCGTCAAACTTTCTCGAATTCTTGGCCTCCAAAATAACTTGTCACTTGCACTTGCTGCTCACCCGATTCGAATCGAGGCACCTATTCCTGGTAAATCATTAGTGGGTATCGAAATTCCAAATAGTGTAAAAACCATGGTTCGTCTTGGATCATTGCTAGGAGAAGAAGAGTTCAAGAATTCTACAAAACCTCTCTATGTTGCACTTGGAAAAGGTATCTCTGGAAAGTCCTATTTCGATGACTTGGCAAAAATGCCTCACCTTCTTATCGCCGGTGCTACTGGTTCCGGAAAATCTGTAACTATTCACACTGTTATTACCTCCCTTCTCTACAGAAATGCACCTGACAACTTAAAACTAATCTTTATTGATCCAAAACGTGTAGAGCTCACTCTTTACAACAAGATTCCTCACCTTCTGACCCCGGTTATTACTGACGCCAAAAAAGCCATTCTTGCTCTTCGTTGGGCAGCTAAAGAAATGGATAGACGATATGACATCTTGGAAAAAAGTTCTGTTCGAGACATCGCTTCATATCATAAAAATGTTCTATTGCCTGAACTCGAAAAAATCAAGGCTGACGAAAACTTAAAGGTTAAGAAGGGCGAAGAGGACGCGAGCGAATACATAGAAGCAAAACTACCTGACAGCATGCCATACATTGTAATCGTAATAGATGAACTTGCAGATATTATGCAAACCTATCCTAGGGAGTTGGAATCTGCCATTGTACGCCTTGCACAAATGAGTCGTGCCGTTGGTATTCACCTTATCCTTTCTACCCAGCGACCTTCGGTAAACGTCATCACTGGTCTCATTAAAGCAAACGTTCCATCTCGTATTGCCCTTCAGGTAGCCTCCCAGATCGATTCTCGAACCATCCTTGATATGCGTGGGGCTGAAGAATTGCTAGGTGCCGGGGACATGCTCTATCTATCAGCCGAAATGTCATCTCCTCGCCGTATCCAATCAGCCTTTATGTCCGAAACGGAACTAAAGAAGGTAGTAAAACACCTTGTTGATCACATAGATTCAACTACTGAAGAAATCCAGATTGATAACGAGGAAAATGGTGGTAGTGCAGTGAATGACCCAATATTCTCTGCTTCAGCTGAGAGCGGAGTTGACCCTGAAGATGATGACGAGCTGTACCAAGAAGCAAAAGAGATGGTAATGCAGATCGGTAAGGCATCTACTTCATATATTCAGCGAAAATTACGTGTTGGCTATGCCCGAGCAGCACGCTTGATGGATATATTAGAAGAACGTGGAGTAATTGGACCTGCAGACGGTGCTCGCCCTCGTGAAGTTATCGGCTATGGAGGGGGCGATTCGACAGGAGGAGGTTCAGATGAAAATAGCGATAATTCATCAATTATTTAGAAAAAGTTTATTAATCTTTAATCAACAAGCTGTATGATCAAACCATATGATGATGGAAAAGTAATAGTAAAAACGGTACTTGTTCTAGTTTTCATATTGTTTATCGTGAGTTATGGATTCTATCAGTCTAAGAATCTAATCTACGGTCCTAAAATAAGCTTAGATGGTTCATTTAACTCACCCCAGGTGGTCAATGATGATATAATAAAGCTTAGCGGAACAGCCAAAAACATAGCCACAATTTCATTAAATGACAGGCCTATTTCAGTTGATGAGACAGGTGCGTTTGATGAAAAAGTACTTCTCTTCCCCGGCTACAACGTCATCAAGCTCTTTGGTAAAGACAAGTTCGGTGCGAGTACAGAAAAAATGATCGAGGTGATATACAAGATATAAATAATTTGCAAAATTACATGAAAAAGAAAATAAAAAAAACAGGAAAAACAAACACAGATGACGAGATGGACTCACCGAAAGAAAAAACCAGAAATGATAGCAATTCTATGTCTATACATGACACTCTGGCACAGATTAAAACAAAATTCGGTGAAGATTCAATCATGACGCTTGGTGAAAAACCAAAAGTTGATATTGATGTAATACCTACTGGATCAATTGGACTCGATGCGGCACTTGGTGTAGGAGGACTCCCTCGCGGACGAATCGTAGAAATTTTTGGCCCAGAATCATCAGGGAAGACCACCCTCGCCCTTCATGTTATTGCTCAAGCTCAGAAAAAAGGTGGTGTTTGTGCGTACATTGATGCGGAACATGCCATGGACCCTGACTATTCTGTAAAAATTGGAGTAAACATCGACAACCTATTGATCTCGCAACCAGATACAGGTGAACAAGCTTTGGAAATTGTAGAAAGTTTAGTCAGAACTGGAAAGATTGATGTAGTTGTTATTGACTCTGTAGCCGCATTAACTCCAAAGGATGAAATTGAAGGTGATATGGGTGCATTCCACGTTGGAAAGCAAGCGAGACTAATGTCACAAGCGCTTCGAAAGCTAACTGCCATTGTAGCGAAAAGTAAGACCATTGTTATTTTTATAAACCAAATCCGAATGCAGATTGGTGTGATGTTTGGAAATCCTGAAACAACTCCAGGCGGAAAGGCTTTGAAGTTCTACACTTCTATTCGATTAGATATTCGACGAATTGCCCAAATCAAGAAAGGTGAAGAAATCATGGGCGGACGAGTGCGCGTAAAGGTGGTTAAAAACAAAGTGGCTGCCCCCTTCCGTCAGACAGAGTTCGATCTAATGTACAACGAGGGTATTTCTCGTGAAGGTGAGATCATCGCTCTTGGTGAAAAGATGGGTTTTGTGACAAAAATGGGAAGCTCATATTCATATGGCGAGATGAAACTGGGACGTGGCTATGACGCGACACGACAGTTTTTAAGAGAGAATAAGGATGTTGCTGAGGAAATACTTGGCAAGATCCGTGAACACCTCAAGGATCCGGTTTTAGTGGTTAGTGGGGAGTAAGATTCTAAAAAATATATATGAAAATGGGGATTTAACTTCAAGTAGACAATCCCCCATTTTCGTATAGAATCTAACAATACTTATTTAATTTACATCACCATGCTGGAATACAACGAAATCACATTACGAAAATATATTGTCTTTGAAAATGAACCTTGGGAAGTCCTCGATGCGCATGTTTTCCGTAAACAACAGCGAAAGCCTGTTAATGCAACAAAACTACGAAACCTTCTAAATGGCCGCGTCATGGAACATTCTTTTCATGTTTCTGATAAAGCTGAAGAGGCTGAAATCATATCTCGAAAAGTAAAATACATGTACACAAATAGAGGCGAATGGTGGTTCTGCAGTGAAAACAATCCAGCAGACAGATTTCAACTTGCGGATACATTAATTGGTGACTCTAGAAAGTTTCTAAAGACTAATAGCGTAATTGAGGCCCTTCAATTCGAAGACAAGATATTCGGAGTAAAACTCCCTATCAAAGTTGAACTTTTGGTAAAAGAAGCCCCTCCTGCTGTCCGTGGTGACACGGCTAAAGGTGGCAACAAAGTCATTACTCTTGAGACTGGTGCAACAATTACCGCCCCAATGTTCGTAGAACCGGGAGACATTGTTCGAATTAATACAGAAACTGGAGAATACGTAGACCGAGTGACGAAATAACACTGATCCTATAAAACAAAAACCTCCCAACTGGGAGGTTTTTGTTTTATATAAACGTCACTTTTTACGCGGCCACGAAAGGAATCAAAGCCATAAATCGAGAACGCTTGATCGCAAGTGCGAGCTGTCGTTGATTCTTGGCAGTCACACCAGTTCTCTTTCGAGAAAGGATACGTCCGTGAGGATTCAAGAACTTCTTTAGAAGGTCTACATCTTTGTAATCGATGTGTTTTATATTATTTTGAGTGAAATAGCACTGCTTTTTCATAGTAATTTCTTTAATTTATTAATTGTATAAGTTCTTCTGTTTAGAATGGGATATCTTCTGGATTAATCTCCTCTTGTGGGTATTCAATCTGTTCTAGTGGAGCTGATGCAGTCTTCTTACCTGATTCAGAAGGACCTGAAGATTTTGTTTCACTACCTCCCGAGTATCCACCCCCCTGGCCTGTTGGTTTTGGACCAAACTGGAATCGTTCAGCAATCACTTCGGTTCGATAATTCTTTTTACCATCTGGACCATCCCAACTACGAGTCTGGATTCGTCCTTCGATAAAAATGTTACTACCCTTTTTCATGTACTGGCCGATTACCTCTGCTTGTTTACCGAAAACCACGATATTGTGGAAATCGACAGCTTCTTGCTTTGCCCCGGCCTGATCTTTCCAAGTGCGATTTGTTGCGACTGAAAAGCTGGCTACTTGCATTCCCGACGGTAAGGCTTTTAATTCTGGATCTTTTGTAATGTTCCCGATGATAAAAACTTTGTTTAAATACATATTATTCTGTTATGTCCTTTCACTATTCTTTAATTGTTTCCTTGACTACTTCAGGAGTAGCTTCATCGACAAGTATATCATTTTTAGCGACAACCTCATCTGTGAAAGTTTCATCCTCTGATTCCTTACTGTACCCGATAGCTTTTACGCCATCAGTCACCATAGTGTGTTCAGCTACAGTTTTAACAATAATGTAACGAAGCATAGGGTCAAAGGCTTTAATGTCCTTTTCTACTGCTTCTAATTTTTCTGGTTCCAATGTGAATTTAACCCAACCGAAATAAGCATTTACGTAATGCTTTTTCTCAGCTTTGATTGTCTTAGACATTGAATACGCTAGCTTGATAAGTTTTGGAGCTCCTTCAGCTATAAAGGTTCCACCCTGTTTTTCTATTGTTGACTTTAGCTGCGAGAATTGTACAGGTACATCTGCTTCAGCTACGGTCGGGAGCAAGTGAAAACCAAGTTCGTAAACTCGGCTCGCTGACTCCTCGAAAGCCATTTCATTTATATCTTTTGTCATTTTCCCAATGTAACACAGGGTGCCAAGATTTTCAAGCTTTAGCTGAAAATGATACCAAACATCCTCTGAGCATTCTCCCTTATAGCTGTTGCAAGGGCTTCCTCTGAAAGACCCTTTATTTCGGCCATTTTTGCCACAATCAAAGGTATATTGCTGGGGGTATTCCTTTGTCCCCTAAGGGGCACCGGAGTCACGAACGGACAATCGGTCTCAGACATGATTGAATCATGTGGTGTTGCCACAACCAAAGATTCATATTGTTTTGCAAAAGTAACCACCCCAGTATATGAAACAGAAAATCCTCTTTTAATAAATTCTTCTGCCTCCATCACACTACCCGCAAAGAAATGTACATTCCCCCGCAATTCTACATCTGTTCGTATTAAGTACTGATCAAGAACTGTTAAAATATCCGTGTATGAATTTCTTGCATGAATCATCAAAGGTTTTTTACATTCGATAGCCAATCTTATCTCATCATTAAACACCGCTATTTGCCTTTCTTTTGAGAAAGGTTCTCGGAAATAATCCAATCCGCATTCCCCTATTCCAACCACTTTTTCATGCATGGCAAGCTTCTTAAAGGCTTCATAGTCAAAGTCGGTCTCATTAGCCGTCGTAGGGTGCATACCCACAATTGCATAGCAGTTTGGATATTTTTCTGCCAAAGCTACTACTTGATTGGAAGTTTCTAGATCTGTTCCTACATTAATTATAATAATCCCTTTTTGATCGGCATCTTTAATGACAGCTTCACGATCTGTATCATATTCTGAAAAATTCACATGTGCGTGAATATCGATATATTTATATTTCATTAGTAGTGATGTCTCCCCTAAAGACCTCATCTGGGATAGGCTCTGCAATGGAAGCACTAATCATTGATACCCTCTTTCGCCTTTCTACATCTGCCAAGATCTCGACAATAGCTACTGCAACTGGCACTGATAACAATGCACCAATAATTCCGGCCAACTGGGCACCGGCTACCAAAGATAAAATAACGAGAAGTGGTGGTACGCCAATAATCTTTCGTACAACTAAAGGATAAATAACGTGTGATTCAATTTGTTGAATAATCAAATATAGGGCAATCACGATAAGTCCTAGCCCGAGACCACCATCGAGTGTAGCGAATAGGAAGGCTGGAACGGCAGCAAGTACCAATCCAACGACAGGAATAAGTTCAAAGAATGCTGCCACGAATGCAAGAAGGAGTGGGTGTGGAATATCAGTAAAGACCATACCGAGAAGTGCAAGACCTGCGTAGGTGAGAAATCCAACAATGAGAGCAAGAACTAATTGCCCCTGCATCCATCTACCAATTTTATTTTGAGTTCGTCTCCATAAATCTTTAACATGTTTTTCATAACGGATGGGTACAATGATGTCTAAAAATTCCCCTACCCCATCCTCTCGGACAGCCAGATAGAACGACACTACAATAATAAGTACAAGACCGATCACCCCGCCGACAAAACCAGACACAGTATCGAAAACTCCTCCAGAAAAATTCGAGATTGCATTTACAACAATAGAGCTAATATCTCCAAGTGAAATAGATGAAGGTAGATCTGGAAAAAGATTACGGATGCTGGAAAGATTTCCTTTGGCACTAATCAATTCTGCAGTTTTTACACTTTTGGGCAATCCATTCAATGCCGTGATTGTTTCACTAAAAAGCGGTGGAAGAATAAATGTAAAGAAGCTGACAACTAGGCCTAGCACAATTAGATACATTATAACTACAGCTGTTGGACGTGGTAAGCGCCGACGCATAAACCATCTGGTTCCCGGCTCAATGACCGACGCTACCACAACCGCCGCAAGCACAAGAACGATTAGTCCACGCAATTCAAATGCCGCGTAGGCTCCTAGTACAAAAATCAACACTCGAAAGAGCGTTCCGGTCTCTATTGTGATGGCCTGTTTCTTGATATCCATTAGCTTTAGAATAGCACATTATAGTGGCTACTCAACTCGTTAGACGTACCAGGATAAAAAACCTTGCAAAATATGGGCGATTCAGCGGAATCGTGCCGCGCTGACGTCCACTGGAGCGCGGCCGGAATTTTGTCTTAATTAAGGCTAAATTTAGATATTTTTAAGGATTTCTAGCAACTCAGCCTGATTCTCATGTGGGCCAACAATAGCAAGGTTTGCGTTTCGTGAAGTAAAAGTTTCCTTGGCCACTTTCTGTATTTCTTTGTCAGTAATCTTTTGGTACTTGGCAACATTTTCATGTATTTCTTCAATTTTTAATCCTAACAATTCTTGAAAACCATAATAGTCAGCATACGAGTCCGAAGTTTCAAGCCCGATCTTGCTGCTTGCAGTGATAGATTTTTTTACTCGATCCAATTCTTCATGCGAAACCAATTCTGTTTTTATTTTTTTAAGCTCTTTAACAATTTCTGTCATAGTTTGAATGACTTTATCATTTGCCAAACCCGCCCGGATTGAAAATTGTCCATGATCTTCTGCGCCAGATGAGGAAGCGCTCACGTAATAACACACAGCAAGCTTTTCGCGCAGTAAATGGAAAAGTCTCGATGCCATTCCCTGCCCTAGAATGTGCGCCATGATCTTTGCAGTTTTTTTCTTTGCACTGAAACGATTATACCCATGAAAAGAAAGAATGATGTGGGTTTGCTCACTTTTTTTATGAAAGATTTTAATAGCTGGATATTTTTGATCAACAGTTGTTTTGGGCTTTTGAGGCGACTTACTTTTTTTCATCACTCCAAACGTATTTTTTATTTGCTTGGAAATTTTATTCGCATCAAAATTTCCGGCGACTACAACCAAACTGTTTTTTGGCGTATAGTTCCTAGTGCGATAGTCAACGAGGTTTTCTTTTGTAAAATTTGAAACCGTCTCCTTTGTTCCAACTGTATCACGTCCTGCTGGTTGGTCGCCAAACATCAATTCATCTAACACTTGATTGACCTTTGATTGTGGATCATCCTCGTACATATTTATTTCCTCGATCACGACACCCTTTTCTTTTTGGACCTCAGCTTCAGGTAATGTCGAATTCAAAAATATATCTGAACAGATATCCAAAAGAAGTCCGGCGTCATCTGCCTGACCTTTGGCATAGTAACCGGTGTATTCAGAACTGGTAAAGGCATTGTACTGCGCCCCGAGGATTTCAAACTCTTTGGCGATAACAAGTGAATCCGGACGCTTCACTGTCCCCTTAAAACACATGTGTTCTAGAAAATGTGCCAAGCCATTCTGGTCCTTAGTCTCATATTCAGAACCAGTGGCAACCAAGACCATAGCCGTCACACTCGTCATTTCAGGACGACGAATAAACATGTAACGTAAACCATTGGGCAAGGTGTGAATAAACCAGCCTTTTTTGAGTTTTTTAGCCATAAGATACAGATCTTATACCACTTTCTTTTCTATGTGTGCAACAAGCTCTGATATGACTACCCTCTCCTGCTCTCCAGTGTCACGGTTTCGTACAGTCACAGTATTATCTTTTTCAACCGTATCAAAATCAACTGTTATACAAAATGGTGTGCCGATCTCATCCTGTCTTCGATATCTCTTTCCAATATTTCCATTATCATCGAATGAAACACGAGTAAATTTTTTCTTAAGTTCTGAATAGACTTCACGTGCTTTATCCACAAGAGCAGGTTTATTTTTTAGAAGTGGAAAAACAGCGATCAAGTTTGGTGCAACCTTGGGCGAAAACTTCAAGAAGGCTCGAGTTTCACCACCCAACTCGTCTTCAGAGTACGCATCAGAAAGGACCGCAAGGATTGAGCGGCCAAGTCCAAAAGATGGTTCAATTACATGCGGAACGAATCTCTCTTTGCTTTCTTCATCATAATACGACAAATCAACACTTGAAGCTTTGGCATGACTAGTTAAATCAAAGTCTGTTCTGTAGGCCAATCCATACAATTCTTTTTTACCAAATGGAAAGTCAAATTCAAAATCAATAGTTCGTCTTGAATAATGAGCTCGATCCTCATCTGACACTTCCAATTCGTGTACGCTAGATTTATTCAAACCCAAGTCTTCAGTGATAAAATCCCACATTCCCTTTCTATAGGATTCAAAAGCTTCTTTCCATTCAGTCGGTTTTACAAAGTATTCAACTTCCATTTGCTCTAATTCACGCACTCGGAAAATAAAATCTCTGGGTGCTATTTCATTTCTGAAAGCTTTACCTATCTGGGCCATACCAAAAGGCATTTTAGGGTGGAAGGTATCAATAATATTTTTAAAGTTTACAAACATTCCTCCTGCAGTTTCTGGTCGTAGGTACGAAATTGATGCATCATCTGCCACAGGACCAATATTGGTCTTTAACATCATCTGGAACTTTCGAACTTCACCCAGTGGATTACCATCCGGACTTTTAATCTTTTTTTCAACCAACAATTCATTCATTTTTTCCACACTGAGCCCTCTTGTATTGATTCCTGCGTCTTCCAGTAGATGGTCTGCGCGATAACGCTTATTTGTTTTTGTATCTTCTACCAACGGATCAGTAAAAGTATCCACATGCCCACTGGCCTTCCACACATTCTGATTCATTAAAATTGCGGCATCTACTCCGTACATATCTTCACGATCTGTCACAAATCTCTTCCACCAGAGATTTTCAATATTCTTTTTTAACGCCACTCCTAGCGGTCCGTAATCCCACGTCCCGGCAAGACCTCCGTAAATCTCTGAACCTTGGTACACAAAACCTCTGCGTTTACAGAGCGAAATAATCTTTTCCATTTTAGATGATGAATCAGCCATATTTTTGAATATATCTATCTACTATAAAGGGTAACCTCTCTTCGAGCAAGACCTAAAACTAATGGGCCAACACATGATCTTGTTCGTATTGATAGGTCGGATCACTTTCTAATCTAATATCCATAATCGGACCAGTTGTTTTTATAACATCACCTGTAAATGCATCTGTGCCAGAAACAGATTGTTCTTTTATAACCGTCGGGGCAGTACTTACTTGACTAACACTTGGCTTAAATGAAACTTGGTAGTACATAGACTTAGCAGGACTTGAGTAGCCTGTTCCAGATGTAACATCTCCAATATTCCAAGAAACCGTACGAGTAAGTGGATCATAAGACACCTGGGCCGTTGAAGGAGAAACTTTACCAGTCCATTCTACATAATTCGGAAGTGTTGTTTTATACATAGCATCCTTCACTGTATTAAATGAATTGGACACCTGGATATTTGCAGTAAATGTTGAAGCCTTCTCGGCTACAGTTGGGAACGGCCCAGTATTTTGAAATGGACCAACGTTTCGAACAAGAACCGTGTTCATAGCCAGTTCAGATTGAATTTTCACTGTCTTTGTCACAACAGATTGAATGTCCTCCGAAACAGCATTCTCATTTAGTCTGGTTCCATGCACAGTAAGGTCAACCGTAATCGCTGGATTCTTGACCCGCGCCACATTCTCTTTGTCTGGCTGTGGTGAAGCAAAAGCAAAAGTCACACGACCAGTTCCTCCTGGCCTTAAACCAGACAATTCACTGACAGTTGATTTGTCCCATACCATTGTATTATCACTTGATCTGAAGAAACCTGGATCAGCCTTGACCGAACTTCGGTCCAAGAAATTACCATTAAGTTTCGCTTCGATCACGATATCATTAATTGGCACATCGAGATTATTTTGCCATACGATTTCACCCTGAAGTGCATCTCCTGCTGTAACTGAAACTATTTTATCCGCCTTACCATCTAATATAATATCGCTTCCAATGAAAGGTTTTTTCACTGTGAGTGAAGCATTGGATGCGATAAATGTTGTTCCAATCGAGTTTTCGTCTTTTGGATCAACTGTGCCGGCATTAAATTTAAAAATCCTTTCCTGGTTCTCGTCACTATTCATTGTTCCAATGATTTTAATTTCTTGTTTTGAATTAGGTGCAATATCACCCAAGTTCCAAGTATCGATTCCATACGAAGGGACGGGGCTCGCGGATTTAAATTTAAAACCTGATGGAAACTCTCCTTTGACCAATATCCCTCTCAATAGTTGAGAGGAGTTTGATTTGATATTCAAGGTTAAAGTGACCTCCTGTCCTGCAGTTACCTGATTAACAGTATCAATTGACAATGTGATTGGAGAATTACCAATGGCCATTGGCACGTCTTTTTGTTTACGGAAAATACTTATAGAACCTGGGATACGATACTCGACTGCCGCACTAATATTTTTAGCATCCCCTTCTTCACCAAAAAGAACCACCTGCACTCTCTCCTGTTTAGTCTCTCCTGCATTAATGGTACCGATAGAAATACGATCAGTGATTTGTGGTTGGGTGTTGTCAGACGTCTTTCGTGCACCCTCAGGATACGTCATGACAAGATCGGCCAGTTCAATCGCTCCACTATTTTTATTAGTGACATCAACGTCGAGTGTTAAGGTGTCACCTGATGACACTGAAACAGGGCCGGTGATTTTAATATCGATATTGGCTGAAGACACAAAATTATTACCGCTCAATATTTGATACGCCCCGTACGCTACTGCAATGAGAAATACAAAAATAGAAAAAGTAAGGAATTTTTTAAAAAACACCCTGCGCCTAGCTGAATTTGGAAAGACTTCTATTTTGGGAGTAGATTTCTGTTCTTCTGCCCAAGATTCATTAATCATAGCCGAATGCTCGTGGAGCCCGGGACGACGGATCTTGTCGATGCCGGTCATGCTCTTTGAATATAGTTTCTTCTTTAAATCTTCGATTCGGCTCTTGTCATCTACCGATTCAAAATGTGCCGGTGGACGATTCAAAGGTAAGTGTTTTTTAAGTACGTCAAACCCATGACTTTCAGGAGTCTCCTTATGAGAGTCATCATGTGGCATAGTATTCAAATTATTCTGAGGATCAAAGGGGTTCATCTGGTGTGACTCATTATATCATAGGGCAATTTTTACAAATGACTGATCTGCACAGCCTCATCAATCATAGAACGAATCTGATCTTCATCTGCCTTCCAGGTTTCTATATTTTCTATCGTGTATAACTCTGTCAGGATATTTTTATTAACTGCACTATTTTTTACATATCCTAGACTGTACATAATGCGTAATTTTGTGACCAGTTGTGCAATTTCTAAATCTACAGCCGACAAATCTCTTTGGTTACGGAATATAAGCGATGAGTAATTTTTAA
This sequence comes from bacterium, assembly GCA_037142735.1. GTDB lineage: Bacteria > Patescibacteriota > Minisyncoccia > Phycocordibacterales > CAIZLB01 > JBAXAB01. The sequence continues at coordinate 20,015 of JBAXAB010000006.1, forward strand.
TACTTTCAAAAATATCGTCATTTCGATCTTCCCCTTGGCAAAATCGTTGCACAAACTTTAGTAAGGATGCGAGGGAATCCCGAGCGCTCAAATGTAAAGCTTTGTTAAAAAGTGAGATGTCAGTACTGGCATTTGTCACTCGCCATAATTCCCTACCTCGAACCAAAGCAACTGTCCCAAATGATAATTTTTGGAGTGAATATCGAAGTTTTGATTTCATCTCACGTAATCCTTTAGCAATAGCACTAATCAATCCGAAGTCTTCGGTATACATCACGACCATATAGTCTGATTCACCGCTCGGTATAGTGTCTATGACAAACGACTTGGTGTTGTAGATATGATGGGACATGCTCACGCATTAAGTAAATAACGCCACACGAACCATACTTCCATCAATATCGATGCTTTCACTACCTACAGTATGCCCGTGCTCTGCCATTGTGGTATCAAAGATGTGCAACTCAATCATTTTTATTTCTCGGGCACTTACCGTAGACATCAGATCTTTTGAAAATTGCTTGATCACTTTAGAGAAATTTTCCTCAGTAGCAATCTGTAGCACAATCTGATCACCAGCTGATAAGCCAGATTTTTTGCGCAATTCTTGAATAGCACGTGTTAATTCACGCACCCTTCCTTCGTTTGTTAAGTCTTCGGTCAAATGTGTATCTAATTTTATCTTATCTGGATTTTCTACATCATCTGGCATCGTAATCAATAAGACATCTTTTACATTAATTTCATCCTTCAGAATATCTGCGTAGTCCCCTGCTTTAAATAATGGATACATTGTTGAGTCCAAAGAAAGTGAGGCTAAAGGTTGACGAACCTTCATCCCCGCCTTTGAACGAAGTGCTAAAGCTTTTTCAACCACACTACGAAGATGCCGGGTATTTTCAATCACCGTCTGATCTGGTGTTTCAGACACTGGCCACGATTCAAGATGAACACTATCAAGTGCCTCACCTCTTGTGAGATTTAAATACAAATCTTCAGCGAAGAATGGTGCGATCGGAGCAAGAATCAAAGACAAAGTATATAAAACAAACCCAGTCGTTGCGATCACACTTTCCTTGTCTTTTATATCATCTGATTTGAAGCGATCTCGTGAACGACGTAAATACCATGTCGACATATCATCAATGAAATCAGCAATAGGACGTGAAGCTTTGTCTAGTTCATAATTATCCAGATATCGTGTCACATTACCCAAGGTCTCATCGAGACGTGCCAGAATCCATGCATCCAAGATGTGCTTAGTGGATGTTGGTCGATCAAATTTTAAGTCTGAAATTTCACCCTTGTAGGTTTCGTAGAAAGTAACGATATTTGAAAGTCTTAAGAAAACTTTCTTATTTACTTCATCGAGACTTTTTTCTGAGAACTTTACTTCTTCAGAGCGAACCGCGGATGACTGTGCAAATAAAAATCTCAAAGCGTCAGCGCTGTATTTTTCAACAGTTGGGATAAGGTCAGGATAGTTATTTAATCGTTTTGACATCTTACGACCGTCTTCTGCAAGGACCAAACCATTTACTACTACATTTTTAAAAGCCACACTGTCAAAGAGTGCGCAGGCCAAGACCGTCAATGAATAGAACCACCCTCTCGTTTGATCCAACCCTTCAGCGATAAAATCTGCTGGAAACATTGCCCCTCCTTTTTTAGTAAGGTCATGTTGATGTTCAAAAGGATAATGACTTTGAGCATAAGGCATGGCACCCGAGTCGTACCACACATCAAAAACCTCTGGCACACGCTTCATCACCTGCCCTTTTTCATTTTTCCAGGTCACACCATCAATAAATGGACGGTGCATGTCGAACTCGTACTCTTCATTGTGAGGAAGGGCAACGAAATCAACCCACTGATGAGAGCCCGTGTCTTCTGCTACATCTTCCCAACCCTTACGCAACATATCTCTATTGGTTTTTCCAGCAGCAATTTCATGTGCCAACCTTAACGGTAGTCCATGCGTCACCACAATAATCAACTCATTTTCATGCTTAGCATCAACCTCATAGAGAAATTCTGCGACGCGTTTTTTGACATCAGCATTTGACTCCCCATTTGGCAATCTTTCCATCAATTTATCTTCATCTGTTTTGAAATAATTATGATAGTCAGTCCATGCTTTACCTTCAAACTCTCCGCAACTTATTTCACGGAGCCGCTGATCGACTATAATTTTTCCTTGTGGTATGCCTAAAATGTCAGAAACGATATTAGCAGTTTCAAGGGTGCGTTCTATTGGAGAAGTGTAGATACAAGATATTTTTAAACCCCTTTCTTCTATAGATTTCTTCAAACGCTTAACAGATTCAGTAACCTCCATTTTTCCCCTCTCCGTAAGCGGGTGTTTTTTAACATTACTATGATCAATGACACCTAGAACGTTAGATTCCGATTCACCATGACGCATGATGGCGTATTTGTTTCCGCGTATATCCAGTTTCTTTTTTATGTCGTGAATTGAACCTAAAACCTGAACATCATCCCCTTTTTCATTTCTCCATATCGGAAGAGGAGTTCCCCAATATCGACTGCGTGAAATATTCCAATCGCGCACATTTTCCAACCATTTTCCAAAACGACCTTCACCGATTTCTTCTGGTAACCATTTAATAGTCTTGTTCAGTTCAACCATTCGGTCTTTGAATTGAGTCACTCGAACAAACCATGCAGTAGTCGCATAATTCAAAAGCGGAGTTTCACATCTCCAACAGTGTGGGTATGAGTGTATGATTTTTAATTTTTCAAACAGTGATCCATTTTTGGCCAACCACTTAATAATTTCAATATCTGTTTTTTGATGATCACTCGCATTAGCTGCCTTTGGCTTGACCGGCATTCCAATAAAATCTAATGCCCCTGGCTTCATTAATCCATCCATACCAACATGTTGAATAACTGGAATATTGTGAGCGTTGGCCAAATTCAAGTCATCCTCGCCATAAGCCGGTGCAATATGTACAACACCAGTACCGTCAGTCGCCGTTACAAAATCCGCTGTGTATATTTTCCAACCATGTGCGCGTTTTGACTCTTCAGTTTTGATCAGAGTTCCCTCTTTTGCATAATATGGAAAGACAGGAGCGTACGAAAGCCCAGCTAGATCTAAACCTTTAAATTCTTCGAGAATTTTGTATTCTGTTTTAATTGCTTCAAGACGAGCTTTGGCTAAAATAACTTTATGTTCAAGATTATTCTTATCAGTTGTCTGAATCAATACATATTCCAATTCCGAGTTAACAGCGATCGCTGTATTTCCAGGAAGAGTCCACGGAGTAGTGGTCCATGCCAAAATTGAAACATTGTCATGCTTCTTAAAATCTTTAGCCAATTTAAACAAGACGAAAGCAGAAATGTCTGTGATGTCTTTGTATCCGCCAGATGCGACTTCGGAATTTGAAAGTGGTGTCTCGCAACGAGGACACACATACATAACTTTATATCCTTCATAAACCAGACCTTTGTCAAAAAGAGTTTTGAAGGTCCACCAAACGCTTTCCATAAATGATGCATCCATGGTCCGATAATCATTATCCATATCTGCAAAGCGACCAAGACGTGGGATAATTGATTTCCATTCATTCACGTATGTGAAAACACTTTCGCGAGCTTTTTTGTTGAACTTATCGATACCATACTCGTCAATTTCTTTTTTATTTTTTAAACCCAATTCTTTTTCTACCAGATTTTCAATAGGTAAACCGTGACAGTCCCAACCCCATCGTCTCTCAACGTGATAGCCCTGCATAGTTTTGTAACGTGGAAAAACATCCTTAATAGTAGTCGGTAGTATGTGTCCAAAATGCGGAAGTCCAGTCGCGTAGGGTGGTCCATCATAAAAAACCCAATTCCCTTTTGGAGAAGATTTTTGTAAAGTTTTTTCGAAAATAGATTTATCACGCCAATACGAAAGGATTCGCTCCTCACGTAAGGCAGATTCGGTTTTTTTAGTTTCAGGTTTATCTGTTTCAGATTTCATATATAGGGTATGGCTATATTAGCACTGAATGTGGGGTATTTCAAAAGACACTTAAATACCAGACAAGGTGAAGCCCGGTGGGACGCGCGTTGCGTCCCACCGGGCTTTGTTATGAAAGGCCTAGGGGTGGTCCTGGCCTAGCGATTCTGTCGCGGATGCTTCTTCCGCTTTCCGTGCTTCAGCTTCTCGGGAGGGACTTCCCCTCTGGAGACAGACTGTTGAAGTGCGTGACGCCAATCGAGGTCCGGTGGTGTTTGGTTTGCCATAGGAGGTCGTGTGTTATCAGTACTTGGGGCGTGTTGCGGGGTGTTCCCGGTGGGCACGACCACGTTGGTTTTTGCTCCGCCGGCTCATGCTGGCGGACTTGGGTGAATGATCAAGCCAATGATCCGGCTCTTGCCATTCTTGCCAAGGTGACTGTGACTCGCTTCCGACGGCGGAGGCTTCATCAGCGGTTTCGACGGTTTGTTCGTTGCCTGTGACGGATTCCATCTTGTGTTGTTTTTTTGTGCTGTTTTTTTCTGGATGAACCCCATGCGGTGTGCACGGAGCCCAGTCAAAAATACTACACTTTGAGGCTTTTGGTGTCAAGCAACATCTTGTAAATTATGTCAATCAAAGGAAAACCGGGACGTCTGGGACGCCCCGGTTTCTAAGGTAGGCTGGGTGAAGCCTATTGGCGCGGAGGCCAATGTCTGCGATCTCTGCCCGACGGTCTCCCGTTAGGCTTGTGAGTCATCTGAAGTGGACGCGAACTGATGCTGTGGAAATGGAACGTGATATACGTCCCCCGCATTTCTGTGCTCTGGGCCCTTGGCATGGTGTGTGGTTTGTTGTGGCTTTTTGTTTTTACCTTTGAAAACTTCTCGCCTCATTGCGGGAAGTCCAGGTAAAATCGTACTCCTCTGTTCTTAAAGCGTCAACAAAGATATCACCTACTCTCCCCTCACTCTCACCAAATTCTTCTCAACACAATTACGCCCGCAATAAGACTTTCCATCCTCTGCGACACAACCTTCGCAGCAAATAAAATGTAGATGGCACAAATCATTGGCACAATTTATATATCGCTCTGATGCAATATTACACTTCATACACTTTCCAATTACCTCATGAAGCTGTCCCTCTTTCCCCTCTTTTACTTTATCGTCATAATTCATCACCACACGATTATCAAAAACATACAGTGAGCCCACGAAGTCTTTCCCGGGAAACTTTTCCATATACGTCGCCATTCCACCATCGAGCTGGTATACCTCTTTAAAACCTTTTTTCTTTATATATGCAGAAGCTTTTTCACAGCGCACCCCCCCAGTACACACTGTAACAACAGGTTCGTCTTTCATATCTTCAATTTTTGGAAGGACTTTTGGAAGATCACGGAAGTTTTCCATTTCTGGATTTATCGAATCCTTAAAGTGTCCTACGACATATTCGTAGTCATTTCGCATATCAATAATTTTAAATTTCTTTCCTTCGCGGAACCATTTGTGGAGCTCCTCCGCTGGTAAATGTGTCGCTGTGTATTCAGCAGGGTTCACTTCTTCACCTAATTTTGAAGCCACAATCTCTTCGCGTAGTTTCACCTTCATTTTTGGGAAAGCCTTTCCATCACCTACACTCTTTTTAAACACAACATCTGAAAAATTTCCATAGCAAAATGTTCCGTCGCTATTTAATGTGTTTCCATATTTATCCTGTCCACCCTTCGCGTCCTGTGACGTGAGCGCTTTGATATATTCAACATTCATTTCTGATGACCCCTCAACTGTACCGTTGATACCCTCACTCGCAATCAAAATACGCCCTTTTAAATTAAGGTTCTTGCAAAGTTCTTTATGCCAATCGACAAAGAGGTGAGGTCGATTAACAGGGGTGTACTTATAATAAAGAAGAATTTCAAATTGTGACATAATGTGACCTAATTTATAGCGCAAAACGTTAGGTTTTACAATAATCTACATTTCCTTAGGTACCTTGATACCTAATAACCACATCGCATTGTGTACCGTGTACTGGAAGGCCTTAGTAAGGGCCAGGCGAGGTAATGAGGTTGCAATAGGACTAGAGGCGTAGAAGCTATTGAACGAACCAGAGAGAGTAAGGAGGTATTGAGAGACATAGTGTGGAGCGTACTCGGACTGTGCGCGAGTGACCACGTCCGGGAAGCGTGCGATGAGGCGTTTCAAAACAGATTCACTATTCTCTGTAATCGAAACAACAATATCTCTCTCCACTTTATCAACAAAATTCTCATCGATCACAAATCCATTTTCTTCACCTTTACGTAAAACTGATCCAGCACGTACAAATGAATATTGAACATATGGACCTGAGTCACCCTCAAATGAGAGTGCCTTCGTACGATCAAATACAATATCTTTTCCTAATGTTTGTTTGAGAATTGAAAACTTTATAGCAGCGATAGCAATCTCTTCTGAAACTATTTTTTTATCATCTTCTGACATTTTTCGATCAGTCATTTTTTCTAAAACTGAAGCAACCGTTTCATCAATAAAATCACGACCAGCGATTACATCCCCTGTTCGCGAAGACATCTTCCCTTCAGGTAACTTCATCATACCGTGCGAGACATGTTTCAATTTGTTTTCTAGAAATGGAAACAATAATTGAATAGCTTTGATAGTTAACTTAAAAAAATCATTCTGTTCATTGGCGGTAACGGTAATTCCTGTGTCATACGGAAACGCATTATATTTAATTTCGGCCAAGCCAATTTCTTTTGCGGCGTAGGTCGGGAGACCAACTTTAGTAATCAACACATCTGTATGAATTCCGTACTTTTCGCCGTTAAAAATAATGGCACCATCACTTTTTTCAAAGATTCCATTAGATAGACCTTCATTCACAGCTTTTACTCCAGGCCCTGCTGATTGGCTTTCAAAGAAATATCTATCGAATTTTGAACCTAAGATTTTGAACATCTCTTCAAAATATTCGAGACTCCATTCACGACCTGTATCGTAGACATCATTCACCTCTCCATCTGTACGTTCGTAGACTTTTTTGTTGATTGCTTGAACTTCATCTGCTACTTCAGGATGTTCCTTAAAATAGGTTGCGCCTTTTGCATAGGCTTGACCTAAAAAATTAACTTTTTCTTGAAGAGAATTTTTATCACTTGGGAACGGAACCTCCATTAAACGTAAACCATATATTGTCAGGGCCACATGGCGACCCACATCACCTTGATAACAAAAACGCTGGACATCTGCACTTGTCCATTCCATCAAACGAGAGAGCGCCTCGCCGATAGTGTTCTGCATAATATGCCCTATGTGAAAAACCTTGAAAGGATTGACTGACGTGTGTTCAATCAATATTTTCTTTCCTTTCATCGATTCATTCTTTCCATAATGCATTTTTTTATGAAGCACTTCCTTAACCGATTTATCGAAATACGAATCATCTATGGAAAAATTGATAAATCCCGGACGCACAACATCGATACTGGTGATGTCTTTTATAGAAAGCTTTTTCAACTCTTCAGCAATTTCAGTGGCCAAATCAAACGGGTTCTTTCCTGCAGTTTTAGCAAGCGTCATGGCTACATTTGTATACAGATCACCGTGGGACATTTCTGCTGGATAATCAATCAAAATAGATGGGGCCATTAAACCCATTCCTAAAACCACCTTATTCACTGAATCTCGGAGAATCTCTTTCATATACCGATACTATACTCTAGAAATCAGGGGGAGAAAAGTTAGGCCTTATAGTTCGTGAAGACGGGATGTTCCATAATTGCTTTGTAGCTTTCATTCACATGTTCCATAAAAATATTAAATCTCTCGGCGGAGTTGGTATCAACCCTTCTTGTTTCTACTTTCTGATCATCCATATCCTTGTATATAAAATCAAGTCTCTTAATTACCTCTTCAAAACGGTGATGGATGCTTTTCATCGTTCGATTAAATGTTTGAGTTGTGACAAAGCTTGGGGTCATGGATGTTTTCATAAGTATAATTTTTGATACGAAAACATACTACTTGACGAAGATAAATTTTTGATCAATCTTGCTTAAAATAAAGCTTATTTTTCAACGATATCCACAGAGCCTATTTCAAAACTTTATATATAGCACGCAAACACTGCTCTTTCACATGCTCGATACTTTTCGATGCATCGATGATAACGTGAGGGACCTTGAGTTTTTTGACGAAATCTAAGTACCCATCCATAGTTCGTTGGTGAAAATCCAACTCTCTAACTTCAAAATGATCTCTTCTCTCTCCTACCTGCGCTTTCTTTCTTTCCATTGCCGTAGCCGCATCTAGATTAAATATTATATAAAGGTCAGGCTCGTTTTCACCAAAAACCATTTTTCGCACATCAATGAATAGCTTCTGTAATTCATATCCTTCTTGACCAAAAATTTGGTAAGACCAGGTGGAAGAATCCCCTCTGTCCATGAATACATGTTTTCCGCTTTCAACCTGAGGTTTAACACCTCGTGCAATGTGATCCGCCCTCGAAGACCAGATATTTAAAAACTGAGTTAAAGCGTCGGCTCCCTTTGCTAATTCTGATTTAAAAATCACCCTTAACTCTTCTGCATAAGGCGTTCCACCTGGTTCACGACTAAACCATGCGGATTTATTATATACTTCCTTGATCGCTTCCATTACTGTACTTTTCCCAGATCCGTCAGGGCCATCTAGGACAATAATTTTTCCTTTTTTGATTTTTTGGCCTCTATTTTTTTTCAGCATTTTTTATTTATTTTTGGAAGCTTTTGTCAGCGTGTCGTGAATCTTTTTTGCAATTATCTTAAAATCTTTTTCTTTTTTACCACGGGTAGTTTCTGCAGCAGAACCTAGTCGAATTCCTGATGGATCAACCGCGCTTAGAGTTTCCCCTGGGATAGTATTTTTATTAACAATAATACCAGCCATTTCTAGTGCATCACTCGCAACCTTTCCTGTAATACCCTTTCCACCCATCCATGTGTCTACAAGAACCAAGTGACTATCTGTTCCTCCAGAAACAACTCGCCATCCATATTTATGAAGCTCTTCGGCAAGTGTGTGTGCGTTTTTAATAACCTGTTTTGCATAATTTTTAAAAGCATTTGAATCTGCCTCTTTCAAAGCAACTGATACGGCTGCAATCTGATTTAAATGTGGACCACCTTGAAGACCTGGAAAGACTGCTTTATCAATGAGATCTGCAAAAGTAGATTCCTTTATTTGTTTTGAGCCATCTTTAAGTGTCAATTCTTTTTTTAATGATTTATCTTTTCTTACAAAAATGAGAGCACTACGTGGCCCTCTTAATGTTTTATGTACCGTTGTTGTAACGATATCCGCAAATGGAAATGGGCTTGGGTACACCTTTCCTGCTACGAGACCTGCAACATGGGACATGTCCACCATCAATATTGCACCGCAGGCATCCGCAATTTCTTTGAATTTTTTCCAATCAACAATTCTAGGATACGCAGTAAAACCGGCCACAATAATATTTGGTTTTTCAGCGACTGCTTGAGCTTTCATTTTTTCATAATCAATTCGTTCAGTTTTTTCATCAACACCAAATGGAATTTGCCTCCAGAATTTTCCTGTCACTGAAACTTTGTGACCATGAGTAAGGTGTCCGCCATCAGTCAATGACATTCCCATAATCTTTTCACCTTGCGGAATCAGTCCTACATATACAGCAAGATTTGCTGGTGAACCTGACAACGGTTGAACATTTACGTGCCATTGCTTTTCATTCAAACCAAACAGTTTTAATGCCCGCTCTTGTGTTATATTTTCGATCTTATCTACTAGTTCATTTCCACCATAATAGCGATGCCCCGAGTAACCTTCGGCATACTTGTTAGTCAGTTCTGAACCTAGAGCTTCCAAAACGTCCTTGGATACATAGTTCTCAGAAGCAATCAGGTTAATAACCTTTTTTTGACGGTTTTTTTCGAGAGCGATCAGTTTCTTTATTTGCTTGTCTTTCATGGGTTTTTGGTAATATATGATGTAAAATGCCCTCTATTAATACAACTATTCTATAGCATTTTGCAAGTAGACGAAAGCATACTCGAAGTTTAGAATACAGACATGAATACAGAATCTCATAAAATTATATCTACACCACAGTCTGACATTTTTGTCATCGACAATTTGAACCCCGAGGCTATTGCTATGGCACAAGCACTCTATTCGAGAGACCCTCGAAGTGTGACGGTACATATGGATCGAATCGCCGAAGTTGGCTGGCAAAAATTCATGGCTTCATATTATGTTGGTTATGGACATAAAAGTATTGGAGATTGCGGAACAACCACAATTTTTGCAGAAAAGATTAGCCTGCTAGGTGCAAAAGAAATCCAAAACTGGAGGCTCTACAATGGCCAGGAGGCCAGCACGCGATATATAGATTTTACAAAGCAAGAAATAATCAATCCTCTAGGCACAACTGTGGGCGAAAAAATTCTTGCAGGCTGGATGGATTTATATAACAAAACCTTAGAGCATTTGCTCCCCGACCTAAAGAGACGCTTCCCTCTTGGCGACGGAGAAAACCCTGCAACATACGAAAAGGCCATCAAAGCAAAAGCTTTTGATATCGGACGCGGGTTTCTTCCGGCGGGTGTCACCACATTTGCAAGTTGGCATACAAATTTACGTCAAGCCTATGATCACATCCACATAATGAAACATCACCCTCTCGATGAAATTAGAAATCTCGCAGAAAGAATTGAAAATTCACTCAAAGAAAAATATCCTAGCAGTTTCAGCCACAAAACATATGATGATCAGGAAAAGTACTTGGCCGAATCTATACAACAAACAGCTTATTTTGATCTAGAAAAAGTGCCCTTATTTAAAACTGCACATACTTTAAATATACCAGCACTCTCAAAGCACAAAGACCTCCTTTCCACTCGTCCACAAAAAACTGAACTGCCTTCTCAGTTCGAAAAGTACGGTCAAATTACTTTTACTTTTGGAATAGACTTTGGGTCTTTCCGAGATCTTCAAAGACATCGTAGTGGTGTCTGTGAAATGCCCCTCCTTACTACCACACATGGTTTCTATCCTTGGTATATCGATCAATTACCAGAAAATTTTAAAAAAGAGGCTTTGGAAAGTATTACAAAGTTACAAAAAGATGTAGAAAACCTTGATTGCGACCCTACGATCAAGCAGTACTATACCGCCATTGGCTATACAGTCGCTTGTGAAGTTACCTACGGTTTACCAGCCAGTATTTACACGGCTGAACTAAGATCTTCTCAAACTGTGCACCCAACCCTTCGACCGATTGCTCAAAAAATGGGCGAATTCATCAAAATCACAGTCCCCGGTATTGCAATTCATTGTGATATGAGCGAAGATATATTTACAATAAAGCGTGGACAGCAAGATATTGTAAAAAAGGCGTAACACCGAATTAATAAAATAATCAACGACAAAACTATGGCACTTTCTGATAAAAAAATTCTAGAAGAGATGGAAAAGGGGGATATTGTTATTACCCCGTTTAATCGAGACAACCTTGCTACCTCAAGTTATGACTTAACTCTTGGTGAATATTTTTTCCCTGAAAGACCACCTAAACATTTTCAACATATTTTCAATATTTACGATAAGGAACACGTAGAGCATGTATGGGGAACTGAACCGATGAAAGCAGTAAAAGCCAGCGAAGCCTTTGCTAAATACAAATTTGATTTTAAGGGAATTTCCCCTGACGACATGGTCATCATTCTTGAACCAGGAGAAACGATCCTTGCGCACTCTAATGAATTTATCGGTGGGAAAAATCACATCACAACCATGATGAAAGCCCGTTCATCAATGGGGCGAAGTTTTATCGAGGTATGCAAGTGTGCGGGCTGGGGTGATGTTGGATATATAAATAGATGGACAATGGAAATCACGAACAATTCACGTAAATACACCATTCCCCTTGTTGTTGGACGTCGAATTGCCCAACTGATATTCTTTGAAACTGGCCCGATTTTGGATAAAGCAAAAAATTACACTAAGACTGGAAAATATAATCCCTCTGATGATATTAATGAGCTACAGAAAATGTGGACTCCACAGGCTATGATCCCACAACTTTGGAGAGACCGAGATATACAGAAAAAAGCAAAAGGTTCTACTAAAAAGAAGAAATAGGCGCTAGTACTTCCTCACCACCGCCTTCACCACCGCAGCAATCTGTAAGTCATTCTCGGGGTGAATATCAGAGAAAAGTTCATTAGCGGGCTGTAGATATGGCGAGCAAGGTCTCCCGTTTTTCAGACAGCGATAGTATTTCATTGTCCAACCACCATCTACATCGGCAATTACTATTTCTCCATCTTTGGCATGTTGCCTACGTTCCACCAACACATAGTCACCTTCCTTGATATGAGCATCAATCATCGAGTCACCTTTTACACGGAGCATGTAAGAATCTTTTGAAGTGTCCACCAAGAATTCATCAAGACTAACTGTATCCAATGATTCCTGTTCGGCAGTTGTCGGAATGCCGGCTTCTACGAGACCAAGGAGTGCAACCTCCCCAAAAGGATGTAAGGGGGTTAATTTTCCCCTAGAATCTTTTGAGAATATCCCTTCATCAACCATCTTGTTAATTAATTTGTAGACGGCGTTCTTGGATTTGAAACTAACCAACTTCATAATCTCTACGTACCCCGGTACGCGTCGATTATTTTTATAGAACTGAACAATTTTATTTTTATATTCTTGGTATGACATGAGTGTCTATAGTATAAACCAAAACTAGCCAAGCACTTAGAACAAGAATGCTAGTGTTCGCGCAAATGCCGCCTGACTCTCTACTCTGCGCAATTTTGAAACAAGATCTTTGTGTCGTCGTGCCTCCCTATCGTATGACAGACCTTTCGTAATCTTTTTATCGATTACTTTGTTAATTTCTCGGATCTCTCGTGAGATCATGTATATAAGTGTAAATCTTTTCATCATGGTTTTGTATAAAATATTTTTTGTAAATTGTGGAAGATTCGCTAGTCCTCCACCTTCCCCTTTCCGTCCCGCGTATCCATGTTTATAGTATAGTGAACTATAGTTCACCTGTCTAGTTTGTTGCTGTGGATAAGTTTTTGTTTATTAAATGTATTTAAAATGAAGCCTAAAAAGGGAAACCGCCGGGTACCTGGGAAGGGCCGGCGGTGGTTAAGTTGATGTGGGTGGTTTTCACAATGCTGTAATGATCTCGTACTTGTCGATGATATGAATGAAAGCTTCGATCCAGATTTTCAGATCAAGTATGCCTCCGCCATATCTCACAATTCCGACATCGAGAGCGTCCATCGCCGAGCGAGTTGCTAACGTTTCTTCAATTTCTGCCGGATAGAAGACAACGTACTTGCAGTTTTCAACGGCTCGTGGATGACGACAGACTAAACTTGAAAAGTCTTCGCTGGTGGAGATAATCAGCACAAGAGTGACGGGGCCAGTGTCTGACTCATCCTCGAATGTTACATCTCTCGCTTCGAAAAGCATGCCTGCGGTGGCCCTGGTGATCACTTCGCGCAATCTAGCTGTTAACTGGGGATTCCTTACGGCAAAAACGCAACGGATTCTCATCATGGTTTTAAACTTCCTCTCTCTTTAAACTTAAGGTTGAATTTAGGTGGTTGAATTTCTGTGAACTTGGGAACTGTTCCCGCTATACAGATTACTTTTGAAATAAAAATAGTCAAATTTTTTATAAAAAACTACCGGCGCCCCTAACTTGTGGGGCGCCGGCAAAGGCAAGACTATATCCTTGAGTGAACCGGCAAGAGGAGACTTCGGACCAAGCACACAACCGCCTCGACGGCAGGCCCTACATCAGCTCGCAGGTCTACCTGGGCGAAGCCGGTAACGTCTGCAGGACTGAGCGTTTGTGAACTTAGCCCGTCTTCAGTCGGAAACACAAGAATCTTTCGTGACACCATCAGAAATTCATAAATCAAATCGGGGAAATGATTTGTGAATGACAGCACGACTAAGATGTCTGGCATCTCGACTGGCAGGCTATCGGTCTTGCGATTCAGGAAGCGGAAGTTCGCCGCTTCGATAGGAATCTCGCAAACAAATTCCTTCTCCAATCTCCGGCAAAGTGCCCGGAGCTTTGGACCTGGTACTGCATTGTAAACGATAAGGACGGATGGTTTGGGTTGATCTGGCATACCTCAGTTTCTTCTGGAATTGCGGTGGTGGTTTTTTGTTGATGTGCTTTAATCACCCGTAGATGACTTGTTTACTACTGAAATGGGAACTGGTCCCAGTTATTAAAATACCTCTCAAATATAGAATGGTCAAGTCCTGTATAAAAACAGAATACCCGTTGTCAATTAATTGACAACGGGTATTCTGGAAATCTTTGTTTTATCTATTCCCTATCCCTTCACTTCGATACCGAGAGCTTTGCATGATCCTTCAACCATTCGCATTGCGCCTTCAATGTCTTTAGCGTTCAAGTCTGGCATCTTGCGTTCAGCAATTGCTTTAACTTGAGCCTTAGTGATTTTACCAACCTTAGCAGAATTAGGTGTGCCTGATCCTTTTTCCAATCCTACAGCCTTTAAAATAAGACTTGCAGTTGGAGGAGTCTTTGTAATGAAACTAAATGTTCTGTCATCATATACGGAGATAACAACAGGAACAATTTCACTACCCATTTCCTTTGTAGCGTCGTTGAATCGTTTTACGAATTCACCAATGTTTACGCCGGCGCCTCCCAAGGTAGGACCTACTGGTGGAGCTGGATTAGCTTTGCCGGCTGGAATTTGAAGTTTTACCAATCTTACTACTTTTTTAGCCATTGTTTTTTGTTATTAATTAATTTTTGTCACTTGCTTCCGTCTCCGTATGAGAAGCACACCGTGAGTTAGAAGTTCTAGTACATTACCGTAAAAAGCGGTTTTTGACAATATTGGGTCTTTGGTAGTAGAGTTTCGGGAGACGTACAACCCCGTCTCTTGAAACCAATTCAGAAACTCAACTCACACTCACATGAAACAAGGCGAAAAAGAATACCGGATAGCCCTGGAACTTCCCTGGGAAGAAATTTGCCGTTCCCTGAGGGGCAAGAAACACGAAGATGATCCAATCAGCATCTCAATCTGGCCAATCATCAAAAGCAGGAAGGGACAAAAGGGCGAACGTCATGGCACACTCAACACCTTCAATTTTTCCATAACGAAGGTACGCAACAGCAAACAGGAGGGCCACGACTTCCACATCGAGGGTGTCTGCCTCGGCAACAACAAGGACTTTCGTGCCTACGTCACCCCATTGGTGAACTCGGGTTACGGGATCCTCATCATGTAGGGCTGCAGAAAAATCCGAACCCCAAAACCACACAGGGCGCCCTCCTCGCGGAGCGCGCCCTGTTTTGCTTTCTGTACTTTAAAATATTACGCTCTCTTCACCTGCAAGAAGTCCAACTCAACCGGAGTTTCTCTTCCGAACATTGAGACCAACACACGAACCTTCCCTCTTTCACTATCTACTTCACTCACCTTTCCTTCTAATTCTTTAAATGGTCCGTCAACAATAGCCACCAGATCTCCTATTGATAAATCGATAACGTGTTTAGTCTGGCTTGCATTCATTCGACTGAACAATGTATCCACTTCTTTCTTTTCTAGAGGTACAGGTACTACCCCTGACCCAACGAATCCTGTTACTCGGGGTGTATTTCTAACTACATACCATGAATCATCAGTCACGATCATGTCTACAAGTACATAACCTGGGTAGATTTTTTCTTCTTCCTCAACACGCTTATTGCCCTTGATCTTGATTTTCTTTTCAGTTGGAACGACCACGTTAAAAATTCGGTCTTCCATACCCAATGATTCGATTCGCTGTTTTAAATTTCTGAGTACCGCATTTTCGTAACCTGCGTACGTGTGAATTGCGTACCAATTTCTTTCTCCTTGTACTTGTTTTGACATGATAATTAATATTTAAAATGATAAACCGATTATTTTGTAACCAACTTACTAAGTCCCTCTGAAAATACCGCATCTAACAATCCGAGAATTGCAGCCACTGCTACCGAAAGGAAAATAACCAAAAGAGTATAGTTAATGGCCTGTGATTTAGTCGGCCAATTAACGTGTTTCATCTCTGCTTTTGTGTCTTTTAGATATTGAATGAGTGACATATATTTGTTTTTTTATGCTTTTCTATTTAAAAACACCCTTGCGGGTGTTTTTGCGTATATGGGAACATAATACTCTCCAAAACGCTGACTGTCAATTATCGAACTTGGTATGTAACTGAGATGTCTGAATTTACTGTAACTGGCTCAACTGGGCCCAATGAAGACGCACCTGATGAATCTGATACTTCATTTGAAGACCCTGAATATGCATCGTATGGACTTGTTGTGTAAGGGTCTGAATATGGAGAAGATGGACTTGAAATACCTTGATCGTAGTAAGAAGTAACCTTTCCAAGGTCAACATCTAGAGCACTACTCACCTTGATGGCATTAATTCTTGCATCATTTAGAGCAGCGTCCAGAGCGCTCGCGCGGGCTTTGGCCAAACTTTCAACTTCGGCATTTTCTACAGTCACAAAAATATGCTTACGTGACAAGGCCTCTATATCGTTCGAAATAGTATCAACGTCTAGCATATTTTGACCATGCAACTTAACTGATACGAATGAAGAAGACTGAATTTTAACATCAGCATCGGATACGCCCTTAGATCTCAAGTAACTAGTTATTTTTTGAACATAGTTCACTGGCGATACTGTTTTCTTACTTGTAGTCCCAGTTGCCTGTTGTGAAGAATCAGCTGTCACAGATTCACTCGGAACAATATCAATCGAAAGTCTTCGTACATCCGGTGTCACCTTTATTTCACCGTGACCAGTCACAGTGATGGTGCCAGTATAGTAAGAGTCTGAACTGATAAAAGAATAATAGGAAAGAGAACCAAGATACATAACAAGAGAGCCGAGGAGAAGAAGAACGAAGAAATAAAGAGGCTGCCAAAAATGTTTAGAATCCGCTGTCATATTTTTAATTTTACTTAATGTTTTAGTCATGTGAGAAAAGAACAATTGATAATTTTTTAATTAACGAAACAATACTAACCGATGTGGACTTAATAATATCACTAACGAATCTCGAAGGAAACACTTACTGTTGATGTAATTTGTTGTGAGCCATTTGAAATGACTGGTGCAGGCGCAGATTCGTCTGAGGCACTCATGCTCTTTGTTTGCATGTTATACATTCCGGGAGCATATCCACTATTGTCTTCACTGAAAGATTCAACCTTGCCCAGAGTTACGCCGAGAGACTCTGCTGTCTTTTCAGCATTTTTTCGTGCATCAACAATTGCCTTACTTCTTACTTCAGTCTTTGAAGTTTCCGGATTCTCAAGTTTTGCTTCGCTTGTTTGCACCGTCACACCATCGCTTGTTAAATTCGCGACCATATCCCCCGCCTGCTTCATAGCCTCGCCTCGAAGCGTCACTTCTATTGACTGTGTCGTTTTGTAACCCGTGATTACAGAGTTTTGATTACATGGATAGTAAGGTTGCATTGTGTTATACACCGCCTTAGGTGAAGCTTCTACATTAGGACAATCTGTTTTGGTCTGGTATTCAGGATACGTAGAAAGATCCTGATTTTTTATATCAGCTTCTGCAGTCTTCTGCGCCTTGAGAGCGTCACTCACTTTCTGACTTTTTTTACTGGCATCTGACTGAGCCTCCTTTTCAGTTTTTCCCTTACCTACGATACTAATATAGACAAGTCGCATATCTGGAGCAATGTTCATTTCAGCAAAACCTGAAACTGTTATTGTCTTTTTATAAGCACTTGAATCTAGGTAGTGAGCCAAAGATCCTGACACGACAACCAAAAATACTGCGGTCAGCAATATAAGGATCGCACCACTTAATTTCAAATAGTAATTAATTTGCTTTTCTCTTTGCTCGTTATACATATATTTTAAATATTAAAAAATTAATAAACACTGATATCTCTATGTGTAGAATTATAACACAATTCCAAAGACTAATTATGACAAAAACTTTTTAGCATACGCGTCTACCAAATTTTCAAAAAGACACGCAACAGTAAGGGGTCCAATCCCGCCCGGGACTGGTGTAATCATCTCGACAATGTCTTTTATATTTTCAAAGTCTACGTCTCCTCTGAGGTGCCTTTCTCCTTCTTCTTCTGTAACATTTATCCCCACATCTATAACAATTTGTCCCGCACGCACATAGTCCTTAGTAATGAGAGAAGCTTTACCAACAGCGGACACGATAATATCAGCCTCTCTTGTGTATTTTTTTAAATCTACAGTTTTACTGTGACAAATAGTGGCAGTAGCGCCGCGTTCAATCATCAAGGCAAAAATTGGCTTACCGACCAACATCGAACGTCCCACAATAACCACATGTTTGCCTTCAAGGTCAACATGGTATTTTGCAAGTATTGTATCAACCCCACGAGCAGTCGCAGGAACAATTGCCGTCTTGTCCCCTGACCACAATTTTTTCACGTTAACAGAAGTCATTCCATCAACATCTTTTGAAGGATCGATTGCGTCCAACACATTATCTTTCTTGATATGTTCTGGCAAAGGCAACTGAACAATTACCCCATGAACAAGCGGGTCTGCACAGGCCTCACGAACAAAAATAATCAACTCTTTCTCTTCTATTTTCCCTGAAAGCTTTACATGATTCACGCTGGCACCAATAGTTTTACCAAAACCAATTTTTTGTCTCACATAAACATTTGACGTGGTGTTGTCGCCCACTTGGATAATAACCAGATTCGGCTTTGGTAATCCAGAATCAAATCCTTGGATCTTTTTTGCCAATTTTTCTTGGATTTCTTTTTTCAATTCTATACCGTCGAGGATTTTCATAGTGTCGTCAATTAGATGTACTTAACCATATCAAACATCTGAGGTAAATCAAATATACTATGATTTGATTAGGTGTCTTCTGCGGAGGTAAAAATAGATGAGAAAGATTCCGGAACCAATAATCAAACTGCCGATAACATCAGACCAGTAATGAACTCCGAGGTACACACGACTATAAGAAATCAATATAACCATCGAAATGTTACAAATGATGAATACATTCTTGACCACCTTTGACTTAAAATGACTCTCGTAAAACAGAGCAATACAGAGAAAGAAAATTAGAGCGAGTAAAGCGTGAGCACTGGGAAACGAATACCCGATCTCCGGATAAAAAGTTACAGGTGGTCGCGGACGTCTTACTGCATATTTAATTAGCACTGCTAGAATGGCAGAAATTGACATCACATAAAAGAAACCGCGAGCGTCTCTCTTTTTATTATGTAGCCACAATAATCCAATCAGGGCCAACGAGAGTAAGTAAAAACTGACTGGACTACCTATACTAGTGATAAAAAACATGAAAAATGTCATCGCTTTTAATTATATACAATATTATTGACCCTCCATAGCTTGAACAAATTCCTTGTGCGAAACACAGCGCACGTCTTTTTTGGTACATGCATAACTTGCAAAATCTTTTAATGCTTCCCAATAGACTCCATCATTCCATAATGAAAAGTGGTGGCCAATGGACATCGGCGATTTGTTGCCATTATAATGCGCATCGAAATCGTTCTTGTATGCATCAAAGACTTCGGCTTTGGCCGCGTCCCACTCTTTTGTCCCCTTCTTTAAAATATCTTTGGCACTCGTTTGGTGAACCCACCAGTTGTAGTCCATAGCAATAATAATGCCTCCATTTTTATTTTTGACCGTTCCTAATGGAATGTGCCACAAGCCTGCGGAGTCTTTAAATGGCCACGAGAAGGGTTTAGCCACCTGGCTACAGTCATACATAAATTTTCTTTCATGTAGTAATGCATATAAATTATTATTTACACCTAGATTTGGTGCGCGGAATCCGACAACGTCAGTCATTTTTAACTGTAAGGCCTCTTTAAGAACCAGGCCTGGATTTAGCATTTGAATATTTGAAAGAATATAATTGAACGAATCAAATTCATGAGCCCATTCATCCACTGTCCACTTGGAACCATCATTATGACCTGCGGTGTGAGAGCCTATTTCGTGACCATCCATGAGTGCCCGGTTCACTTCAACAATTCTGTCTGAAATATCTTTGGAGTAATCCGAGAAACCGATGGCACTTCCTGCCACCTTTCCTACAGGTGAAATATAATTATCCTTACTTCCGTAAGAGAGAAAATAAACTGCATTTATGAAAAAAGTAAAATGCACGGTGGTACCTGTACTCTTCATCTCTTGTGCAAAGTTTAAAATGTTTTCCCAAGACTGAATAGACTTGGAACCGTCAAACGCCATCAACACGTACTGGGTGGTCGTGGCAAGTTTTGTGGCTACGGTAGTGGTACCCACCAACTTACTTGTATCGATTTTCTTTGGGTCATCGATACGGATCTCATCTTTGTCTTGATCATCCCCTTTCATACTTTCAAAGTATGCTGCGAGAGGGAAATGCCCATATTGAATCTTAAACACCCTCGCGACAACAGAAAAAGTAATGATGCCACAAAATATAGCCAGCAGGATTGTTACAAAATATTTATGCTTCTCTTCTCCGTTCATGAATTACGGAGATTATAACTTGATAAATACAATAAAGGAAATAATAGCTAAAACAATACGATACCATCCGAATGATGACAGACTATTCTTCTTGATATATTTGAGAAACGTTTTAATGGCAATGAGAGCAACCACAAATGACACAATGAAACCAAGACTCAGCTGTCCTATGTCTGCACTACTAAAAAGATGATAATTTTTGTAAACATCCAAGAGGGTGGCCGCCGCCATAGTTGGTATAGCCAAGATAAATGAAAATTCAACAATTTGAGTACGAGAGAGGCCCAATAACTGTCCCCCAACAATAGTCGCCGCTGAACGAGAGACCCCTGGAATCATGGCGACTGATTGGGCCAGACCTATATAGAAGGCTTTTTTATAACTTATTGAATTTGAATCAATAGGGACAATTTTTTGATCAGGGGCAGTTTTAGCTAACTTCTTTTCAAACCAAATAATAACGATACCTCCTATAAATAGACTGGCGAGGACAACCCACACATTATCAAGAAGGTAGGTTTTGATTATTTTATAAAAAATGAGACCAAGAACCGCGGTTGGTAAAAAAGCTACGAAGGTTTTCTTTAATAAATCTAGATTTTTAAATAGGGTTTTTAAATAGAGAACCGCAACCGCACAAATTGAACCGAGCTGAATAATGATTTCAAAACTTTTAGTAAAGTCAGTACTATTAATACCCAAGATTTTTCCTGCGAGAATCATGTGCCCGGTCGATGAGATTGGAAGAAACTCTGTAATACCCTCGATTACACTGAGAATTATAGTGTGTATTGTTGTCATAACAGTATAATATCATTGTCTCTAATTTTGTCCCATTAGATCAGACTTTGGAAGTGTAATGATAAATTCACATGAAAAATCAGCTGATGCAGGTTTTTGGATTTTTAAATCACCCCCATGTGCCTGGATAATACATTTTGAAATATACACACCAAGACCGTTTCCCATCAAAGTTGCTTCAAAACCATCGCCCTCTGAACTGAATTTCTTTAACAGGGTCGGCGAGATTTCCGGTAAAGTTCGAACACCGTGGTCACGAATTGTAATAGTTAAAAGACTTTTAGTATTTGAAAGGTTGATTGCAATTGTAGACGATGTAGAGTATTGGATTGAATTATCTACAATATTTGAAATTGCCGTCGTAATTTTTTCCTTGTCACACAGAACAGAATAATTCTCATCACTATTAATCTGTAGATCAGCTTCGATATTATGTTGGTCAAGAGTAATCTTATTATCGCACAGTACATTATTAATAACCTGCTTTAAATCAACAACCTCTTTTGAATAAGCCACTTCCCCACTTTCAATTTGGGATATAGCTAGAAAGTCCCTCACGATAACAATGAACCGATCAATAATACCTTGCAGGCTTTTTAAACCAATTTTGTCCAAGTCAATATCTTTATCATTCAACAGAGAAGAATACGCGTTGATCGCGGTCAAAGGACTGGCCATCTGGTGACGTGCCAGTGAAACAAATTTTGATTTTACCTCGTCTACCTCCCTCAGTTGTTTATTCGCCACAGCCAATTGATGTACCAAATGTATATTTTCTTCATGTTGTTCAACTTGCTTTCTGATGCTTTTAATAAGAAGGATTCCGACAATAATTGACACCAGTAAAAACAGGACATGCGTAACACTATGACCAAAAGTTGCTGGTGCCTCGTATGGTTCCAATGGTTCAAATGCTGATATTTTAATTAATGTAAAAACCCACAACACAAACACAAATATCTCTGTGGCGATTATTTTTATATTAAATAGATGGTGACGCGTGACGGCTGAGGTGATGGCAATAGCCAGAAATATAGTTGAGGCTGGACCGAGCCAAATATATTCGAAATTATTTATGGAGGGTAGTAGAAGATTAGTAACAAATGCGATAAAACCTGAAATTGTGTAACCAGTGAACAGGTAAAGCAACTGTGCCTTAATCTCTTTATCTACAGTTTTCTTGTATTTAAGAAACAGGCGGTAAAAACTACTACAAAAGAAATATAAAATATAAGCAACATATAACACATAGTAGGTCCCAAAAAATGATACATTTTCACCCACAGAAACAATACTACCTCCTTTAATAAATAGTGGTGTTAAAAATATAAATACAACTAGAGCAATGTTTATAAGAACTACACCAAAAAGCCTACCTCGGTGTTCATTTTTCAGATTTGGAAACATAAAGCTAAAATAATAGAAACTACTGGCAATAAAAGTGGCTGAGGCATATAAATTTCTAGATGTGTAATCAATATTCACCTGGTTAGATATTCTGTGAAAGACCATGCTACCTAACCACCAAACAACAGTAGTAATATTTAGTAGGTACACAGAGTGGGCTAAACCGACCCTACTTTTTTTGTGACCCGAAGACGAAACGACCACCAACATTAAGTTGATTAAAATAATCACACTCAACACCATATTGATGCCATCCATTACTTATCAATACTACCAAAACAAAATGAATTTTTCATGAAAAAGATACCAAATACCCCCAGCCCTTTTAAAATAGAGGTTTTTGTGGCAATATGCAGGTGCAGAAGGCTGCTATATGGTGACTATAGTTTAGTGGTAAAACTCCGGTTTGTGGAACCGGTATCGAGGGT
>JBAXAB010000007.1:0-42171 GCA_037142735.1 bacterium
TCGTCTACAAAAATGCGCGAGAACAATTTGAGATGAGAGTTCACAAGAGACTTCTTGATATTATCAACCCAAATGCAAAGGTGATCGAAGCATTAACTAACCTTAGTCTACCGACGGGTGTTAATATCGATGTAAAGATGATGTAATTCAGATCTTCTGTCTTTGACTTACTGACTAAAACAAACCGCTATGAAATTTATCCTCGGAACAAAACAGAATATGACTCAGCTTTTCGATGAAACCGGAAAGGTTCACCCTGTGACTGTTGTAAAAACCAGTCCAGCTGTGGTGACTCAGGTTAAATCTGTTGAAAAAGATGGCTACGCTGCCGTTCAAATTGGTTTTGGAACAAAGCGAGCATCACGAATCAACAAGCCTCGTACCGGACAAATGAAGGGTCTTGGTAGCTTCTTAACCTTGATGGAAGTAAAAAATACCTCTGCAACCTCTGTAGGCGACAAGATCGCAGATGAATTTGCTGCAGGTGATACCGTAGAAGTATCAGCTATTTCAAAGGCTAAAGGTTTCCAAGGTGTAGTAAAGCGTCACAATTTCGGTGGAGGTCCACGTTCTCACGGTCAGAAACACTCTGAACGAGAACCAGGCTCAATCGGTGCCGGTGGATACCAGCGTGTATTCAAAGGACGAAGAATGGCCGGAAGAATGGGAGGTGACAGAGTAACTGTTAAAAATCTTACTGTTGTCTCATATGATGCAACATCAGGTGAGTTGTTCATCCGAGGAGCAATCCCAGGTCGAAGAGGAACAATGGTAGAGGTACGCGGAAAATAATCCGAAATACCGAAACACGAATAAACAAAATCAAATGAAAAAAGAAACTACAAAAAAGAAAAATCCCGTAAAGAAAGTCATGGCTGTGACTAATAAAAAGGCGGCTGTTAAATCTACAAAGTCTGATGCATTGAAGGCCACTTCTTATGATATGACTGGAAAATCAGCTGGCGATATCAATCTTTCTGAAATGATTTTCGGACAGAACTGGAATGCTGACTTGGTTCACCAGGTTGTGACTTCTATGATGACTGATGCACGACATCCTTACGCTCACACAAAGACCCGAGGTGAAGTTCGTGGAGGAGGTAAAAAGCCTTGGCAGCAAAAGGGAACTGGTCGCGCTCGACACGGTTCATCTCGTTCACCTATCTGGGTTGGTGGAGGTGTTTCTGGAGGTCCACGAAATGATAAAAACTTCGATAGAAAGGTGAACAAGAAGATGAAGGCAAAGGCACTTTACGTCATTCTTTCAAGAAAGTTCCGAGACGGTGAAATTCTTTTTGTAGACGCATTAGATGTAAAAGAGCCAAAAACAGCTTCTGCTGTTAAGGTTGTTTCTAATCTTGCAAAGGTTTCTGGCTTCGATATGCTTCTTTCACGCCGAACAAATTCAGCCTTGGTTGTTGTCCCTGAAATTAATGACAACGTAAAGCGTAGTTTTAAAAACTTCAGTAATATGGAAGTCGCCGAGACTCGAAACATGAACCCATTAGCACTTCTTAAATACAAGTATCTTGTGCTTTCACATCCAGCAAAGTCGTCTGAAATGCTTGAAGCTAAAATGAAATAATATTCAACATAATTAAACTGCCATGACAAACATTTCAATCAAAAAGCATACATCAGAAGTTATCAAGAAGCCTCGAGTAACCGAGAAGGGTGTTATCGGCGGTGAAAAAGGAATCTACATTTTTGAAGTTCATAAATCAGCTAATAAAACATCTATCGCAAAGGCTATTAAGGAGATGTATAAAGTTACTCCTACAGCTGTGAACATTGTGAATCGCAAAGCTAAGAACGTCGTTGTTCGTGGTCGTGCTGGTAAAAAGGCCGCTATCAAAAAAGCTTATGTATTCCTTAAGAAAGGCGACAAGATTGATATAGCATAATAATTATAAATATATGAAACGATATAACCCAACAAGCCCCTCAAGACGAAACATGGTGACCATCTCATACCGAGATGTGCTTACTACAAGTGAACCATTCAAACCGCTTACTCACGGCTTCAAACGAGCAGTAGGAAGAAATAATACAGGAAGAATCACTACTCGACACAAAGGTGGGGGTCACAAGAGAATGTTCCGAGATATCGATTTCGTATATGACAAGAAAAACATTCCTGCAACTATTACAACTATTGAATATGATCCAAACCGAACAGGATTCGTTTCGTTGGTAACATATGCTGATGGTGAAAAACGCTACGTTCTTCTTCCTAAATCAATGAAAGTTGGAGACAAATTCGTTGTTGGTGAAAAAGTAGAAATCAAACCAGGAAACAGACTTCCTCTTATTAACATCCCAGTTGGTACATTTATATACAACGTTGAAGTGAAGGCTTTGGGTGGAGCAAAAGTGGCTCGATCTGCCGGAAACTACGCTGAGGTAATTGCACACGACGGTGGTTACGCTCAAATCAAAATGCCTTCAACAGAAGTGCGAAAGATTATTGATACTGCGTGGGCTTCAGTTGGTGAAGTTTCAAACGAAGAAAGCAGACTTCAGAACTATGGAAAGGCTGGACGAAGCAGATGGATGGGTATTCGACCAACAGTTCGAGGTACTGCCATGAACCCAGTGGATCATCCACACGGAGGAGGAGAAGGACGACAAGGACGAGGACGACGACGCGCAATTTCTATCTACGGAAAGCCAACAGGAAAGGGACAGAAATCACGTCGCTCAAAGAAGTATTCGAATTCATTCATTGTTTCTCGCCGAAAAGTTGGCAAAAACAAATAACTCATGATAGGATAGCCAAACATTTAAAAATATGACACGATCACTCAAAAAAGGTCCATACGTAGATGAAAATCTCCTCAAAAAGATCGCGGGAAAAAACCCACGAGAAACTGGGGTTATTAAGACATGGGCGCGCCGAAGTCAGATTTCTCCTGAAATGGTTGGATTCATCTTTGGTGTACACAACGGAAAAGTTCACAACGATGTTTTAGTATCAGAGGAAATGGTTGGACACCGATTGGGTGAATTTTCTCCCACTAGAAAATTCGTTCGTCACGGAGGAAAAATGCAAAAGGAATTGGATCAGGCTAAAAAGGAGGCTGAAATCGCTTCTGCTAAGGCTGCTAAAGCCACTACTCCTGATGCAGCTGCACCAAAAAAATAATTCTATAATTTAACTATTTATTAAACTTACATGAAAGCATCACTCAACAACTACAGACAGTCTCCAAGAAAGGTTAGGCTACTTGCTGACTTGGTTCGAGGCAAAACAGCCTCTGATGCTCTTCGTGCACTTAGTATTACGCCAAAACGCGCTTCTATTACTATGGTCAAATTGATCAACAGTGCTGTTTCAAATGCCCGTGTCTCTGGTCATCCAGCTCCAGAATCATTGAAAATTCAGATGGTTCAGGTAAACACTGGTGTTACAATGAAGCGTTCACTTCCTCGCGCTCGTGGTAGTGCTTCAAAATTAAACAAACGTTCAAGTCACGTTACATTGGTTTTGGGTGAAGCTCCAGTAAAAAAGACCAAGACAGCTAAAATAAAAACTGCAAAATAAATATATGTCACACAAAGTTCATCCATTTTCACATAGACTAGGAATCATCCGCGATTGGAAATCACGATGGTTTTCAGTGCACGCTAAGTATCGTAGCAACCTAAAGATAGATGTTCTTCTTCGTGAATGGTTGGAAAAGAAAATGCGTGGACAGTACATCTCTGATATTCAGATCGAGCGAAATGAAAAAATGCTTCGAGTCATTATTCAAACCTCTCGACCTGGAATTGTCATCGGACGAAATGGTGAAGGCGCGGTCAAACTCAAGAACGATATAGTGAAATTCTTACAAAAGAATAATGGAGACAAAGGTATCGAATTGAAAATGGACATCGAAGAAGTAAAGGTTCCAGAGGCTAGCGCCTCAATTGTGGCTCAGATGGTGGCAGAAGGTCTAGAAAAGAGAATGCCGTTCCGCCGTGTTATGAAGCAAATGATTGAAAAAGTTATGGCTTCTCGTGAGGTAAAGGGTGTCAGAATCTTCCTTTCAGGCCGATTGGGAGGAGCTGAAATGGCACGACGAGAAGATTTGAAGAAGGGTCGAATTCCTCTACAGACTCTCCGAGCAGATGTTGATTTTAAACGCTTTGAAGCGGTTTTGCCTTACGGCTTGATCGGTATCAAAGTGTGGATTTATAAGGGTGATATCTTTAAGAAATAATTAAACTACCATGTTACTCCCTAAAAAAGTAAAACACCGAAAATGGCACAAGAATCGTCGTAACATGAAGACGATTGGTGTTGATACTCGTGGAACAACCCTTAATTTCGGTCAATTTGGTTTGAAAACAGTTTCTTATGCACGTATTACTTCAAATCAAATCGAGTCTGCTCGAAAGGTTATTGCCCGCAGTGTTTCTAAGACAGGAAGAATCTGGATTCGCATCTTCCCAGACAGACCAATTACAGCTAAACCGCCAGAAGTGCCCATGGGTTCTGGAAAGGGAGATGTACAGGGATACTGTATGGAAGTAAAACCAGGTCGTATCATTTTTGAAATCGACGGCGTTACGGATGAAATTGCAAAAGAGGCTTTACGAAAAGCTGGCACGAAATTACCAATCAAGTCGAAGATTATTACTCGAATTTAATTAGCTTTACACTACCACTATGAAAGAAATCAAAGGACAATCAAAAAGCGAACTGATCAAAACTCTTAATGAAAAGAGAACAGCTTTTCAGGCTTTCAAATATGAATTGTCTGGTGGTAAGTCTAAGGATGTTAAAAAGGGCCGAAATCTTCGAAAGGATATTGCTCGTGTTATGACTGAATTATCTATGTTATCTAAAACTGAAGCTCCCAAGGCTAAGGTTGCAAAAGAGGTAGCAGCTGATAAAAAGGTTGTTAAAAAGGCAAAAGTCAAATCGACTAGAAAGGTAGCTAAAAAATAATAATTTACATATATGGCAAAGAAAACTATTACAAAAGAAAAGACAATTGCAGATGCAGGTGCAAAACCATTGCAGGGTAAGGTACTTGATGGTATTGTGACTTCTGACAAAATGAAGGATACAGTGGTAGTGACTGTAGGACGATATGTTCGCGTTCCAAAATACCGAAAATACGTTACTATTACTAAAAAATACAAGGCACATGACGCAGGTAATACATGCAAGATAGGAGACAAAGTTTCTATCCGAGAATGTAAGCCGATGTCACGTGACAAGCACTTCATCGTCATCAAAAACTAACTGAAATAATTATAAAAACATGATACAAGCACGATCAATAGTAGCAATAGCAGATAACACAGGAGGTCAGATTGGCCGTATTTTCAAAGTGCTTGGATCAGCAGCAAAAAGATACGCAGAAATCGGTGACTTAGTTGTATTGTCTATCCAGAAGGCACAGCCAAGAAAAGCTGTTAAAAAGAAGGATGTTCTTACTGCAGTAGTTGTTCGCCAGAGAAAAGCATTCCGCCGTAAGGATGGTTCTTATGTTCGATTTGATGAGAACGCAGTAGTTATCCTTGATAAAGGAAAGGAAGAACCAATGGGAGGTCGCATCTTCGGCCCTATTCCACGAGAAATCGTAGAAAAGGGTTTCCAGAAAATTGGCTCATTAGCACCTGAAATAGTGTAATTTTACTATCATGAAAATCAAGAAAAACGACAACGTAATAGTCATCGCTGGAAAAGATAAAGGCAAGAAAGGTAAGGTTACTAAGGCCTTCCCTAAATTAGATATGGTTCTGGTTGAAGGTATGAATATAAAGAAAAAGCATCAGAAGGCAAAACAGAATGGTGCCAAGGGTCAGGTGGTTGAGGTTTCTCATCCAATTCACGTTTCAAATGTAAAAGTTGCAACAGACAAATAATCTCTAAAGACAAATTTATGACAAAACACACTACACTAAAAGAAAAAGCCAGCACATCATTCGCAACAATGAAGGAGGCTTTTGGTTACAAGAACGCTCTACAGGCACCAAAGATGGTGAAAGTGGTTTTGTCATCTGCTACTGGTTCAATCAAGGATAACAAGAAGAAGGAATTGATAGGTGACAGACTTACAAAGATCGCTGGCCAGAAGGCTACCGTCAAGTCTGCCAAGAAATCAGTTGCTTCGTTCAAGGTTCGCCAGGGTGATGCAGTAGGATGGCAGGTTACTTTACGAGGAGAAAGAATGTGGAGTTTCCTTGAAAAGTTGGTAAACATTGCACTTCCACGTACTCGAGACTTTCGAGGTATCAGTGCTAATGCGGTCGATGCAATGGGAAATTACACTCTTGGTGTAAAGGAACATACGGTTTTTCCTGAGACTTCCGATGAAGAATTGAAGGATGTCTTTGGTTTTGCCCTTACTTTGGTTACTACTGCCAAGAAGGCAGACGAGACCCGAGCGTTCCTTAGCCAGATGGGGTTCCTCTTTAAAAAGGAAGAGAAAATAAAGGGTAAATAATCCTTTAAATCATTGACTTTGAGCCGTGAAATTGTTAGTATCTTCACAGCTCAAACGAGCATTTTTTTAACTCAAATTCGCATTATTAATTAATTGAATTAACCACGGAAATGGCAAAAGCATCAACAGTAGCAAGATCAAAAAAGAAGCCAAAGTTCAAGAGCAGAATCACTCGACGATGCTTTAGATGTGGTCGAGGCCGTGGCTATATGCGAGATTTTGATATGTGTCGTATCTGTTTCCGAGAATTAGCAAACGAAGGAAGAATTCCTGGTATTAAGAAATCATCATGGTAGACTCAACTGCACAACTATTAAACTCACTTAAAATGGCTAATCGCGCTAAAAAGGCGACTGTCGTATTTTCATACACAAAATTCCGTGAAAACATTTTAAATGTTCTTCAGACAGAAGGTTATATTAAATCAGTGACAAAGAAGGGAAAGAAAGTTCCACAGATTGAACTAGACGTTGAACTTGCATATGATGAAAACGGTGATGGCAAGATCCAGGGTGTTGAACAGGTTTCAAAAAATTCACGCCGATTGTATAGTAAAGCTCAGGAATTACGTCCAGTAAAGAACGGTTTCGGTGCAATGATCCTTACTACACCAAAGGGGATCATGACAGAACGTACGGCTCGTAAAGAAAAGGTCGGAGGAGAAACATTATTCAAGATTTGGTAATTATTCAGTTAATAATAATTGTATGTCACGAATTGGCCGTCAAATCATCGCTATACCAGAAAAAGTTACAGTTACTATCAATGATGGTCTTTTAGTAGTGAAAGGTCCAAAGGGTGAATTACAGCGTGAATTCAAACCAGTAGTAACAGTTAATGTTAACGGTTCAGAAGTTACTCTTACACCTCATCGAGATGATATTGAGACTAATGCACTTTGGGGAACATACTCTTCTCACGTTCAGAACATGATCAAGGGTGTTGTTGAGCCATACGTTGTTAAACTTATCCTAGAAGGAATTGGTTTCAAAGCTGAAGTTGCTGGTACAATGTTAAATCTTGCTCTTGGTTTTTCTCATCCAGTAAAGGTTGCTATTCCAGCAGGTATTACAATGACGTCTGAAAAGGGTGCTATTACTATCACTGGTATTGATAAAGAATTGGTAACACAATTCGCTGCAACTCTTCGTTCAATGAAAAAGCCTGAACCATACAAAGGTAAAGGTTTCAGATATGAAAAAGAAGTTATCAGACGCAAGCAAGGTAAAAAGACTGCATAGTCTATATAAATAAAATTATGAAAAAAATTATCCTTTCATCATCAAGAGACAGACGACGCAAGCGCATTCGCGCAAAGATTTCTGGTAGCCAAGAACGCCCTCGTCTTTCTATCTATAAATCAAATGTGGCAATGTATGCTCAGCTTATTGATGATACAAAAGGTATGACTTTGGTTGCCGCTTCTACTTTGAACACAAAAGGCAAGAACAAGACAGAATCAGCAAAGGCTGTTGGAATTGAAATTGCAAAACTTGCAAAGTCAAAAGGAATCACACAAGTTACCTTTGATCGAGGAGGTTTCATTTATACAGGACGAGTGCGCGCTGTGGCAGAGGGTGCTCGTGAAGGCGGTCTAATCTTTTAAATAGTTATATGACAGAAAACAATACACAACCTAATACAGAACAAAAGGCAGAAGTGAAGCCGGTGGCTCCTGTTGCAGCTACTCATTCTGCACAGATTGCTCCTCACGCTTCTGTTGTAAACGCTGAACAACCTAGACGAGACCGTAATGATAGAAATTCAAGAGGTGGAGACAGAAAACCTCGAAGAGAACCTCGTGCCCGATCTGAATTTGATCAGAAGATTATCGATATTAGACGAGTAACCCGAGTTTCATCAGGTGGGCGACGTTTCAGCTTTGCTGTGACTATCGTGGCGGGTGACAAGAAGGGGCGAGTGGGTGTAGGAACTGGAAAGGGATCAGATACAGCACTGGCTGTGGAAAAGGCTTTCAGAAATGCCAAGAAAAACTTGATCACTATTAATATGACAAAGACTAATAGTATTGCTCATGAGGTAGATGCAAAGTACTCTAGTTCTCGTGTAGAAATCCAGCCAGCTCCTGGAAAGGGAATGGCAGCTGGTAGTTCAGTTCGAGATGTATTGATTTTGGCTGGTATTAAAGACGTGGTCGCAAAACTACGTTCTGGTACAAAGAATAAATTGAACAATGCTATGGCCGCTGTTACTGCACTTAAAAGTGTTAAGAAACCTCGACCTAGTCACAAAGTAAAAGCTCAATCGTAATTATTGATTTAAATAAAGACACTATTATGCAAATGCACAACCTAAAGGCTAAGACAAAACGAAAGACATCCAATCAGATTGGACGCGGTGGAAAGCGTGGAAAGACTTCAGGTCGTGGAACAAAAGGACAGAAAGCTCGTGCCGGTCACAAAATTCGACCAGAACTTCGAGATTACATCAAAAAGCTTCCAAAACTTAGAGGTCATGGAAAAAATACCAATTTTTCTATTCAAACAAAGCCTGTTATAATTAACTTAGGTGATCTTGAATCTGTTTACAAGGCAGGTGAAACTGTTACCCCTACAACTTTAATCAAAAAGGGTCTACTTTCAACAGCAAAAGGACGAAATCCTAGTGTTAAAGTTCTTTTGAACGGTACGATCTCTATTAAATTAAATATTAAAAATTGCACAGTTTCAGAAGGTGTAAAAGCGCTTATTGAAAAGGTGGGTGGTACAGTAACGGCTATGAAGTCTACGGTTGTAGCAAAAAAATAGTCTAACTACATGACAACATTTCTAGATAAATTAAAAAGAATATTCCTTAACAAAAGCCTCAGAAACAAAATCCTATTTGTGCTGGGTGTTTTAGTCGTTTACCGATTCCTTTCCCATGTTCCAGTGCCAGGGATTCCGACTGATAAATTAGCGGCATTCTTCAACAGCAACCAGCTTTTGAACCTCATCAGCGTGTTCTCGGGTAGCGGTCTTTCAAGTCTTTCTATAATTATGTTAGGAGTAGGTCCATACATTACCGCCTCAATCATTATTCAATTAATGACCATGATCTTCCCCAAATTGAAGGAGATGCAGCAGGAGGGCGGCGCAGAGGGCCGAAGAAAGTTTACACAGTACTCTCGTATGCTTACTGTTCCATTGGCTATTATTCAGGCTTTTAGTTACATCATTCTTTTACAAAGAAGTGGTGTTATTCCTAGTAATATCCCTGCCTTCCAAATGATGACTAACGTCTCGATTATCGTGGCAGGTTCTATTTTGGTTATGTGGCTTGGTGAATTGGCAACAGAATTTGGTATTGGTAATGGTATATCAACTATTATTTTTGCGGGTATCGTTTCTCGATTACCACAGATGATTGCTCAGGTTCAGAGTTCAATCTTAGACTCTTCTCAGCTTCCAGCGGTCATAGGTGCAGTAGTTCTTGCGTTAGTTGTAATCTACTTTGTGGTAGTTGTAACTGAAGCTGAAAGACCTATTCCTGTCACTTATACTAAACAAATGAGAGGTGCTAGTTCACAGGGTGGCTCAGGTGTAGCAACATATTTACCTTTACGTTTGAATCAAGCTGGAGTTATTCCAATCATTTTTGCTATCTCAATCCTTGTGTTCCCACAGATGTTATTGTCTTTGGTAAAAAATTCTAAATATGCGTGGATTAATACAACTGCGGCTGGCGTTGATGCATTTATGCAAAATACCTGGTTTTACGCTGGGGCCTACTTTGTCCTTGTGGTCTTATTTACTTTCTTCTATACATCGGTGACTTTTGATCCAAAGAGTATTTCTGAAAACTTACAGAAGAATGGTGCATTCATTTCAGGTATTCGTCCAGGAGAGTCAACTATGCAATACTTGTCACACGTGGTAACTCGTATCACATTAGTCGGAGCGGTCTTCCTCGGTTTGATCGCAGTATTACCGGTAATAGTTCACGCCATAACTGGTATCCAGGCGCTCACAATTGGTGGTACAGCCCTCCTTATCGTCGTTTCAGTGGTCATGGATATGATCAAAAAAGTCAGTGCTCAGCTATCGATGGAGGAGTACTAAAACTCATATTTTTAAGTAAAGAAAAAGCCCCGGATGGGGCTTTTTCTTTATCCAGATAGACAAAAGACTTTGGTTTATTTAGAATTGACCTATGATTAAATCGAATGAGTCATTTGCCGATAGTTCCGAGTCTTCCCCGGATATTGATGGTAGCGAATTTATAGAGGTTCCACAGGAGGAGACTGAGGGTTTTGTTGGCCTGGGAGAGAAAGGGTTTGCAGGACTCAAAGACGTTATTGGTGCTGATAAAAAAGAAGGAGACAGAAAGAAAATCGAAAAATTAACCAAAGAGTTACACAAAGTTACTAAAAAAAATAAAAAATAAATGCACCCATATACAATAATCTTTATTGGCCGTTCAGGATGTGGAAAGAGTACTCAGTCAGAAGCCATGCATAAGCTTTTTTCAGAGCATCCTGACTTTGCTAAGGCAGGGGTTTTCTATCTACAAACAGGCGACGCATTTCGGGAATTCACCAAGCAAGAAGGTTATACAAATGAATTAGCTAGAGAATACTCTACTGATGGACGAAGGCAGCCAGACTTCTTGGCAGTCTGGATGTGGACACATTTATTTGTTACCAAGCTTAAAAAAGGAGAAAACGTGATTTTGGATGGTACCCCACGTTCAATTATTGAAGCAGGCGTGATCGATACTTCATTTGATTTTTATAAGTTTTCTAAACCGCTGATCATTCATATGGACGTTAGTCGCGAATGGGCGGAGGAGCGTCTAAAGGCGCGTCACCGAGATGATGACAAAGCTATAGAAGCCATCGAAAGACGCTTAAAATGGTACGAGACTGACGTAGAACCGGTTCTCGAACATTATCGCCAGAGCCCTCATGTAACGTACTGCAGAATCAAAGGGGAACAGCCGATTGAAGACGTAAAGAGAGATATAATGAAGGCTGTTGGCCTTGAAAGCTATCTGTAGTAGGGTATTAGATAATGATATACATCAAGACTCAAAAAGAAATAGAACTCATGCGAAAGGGCGGGAAAATTCTGGCTGCTATTATTCGTAGTCTTGAAAAAGAGGCTGTGACAGGGGTAACAGCCAGTTATCTAGATGAGAAGGCGGCAGAATTGTGTAAACAACATGAGGTTATTCCAGCATTTTTAAACTATCAACCTGCCGGAGCCCCGAGACCATATCCTGCATGTCTTTGTTTATCTGTAAATGAAGAAATAGTCCACGGTCTTCCAGGTGGAAGAATTCTGAAGGATGGTGACATGGTGTCCATAGATATGGGAATTATCTACAAAAAAATGGTGCTCGATTCCGCCACTACTGTGATTGTTGGTGGAATGGAAAAAGCAGATCTAATTGCAAAGGTGATGCTATCTGCTTGTAAAACTGCATTGGATGCTGGTATGTCTGTATGTAAACCTGGAATTAAAACTGGAGACATTGGTTTTGCTATTGAACAAAAGATGAAAGAAGTTAGTAATGGGTATATATTTGAATTCGCAGAACACCTAGGAGGGCACGGAGTTGGTAAACATGTCCATGAAGATCCCTTTGTGCCTAATTATGGACGTAAGGGTCAAGGGGCATTGTTAAAGGCAGGAATGGTTATCGCCATTGAGCCTATTTTAAATGAAGGTAAGGGGGCTATTATGGTTTCTGGTGACGGATTTACATACAAGACTGTAGACGGAAAGCGTAGTTGTCACTTTGAGCATACAGTTGCGATTACGGAGGATGGTTTTGAGGTTCTGACAAAATAATTTTTTAAAAGAGGAATAACCAAAAACTCTAAATATTTTCTTCATGATATAATATGCGTTAACGCGCATCATGAAAGACCTAGAACATTTTTCTTACGATAATAAACAGTTTGGTTCTGCATCAGAAGAGCTTACGTATTTACGTAAGGTGGTGGCCGAGCGTGAGGGCGCGTTATCCGAAAGGGGAGAAAAATTTGAACGCGAGGCCATAATAAAGCAGGAAATTCAGGACTATTCACAACATCAAGCGAATCGTGTCCTTCACGAATCTTTTAAAATGCCTGATTCAGAAAGAAGAGAAATAGTTCTTGAGCTCACTCCTGAAAGTCACGATAATAAAATTGAGGAACTTTTAGGAATGTTGGGTACAAAAGGTATTAAAAATACTCTAGAGGTTGTTCGTGCACTTGGCAATCCTCATATCGACGATGATTTTCATAGATTTCTAGTGGAATACATCAAGAAGGGCTTTGATGTTCCGGGCCTAAAGGAGAAGACCCCACTTGATAGGACTTTGAGACACACTTTATACGAAGTGGCTCTGCCTGAGACTAAAAAAGAAGATAAGGAAAAACAGTTAAAAGAGATGCTGTCTTCGATGGAACAATTTTATGCCGGTATGTTGTCAACGGCTGATTTGTCTAATATTGCAGGAGAAAGTCATAATCATTTTACAATCGAATTGGCAGTATCCGAGGGTAGTGAAGAATTTATTTTCTACGTCTCTATTCCAGATGAAAAAACTGCCTTATTTGAAAAACAGATTCTTTCAATTTTCCCTAATGCTAAAATCGCTGAAAAAAAGGACGACTACAATATATTCAATAATGATGGAGTAGCTGTTGCAAGCATCGCCAAACAATCAAAAAATCCAATCTATCCTATCAAAACATACGATCAATTTGACTACGACCCCCTTAACGTCCTTCTCAACACTCTTTCAAAAGTCAAAAAAGACGGTGAGGGAGCTTCAGTTCAGTTAGTATTGAACCCAATGGGGGATTACTACGTAAAGCTCTACAAAGAGGCCTTAGACGACATTCAGAAGGGCACCAAGGTCAAAAAAGCCATAGATATTCGTCACACACTTTGGGGTGAATTCACAAAAATGGCAGCTGAAGCTGGGAAGGATTTTGCAAAGGAGGCTTTCGCAGGTGCAACAGATTCTAAAGACGAAGATAAAGAGAAAGATAAGAAAAAAGACAAAGAAGAGGTGGTGGATCAAATCGCTTCTGATCAAATAAAAACAAAAATTGCGACACCTATTATTGAATCAAATATTCGTATTGTAGCGAGCGCGGAAAACACCTCACGTGCAGAAGCCATTTTGTCTGATATTGAATCTGCCTTTAATCAATTCCAGAATTCACTGGGGAATAGTCTTGAATTTAAACGTCAAAAGAAGGGGGATTTGACCGATACTCTTCACCACTTTACCTATCGCGATTTCGTATCTGAAAATGCAATGCCGACATCGCTGAGAGAGCTTGCCACTTTGGTACATTTTCCAGTTTCACAAAATTCTTCTCCACAGTTAAAGCAATCAAAGGCGGCTACTGCTCCTGCACCCCTTGGTCTATCAAAGGACGGACTGTTTTTGGGTAAAAACAGACATCGCAATATGGAAACAGATATTTTCATTACAGCCGAAGATCGTCTTCGACATTTCTACACTATTGGTCAGACGGGTACTGGTAAATCGACCATGTTAAAGAACATGATCATTCAAGATATTCATAATGGTGAAGGTGTATGCTTCATTGATCCACATGGTAATGATGTTCAGGATATTTTGGCCCATATTCCACCTGAACGTTATGATGATGTTGTGTACTTTGATCCATCAAACACTGAAAGGCCGATGGCACTTAACATGTTGGAATACAATCGAGATTTTCCAGAACAGAAGACCTTTGTAGTGAATGAACTATTTAGTATTTTCCAGAAGCTTTATGGTGCAAATCCAGAATCAATGGGTCCGATGTTTGAACAGTATTTTAGAAATGCAGCCATGTTGGTGATTGAGGATCCAGATAGTGGCTCGACACTCCTTGATGTGTCCCGTGTCCTTTCTGTAAAAAGCTTCCGTGATATGAAAGTTTCTCGATGCAAGAATCCAATCGTCGTTCAGTTTTGGAAAGAGATTGCTGAAAAGGCTGGTGGGGAAGGGTCATTGCAAAATATTGTTCCATATATCGTAAGTAAATTTGATGTGTTTCTGGCAAACGACATTATGAGACCAATTATTGCCCAGGAGAAATCATCATTTAACTTCCGCGAGATCATGGATAACAAGAAGATTCTTCTAGTGAATCTTGCTAAGGGTCGTTTGGGAGACATTAATGCTTCATTGATTGGTCTTATTCTTGTCGGTAAAATTCTGATGGCTGCTTTGTCCAGAGTAGATTCATTTGGTAAACACATGAATCCTTTCTATTTATATATTGATGAATTCCAAAATATTACTACACCGTCAATCTCAACTATTTTATCAGAGGCTAGAAAATATAAACTTTCACTTAATATTGCCCACCAATTTATTTCTCAATTAGATGAAAAAATCCGTGATGCAGTGTTTGGAAACGTTGGTTCAATGGCAGTTTTCCGAGTTGGTGCAGATGATGCAGAATTTCTACAGAAGCAGTTTGAACCGATCTTTACCATGAATGATATTATGAATAATGACAATATGAATTGTTACTTGAGGATGCTATCTGGTGGAAAGCCAGTTCGACCTTTTAATATCGAGTTCACCTGGCCTCCAAAGGGTAATGAAGAGATTGTAGATAAACTGAAAGAGCTCTCTGCCCTTAAATTTGGCCGTCAACGAGATGATGTCGAAAAAGAAGTTCAATTGAAGTATAAGAAAGAGCCAGTTCCTATTCCTGCAGCACCAAGACCAAATCCTTTTACCGTTTAAAATATGAAAAAATCACCGTGGATGATACTTATAACTCTAGCCTTAGGAACTCTCCTGGTTGGTCTAGATAAAACAGTAGTTAATTTGGCAGTACCAAGAATGATTTTAGATTTCCACACGACAATCTCCTTGATTGCGTGGGTATCAACTGTGTATTTGTTGGCCAACTCAATTTTTATAC
Source organism: bacterium (assembly GCA_037142735.1). GTDB lineage: Bacteria > Patescibacteriota > Minisyncoccia > Phycocordibacterales > CAIZLB01 > JBAXAB01. Next base: position 15,340 of record JBAXAB010000007.1, read on the forward strand.
CTGTGTTTGGAAAGCTAAGTGATTTGTATGGAGCTAGGAGGGTCTATATATGGGGTTTTTCTAGTTTTACTGTTATCTCGGTTATAACTGGGTTTTCTTGGAATTTAGGCAGTATGATTTTTTTAAGAGCAATTCAAGGGCTATTAGGAGCGTCAGTCTATCCAACAGCAATGGCCCTCATTGCTGAAAATTTTACTGATAAGGAGAAAAGGGCAGAGGCTCTGGGCTTGTGGACCTCTATTATCGCAGGATCGGTTGTCATTGGACCACTTATAGGTGGGCCACTGATTGATACATTTTCGTGGCCTGCCGCCTTCTTTGTCAACGCTCCAATTGGACTCCTTGCGTTGATTATGGCCCTAAAATATTTACCTAAAAATGAGCATGTTCCAAAATCTAAATCTTTTGATTATAAAGGTGCAAGTGCTTTCTCTCTCGTGTTGGTTGGAGTGCTGTTGGTTCTAGAAAGAGGGGTAGAGTGGGGTTGGACCTCACCAGCGGTGATAACGATCGCGATACTATCTTGTATAGCTTTTATAAGCTTTGTGAAGTTGGGAAGAAATAACCCTCATTCGTTTATTTCATTCTCCCTTCTAAGAAACAAAGTTTTATTGGCAGTGTTACTTGTATCACTAGTTAGTTATGGAACTTTGTTTGGATTTATGTACCTCTTCTCTTTGTATGCTCAGAATATCTTGCATCTAAATGCAACAAAAAATGGATTACTTCTTTTACCTCTACTAATAACAGTAAGTTTAATGTCACCGATCGGGGGCAAAATGATGAAAAAGTATAAACCACATATTCCTGTTATTATTGGGCTATTGCTAAGTACGGTAGGTATGGGGAGTATTGTTGTGTTTTACACCTCAGCGTCACATACATTTCTCATAATTGCTCTTGGTTTAATTGGCGCAGGAATTGGGCTTACCAGTGCACCACTCAGCACAACGGCTACTACGTCCGTAGCCCACGACTCCGTTGGGTTCGCTTCAAGTCTATTGAACTTAACAAGAAACATCGCTGGAGTCTTTTTTATCGCCATTCTTACGATTCTTCTAACGGTTCACTTTTCATATAACCATTTGTTCCTAATTTGTTCTATTGCGACATTTTGCACACTCTTTCCGGCACTCATTTTAAAGAGGGCTACTTTGTAAAATTCACAATTGTGTATAATGGTCGGATGAAAAACACCACCAACCATCCAAAGCTAGAAAGAACGCTTGTAATTATCAAACCAGATGGCATCCAGAGAAACTTAATCGGAGAAATTATCCAAAGATACGAGAGGGTGGGGCTCAAATTGGTCGCAATGAAGATGATGGTAGCCAGTGAAGAAATGGTAGAAAAACACTACACCCTAGATCCAGAGTGGCGCCATGTAACAGGAGAGAAAACTATCAAGGGTTATACAGATAAAGGTCTTGTTCCTCCTACAACTAATCCATTAGATATAACTACACAGCTTTTGTTAAAATTAAAGTCTTACATAGCCTCTGGTCCAATTCTGGTGATGATATGGCAAGGAGCACATGCTGTATCGATCGTACGAAAAATTACAGGAGGAACAGAACCTTTAAAATCTGAAGTCGGCACGATTCGTGGTGACTATGTTCACGATTCATACCAGCTGTCTGATAACGATAATCGACCAATTAGAAACCTAGTTCACGCTTCTGGTTCAACCAAAGAAGCAGAGGATGAAATAAAACACTGGTTTAGTGAGAACGAAGTCGTCGATTATACGTTGCTACGTGAGGGTGTTTTATACTAGTGTCCATAAATGGCTTTAATGTTGATCAATAACGAAACAAAATTGTCGTGTAGGTAAGATTGCAAGAAAAAATAAAAGTATATAATAATCCCAGGATCACATATTAAAAATTGAACTACTTTCTATATTGTAAGGGAGATCGCGTCGGTGCAGATCTTGGTCAGCATCGCAGAATTCCCACCCTAGAATTAACTAGGCTCAATTATATTAGGTGATCCGAATAAAAATACCTCGATCGTCCAGTCGAGGTGTTTTTATTGGAAGGGCAATGTATACTTATTTATATGACCGATATCCGACCGCACCTCAAAGTTCAGTTTTACGCGATCCTAGTACTCCTTATTGTGGTTTTTGCCTTTAATAACTTTGCCGCCAAACTTTCCTTGTATTGGATCTACCGCTGGTTGGATATTCCGATGCATTTTATTGGCGGCGCGCTGGTGACATGGTTTTGTTTCGTGTGTGTGGCGTTTTTGCGTAAAGACTTTTATATACCCTGGATATACGCTCTTATATTCTCATTTGGTATAGGTTTTATGTGGGAGATTATAGAATTTTATGAGAAGGTCTCACAGATGGTTCCAGAATATGCCTTGGATACAGTTAAAGATTTATTGATGGATATGATAGGGGGCTTGTCTGTTTATGTTGCCTGGGATTGGTTTGGAGGAAAAAGTTTAAATAAATAGCCACCACTAACATATACATATATAATACCTCACATGAAATCACCATTATCGATTAATTTTTGCGGAGGGGTAGGAGCCGTAACAGGAGCGAACTTTATATTACAAGGGCCAGATAAGAACGGTGTCGAGAGGAAAATCGCCTTTGATTGTGGGTTAGAACAGGGCACACATGAATCCCACGACTTTAATCATGGTGCTTTCCCGTATGATCCATCCTCGCTCGATCTTTTGTTTATCACGCATGCACACATGGACCATATTGGACGTATTCCAAAATTGGTTCGTGATGGTTTTAACGGTATCATTTATTCAACACCGGAAACATATGAATTGGCGGTATACATGTTGGCTGATGCTTTAAAACTGTCTTTGCGGGAAGCCCAAACTAAAAAAGAGTCACCAATGTACGAAGAACAGGATGTTAAAAAAGCTTTTTCTATGTGGAAGACTTTGGATTACCATAAGGACCTTGTGGTTTTTCCAGGTTTTTCGATTTTTGGAAAAGACGCAGGTCATGTGTTAGGTTCAACAATGTGGGAAGTGACATATACAGGCCCTGCAACAGAAGGAAAACGTAAGATTGTGTTCACAGGGGACCTTGGAAACACACCTAGTCCATTACTCCGAGATACCGAAGACATTACTGACGCAGATTATATGGTTATGGAAAGTGTGTATGGAGATAAAAATCACGAAGGACGAGACGAAAGAGTAGAAAAGTTGAAACAGGTGATTTTAGATGTTGAGAAGACAAAAGGAACTCTCTTGATCCCAGCATTTTCTTTAGAAAAAACTCAAGAACTTTTGTTTATTATGAATGATTTTTTTGAAAGACAGCATACTCCAACTTTACCTGTGTATGTTGATTCGCCTTTAGCAGTTAACTTGACTCATGTGTATGAAAAGATGACGAAAGATTTTAACTCTGAGGCTGCAGCTTTGGCTTTGAAAGATGATATTTTTTCATTTCCTAAAATGAAAATTATTAACGATGCTCAAGAGTCACGGGAGTTGCAATTTGCTCCATCGCCCAAGATTATTATCGCCGGATCAGGCATGTCGACAGGTGGACGTATTCAACATCATGAGATGAATCATCTCGGTGACCCTAACACTACATTGTTGCTACTAGGTTTTCAGGCGCTCGGCACGTTAGGTCGAGAGTTGCAGGAGGGGATGAAAGAGGTAATGATTCTGGGTCAAAAAATTCAAGTTAAGGCAAAGGTTATGACCATTAATGGCTTTTCTTCCCACAAAGATTCTGATCATTTAGTTGAATTTGTTTCTCATTCTGATAAGACGTTACGTAAAGTTTTTGTGGCGATGGGCGAGACCAAGTCTTCAATGTTTTTGTCTCAACGTCTACGAGACTATGTAGGAGTGAATGCCGTCACTCCAAGTTTGGGTGATATGGTTGAGTTGGAATAATTAATAGAATTAAGTTTTACCGTATGAATATTTACGTCACTCGCCAAGTTCCAGAAATCGCTATTAAAATGTTAGTTGAAAAAGGGTATAAAGTCACGATTGGTAAAAGCACGGTTCCTCTAAAGAAAAAAGACTTACTAAAGATTGCTTCTACTCAGGAATATGATGCCTTTCTGACCTTGTTGACTGATCCCATCGATGAAGACTTTTTTATCACAGCTGGTCCAAAATTAAGAGTCGTTTCAAATTACGCAGTGGGCTTTAACAATATTAGTATAGAGGCTGCCACAAAACACGGTGTAAAAGTAACTAACACGCCAGGATCTTTTAGTGACTGTATCGCCGAACATGCTGTAGCAATGGTTTTTGCTTTAACAACTAGATTGGTTGAAGCTGACACATATGTCAGAAAAGGTAAATATAAAGGCTGGGATCCAATGATCTTTATTGGTGAAGATGTTAGTGGTAAGACAGTCGGTCTGCTTGGGGCAGGGAATATTGGCGAAAGGTTTGCTACGCACATGGCTAAGGGTTTTAACTGTAAGATTCTCTATTATGATGTAAGGAGGAACGAGCAAATTGAAAGAGAATTGGGCGCTACCTATTTTTCAAACCCTGATGAGGTAATCCGCCAAGCGGATATTTTGAGCCTTCATGTTCCACTGCTACCTTCAACTAAACACATGATTAATACAGAGAAACTACATATGATGAAAAAGACTGCGATTTTAATTAATACAGCCCGAGGACCTGTGGTTGATGAAAATGCTTTGGTAAAAGCTTTACAAGATGGTGTGCTAGCAGGGGCTGGAATAGATGTATATGAGTTTGAACCGAAATTAGCCAAAGGGCTAGCGAAGTTAAATAACGTAGTGCTGACCCCGCACATTGCTTCAGCTAGAACTAGTGCGCGAAACGAAATGGCAACCTTAGCTGCTCAAAATATTATCGATGTGTTTGAAGGAAGGTCGCCAAAAGGTTTGGTATTATTATCTTAGTTAAGTAATTCAAGCATTTTTTTTATTTTTTTGTTATAATTATCACATGAGTCATCCCTACCTTCATCCTCACCTACGAAATAATGACAAGCATGCTTACTTCGCACATAAAATTGGTGTCTCTGGTTCAGCACAAGTAGACTTTTTAAAAGACACAGTCAAAGAAACTGCCAAAGAATTGGGTCGTTCTATTGCTAGACATAATGCGGTTTTAATTAACGGGGCCACAACTGGTTTCCCATATTATGTGGCAGCTGGTGCTAAAGAAAGAAAGGGGATCTGTATGGGTATGTCACCCGCAGAGTCAGAAGAAGAGCACGTAAACGTATACCGACTACCGCTAGATTACATGGATGTTATTACATACACTGGATTTGGCTATGCAGGGCGTGATCTGCTTTTTACTCGAAGTTGTGATGCTATTGTGCTTGGTCCTGGTCGCGTAGGCACAATCCATGAATTCACAATTGCATTTGAAGACAAGAAGCCTATCGGTATATTACAAAGCCCTGATTGGGAAACAGACGAAATTTTTAAAACTATTATTGAAAAGAGTCACCGCAAGGGAGAATCAGGACCAATATTTTTTGAATCAGATCCAGATGTGCTGATTGAAAAATTAATTGCAGCAATTGATGACACACGCCGTAAACGTTATGTATATAAAAATGATGATGGGGTAGGAGGGAAGTGCGAGGTGATTCTATAATAAAGTAGATGTGAGGCAACTGCTTCGTCGCCCATTGTCAATTAAGCTTAATTCTTAAGATCTTCTTCATATGAAGATCCTATAAATTTTATTGATTAATTGACAATAGGTGAGCGAACCAGGAGCTTTATAATGTAAAGTGAAGGCCAAAGACTTACAAACGCCAGAACGCCTAGCCCAAAAGCTATTGGAGAAAACATCTCTGTATTAAAAAGCATAAAAGCTAAAAAAAGATAAATTACCACTGAACCTGATCCGGGACAGAGCTTTCTTCTTATTAAAGATGGAATCCAATGAGTTGAAAATGCATCTCCTAAAAGTCCTCCAACTACGAATGACCCTGCCAAATTTATGTTTAAGCCGAACGCTTGAACTAGAACAAAAGGAATTATAATTATTGAAAGTGCTAAAATGAAAAGAGCATAATTTAACCAGCTTCCAGCTTTAAAACCAACCGCCTCTTCCAGGTATGGAGCAAGACCATTCTTAAATTCATCTATAGCATGAAGTAATACAAAAGCTATAAAAACGATACCTCCTAATTCCATGATGTTAATAGTATAACAAAAACGGCGCCGAAAGGCGCCGTTTTCAACTTCTTCCATTCTTCCAACTTTACCCCATCACCTGCTTTACCAAACCTTCAAAACTAGGGTGAGCATTTTCTGCTAGGTCAGCAAGGATCTTTCGGTCAACCATGACACCTTTCTTTTTAAGGGCACCAATGAATTTGCTGTAAGAGAATCCAAGTGGTCGTAGGGCAGCGTTGATCTTCACATTCCACAATCGGCGCATATCACCCTTCTTGTCTCGTCTGTGAATGAATGCACTAGCCCAAGAATGTGCGAGCTGTTCGTATGCTAACTTTTCTTTACTTTTTCTTCCGTGACGGAAACCCTTTGCCATCTTGAGGACATTTCGGCGTGTTTTCAGGGCGTGTTTACCTCCTTTTACTCTTGTCATGTTTTTATTTTATATAAATTATATTAATACCTGATGACTATTTTGCGTTAGAGAGAAATTGTCTCTTCTGACGGCTTGTCATATGGAAGGGAACAGCTCGACCTTTTGCTGTTTGTTTTCGTCCACTTTCTTTTGCATTGTAATGGTTCTGACCTGTCGCTCGTCCTAGAATCTTGCCATTTTTGGTGATTCTAAGTCGTTTTAAGAATGATTTGTTTGTTTTCATGTTGTTGACGCGAGGCGTTGCGGAATTCCGCAAACTTTTAGTGCCTTGTTGTTAATAATAATTTGTTTAAGTCTTCCAAATACCTTTAAGCCTTCTCTATAATGATAGTTAACCCTTTCAGGCTCTTTTTAGCTGGGTCCGCGATCTTGTAATCAACAGTTACCAGCTTGAGGAGTCTGTCCAAGCGTTCCTTAAGGAAGTCTATATTTAGATATTTGGTTCGTCCTGGAAGGAAAAGGTCCATCTTGATTCGATGTCCCTCGCCTAGCCATTCCGAAGCCTTTTTGGCTTTAAGGATAAGGTCGTGTTCACCTGTACCGATTTTAACCTGAAGACTCTTGACTTCAACGACTTTAGCCTTGGCTTTTGAGTGCTTTAGCTTCTTGTTTTCGTCGTACTGGAATTTACCATAATCTGCGATTTTTGCAACCGGTGGGAGGGCTTTTGGAGATATTTCAATAAGGTCCAGTCCTGCTTCGTGGGCCTTATTTAAAGCCTCTGAAAGGGAGATTACACCCAGGTTTTCTCCTTTTGGTCCTATGACACGAAGTTCACTTGATCGTATTTGATGATTTATTCTTACGTTTGGAGTAGACACTTTTGACTTGAATGATGTTTTTGTCCTTATACAGTAACACGAGAAGGGGGGTCTTTGCAACGCTGTGTAATGCGGGGTATGGTTAGAACGTCGTATGTAGATTACCGTCGCGCCCCAATCGCCGTAGGCGCGACATGATTTCGCAAAATCGAATGAATAAAATAAAATTACTGTACAAAAACATAAAGAAAGTCATCGCCTTGTCCTACAAATGGATGCCTTTTTATACTGTCATCTTGTTTGTGATCAATATTGGAATTTATATGGTTCCGATCGTTCAAGCTAAAGTGACAGGTAGCATCGTCACTTCCTTGACCAATTCCGTGAGCCAGCACTCTGGCTTCGAGGCCATCTTCATATTGATAGCCACCTACGTAGTCGTAAGACTATTCGCTGATCTTTTTTCAAGTTTGAACTTCTTTTTCGACAAGCGGTGGACGAATAGATTCGCCAATCATCAAGAAATATTCGAAATGGAGGCTTATGGCCGATTAGAACCTGGTCAACTAGAAGATCCTAAAATAAAGTCACTAGTCTCTACGGTTAAATACAAAGGCTTTTGGAGCATGATGGGCCTTGCAGAATTACAATTCACTAGTTTTGGTATTATTGCAGTCTTTGTTACAACCTCTTTAATTATTTTTAAGATAAACCCCTTCATTATCCTAATTCTGGTTATATCTTCTTCATTTGAATTTTATCTGCAGCTGCGATACAACCAAAGATCTTGGAATATCTGGCATGAAGATAGTGATCGAATGAAGATGTTTGCTCACTTAAAAGAGCATGCGACTGCTAAAACCTCTGCTATTCAAAACCGATTATTACAAGCAGTTAAATATATAACTGATAAGGCGCAGAATATTCTTGATTTGTTTAATAAAGATCAAGAAAAACTTGATAGGGATAAAGTCACTCGTTCATTGGCGGCACATTTCTGTGCGTCAATAGGTTTTGGATTGTCCTTTTATCTCATCATAAATGATGTGTTGGCAGGTAAAATTGATGTAGGTCAGATGGTCTTTTATCTAAGTATTTTAGGACAATATGTAAGTAATATTGATCAATTCTTTAGTAATCTTTCACGCCAGTATAAATTGGTGCTTGAAGTTGATGACATTTTTAAACTGGCCGAACTAACGCCTTTTGTTTCAGAAAATGAGCACCCTGTGAAACTTAATCTCCACAAAGCTCCAGTCATCGAATTTAAAAATGTTCACTTCACTTATCCAGGACAAACAACGCCCATTTTTCAAGACTTTAATCTTAAAATAAATTCTGGCGAAAAAATTGCCTTGGTCGGAAATAACGGGGCGGGCAAGACAACCTTTGTCAGACTGCTTTGTCGTTTCTATGATCCCCAAAAAGGAGACATATTTATTAATGGAATTAATATAAAAGATATTAGTCGGGATGAATGGTATGGCTATTTGGCATTGTTGTTCCAAGACTATTCCCCGTATTCATTTAAGGCAAAGGAGTCGATTGCAATGGGACGTTCAGAAAATGAACTTGATTTTGACAAGGTTAAAGACTCGGCTACTCATTCAGGTGCGGACGAGTTCATTTCTGATTGGAAAGACTCTTATGAACAACAACTAGGAAGTGATTTTGGAGGGACTTCACCTTCACAGGGCCAAGAACAAAAGATCGCCATTGCTCGTTCTTTGTATCGAGGTGGCTACGTGTTGGTGCTGGACGAACCAACCGCATCTGTTGATGCACTATCAGAAGCAGATATTTTTGAAAAAATTCGTGTCTCAACCGAGAATCGAACGTTAATATTAATTTCACACCGATTTAATACGGTAATTAATATGGATCGTATTATTGTAGTTGAACAGGGGAAGGTTGTTGAAGAGGGCACTCATGCAGAACTGTTAAAAAAGAAACGAGGTGTCTATACTAAAATGTTCAATAGTCAGGCCTCAGGTTATGTGAGCGCCTAAAGAAACTTTCTAAATGGCCACACAAGCAGCTCAGCAATTTTATTTCTAAGGCCGCGCTTCTGCCAAGTCTCCATGTTTATTATTTTTGATTGAATACGTAAATCACTGAGATTTTGTTCAACATCCAAGACAAAGCTTTCGCTACCTGAAATTATTCCAGATTCAAAATTGTAGCGCAGACTAATGTTGTCAAGGTTCATAGTTCCGACCATTGCCCATTTTCCATCGATCTCTATCGCTTTTCCGTGAATCATTCGTGGATGTCTGTAAATACTGATGTCATGTTCAAGAAAATAACTTATGTATGTTCGAGCTCCTATGTCAACTATTGGATGATCAGACTTTTCTGGGATAATAATGGTCACGACGACACCCCTTTTTCTAGCTCTAACTAGTTTTCTCATTATTCTGTGAGTTGGAAGAAAATATGGTGTGCTTATAGTAACGTGTTCAACGGCATTAGAAATCATTTTTTCGAGTGCTCTATATAGATTATGTTTACCAGGTATCGGCGATTGAGTGACGTAAGTAAAGGGCAATCTGCGTTCAGGGTTGAATAGTTTGTTTTTTTCATCAACTAATTTTTGATGTTCCGTCCTATACTTTCTAAGGCTTGAACGTAGATCCGTGACGTCAATGTTAGTCCAAGAAACTTTCAGAGATTCGGAACGGTCCCAGAGTTCATCAAAGGATTTTTTCATTGAAGCAATTGGATGAGGTATATCATCAATATTAGGTATAGGGGAGATAGAATTCTTGCCTACAGAAATTCTGACAGAGATGTCAGCCCATTTTTCCACGTCCTTTCCAATACATATTCCACCATGATGAGCAATTGGTGATTCTGTATCAGAATCAACCAAAAGTAGCCGCCTGTGGTTACGAAAAAAACCAAATTTATGGAAACCTTTAGTGAAGGGAATTAACCAATTAAAGAATTTTATTTCTATCCCAGCAGCTCTCATATCTTTGTACATCTTTGAATTTGCAAAACTAAAGGAACCTGCTGAATCAAGATGACAGCGAATTTTAACACCATTTTTGGCACGCTCTATCAGTGCGTCTACGAATTTGGCTGAAGCCTCGTCTGCAGTTATATAGAATTGTTCAAAGTCGATCGATTGGGTGGCATGATGAATATCCTCTAGCATGGAGCCCCAGGTCTCGAGTGTTTCAGTAAACAGCTTGTGGTCTATAGGAAATTCAATCATACGGATTCGCTTTTTTAGCCATTCTATTATAATCTAAATAGAACATAAACACATGCAAATCGCTTTTATACTAGCCACCCTCGTTTCCACTATTGTTGGAGGATTAGTAGCCCTTAAATTCAAGGACCGTCGACACTTATTATTGGGTTTTACCGCCGGTGTGCTTTTATCGGTGGTGGCCTTTGACTTATTGCCAGAGATTTTTAGCCTTGCCAGGGAAGGGGGGCACAATCCTCGCATGGCAATGATTGCCCTAGTTGTAGGCTTCCTTGTATTTCATATTGCTGAGAAAGTTTTTTTGGTTCACCATTCTCACGAAGCGGATTATGGTGAGCATCATCACCCGACCATTGGTTCTCTTTCTGCCGGGGCATTAATTCTGCACTCATTTTTTGACGGAGTGGGGATTGGTTTAGGGTTTCAGGCGTCTACTGCTATTGGGATTGTCATTGCACTGGCCGTTATTGCACATGATTTTTCAGATGGACTAAATACTGTTTCCTTGATGCTTGCGCATAATAATTCAGATAAAAAAGCCCGTAAATTTCTGGTATTAGATGCTGTTGCTCCAGTGTTGGGCGGACTTTCAACGCTATTCTTTACTTTTTCTTCAGGTTCTTTAATTATCTATCTTGGTTTTTTTACTGGTTTTCTTATTTATATGGGCGCTTCAGATATATTACCGGAAGCTCACAGCAAGGATTCTTCTTTAAGGACGGTGGTCGCTACCATTGTAGGAGTAGTGTTTATGTATGTAGTCACAGGTTTCTTGGCAGGACTTTAATTTGCATATTCAGACAAAGTATTTAATTTGAGTTATAATCAAAGTATTAATATTTATTATTTCAAATTTTAGAAAATGTCATTAACATCATCCGTTGGGGTAGGCTATAGCGACGATTCATTTTCAGCAGGGGCTTCTGCATGCACAGATGCCATTGGAAGACTCGGTGATGGTTTAAAAGCTGATGCTTTAATTGTTTTTTCGTCTTCTAAATATAATCAGGAACAGATGCTGAGAGGTGTCAGATCCGTCAGTGGTGAATCTTTATTAGTTGGTTCTTCTACGGCTGGTGAGATCAGTACTGAAGGGCCAGTTGGCAGAAGCTCGGTGGTTGTCATGGCGCTGTCTTCACCAGACGTCAAATTTTTTGCAGCAGTTGGCGATCCTGTATCGAAGGGGCCACATAATGCCGGAAAAAGTGTAGCTGAAGCGGTTCAAAAACAAGCTGGAGGTGCTCTAAAAACCTTTATTATGTTACCAGATGTATTAAATGGTAATGGAGCAGAAACTGTCCGAGGGGTCTTGCAAGCCTTAGGGGACCATTTTCCAGTGGTAGGAGGTGCTTCAGGGGATGATTTTCAATTCAAGAAAACTTACCAATATTTAAATGATAAGGTGTACACTGATTCAGTCGTTGGCTTAGGCATAACTGGCGAATTTAAAATTGGAATTGGGGTCAAGCACGGTTGGATCCCAGTTGGAGTTTCGATGAAGGTTACAAAATCAGAAGGAGGAGTTTTGCACGAGGTGAATGGTGAACCAGCAATTAAAATTTATGAAGACTATTTTGGTGTGGAAGAAGCTTCAATTTTAAAGACAGAGACTCTTGCAAAACTTGCTATTACGTATCCTTTGGGAATCAAAGTCGATGGTAGTGAAGAGCTCCTTATTCGTGATCCACTTACAGTAGATGCTAACGGATCTATTACATGTGCGGCTGAAATCCCAGAAGGGTCAGACATTCGACTTATGATCGGCAGCATCGAAGAGGCTGTTAAGGTTGCTAAATTAGCGGCTCAAAATGCCCTAGACCAATTGGGAGGCGCACAACCTAAGGCAATTATTATCTTTAATTGTATTGCGAGAAATAAATTGTTCGGACAGCGTTCGGGAGAAGAAATTACTGCAATCCAAGAGGTACTTGGCAGAGATGTTCCGCTGATTGGTTTCTATACATACGGAGAGCAGGCTCCTATGAATGGAGAAGTTAAAAACATTAATCAGTGTAATTCAGCCTTCCATAACGAAACTGTTGTGGTGGCGGTTTTGGCCTAAATCATTAATACCTCGGAACACATGAATGAACAAGAAATTAGAATTGCAGAGCTACAACATCAACTGTCCGCCTCAAAAGAATTAGTCCAACAGGTACTGAAGGAGCAGCAATTGGCAGCAAAATTGCTGATCAGACGAGATCTTTCTCTTAGTCGAGCTAACGAGCAATTGATGGCCCTAGATGTGGCCAAGTCAGAATTTATTTCAATTGCGGCACATCAGCTACGTACGCCACTCTCGGCTATCAAGTGGATCTTGTACATGCTTATAAACAATGAGTTTAATAACAATGAAGAACGAGAGCAATTTACTGAGAAGGCTGCCCAGAGCACGGACCGAATGATTGATCTGGTGAATGATTTATTAGAGGTTGATCATATTCAATTGGGTAAGGATCAGTTCATTTTTGTACCACTTAGTGTGTCCAATCTTATTAAGGCAATTATCTCTGAATTGCAAACTATCATCACAAAGCGAAAGATTAACATGGTGATAAATCTGGATTCCTGTCCTGAGATTTCCGGTGACGAAACTAAACTGCGTGAATTGTTTCAGAATCTTATTGAAAATGCACTAAAGTACACACCTGTTGAGGGTACTGTACGGATTACTTCAAGTTCCAGTGATGGTTTTCTCAAAATAGAGGTGGCAGATTCAGGCATAGGTATTCCTGAAGATCAAAAATATCATATCTTTTCAAAATTTTTTCGAGCGGCTAATGCCATGAAAGTCGAAACTGTGGGTTCTGGATTAGGTCTTTTCATTGCCAAGGAGGTGACGGAAAGGCATGGTGGCAAGATTTGGTTTGAAAGCACGGTGGGACAGGGGAGTGTTTTTCATGTTCAGCTTCCTCTCAATCCTGATAAGAAATTTGTGTGAATTAAACATTAATATATAATAGAGCCTATGAAAAAAATCCTGATTATAGAAGATGACGAGTTGCTAGGTGATTTGTTGTTACAAAAACTTAAATCTTCTGGTTATGAATGCGTGTTAATGCGTGAAGGTTCAAAGGGTTATGCAAAAATCTCAGAGTGGATGCCAGACATGATTGTTCTTGACCTGTTCCTGCCAATTTTAAACGGGTTTGATATTCTGGCCCAAAAGAGAATGGACGCCAAAATTGCAACTATCCCAGTAATTGTACTTACTAACTCTTTACGACCAACCAGCGCTACAGCAATTGAAAAATTAGGTGCCAGTGATTTTTTGGTTAAATCAGATGTTACTCAAGAAGAAATTGTTGAAAGAATCAGAAAAATTTTTGAAAAAACTTCAGAAACCGATATGGGTGGAGCTGCTTCAAAGGGTCACGATGTTTTGGTTGGTAAGAAAATTCTAGTTGTTGAAGATGACAAGTTCTTGGGAAGCATTTTGGTCTCAAGGCTTATGAGCAGGAAGGTAAAGGTTGTATATGCTACGAGCGGGGAGGCGGCTCTTGAAGAATTAAAAAAAGACACACCAGAGGCTGTTTTGCTGGATATTATGCTGCCAGGCATAGATGGTTTTGAAGTCTTGAAACAAATACGAGAAAATCCAGCCACTAAAGCACTCCCTGTAATGATTCTTTCTAATATTAGTCAGGTAAAAGACAAAGAAAAAGCAGAATCAATGGGTGCAGGTTTTCTGGTAAAAGCACTTGTTAATCCTGATGATATTGTGGCACAAACAGAAGAGATACTAAGGTCTAAATAATTCATGATTTAAGATAGGATATTGGGTTCGCGGTTTATCCTTAGTTTAAATTTTTTGTATACCGCATCGGATATGAAATTCTCGACATGTCTCAATTCATTGAAAGTTCCTTTGCCGTTGTTGGTGAGAACTAGAGCATTATGGTTGTATATTGTAATTGATCCAAAAGATTTACCTTTCAGTCCGCATTGATCAATAAGCCAAGCTGTGGGTATCTTTTTTTGGCGTGGTTTATCAGTGTCGAATACAGGAATGTCAGGGTGGTTGTGTTGTAAACTTGTGGCCACTTCTACATCAACTAGTACATTTTCAAAATACGAACCAACGTTAAACAAAACTTTGGGATCAGGAAGTTTTCGTGACCTGATATCGATTATTGCCTTTCGGATCTCTGGCAGTTTTGGTACCTTTACGTTCTCAAAATACTTTCTGACGTCTGGATAATTTGGAACCGCGGGCTGTAGCTTTGAAAGTCTGAATTCGATGGCAGTAATAATGTAGCGGTTTTTGTGCGAGGTTTTAAAAATACTATTACGGTATGAAAAGGCACAGTCTATGTTTTTTAACACAACCCAACCGTCACCTTGTAGATCATATGCATGAATTCGCGTAATGGTCTGACAGACCTCTTGACCATAAGCCCCAATATTTTGAACCGGGGCAGCACCTGTACTACCCGGTATTGCTGAAAGTGCCTCGATACCAGAGAGATGTTGATTGACAGCGTACTCAACAAAATTGTCCCACGAATGACCAGCTTGGACTTTTAATACAGTTGATGTTTCATCTTCAGATACTGTTTCAATACCGACATTATTCATATGGATTATAAAGTAAGGGAGACAGTGTGTGTCTCCAAAAATGGTATTGCACCCCTCGCCTAGAATATAAATTTCAGCTTTAAGCTTTTTGATCTCAGAAACTAGACTAGGGATATCATCTGTGTTGTTTATTTCGGACAACCAGCGGACTTTATCACCTATATGAAATGAGGAATAGGGAGCAATATCCACATGTTCCTGAATAGAATATGGCATGAATAAATTATATCATATATGATATAAGTCATGAAAAACACTAACCCTAACGCCCACCTCGGACACCTTATCAAACAATTACGTGAAGACCGTGGAATGACCCAGGCAGACTTTTCCAAAGTCCTGCATACTTCACAAAGTGCAGTGGCAAGGATTGAAAAGGGAAATCAAAATGTAACCACAGGGGAATTGCAGAAAATTAGCAAAGCGTTGGGGCGAAGGCTGGTCACCATTAGTGAATCAATGGACGTCGAGATTCATGGAGGAAAGAAACTCCACGGTACTGTATCGACTAATACGTCTAAAAATGGGGCATTAGGGTTGTTGTGTGCTTCTTTGTTGAATAGAGCGCAAACTACGCTACATGGCATTCCTCGAATTCAAGAAGTGAATCGTATTTTAGAAACGTTCAATAGTATTGGCATAGTCACAAGATGGATAGGTAAAAATAGTCTAGAAATTCAACCACCAAAACAATTCAAGATGGCGGGATTGAACGGGGCAGCGGCAGGACGCATCAGATCGATTCTCATGATTATTGGTCCATTGGCTCACAAAATGAAAGAGTTCTCGCTGCCTCATGCAGGAGGATGCAAGATGGGACAGAGAACAATTGTTGCTCATCGATATGGATTAGAAGCCCTTGGAATAAATATTCTCACCAAGGATGATCATTATAAGATCGAGGCGAAAACATTAAAGCCTGCAGATATTGTGATGTATGAGGCAAGTGACACAGCTGCTGAAAATATTTTGATGGCGGCTGCTCTCATTCCTGGAAAAACTACAATTCAATTTGCACCGCCCAATTATCAAGTTCAAGAGGTTTGTTTCTTCCTAGAAAAATGCGGAGTAAAAATTGAAGGAATAGGCACAACAAACATGGTTGTTCATGGTATTAAAGATATCAATCAAAAAATTGAATACCACAACAGTGAAGATCCAACCGAGTCTATGATGTTTTTATCAGCCGCAATTACGACTGGTTCAAAGTTAAAAATTGAACGTTGCCCAATTGATTTTCTTGCCTTGGAGCTTTTGAAACTTGAAAAGATGGGACTCAAATACGAGAAATCAAAAATCTATTTTTCACATAATGGCAGAACAAAACTCGTTGATATCACTGTTAACCCATCAAAAATTTTGGCACCAATGGACAAATTACATGCTCAACCGTATCCAGGGATAAACACTGACAACTTGCCATTTTTTGTGCCAATTGCAACGCAGGCCGAAGGAGCCACACTGGTCCATGATTGGATGTGGGAAAACCGAGCGATTTATTTTACAGAATTGTGCAAGTTGGGAGCCGACATAACCTTGGCTGATCCTCACCGTGTCTATATTCATGGTCCAAAAAAATTACGAGCCACCCAAATTGTCTGCCCACCAGCACTTCGTCCGGCAATGATTATTATGATTGCAATGTTGGCTGCAGAAGGGAAATCGATTCTTCGAAATATTTATCCAATCTGCCGCGGCTATGAAGATATAGTTGAACGCCTTAATATGTTAGGTGCAGACATTCGAGTGTTACAGGACTTGTAATATTACGCCAAGACTTTTTGAATTTCATTGACCACATCGTTTACAGATTGAGCGAGGGTGCCTTTGTTTGAGGTATCAATCGAAAGGGTAGCGTCTTGTGGAACTTCGTATACATCATCAACTCCTGTTAATCCTTTCATGAGTCCTAAAGACTGTTTTTTGTAATAGCCTTTTACATCTCTCTCTGAAAGAACTTTTTGTGGTGCATGAACGTGTATTTCAATATACGTTCCATATTTTTCTACCTGTTCTTTGAACTTTTTTCTTGCTTCGTGATAAGGGGAAACAAGGCTCGCTAACACGATTCCTCCGTGCTTAATTATTTCTGAAGCAACAAATCCAACTCGAGCTACATTTTTAATTCTATCTTCTTTCGAGAACCCCAGGCCTTCTGTTAAGTGGGAGCGAATAATGTCTCCATCGAAAAAGCTTATTGACCGTTCAAGGCAGTGTTCAATTTTTGTTTTCACATGTCGGGCGAGTGTAGACTTTCCTGCACCAGATAGGCCAGTAAACAGAATTGCTATGCCTTTTCTATTATTGGTTTTTTTAATTTCATCAATAACTTCTTTAAATGCAAACCATTCGGGCACTTCCTCCTGCTTTCGAATCATTTCTCTGAAACGTGTTCCTGAAATAGATAAGACTGTTTCTTCGGGGAGTACCTCATTGACCTCCTTATAGGAATTCGATTCTTGGATATAGACAAGTTCTTCAGAAAAGACAGGGACTATTCCAATCTCACTGGAATATTTTTGAACAAAGTCTTGTGCAGCGTATGCTCCGTAGAAAGGTTTACCGGAGGAATCATTTCCAGGTCCTGCGTGATCGCGACCGATGATAAAGTGAGTAGCGCCATAATTTTTTCGAATGAGTGCGTGCCAGAGAGCTTCTCTCGGCCCTGCCATTCTCATTGCAAGAGGAAGAAGAGACAGTGTCACTGTGGTGGGATCTTGTGCCTCGACTAACTTTTTATATCCTCGGACTCGAGTAATATAATCAATATCTCCCTCTTTAGTCGGTCCGACCACCGGATGTATGAGGATGTGGGCTCCCACTTTTTTGGCTGATCTTTGAATCAATTCAAAATGAGCTCGATGAATAGGAT
This sequence comes from bacterium, assembly GCA_037142735.1. Lineage (GTDB taxonomy): Bacteria > Patescibacteriota > Minisyncoccia > Phycocordibacterales > CAIZLB01 > JBAXAB01. The sequence goes on from JBAXAB010000007.1 coordinate 33,335, forward strand.
TACGAGTTTGGAATGCAATGATAGGGGAATCGATGATGGATTTCTTTTTTAGATGATTGTGTAACTGGATAGGAGTCTTACGAATCTCAATAAAGTCTAAATGTTCAACATTGTTAATTTTTGTCACTGTACCCCCAACATAATATTTTTTAGTTTGATTGATAAGGTACGAAATTCCTGGATGTTTTATGTCCAATGTCCCGTAGACCGAAAGAGACTCTTTCTGGATATTTGGTTCATATATTGAAGATACCTCTAGAATTCCTATCGGAGTCTTGTACTCATCAACCAGAATCAGTTCTTGGCCGATTTGGTATTTTGTATTGGTATCAAGGGTGATTGGTATGGGCCATAATGATCCATTTGCTAGACGTACATTATCTAGGATTGAATGATAATCTTCTTTACCTACGAAACCTTTCAAAGGGCTAAATCCTCCAGATAAAATCATTTCTAAGTCATATAATTGACGCTCGGACAATGTGTGACTCGGAAGGGTAGCCAACTTTTCATGTAACTTTATTTTTTCTTTTTTCTTGCTCATATCTTTTTTTGTTTTAGGAATAAAAAACAACACCCTACTCGTGAGGATGCTGTTTTGATTAGTCATATCTCCCTTTCGGTCTAGAAGGAGCACCTTACTTAAAAGGTTGCTGGCAGATCGTTGGGCTAGGTCCCTCCCTGCACTCTGGATATGTATTCTGTTGTTGGTAAAAGTATAACGCAGGGCCATCACAAGTGCAAACTGCTTCTTTTAATTTGCCAAAAGGCCTTATATTCTCTACACTTGTTGAACATATGTATACTCTCGCTGAAATTGTCACGTGGTCACAAGGAAAATATACAGGAGATGATCTGGGCACCTCTGTTATCGGTGTTTCAATCGATACTCGCACGATTAAAAGAGGAGAGATTTTTTTTGCAGTGAAAGGTGAGCAGAGTGATGGCCATGAATATATACATAAAGCTTTTGAAAAAGGAGCCATCGCGTGTGTTGTGGAATCTTCTCGAGAAAAAACAACAGAGGGGTCGCTGATTCTGGTGGATGATGTTGTGATGTCGCTACAAAATTGTGCTAGAGAGTATCGTAAGCAGTTACAGATACCTGTAATCGGTATTACGGGCAGCAGCGGAAAAACTACAACTAAAAATATGATTGCTGCGGTGTTGAATACAAAATATAACGTGTGTGCGACAAGAGAAAGTTACAATAATCACCTCGGTGTCCCGCTCTCTGTGTTGTCAGTAAAAAATGAAGATGAAATCGGTGTTTTTGAAGTCGGTATGAACCATGTGGGTGAAATGGCACCTTTGGCTGAAATTATTAAACCTGATGTTGTTGTGATTACTGGAATTGGTATGGCTCATGTTGAGGCTTTTGAAAATACAACATGTATAGGTGGTCCACAGGAAGCGATTGCTCGTGAAAAGTCAGAATTGGTCAAGGCCCTTTCAAAAAATGGACTGTTAGTTTTACCAGAAAAAGAAAAATTTAAAGACTTGATCGCCAGTTTTTCAGAACACTCACGTGTGGTTACTATTTCTGTTGAAAATCAAAATGCAGCTCTCATTCAGAAAAAATTAATTGAAAAAGGTTTTGCGTATGCTTTGGCTACACATATGTTACAAAATGCACTTCTTGCCATTGCTGTTGGACACGAATACAAAATAGACGAACACGAAGCTGCTGCAGCTATCGCTACCGCTGAATATGAAGAGAGGCGTTTTGCTGAGAAAAATATTCTAATTGACGGAGTTTTAATGCATGTGGTTGATGATACTTATAATGCCAATCCAGATTCAGTATGTGCTGGGATTGAAATGCTCTCCAAAATGCGTGTAAATAATGCAAAATTAATCGTGACGCTAGGGGCATTGAAAGAATTGGGTGGAGCCTTAACAGCTGGCTATCAACGTATTTATGAAACTATTGTAAAGGCGGGTATAGATGTATTGATCTTGTGTGGAATTGAGTGGAATCCAGAACCAGTACAAGAAGTTAAACCGCTACATATTATTCATGTACAAAATCATGCAGAATGTGCCGAGAAAATTAAAGATGTATATAAAGAGGGGGACATTGTGCTTGTTAAGGGGAGTAAAAGCTCAAAGATGCAGGAGGTGGTTAAATTGTTAGCAAGCTAGTTCTAGTATTGTATACTTGTATTAGGTATAGATATCCCGTAATACGCCAGTAATTAAGGCTCATTTCGAACGGCTTACTGTATACAAGGGGTTAATTATAAAACTTTAATATAATATTTATGATATTTCTAATTATAGGACTTATTGTTGGTGGGGCGGCGGTAGTATTCATTCTTCAAAATGTGGTGACTATTAGTGTGCATTTATTTTCGTGGGAACTTCAAGGATCGCTTGCTCTTATATTGATCGTAGCGATCTTAACAGGAGCGATTTTGTCAGCCTTGTCATTCTTGCCTGATGTGTTCAGGAATTATTTTGAAATATCCAGTTTGAAGAAGCGTATTCAAAAATTAGAAGCTGATGCTGATCAGTATAAGAAAAATATTGAAGAGCTAAGTAAAAAAACTGGAATGATTTCAGAACAAAAAATAACCGAGTCACCAACGATAGCAGAGACCATTAACAGTTTGCTTTAGTTTTCCAGAAAAAGAAAAAGCCCAGCACCAAGGATGAGGGGGGGGCTCGAAGGGTGAGCTTTTTCCTTGGGGTTGGGCCTGTTGGGCGGTTACTTTCTGGTGTCGAACATTGTAGCCAATTCGTCCCGAACCACCTCATCGAACCGGCCATCATCTAGGACGCTACCTGTCATTTTCCGCTGCTTGAAGCTGATCGAAGCGGCGATTTTGACCAGACCCGCGATGGTCAGCCCTTTCCGCAACTTCCGATTTTTTTCAAAAAAGGCCAAGATTCGCTCCACGGGGAAGTGGGCGGCCTGGAGCAGTTCTTTGGCGTTCAAGGGGAATGATAGCTTTTCGCGAGTGATGTCTGTTGGGTTAATGTCCAGAGCTCCGGCTAGCCTTCTTCGCTGTTCGTCACTCATGGACTGGGTGCCCTTTTCGATAAAGTTCACCGTGCTTCGACCAATCCCAGATTTGGTGGCGAGCTCGCCTTGGGTCCACTTTTTGGCATTCCTAAGGTCTGCCAGGTTTGTGTAATGTGTCGGGGTCTTCATTTTCTACAGGGTGGTGTGTACCGCAACTCTTGGTTACAGTATAATACGTGCGTGACTTAACGCGCCAGGTCTTAACTCTGTAACCAAGAGATTTTAAAGGCCAAAACTGTCACAACTATACAAGTAGTATTGCTTATGTCAACAAAAGGAAAGGGCGCGACGGTGGTGTTCCGCGCGCCCGATCAGTCTTCGCCGAGAAGGCCCTCAATCATGAGTTGCTCTTCGTCCCGTGCATTCTCTGCTTCAAAATCACGGAACGCCTCGAGTCGCCGCCGTTCGTTTTTGACGGCAGCTAGGTGATCCAAGAGTGCTCGGCAGATGAGGTCGCCTAGGTTCTTGTCCAACTTCTCGGCGTAGCCTTTTCCTCGGTGGGCATCTTTAGCTTGTTTGCTTGGCATGATGCGTTGCAGAAACGGAACGCTGTTGACCTTGCCCATAACCTGGACAAGTGCATCAGCGAAATATTTCTGAACAGCGCGTGCCATTTCAGCCATTGTGCCATCGAGTTCGGTGCTCATCCACGTCAGGACTTCGTCGATTATTTCACCCCGTCCCACAGGTCGGAGGTCGGCTATTGAATTGAACTCGGTAGTGCAGCGGCAGCAGTGCTCACAGAAGACTTGTTCGGCTAATTCTGCAATGTACTTTGTATCGCTTGCTCTCATTTTGACCTCCTTTCTATGTGAGGTTCCCGTTACTTATTCAGAAACATGTGGCTACGAGCCGACACGATAGGGGTCCGATAAAGACGCCTTAACGGTTCAAAGCGTACAGCTTCGATTGCCGTACAATACGGAAGATATTTACTTGTGTCAATTATGCCATTTCGACATTTTCCCTATGCAAATTGATTTCTAAAAGTTAGAATGTGACAAAATATATCAGATCAGAGTAATGAATAAATCCTCAAAAAAAAATAAAGATAGTATAAAATTAAAAAGCAAGAAGGCTCTAGGTCTAATATCGGCAGTACTTGTCTTGTTTGGTGTGATAGATGTATCTATCTATCAGAATAACAAGAATACTCATGACGAATTAATATCAAAGGCCCCAGACATTAAACCGGGTAAAAAAATATACCTCACGTTTGATATGGATATGAGCGATACAATGTCTAGACGTCTTGAAAAACAAAAAGATTTCAAATGGTACGACCCAGAACTTATTTCATATTTAGATAAAAATAATATTCAAGCAACATTTTTCATTTCAGGTCTTTTTGCAGACACATATCCAGAGGTCATAAGGAGTTTGGCTTTAAATCCTAATTTTTCATTTCAAAATCATGCGTATGATGAGTCTGCCTTTGTTTCAAACTGTTACTGGTTAAAAACTTTAAAGACGGACAAGGATAAAATCGAACAAATCATGAAGACGCAAATATCAATTCAAAAAACAGCTGGACAGACTCCAGACTATTTTAGATATCCGGGGATTTGCCATGATCAAAAAAATGATGAATTGGTCCAAAAATTGGGCTTCAAAATTAGTAATGGTAATGTGATTCCAAGTGATCCTTTTAACCACAATAAAGAAAAAATGGTTAAGACTGTTATGAAGGAAGCCAAGGATGGATCGGTGGTAGTCATGCATGTCGGGGGACCGAATGCCCCAAAAAGTTTAGAAGTTTTAAAACAGATCGTTCCGGAATTAGCGTCTAAGGATTTTATTTTTGCAAAACTGTAGATCACTATTGCATAGATTTGGTATACTAGTACATATGGAAATTAAACCAAAAACTCAAATTCCAGTTGTAGACCCACGCCTTGCCGCAGATTTTCCCAAATATTTATGTACCAGCATAGCCGACCAAATCAAACAGGCGGATGTAAAAGCTTTTGGAACCCTGAGTATAATTGGTATTACCACGGCTGGTATATTTTCAAGATTGTCAGCACTTAAGTCTGCAGCAGGGGGAGTTAATGAAAAATGGTTAGTATTTTTTGCTGTATCAGCCTTTCTTGTTGTTTTGGCGTTGAAGGCCTCTATTACTGTAGTGTATCCAAGACTGACAAAATCAAATAAACAGGACAAGACATATTTTATGGATATTGCCCATCACACAAAAGAAGAGTTCTTGATGTGGGGGAAAAACATTACTACAGAAAATGTTATCGAGGAGTCTTATAAGAACGCATACAATTTGGCTCAAATTGCAAAGAAAAAATATCTTGCTTTAAGGAAATCGATGTTATTTACTTTGATTGCGTTGATCTGGGCTTTGGCCGTCCTCCTTTTCTCGTAAGCTCAGCACTTTTCCTTTATTAGTATATGGGTATTTAGTTTTTATCAAAAATTAACAATGAAGGAAGTGGGGAAGTGCTAAAAGCGAAAGTGATGGGATCTTGGAGAGATTTCGTAAAAATGAAGGAATTTCTTGGTTATGGTAGTATATTTAACACTCATATGAATATCATGAAAAAAATAAAAGAAAACAGACTAATCACTGTAGGCACAATTGTAGTCATTGTGTTTTTGGTAGCAGGTTCGATTGTGTACAAAAATGTACATAAAAAAGTTGATGTTGTTACAGCACCAAGAACTATTGAAAATAAAATTGCACCATTAGATTTATCAACGCAGGTAATAGTCAGTTCAGCTGCAAGACCTGGTACCCTTTATTATACTTTGGGGAATCTATCTTATGGTTTGAAGGAACCAAAGACAAAGTTCACTAACGGCTTTTTTGTTGGACAATTTGCAAATTGTGGTAGTACAGCATGTATTCCTGGACAGACCTATTATTCACACATGAAAGTAGAAGATCGTATTGCAACAGGAGATTTGAATGGAGATGGTGCGGATGATGCTGTGGTTGTCGTCGGTAGTATGACTAATACATCACCAAATGTTGAAAAGACAGATGTGTATACAACAGAAGTAGTCGCGGCTCTTATTAAAGAAGGGGATACATATAAAAACGTTGCCACGATTAATTTATTGGGTCGCCTTCAAGCGAAGACAGCATCGATTAAGAGTATTTCTATTAAGAATGGAGTTATTTATGTATCAATAGACAAGGATGAAGGATCAACAGACCCTGATTTTCCTCCCTCAGTTCAGAATGTGCGATTAAGGTTCGATAGTACTTCTTCGAATGGTTTTAGTTTGACGATTTAGGTTTTTTGAAAATCAATCAAAAGAAAAGCCCCGCCGCACCGCGAAGTCCCATTACGGAGCTTTTCTTTGGTGTGGCTGGGCAGCTTATTTGCGTTTTTTGGCGACAGCCTCACCTTTCTTCAGGATGCTTATGAGCAGTCGCACGTGGAGCACCCTTCCTTGGATGACGCTTTTTGTCCAGACAGTCTTGCCCCATTGGCTTCGGATCTTGAGAACATTGGTTAGAAAGGCCTCTTGGCGGAGGAGCATGTCCATCGGAGAGACCCTGAGTTCCTTAGCAAGCTTGTAGCAGATCAGCTCTTGCCAGGACTGCTCGAAAGACTGGGTACAGTCCGCGTCACGAATGGCAAGCTCGAGTTCAGTCAGCTCTGGCGTGTCAACGTGGGGGAACTGAGTGGCACGGATCAGCTTCTCGATGCGGGGAAGCCAAGCCTTGTTTTGAGGGAGAATGCACTTGCGCAAGCCAGTCAAGGCGCGCTTGATCTCCTTTTCATCACTCCCAGTCTTTTTCGAGTGGCCGTAGTCATGGAGAATCGCTGCAATGATGAGGCAGCAGACATCCTCCAGAGAGCACTCATCACGGTCGAAGTAGTAGAGGCCGGCTTGCGCACATTTCCATGCAACGCAGGTCGTGTGGGTCAGCCCGTGGTATTCACTGCTAGCATTAGGCATCGTCCACATGATGTGCCAGTAGTAAAAGAGGTTGCTCTTTGGTACAAGCTTTTGAAGCTTTAGGATGGTTTCAAGGAGGTTTTCCCCTAGAAGCGGGTGTGTATTCATTTGTTAAGTGAGGTTGTTGGGTTGTTGTTTTGGCTCGAAAAGCTCGATAAATCAAGCGCTTTGAGCCAAAACAGACCTAGGGACTTTCCATGTAAAAATATAACACATTATATGTGTTTGTCAATTTATGGTTCGATCAGGTTGGACTGTTTTTTATTTTAAATCAAACTTCGGATCAGCTCATTTACTGCATTCATATTTGAATCATCTTCAACGATCACATCATACACTTTTGTAAAATTTTCCTTTTCAGCTGCATTCCCATTTAAAAACCCAATTTTAAGAATCGTTTCATGGCTCATACCGTCTGCCATAGTGGCATCGTATAGAGCATCTCCCAAAAGAATACAATTTGGTCTCTTCGTTATCTGATCTCTGTAAGTTAATTTATTTATTAACATCTCTGTTTTGTTAAAAGGATGAACGAGATCGGTTTGGAAACCAACAGCCTTGCCGCTTTCCTCAAATTTGAAAAAATTAGAAAGAATGTGGACATTTTCCATGTTCAAATTTAATGGCTCTAATTGGATTTTTATCACATCTCCAATCGCTGCGGAGAAAATAATTACGGGGATATTCTTAGTGGCAAGTGTTTTAAAAAAATTAGTGACACCTTCTCGTAGGGTGATTTGTCCATCCTGTAGTGATTTTGAAATCATGTCTATAGTTACTCCGTGTTTAACCATCAATTCCAAATGTTTATGAAACCACTCTGATGTTTTTTCTGATTTAAAATTATGATCAAGCGAACTGTCTATTTCTATGGGGTGATAATGGTCGTAAAGTTCGTTTCGGATTTTTGTATATTCGTCACCTAGCTTGTTAACAAAAATAGCCCAAGATGTGGCTACGGTATTGCCACCTCCAGAATTTCCCGTGAGGGTTCTGTCGTAGTCGGAAATGACATGCAGTTTATCTGCACCATCGTTTTTGATCTTTTGGATTTTAGAGTCGAATGAGGATTGGTTTGAGATGTATAGGTTTTTCATAGGGTAAGTTTAGCATGGATGGGGAGGGATGGTAGTTTATTTAGGGTAGGTAAAACAAAAACCACCCTGCGTTCCTTCTTTCGAAGGGGCACGGGTGATGGTTTTTTTGTCTGCCTCGCAAGGTGGTGTGTCCTGCTCACCACTCCTCTCCGTCGATTCCCATATGTGGATGGAAGAGCCGACGCAGTTTGCCCTTTACGTTTGAGAGGGCACAAAGAGGGCCTCTGATCCCCGCAAAGGGTGGCAATGTGATGTCGATATCTCCGGGAGCATCCCACCAGTTGTTATCGCCGATCTTCATGCGCACCTCACCACCGTCTGCGTCCGTCGGATCTTCCACTGCGGGCTTACGAAATCTGGACAAGACCGTGAGATCTTTGATTCCAGTAGTTCTCCCGCGAAGGGTCACTGGTGGAAGATCCATCCAGGCACAGTTTGGCTTGTCGGCTGGGATACCGATTTCACGAACGGGCAGACTTGCAACCAGTTCGGTGTGTCGGGCTTCCAGGCACTTCGGACAAAAGTGGATTGGGATTTTGGTGCGTGGGAGGCCGAGTGATTGGAAGTCTTCGACTAGGGTTAATGCATCAGATCGGGCGAAACAATCGCGGCAGCGGCCTTGGGCGGTATCTACTGACATAGGGTTTGGTTCCTTGGTTGAGTGTTTGATTGGAGCGGGTAGTGAGTACCCTGTGAATCCGCTCGTTAAATTACATTGGAAAATGGGCGGTGTCAATGGTGGAGATGCCGGGAATCGAACCCGGGTGCAGATGAGTTTTTCAAGTGAATCT
>JBAXAB010000008.1:0-35431 GCA_037142735.1 bacterium
ATATATTATGCGCTAATTATACAAGGTTTGTGTACTAAATTTGGGGTCCATGCCATTATGACAGGTTTCGCCGTCGCACTTAATACAGGCGAGATCATATTCTTTGTCTTTAGTTTTGTCATACTTTATTTCACGCATAATAATTAAATTTCATTGATCAATTTAGATACTTTTTTTTCAAAAATGTCTATTATTTTTTTTGACATAAGCATACACTCCCTTTCTTTTGCAATCTCGGCAACAATTTCTTTCTGAACTTCGATCGGGGGAAGAGGTACAGTAATCGTCGCAAAGTTTTTCTGATATATTGCTGCAACACTGGTTGTTCCGCTTACCAAATTCTTTATTTTTTTCTTACCAATCTCTGTGTTTAGATAATAATTAATATAATCTGAATCAACATCTTTTTTAAATCTAATCCTTAAAATATTGTTGTTAAATAAGCATTCTCCATCTTTACCATGATAAATAGCTGATTTACCAACTAGGTTTGGAGCATTTCTTGTGTTGTAAATAAAATCTCCGTTATTTAAGGAGTATTTATCTATTTCATCCTTACTAGCTTCTACATGAACAACTGAATCAAGATCCAAATCTCCACTCATTGAAATGTTTTCCATTTTTATATATGGATATGGAAAAATGTCAGCTTGCATAGATTTATCTTTAACCAATCCAAGCTTTGTTTCTAAAAATAAATTCCCTAATTCAATAATTTGCCATGAGGGGTCTACCTTTATGCTTGGTTTATAATTATTTATGATCTGTTTTGCACCATCAATTATATTTTGATACTTATTGATCTGTTCTACAATTTCATTCTGAATACTGAGTGGTGGTAGTACAATTGGATAATCAAGTAAAGACGTAGACGTAAGATTTGAAATATTTGTCGTTGTATTAGCGTTTCCTTCAAAATACTCCTTTGCAAAAGGTGTTCTAAGGATTGAGTATAAGTATTTAGGAAGTATTTTATCTTTATTTGCCCGTATTAAGCCCATAAAGGCACCAAAAGTTATACCCTCGTGTTCTTTATTTACATACGTTGTTCTGCCGAGCAGGTGTAATGAATTAGCAATTGATATTAGAATATCACCTTCCTTAAGGATTTGATCTTTCTTTTTAACTATTTTTCTTGGAATAAAATATAGATCTTCATCAACTATGCCATGCTCTTGTGATGCCTTTGTAGTAGCAACTTTTATAGTTTGATCTGACTCTTCATAAACTTGATCTTTCTTAGAAAAAGTTACTCCTCTAATAAATTCAGCAACTTCTCCTAATTTAACGGATGGGTATTTAGTGTGAGAATTATCGGCAGAAATACGATATCTATCTCCTGATAAATTATATTCTTCATCCTTAGAGATGTTCTCCTTTGAAACCAACAATGCGAATTCATCATCACTTTTAAATTCAATTTTTTTATCATCGAGAACATGATTCTTATATAAATGTAGTATTTCCAATGCGGCCGGTAAATGACTTGTATTTAACGGTCTTCGTTGAGCACCAAGATCAAAACCGTCATTTCCTATTTTTACGAATAAAACATTGTTAGCTTTCTTAGAGATCTCATTATCAAATAAGAGTATGCTCGTCTTTACTCCTGCGTACGGATTAAAAACACCTGACGGTAGACTTACTACCGCATACAATCCGTCATTAACTAAGTTCTTACGTAGCTGTTTATATGCAGTACCTGATTGAAAAATAATACCTTCTGGCACAATGATACCGGCACGACCTTTTGGTCTTAGGTGATTCATTATGTAATCGACAAATAACACCTCGGACCGAGTGGATTGAATACCGAATTTGTTATGTGTACTTACACCACCCTTTGGAGACATGAATGGTGGGTTGGCGAGTATTACATCAAACTTATCATTCCATCTCTCATCCATTGAAAGTGAATCGTATTGGACAATCTTTGGATTTTTAAATTGATGCAAGTACATGTTTACCTGTGCTATACGAACCATTCCAGGATCAATGTCATATCCTTCGAAATTCTGCATCAATGTTTTACGCTGGTCGGGAGTAAGAGACTTTTCCTTTTTCTTTGGATCATCTTTACCATCATGTTGCTTGAGAATATTCTTGTATGCACTGATCAAGAAGCCTCCGGTACCACAGGCAGGGTCTAAGACTTTGTCATCCTTAGTTGGATTTACTGCCTCAACAATGAAATCAATAATGTGGCGAGGTGTTCGGAATTGTCCAGCATCACCTTGAGATGACATTATTGAAAGCAAATACTCATATGCATTTCCTAACTCTTCGGGATGTGAGTAATTAAAATAATCTATCTCCTTGAGAAATAACCCGAGTACATCTGGGGACCGATATGGCAAATATGCAGATTTAAAAATATTTCTAAATAGTTCAGGAAGTTGCTTTGATTCTGAAAACTTTACCAATGCTTCTGAATAGAGATTCATTCGCTCTTGGTTTCCGACACGAGTATCCATGAGTCTGGTCCAAGCATATCGCTCAAGGTCTCCGGTAAAGAATGAAGCATCACCACCAGACTTAATTGCAGACTGGTCCATATCATCCATAAATTTATAGATAAGAGCATTGGTGATCTGATCTATTTGAGATGTTGGGTTAGGGACCACACCTACGAGGACCTGTCTGGCTGCATCTATGTGTCTTTTGGTTTCTGCGTTCATATTTTTATAGGTTGGTTAGTTGATAAGCGTAATCATTGATGTATTGTGGCACTACTGTTTTGAATCCGTTGAGTTTCTGATATTCATCGAAGCCGAATGTAGCGCAGAAGTTGAATTGGGCAGGAGTATTCTTTTTGATAATATCTCGCACTTCACTGTCCACTATGTAAGCTTTGAAAAAACTCTTTACCGCATCAAAGTGTTCTTGGTCTACAGGATTCACTTCGGTGAACTTACTCCACTCTGATTCGAGTAAGTCATCTTTGGTTTCAAAACCTGTCTTTTGTCCAAAAGCTACCTGCAAAAATTCCTTAACGGTGATGCGACGATCAACATTAAACAATTTACGAATATTAGCAAGACTGAGGAAATGTTTAGGTTTATCAAGGATATTTTTCTTTACGTAGTCCTCGGCTTCTTCAGTGTCGCCATTCTCCCACATATTCTTGAGAGTCTGATTGCCAAGCACATCTTCTTCGATAGCACGCTTGAATCCTTCTCGGTCAATACGCATACCTTGATCACCAACAGTTGTCTCTGCTACAGAAACGACTTTGTCATCGGTATCGATATCTACTGGTCCCTTGAATATCTTCTGACCATTTTCATCTACGAATTCACTTTGTGAGGTACTGACGTCTAAAGTTTCCGGACCGGCAAGCTGTCTAATTGTCGGTAGATTTATTTTATCGTCATATTTAAATTCCTTTTCAAAATATTCACATGTTGCAAAGAAATCAAAGAATTTAAACTTATCTTTAGGGAAAGCAATCCTGTCATTGTTTGCGTAGTCTTGGTATTCAAACAAATGCTTTCGAGTACCACGACCCTTGATCTGTACAAAGTCTGACGGACTGAATACTGGTCGCATAAGTGCGATGTTTAAGATGTCTTGGCAATCATAGCCTGTAGTCATCATTCCCACAGTTACACAAACACGAGTTTTACTTGAGTCATATCCTTCCGGCTTATTAACTTTGCCACCGAGCATGTTGTTAGCAAAGTTTATAGTCATTTGTTGTGCATCAGATACTTGAGAAGTTATCTGCATTGCAAAGTTAGACTCACTATACAAATCTGGCCACTTTTCAAAAGCTAGTCTGTTGAGAATATTTGTAACTCGAGCTGCATGCTTTTGAGATACACAGAAAACAATCGATTTGCCAAATAGATTTATTCCAAGCTGTTTTGCTACAGGATCAAATAGGCCGTTATCTACAAACGCCTTACTCATAGCAATATTGGTTTCTTCATTGAAAAACTTTCTTTCGTAATGTCTTTCATTGAATACCTTATCAACCAATTCACCTTCATCGGTTGTAGTATGGACTGCATATCCTTTGTCTGACAAAAGCTCTGTTGTTATTTCTGTACGAGCATCAACGACTACAGGATTGATGAGAAATTTATCCTGAACGCCTTTTATAAGGTCATAGCGGAAGGTTGGCTGTCCTGCCTCACATCCAAAAGTCTTATAAGTATCTAGGAGTTGTCGTCTTTCAAATTCTCTTTGTGTATCTGCACCATCATTATCAAATCCTTTGAGATAATCTTTTGGTGTAGCAGTAAGGCCTAGTTTATAACCTACAAAGTATTCAAATACTGCACGACTGTTACCACCAATAGATCTATGAGATTCATCTGATATTACAAACTCAAAATCTGTTGGTGAAAATTCTTTGCGATATCTATCACCAGCAAGAAATGTTTGAATGGTAGAAACTACAACCTGAGCCTTTTGCCATGAGTCACGATTATCTTTATAGATTACACAGCCAAAATCTTTACCGAGGTAATTTCTAAATGCTTTGAAAGCTTGATCTTCAAGCTCGATTCTATCCACGAGGAATAGGACCCTGCGAGCATTACCAGATTTCAAAAATAGTTTTATAACTGCGGCTGAGATAAGTGTCTTTCCTGTACCGGTTGCCATTTCAAACAGAAATCTTTGTTTACTTTCTTTTGCGGACTCCTGAAGGGCTTTGATCGCTTGGACCTGATATGGACGAAGTTGTTTTAAATTATTGGTCCTCAAAAATTCTGAACGAGTAGATTCATCTTGAAATGCAGGATCTTTTGCAAAGGTCGGCATTTGAGTCTCTACAACATAATTCTCATCAACAGGAGTGTTCGCAAGCTCGATAGAATTAGGAATGTACTTCTCATATTGAGTGATTGAGTCTTGTGTTGGGAATCGTGAGATAGTGTCTGGATTACCGTTCTTTGTATCCCAGAAGTAATGAATATTTCCGTTTGAGAGGATTACAAATCGAGCACCTACGTTGCGAGCGTAATTTCTTGCTTGTTCTTTTGCAGAAAGAGGATCAATTGATTCTTTCTTTGCCTCAACAACTACAAGTGGACGATTATCTTTATCTAAAAGAAGAAAATCTATAAAGCCGTGCACCTCATGTTCAAAGTCATCACCAAGTTCAGAATATTTAACCCCAGGCTCAAGCTGAATGTTTACTGGACCGTTTTTATCAGTCTCAAAACGCCATCCTGATTCCTCAAGTAGTTTATTTATTTTAATTCTTGCTGATGCTTCTTTTTTGTTCATATGATTATTATTTAGGTTCAAAATTATTCCACAGAGGACTCTTATCAGATTTGTCTAATTTACCCCATACCTCGTGTGCAATATGAAAAGCAACTTTATCAGAATCAACCTTTTGAGTTATAGGACTAATAAATACATCTTCGTTCCTTCCGTCTCTGGTAATTTGGCAATCAAACTCATAACCAAATGAGAAATCAGGATCGCCACTCTTTTCAAAAAAAGCTTTATCATTTTTACTTATCTTCAATCCATTACAAGCAAAAGGAGTATTTATAAAATACTTTGTATTTAAAATATCCATAATCTTTTTTGTCTCCTCAAGTAAATATGGTTCCATCGAATCACCTTTGTTTGTGTTATTTAACATAAGATTCAAAGAAAACAATGTATCAGCCTTCAACTTCGCTCTGTAGGAATATTTTTGAGCATCGGTAAGTAATTCACCGAGCCCGTCTAATATGTGCTTGTTATCCATAGATTCCAACATGGCAATACATTTTTCTAATGCTTGCTTATAGGAAACCCCTGATCTTTCTTCTACGATTTTTCGATTAATAGGCCAGCTATTTTTAGCAAAATACTGCACATCAAAAATATCTCGGCTTGTTTTGCCAATTCGTTCAAGCATCGCCATTAACTTATGCGCAAACATATCTTCTTGGACCATTACAAGCATGGAAATACCAAGCAATGTTTTCATTTCATACTTTGAACCGAATTGGCGACGATTCACTTCGACTTTAATTTTCTGAGCATTTGCATCGTATGAGATAACATTCTTTAAGTTGAATCTCTGCATGTAAGAGTCAGTAATTTTTCCATAATTACTTACAATTTTATTTATCTTCTCAAAAACATCTTTTTCTTTTGTTTCGTCTAACAAATCAAGATCCAAATCAACAGAATTTCTAGGTAAATCATAAAACATCATGGCAGCAGTACCACCTTTGAATCCTAAGTAGGGGGCAATGGACGTATCAGAATATATATCCTTCAAGATCTGCAATAAAATATTCTTATGTTTTGAGTAATCTAATGTCATATTATTTGTTTACCTGATTATCTTGATAGTTTTTAAAGTATTCTTTGATTTTCTTCTCTAATCTCTTGTTGTGATAGATAGGTAAAATCTCAAATACCTTATCCCAATTCAAATTTGACAAATTATCGAAGTGATAATCCTTACTTACATACACACGGTCCAAGAATGCGCGCTCGCTCGTTGCTGTAGCTATACCATCTTTATGTTCTATTCCTGTTGTATTACTTAATACATAATCTTTCATACGAACAAAAGTTATTTTTTGTCCTTCGATGTCTATCTCACGATTGATGTACGATGCGACAAATATATTTCCGTAGTATTGAAAATTGACACCTTCTCTAGTTAAGACGGTTTCAAAGCTGATGTAGGATGGAGTATTGATTCTGGTTGCTAATTCAAATCGATCATAGTTTTTATCTTTTGCGTAAAATCCACGACGAACACGAATCAACTTTCCAGCCTTAACATATTTATTTAACCTCTTCTTTATAACCTCATCACTTTCTTCTCCCCATAACAAAGAGACATCTTTTGATGAGAAGATTGTTTTGGGAGATCTCAATAAGACCTCTAAATATTCACCTTTTGTTGGTTTATTATCCATTATGATACTGCAAGTCGCCTTAAAGGAGACCTGTAGTCACAATATTAGCACATTCTAGGAAAATCAACAATAGTGTAAAATTCACCGAATTTAGGTGAAAACCAGTGAATGAGACCCTGTTTTTACCCTCTATTCACTAGTTTTTATAATCCTGTCCACGTTTCCTTACACTCTGGGCAGTACGCAAAGCCTGTATGTTCAAAGGCGTCTGTGAATCCATTTGGTTGATACATTTGCTCCTTTTCATTCCATACAAATTCATCGTCAATAATAGTTTCTAAATATTTACGCTCACAACCACAAAATTGGCAGGCGTGTTCTGGAAATTTCTTTGTCTTACTTTTCATACTCAGATCATTGATCGAAGCTGATATGAAGTCAATCGATTCTTTACTTTTTGTTAATCTAGGAATAATGTTCTGGTATGGGTCAATTATTTATTACAATCATTGGTGGTCTTGTAGTCGCAGCAATAGCGTCTCGGTTTGGCTTTGGTGGATCGACCAAGGTAACTATTCATGGTGGTCATAAGGTTAAAAAGACAGGTAAATGGATAATTATCATCTCCGTAGTAATGATTCTTGGTGGACTAGCATGGGCAGGAAGTGGTTCACCTGCTCAAGGTGGTCTTGATTTTAATAAACCAGCAACTCTTTATGGTCTAACTTTGGCTGGATATGGATTAATCTTCTTTTTTGTAGGTAAGGTAGTGGCTTGGTTTCAAAAACTTTAATATAGTGCCATTTCCTCGGCTGTCGGCTGTGTAATTTTAAACAATCCATCCCTATAATTCGGGATATAAATGTGCTCTTTATTGGTCTTCCAAAAGGTTATTACCTCGCGCACAACGTCGAGCCGTAGTTACGTCTAGGAAGATTTGGTATACTTATAAATATGGATATCATAAAACCAGAGGAACTGATTAAATATAATAAATTTCTTAGGTTAGGGATTTTCTCACTTTTAATGTTGGGATTTATTACCTTTTGGGTTGTTCCAATGATGTCAGGAAGTGGGGGTATTTATAATATATTAAACTCTTTTACATTAACACTCATCCTATTAAATGTTGTATTCGCTTATTTAGCTACTGTGATTTCGACAATAGCCTCTAGACCTAAGCAATACGGGACTTTGAACTTAGTTGTAATCTTACTAAGAGTTGTACTTGCAGTAGCACTTTTCACTTTAGCTTCATTTTTTGCATTCGCTATAACTTTGGCAATCTTTGATTTGGCCTCTAAGTGGTAATCGACCTTTATACCCTCACTCTACACTTCCCCACCAAACAATTTCGAACATCCTCCCACCTTTGGAGCATTGTAGACAAAACTCTTTTACTGTTGTAATATCCCATCAGTTCTTTAAACATCTGGCTGCACTTTTTAGCGCATTTATTTTAAGTGCATTAAAAGGTACAGCTAGTCCATCATGGGCAATACTGTAATAATAACCACCGATAGAAAGCAAACCTAAAACCACTAAGTAAAATGCCGAGATATCAAACGTATAAATATAACGATAATGACGGAGAAATGCGCGGGCCCCTTGCAACAACAACAAGAGTGATGGTTACGCCTGACGGCTTACTGCTCTATGCTCAAGTGCTCAGCACAGAACTCACAAAACATGCTGTCATCCCCGGCTTCGTAGTTTCCACCAGGAAGCGAGATGGATGGATCATGGTATCCGTGAAAACACACCCCAGCTCTCCAAGAAAAGTATCGGTCAAAACTGCGGAAAAGACTACAGGGACCGCTAAATTTCTGGTAGTCGAAAACCCACCAAGAACAAGGAGTTGCCCTCCAGTTCGCTGGTGGGTTTCTCTTTTTAAAGAGTTACTTCCCCACCAAAAAAGTTCGAACATCCTCCCACCTTTGGAGCCAGTTATTATTTATAACTACTTTATACCTACACATTGATTGTTAATCAATTTTGCGGTGATATACTTATTGGAAGATGAACTTCCAAAAATCAAGAAAGGTATTTTTATTAATTGCTCTATTATCAATTTTCATACTTCCTAAACCAACTTTCGCAACCGACACAAGTTCCCTGTCACCAGGGACAATGGCAGATGATTCAAGTATTGGAACCCAAGCATGGCAAAACGTAAATAACGCAAAAGTAAGCGACGATGTATATGCAACAGCTCAGTCTATTTGCTTTATAGCTGGTACTAAAATTAAAACTCCAACAGGGGATGTGAATATTGAATCGCTACAAAAAGATCAATTAGTTTTAGGTTTTGATGAAAATCAAAAGATACAAGATTCAAAAGTTCTAGTTGTTAGTTCAAGACAATCGGATGATATTGTATTAGTTATTACAGATTCAGGGTCTGTTACTACTACGCCAGAGCACCCCTTTTATGTTGGTAACGGAAAGTTTAAAGAAATAAAGGATATAAATATTGGAGATTACCTATATAACAGCGCATTTGAGCCGCAGCGTCTTTTGTCAAAAACCACCGTTCACCAAAAAACTACTGTATATAACCTTACTGTAGATAAAACCCACACATTTTTTGCAAACGATTTTGCCGTGCATAACAAAAGTGTTTGGCACTACCTTAAAGCAACTAACTTTGGTTTCGCAATTCCTACAGGATCCACAATTGATGGTATTCGAGCTGAAGTAGAATTTAAATCGAACGCCAATTTTTATAGTACAGATGAAGTTCATATTGTGAAAAATGGTGGAACACTTGGAACGGAAAACAAAGGTTTATTTAGTCATAACTTCCCCCTAACTGACACGAGCACATTTTACGGCTCATCCGCTGATTCGTGGGGAGAAACGTGGACAGCAGCTGATATCAATAGCTCTGACTTTGGATTAGCGTTTAGTGTGACCATTAACGCTGAAACGGTTTCAGTTGACCATATGGCCATTGTTGTTTCTTATACAAAACCGCAAACTTTGTACTGGTTTCAATCTGGTGCTGATTCTGACTGGACAACACTTAGTGGTAACTGGTGGACAGATGCAGCCCACACTTCACAGGCTTCTTTACTACCTGATTCAAGTACAAGTGTCATAACAGTTGGCACTACAAGTCCTCGCATCAATTTGGGCACATGGACAGCACCATCAAGTATTATTGTCACTTCAACTGGATTATGGGTTACAGCAACTTCAACCGACATTGGTGTTCCTGGTTTTTCTTCTACAGTAACAGGAAACGTTTCTTTTAATGATTATGCCATACTAGGAGGAGGGTTAATAAATGGAAATGTTATATTCAGAGATAACAGTCGAAATTATGGTACTGGAGCAATTGTAGATGGACATACTGTTGATTTTTATAACAACACAGCGAACGTGCGAGCCATTAACGGCACGATAACATTCCATGATACAAGCTATAACGCAAGTAACAGCGCAATAAGCGGGACTGTTGTTTTTGATGATTCAAGCTACAACTACACAGTAGGTGCAGTTTCAGGCGACGCCACTTTCAATAATTCAAGTACCAACCAAAATGTTGTGACTGGCACTGCAACATTTAACGGTGACCTCTCCGAAAATCAGGCAACTAGCACTACGGGCACTTCAACTCGTCGATACACATCGAACATTTCTCCAACACGAGATTTTGTAACAACCGGTCCTTGGACTATTCTAGCCGATGGAGTGCAGGTAGATTTAACAAACGGTGCTACTTTTAATGGAAGCACCGTATTAACAACTGCAAATGGAGGTTCGTTTATAACTTCTAAACCTACACCTAATATTTCAGGTCAAACGGGAGGATACAGTATTATTTACGGATGTGGAGATCCTAAAGCTACAAATTTTCAAAGATTCATTGCAAACAGATCTGATCTATGCAGATATAGTGATAGCTCATCAAACATCTCTCCTTCATCTATTACTGTGGCAAATACTACAACAGCTGTAAATTTTAAATTTACTCGAAACCTAAAAAAGGGAATGTCCGGAACCGATGTTTACGAATTGCAAAAAAGATTAATCAAACTAAATCTCGGACAAATGGCGAATAAGCTTGAAAAGAATGGACTAACAAATATGTTCGGACCTTTGACACAGGCTGCTCTTGTTGAACTTCAAAAATTAAACAGTCTACCAGGTACTGGTTTTTTTGGACCAATAACGAGAACACTCATTAATCAGCACATTAATTAACATAAAAAAGTTAGAACATCCTCCCACTTTTGGAGCCGTAGTACGTCAAGGAAGATTTGGTATATAATTCAGTAATGAAAAAGAATCGAGAAGGAAAACTCGTGTAAATCCGGTGGTCCTAGAAATGGAGGCTCTGAAGCCCCGCAAGAAAGTTCCTCGCAAGGACTTACACTTGTGGGGCCTTTCTTTTTGATAAATAGGTTCGAACATCCTCCCATCTTTTGAGCCAGTTTTTACTAGACTTTTTACATATTTGGAGTAGAGTTTTGTCAGACAATCAAGTCTCCACCCAGCACACCAACAACAAACTGAGGACAAAAAATGAACTTCATACAGATGTTGCTTGCAATTCTACGCAACCAGCCCGAGATTCACGAACTTCTTCCACTCCCACCCCTCGACAGCAATGGAGAGCAGGTAATAGGAGAATTCCCCGAAGATATTCTAAGAATGCTCATTCGGCTACAAAACCTGATGATGATGGAGGTACAAAAAAGAGCCTCCCTCGAACAACCCCGCTTTGAACACATTGCAAAAGAAGAAACCGCGACTGCAAGGATACGGATGCTCGAACTGCTCATGCAAGAAGTGGTACGTGATGTAGTCCCAGAAGAAAGTACCCGCGATATGGTTCGTTATTGGGTTAATGGTAAGTCCGAAGTAATACGAACTGAGTTGGGAATCACTGACTGAATACACCCCGACCTCACGCAAGACTACCGTCCTGCTTGTGGGGACGGGGTTTTGTTTTACTTGGATAAAAAAGTTCGAACATCCTCCCACCTTTGGAGCCAGAGAAAAAGCAATTTTACATAAAGACACTCATGTGTTAGTTTACTTTTGAATGAAAACCTACTCGACCCATCTAGTGGTCGAAGCGGAGCACCTTGATGAAGGAGAGCATGCGGGATTCTTGGCCCAACAAGCAATGGCCAAAAACGCACACTCTGCCATGAGAGAGCAACTCGGTCTGGGATTGATGGAAATGAAAGAGAGACACTCTCTCTTTCTTGTGATGAGGACTGTGGGAATAAACTACCACTCTCAATTGTGTCTGGGCGAAGAGCTAGACATCGAAATCACAATGTGGATTT
Organism: bacterium; assembly: GCA_037142735.1. Lineage (GTDB taxonomy): Bacteria > Patescibacteriota > Minisyncoccia > Phycocordibacterales > CAIZLB01 > JBAXAB01. Next base: position 12,131 of record JBAXAB010000008.1, read on the forward strand.
CAAGGCCAACGTGCCTTGCCTTTTACTGCACCCTTCGTAGGGACGGAAAAGTAACGACCAAGATGGGCTGGGAAATGGCCCTCGTTAACAATTCCACAAAACGTCCTTGCACAATCCCCGACTGGATGCGTGAAAAGGTTGGTACTGAAACCCCGACCAAAGCACTTCAACTGACCCGCTTCGACTAGACACCTCAGGGAGGGACTCGTCGCATGGCGGGTCTTTCCTTATCTAGTGATTAAATAGGTTCGAACATCCTCCCACCTTTGGAGCCGTGGTACGTCTAGGAAGATTTGGTATACTGACAATTATGAAATTCTACAAATTTAGAGCTCTAATGTTCCTGTTTATTGTAAAAGTCCTATCAAAACTATTTTTTGTTAAATTGACTCCAATTGTTTCTGTTGGTACTTTTATTAAAAACAAAGAAGGCAAAATTCTTTTTATGCAACTTTCGTATTTAAAAGGGCTTGGTTTACCAGGAGGAATGATTGAAAGTGGAGAAAACGCGGAAGACGCAATACTGAGAGAGGTTAAAGAAGAAACTGGTCTCATGGTTACAGAAAGCAAATACCTTTGGTCAACAAATTCATTCTTTGCTGGAAATCCAACACTATCATTATTTTTTTCAGTTGAATCGACTGGAGAACCTAAAGATTCCGAAGAAGGAAGCCTTTTATGGTTAAACTCTATTGAAGCCAGTGGAAAGATGGCTTATCCAGCAGTTGAACTGGCTTTAGGTAGATATGTAGAGTCTGAAAAGAATTAACTCACCTTCACCAAACAGGTTCGAACATCGTCCCACTTTTGGAGCCTAATTGGACGGTTAGTCAGTCCTAACTCTTCGACTTTATAAATTAATTTACACAACCTACATAATAATCACCCCTATAGTCCTTTCCATCAATTTTTATCCCATCTTGTGTAAAAGAGATTGTTGTTCCATTACAGATTATTGGAGCAGGGAGACTTAGATTGGTAAATTTCATATTATTTTCATTCTCTGATTTTCGATCGGATGAAGAACATTCGGCACCTGTTCCGTCCAAAGCGTCACAGCTATACGACCCAGCTGATCCAATTTTTTTAAGGGTGCTCGTGGTTAAATCAATGCTATACAGAGAAGCCGAGGATATCCCTGCGTCACCGCTCCCTGCATGAATCTTAAGAGTATTACTTTCAGAATCAAAGTCTATAAAACTTGTTCCTGTGAAGTTACCCTCTCTTGTCTGTTTACCTAAATCTTCAACAACTATTTTATTACTACCTGATACGAGATTATACTGACCAAGCACGCAAGAAGAAATATCACTTGAACACTCTCCTTTCAAATAAAAAATATCGTCGTTAACTATTAAAAAATCGGACAACGTATTGTCGTTAAGATATTTCGCAGTAGGAATTATCCCAGGAATCTTTGTTATCGAATGGTTACCTGATTTTATATTTAAACTTTCAAGTTCACCTCCAGGATTTATAAAATATACAATACCCTTTAAAAAACCGAACCGCTTTGCTGCAAAGTTGCTTTTAATTAAAGCTATCTGCTTCTCTACCCCTTTCTGTGCATCCTTAGAAACAATAAAGTACTCTGCGATAGGAGACCCTATGTAGTTATAGGGTTCTTGACTCGTATTAGGCATTGCTAATAAAATTGAACCTGAATTAAGAATAATTTCTTTTTTATTTAAATTATTACTTACATTACTTAGTAATGGTACAAATGCTTCTTGCTGAACAGATTTGTACTCAATCCCAATAAAGAAACAAAGTATTGGCAGCACGCCAATGAAAAAGATAATTGCTAGGAGCTTAGAGTACCAGGTTACTTCGTTCCATTTAATCACGATAATAGTATATCACTTTCCCACCAAATAAGTTCGAACATCCTCCCACCTTTGGAGCAAGTTATACAGTAATATGTTTTAATTCTTTAATCTTTCTTCTAATTCAGCAATTGTTCTCTTAGTGATTTCAATTCTTTGTTCATATGTTCTTTTCCAAGCATCAATACTAAGAGATTCATTTGAAGCAGGAATACCCTTTTCTAAATATTCATATAATAAATCTAGGCTTTTCCTTTCTTCTGCTAAAAGGGCTGGTATTTCACTTTTATCTATTTCCATTTTTTGACCTACTATAGCTGGTTTTCCTTCAAACATAGTAACTATAATATACCTTATTTTTTGCACATGTGAACATTGTGAATGTTATACAGACCTAAGTAGACAAGTTCGAACCCTCACAAGGACTGCGATTTTGACAGCCTCGAAGAAGCTAAGAAATCGGGAGCATCCTCCACGTGACAGGGTGGTATTTTTTCGTTTTATGTACAAAAGAAGGTTCGAACCCTTTTTGATTTTGAAATTTATCCCTTTGTACCAACTTGAACAATTTGATATCATATAAAAATGATTTACATATTCATTACACTCATCGTAATACTCATGGTCATCGCAATATCGATGCCATTCATTATATTAATAAAAAAGTATAAAGATTTCACAAAAAATTCACCGACCTTAACCCTTGATAACATCCCTGCTGAAGGATACAGCGTTCCAATAATTGCATCATATAGAGGCCTTAGTAATGCTCCATTAATCTCCCTTGCCCATAACAATCTATCACCTAAATTAATAATTTATCCAGATCACATTCAATTTAAAGTTGTTTTCCCATTCACAAAAAAATACGAAGAAATATCTCAGATTAGTATTTTTAGAATGATATGGACTGAAAATATTATTTTTTCTTTCAAAGATAACAAGCAAACTTTCTCAGCAAGTTTAGCCAACAAGAAGGCACTAAAAAGCCTAGTGGTTTTTCTAAAAAACAAAGGTCTAAAAACTGACAAAAAGGCTGAAGATTTTATTAACGCCTAAATTTAGTTTACCAAACACCTTTGATGCCCGTTATTTATTCAAAATCTTTTTCATCTCTACAACCGTCGGCCCTTTTATAACTTCAATTATATTTAATAGCTCCTTAAGATAGAGCAGGCCTTCTACAGTAGGTGATTTTATTTCAATCGAGTAACAGCAAGCTTTAAGAAATAATCATCGACGACTAAGCTTTCAGACTCCAGTTTCTGTCAGAAAAGTATTTATATTTTTCATTGATTGCATCTTTCATGTCGACTAAATCTGTATTCGGATCATGGAAAGTTAATGCAAACACAAAATCTGGATGAGCACTATGTCTGAGTGTAACTTCTAAAATCTTATCTCCCCTGTCCATTTTTGAATCTGTTTCACCTATTTTAAATTCTGCAGCAAATTCAGGGTCAATTCCCTTTGCAAATACAGCTATTTCACTATGAAAATCTACTGGGGCTTCGTAAGGCATATATTTATTATTATCTATAATGACAGAAGTCTAGCAATAAATGTTAAAAGGGTAAATGGCTCCAATTAGACGGATTGCGATCCTAAAGCTTTTGCTTTTCCCACAACTCATGGAATCTTCCTTTTTTACCATAAAGCTCTGAAAAACTGCCTTGCTCGATAATTTTACCTCCTTCCATAACAAGAATTTTATCCATTTCCTTGATTGTAGTGAGTCGGTGAGCAATAACAACAGCCGTCACTGATTTAAAAAATCTTTGAAGAGAATCCTGAATTGGCATGGACCCCAAATTTAGTACACATACCTAGACTATAGAACCTTCTGACCTCTTATGATTCTTACCAAGATCATAATAGCCGCAACAATGAGAAGAATGTGAATAAAACCTCCAATAGTGAATGACGTGACGACTCCTAGAAGCCAGAGAATAATAAGAACGACTGCAATTGTGCTTAACATATATTTTTGTATTTTAATTATAATATTTTAGTTTCAACACTTATAAAGCCGATGGAAGGTGAAAATCGTTACATGTATTACTATCATTGACTCACAAGATACGGTCCAGTATCCTTTTAATAGATCTGCCCTTTGAACATATTGGCCATATACCTGAAACTGCTACATTTTAGTAATTTCAGGCATGCGGCTAATCAATGGCTCGCAGTTGCACCCACAAAATACAGAATCATGAACTCCACCATCGTCAGAAAAATCAGCACCTTCACCTTCGTGAAGGCCAACCTTCGATACCTATTGGAATATCTCTATATGAAGGCAGGCCTTGAGTTCTTCAGCCAACCCTGGCAAACCGGTGTGTGTCAGGTTGTCGGCAGAAACACCTACAACGAAGGCGCACCAGCGACGCTTGGTCTCAGCACTGAAAACAGCGGAAGCTACTACCTGACCTTCGAGACAGGAAAAGGGCAAGTGGCCATTTCGGTCTGCAAGACCCTCTATGACTGCATGATCGAAGGAACAAGTGTCAAGATTATGTGGCAAGTCAGCAGGATCAATGGGCAGAACTTGAACGGCAAGCTGGCCCCTTCGTGGTGACGCCGCGCTGCACCAACGCTGCACCCCAGTACCTTATCGCTCCGCCTCAACCAAAGTTTCCGCTTGCAGGTTGAGGCGGAGCTTTGTGTTTTTTGACATAACACAAGCCCTGTGGACGAACCCTTTCTTTCTCCTTTTTTAGGGTATAATTAGAGTATTAACAAAAAAACAAAAAAATGAACACATCAAAATTCGCAAAATTATTCGGAGGCATCATGCTTGTCGTTGGTATATTAGGTTTTGTCCCTGGGGTTACGTCAGGTGGACACTTGTTGGGTATTTTTGAAGTAGACACGGTACATAATGTCATTCACATTCTGACAGGTATATTAGGGCTTGCATTCGCAAACACATCACCAAAAGGTTTCTTCAAGGCGTTCGGTATTGTTTACTTGATTGTCACTATAGTTGGATTTGTACAAGGAAACACGGTTCTTGGACTTATTGGTGTGAATCTTGCTGATAATCTTTTGCACCTTGTCATCTCTGTGGTAGCTCTAGCTGTTGGTTTCCAAAAAGATACACAACAGGCTTAGGTAGCTTAAGTTAGATTTTCTAAAACAAAAACCCTCTGTTGAAAAACACCGAGGGTTTTTGTTTTATTTGCTTTTCCATAATTTCATTGTATAGTATTGGAAGAGTAATTCATGAGTCGGTCGCAGAATTCAGACGAGTAACCAACCTAACTCCCTGATACTGCGACTAACTATCGCTGTACCACTGCAATCCAAAACCACCAGTACCAGCCATGAAAAACAAATCGTTCGTTCTAGCCACCCTCGCCCTCATCTTGACCCTCCTTTCCCTTGCGCCGTCCAGCCTCTGGGCAGGGATCAAAGCTGAAGGTAGAGAGGAGCAGTTTACTATCAACTTCTACAATGCCGGAGACACACCGCCGCGTCTCCCCTTCCTCAGAATTATCTTCATCAACGTGCCGGAAAAGAACAAGACAAAAATTCTCGAATGGCAAAAAAAGATGGATGAAAAATTCAAGGACATCGGCGGAGTGTCCGACGATGCGGGCTACAAAAAGATGTCCAAAATCGTCGAAGAATACGCCATCGGCTTCATGGCCATGGAGGCAAAATCGGTCATCTTCTACCTTCCAAGGACAGGCGAATTCATCGCTGTGAGCCTGAAGGACATCCAAAAGTAGTCGGCTTGGCCAGCCAAAGGATCCAGAACCGTCGCGCAAAACAACTGCGCGACGGTCTTCTTTTTTTAATTTAGTAAAAATAAAATATTTGGTATACTGAAAAGCATCTATGAAAACATCAACCCGCATCAAAAACTTTTTCTTTAAAAACGCACTTTACCTTGCCCTTGTCCAAGCGATTATTGCTTTACTTGGTAGCCTTTATTTTAGCAATATATTAATGTTTCCCCCTTGTGTTTTGTGTTGGTTCCAACGTATTGCCATGTTCCCTCTTTTTATAACCTTAATTGTTGGAATACTCACAAAAGACCGCAACACCCATCTGTTTGTTTTACCACCTGCAATTATTGGTTGGATGATTGCCCTATTTCACTGTCTGCTTTACTACAAAATTATTCCTGATGTACTTGCACCATGTTCAACAGGGGTTTCTTGTACAACCAAATATGTAGAATATTTTGGATTCATCACCATTCCGCTTCTTTCATTTACAGCTTTCAGTATTATTATATTGTTAATGTTCATAAGAATAAGATCCCTCAAGACAATCTAGGATTTAAAATCAAGAAACACTGGACATCATATTGTTATCTTTATCAATAGTTAAAAATAGGCTTACAAATAAGCCTTAAATGAAAAACGATTTTGAACGTGTAAATATAACTATACTTTAGAAGTGTTTTTTGACAATTTGCTTAAAAGTTGTGAGCTGTTAAAATACTTCCACATGAATAAACCCTATTCCCCCTCGCCCCTGAAAACCAGGAGACGGTATAGATATTTATCAAAGAAAATAAATGTTTTTGCCAGCGTTATAATCGCTGTTTTTTCTTTGTTTTTTTATCCGCATGTAGCCTCAGCCGCTTCCCTACCAATGTCAGGAAACTTTACAGTGCTCGCACAAAATACTATTACAACAAACGGAACTCCTACTAACTCAACAAATACTGCGGGCCCAGACGTATCAAGTAACTGGGCAGGCTATACAGCTTCTGGTAATAATCGATATAGCGGAGTGGGTGCCAGTTGGATAATTCCGAAGACAACTAATACTGATTATTCTTCTAATTCTACATGGATTGGAATTGGCGGCCTCTCTGGTGAAAAAAATCTTATTCAAATTGGAACACATACGATGACCACGGCCACTATTGAAGGGAAAAATACTAACAAAATAACTTATAAGGCATGGTATGAAATCCTTCCGAGCCTCCCTGTCACAATACCGGTCACAATTCACCCTGGCGATTCAGTGATGGCATCAATAGCCCAGGAATCTTTAAACCAATGGACGATTTCTTTCCAGAACTTAACCACGAACCAGGGTTACAAAACTTCTCTTTACTACGCTTCATCTATGTCTTCTGTAGAATGGATTCAAGAATCACCATTAATTACTGGTACAAACATTCTTGTACCGCTAGATAACTTTGGTAAGTTATCTTTCAGTAATGCCTGGACTATCAATAATGGTGTACGTCAAAATATTCAACAAGTAGGGGCAAGACCAATGAACATGCTGAACTATGCAGGCCAGCCTCTTGTAAACACTTCATCACTTGGGGCCGACGGATCGAGTTTTATAATCACCAGAACAAACGCTAAATCAATGCCTCGCCTTGCAGTTATCAGCAAAAGCATTTCTAATAGTCCAAAACGATAAAAGACCGAGGATAATTGCTCGGTCTTTTATCGTTTTGCTCTGAATGTATATTCATGCACGTTTGTTTGGTAGTTTAACGTACTAATACTACTCCACTATTAGAAGCGATGTTACTTACTGTTAGGGCTTGTTCTGGACTATTAGCCTGTACTGCTGAGATTTTTCCGCTTACGTCAACATATTGGTAAGTTCCAACTGAAGACTGAGGAGAAGAAATAAGACCTGACATAGTGACTGATCCTCCTAGTAGCACCACACCACTGTTGTAGGCGATGTTGCTTACAGTTAAGGCCTGATTTGCATTAGCAGCATCCACTGATCCAAGATTTCCATTTACATCAACATATGCGAATGTTGAAGCAAAAGTTGCTAGAGGAAGGAATGAGGCAAGGGTCATTACAGCACCGATAATTATTTTTTTCATATTATTAGATTTTATATTATTTGTTATTTTTTAATTGATCTCGACCTTTACAACAATAGAGCCGACTGAGTGTGGATCTCATGACAGACTAATAAATTGACAGGTAGATATACACGATGTATCGTTTAAGCAAAGGCTCTTTCCATAGTGGCCACATCTTTTAGAACATTTAGGTGTTTTAAAAGATGTGGCCAGCCAAGTAAACCAAACATATTCGAGTGCTGGCCATTGCCGTCAACACCACACACCTCCGTATGAAAACAATCCGAACCCTCACGATCGTTATCACCTCCTGCCTCGTCCTCACCTCCTGCATCTCACCGCAGTCGGCCGAGCGCGTAGCCGTGTTCACCCCAGCGGAAGCGGCCGCAAAAGGCCTTGGCCCGACGCCGGAACCTGCAGGACCGGCCGCTGTGCCTACCCCGGCACCGGCACTTGCACCAGCACCTACAACTGCTGAACCCGCCCCACCGGTTCCTCCGGCAAAATAGGCTGAGCAAGCAAGTCCCTGTCACCGTCCCGCTCCGAGTTAAAGGTTTCCCATTTTGGGGACGCCTACTCGGAGCGGGACATTTGTTTTTTAATATCAACCTCTTGCATACAAAAGAAAAAGTCTTTACTATTTAGATATGAAAATACCCTCAGATAATCTAGAGAAAGGATTCTATTATCATGCAAAGCATGACCCTGAAATTTCCATCTATCATCATGCATACGAATTGATAGGTATCGGATGTCACACAGAAGATGATTGCAGACCCGAAGATGCGAACATGGTTATTTATAGACCACTAGATGAGAATGTGGAAATATACAAAGCTGGTAAATTTTTTGATCTGAGACCCTTGAAAATGTGGGCCGAGCTGATGACAAAGAACGAATCGAGTGTCAAACGTTTTACTAGGATCACCGATCCTGCTGTTATAGAGAAATTAGAAAAAATGCGCGAAAGAATGTATCCCGAACAAAAATATATTTAAGATATTACATACAAAAACCCACCATGCGGTGGGTTTTTGTTTAAGTCTAAATCTATCTATTAGTTTAGTTAGACGTCGGAGCTGAAACTGTGCAACATTTGCAGCTTGACTTGTGCCCTGCGATTTCAACAACAGCAGAAAGACCAACAAGGATGTATACAATTCTTGCAAGTGTAGAGCCAGCGCCTAACAACATTGCAACCAGATCCCAGCTTGGGTTAATTCCGATCAAGAGCCAATTCAAACCTCCAATCACTAGTAAAATGAACGTAACTGCGTGTAAAGATTTCATTATGAATTTATTAAATTAATTTTTATAAACCATCTCGGTTCTCTTTAATTATAGCACCATATCGGGCACAAAAAGCTGACTATCCACACACCCAATAATCCATTTTACCTTGTTTTTAAAGGGTTTATTTGAAACATCTATCGACTGACTTTTATAATTGACGACGTTGCTTCAGCATCTGCATACAAATTTATGTGACCATAGGCATCCTGATCAATACTATATTTAGTATCGAAACCCGTTGATGTCGCGTAGTATGCACCCGGTTTTGCAGGATCAAATGGTAGGGTTTGTAAATATTGAGGCACTAAACAATCAGCGATATTAAAGCCACCTGTTGAAGCAATATTGGTCTTTGTACTTGTGGGAACATTAGTTGCCACATTAGCACAATATAAAACCCCAGAATGATCGATCATATTCTGGCCTAAACCATTTAACAAGGACAACAGATGTGAAGTTCTCTGGGAATCTCGGGCAAACTTGAACTGTTTTGTTGGATTAAGTGCAACCATAACAATGGTCGCCAAAATGGCAATAATAGCTAGAACAATCAGAACTTCAATAAGTGTAAAACCTGATCTATTTTTATATTTTATATTGTTTTTCATAATTGATTTTATTTAATAAACGTATCAACACATTGTATCCAACTGATATGAAATATTTTTCAAAAATATATAAAGGTTTTTTCTATTTTTGGTGAAGCAAAAGAAATCATGAGTGTGCTTTTTATAATTAATGAAATTGGCAAAAGCTCGTTTGATGAAACATTGCCTACGGCGACCACATCAACATAAAAATCTCTACTGTTGGCTGGGCTAGTTTGATTTTTGATAACAGAATATGAACAAGCAATTCCTTCGTTCACAGCCTCCGGTGGTGTAGTGGTACTAGAGACATATTGAAAATTGGCACTAAGGCGCGCCATCGCCACCTCACGACATGACAAAGCAGAGGCGATGGCGCGCTCATAATATGTCCCAAACAAGAAATCCTTTTGTCTGCTTATTGTTCCCTCCCCATGCGATGCAAACAACCCCGTTGCAACCATCATTAAGATCAGCACAATCAATATCATCACGGCACCTTTCTCTTTCATGCCTTCAAACTATCAAACTTAGATTAAATTAAACTAAAGATGTAATCAAAACTAATCTATCATTATCTTGGCACGTTTTTTGAAATATATATAAAAACCTAAAGCAACAAGAATAATCACACACGCCACCGCCCCCACTTCTGAAACAATCTTGTCAATTAGACGAATATTGTGACCAAAAATAGATCCAATCGAAATATACAAACCAGACCATAGAAGAGCCCCGGCAATATTCCACTGTAGAAATCTTTTAGGTATTACATGAGTAGCCCCTGCAATTAACGAAATGATTGGTCTAATTGGGCCAATAAATCTTCCAAATAAAATACTTTTTCCTCCGTGTTTTTCAAAAAATGCCTGACCAGTCCTCAAATGTGACAACTTTAAAATACGATTATTCTCTTGGAAAAATCTACGTCCATATCTTCCTAATAAATATCCTCCTATATCTCCAATAGTTGCTCCTATAGTAGATAACAAAATCATGAGGGCTAACGAACCATATCCTTTGGCTGAAAAAACTCCAAACAATAACAATAAAAATGTGCCTGGCATAAAAGTCCCAATGACTGGTGTAGACTCTAAAAGAGCCGCTATAAATACGAATAGGTACAAAGAAAGCTGGTGATGCTTAAACCCTTGCAAAAGAGAAAAGAGGTAGTTAGTGAGGACTTCAAACATTGTCTGTATAGTCTACCCTATAAGTCCTTTGGATCAAAGATCGAGGGGGGAAACTCTTCACCGGCAAGCATTTTACTGATTTTCATTCCTCCATATATTGAGGGAATAATTCCAATGCCATTACAGCCAAGATTGTACATCAGGTTTTTATTTTTAGGGTCAGGACCAATCAATCGTATCCCTCCAGGGGTGTAGCACAACAATCCATGCCACTGAAACTTGTATTCAAAGTGTTCTCCTGGAATTTTCTTATATGTTTGCTTAACAAAGTCACTAATTTTGTCTCCCATTTTTTTATCAAACTGATACTCACGAACATATTTCCTCGTATCCCCGATTAATAATTCTGGACCACCGATACATACCAAGTTATGCCTCTCACCTTTCTCAATTTCAAATGGCCTTCTTGTTACGTAAAAATAAGGTGCCTCACTAAAAGCATCGCCACCTTTGTGACTCTTTAAAAACTGCTCATCGTAATAACTAAGTCCTGCCGGCTGACGGTTAAGCTCCTCCAAGTACCCTGACATGTACCCAATTGCACCGTGTAACGACTGGTGGAATTTTGTATCAACATCTCTACCTGCGTTATTAATGAGACGAACTCTTTCGAATCCATTTGTACACAAAATTACCTTGCCACAATTCACATCGAAGATCTTTTCTTCTTTACCATCCTTACGATTGGTTCTCGTTTTTAAAAGAACCATATGTTTCTCCAATATCACTTCCTCGACAGAAGTGTGTTCTGCCAATTGAAATCGACCTTTGTATTTATTTAATAAATAACCAACCAACTCTTCTACCAACATTGCACTGTTAATAGCTGCTGTTTTTTGAGACACAACCGCAATATACTGCGCATTTTCAGTTTCTAAAAGTGACAAAATATCTTTATGTGGAATAAGCTCATACAATGATCTATACTCTTGAGGAATTTTTTCCAAACCTCGCACATGATCTGCAATATAAATTGGTGTAGTTGAAATTCCCGCTTCTCTGCGTAACGCGTTATTTTTCAATTCATCAATTAGTAATTCAATACCCGCATACCCGTTGTACCCCGCGAACGATGAAATAGGAGTGTGTAGGTTGGCTTCTTGAAAAATCTGATCTAACAGAATCCACGCAGAATGAAGTGCCCTCTCACCATCTGCTGCTTTCTCCAAACCATGCTCACGAACAATATCATGAAATTCACGCTCAAACGTAGCAACAACCTGCCCGGCATTATGACCAGTTGAGCCATGAGCAATGCGACTACCTTCTAATAGTAAAACTTGCTTGTCCGTATTTTTAAGGGTGAAATACGCTGTCATAACACCCGAGATTCCACCACCCACAATAGCAATATCTGTTTTTGTATCCTGATATAAAGTATCAATCGGACGGGTTATTTTTAACTGATGTAACCACGGCGAATTGTTAGGGTTCATGTGCCGAGGACCAGGTTCGAACTGGTGACCCCACGCTCTTCAGGCGTATGCTCTACCAACTGAGCTACCTCGGCTTGCTAAAACTTTTTAAAGAAACTACTGAATCCACTACTTGTACTCGTGCTAGCAGTAGAAGGGTTCAGAAATGGATTAGTGGTGACTTTATTATAGACATTCATAAGAGGCGCAAGCATTGGTTCTACATAATAGTAGGCACCAAATGCAATACCTGCAATAATCAAGATTTTAAGGAGCGAGTAGGCTCGTGACCATCGATGGTATCGGTATAAAACCCCCATCATATGATGATCTCTGGTTACAATATCCTTAATCTGCTTGATATCTTTTTGAATCTGTTCAATGTCCTCGTCTCTGTCGTCCATAAAAATATCCTAACATATTTAATCTATATTTTCCAACGTGCCACGATTCCACATGGAAGGAGGCGTTTGTGTTTTGATTCTTGTATGACAAGTTCCCCACTCTCTACTGTACCCCCGTATTTCTGCTGTATAACCGTAATATTCTGAGCGTAGGCAATTGCTGAATACCCTGCCGAGTATCCATTCAATACAAAAAATAATGGATTATCACTAAGGAGGTTAATACAATCATCGATAAGGGGCAGAAATCCTTCTTCGATCTTCCAGACCTCTCCTTTGGCCCCTCGTCCATATGCTGGTGGATCCATCACAATCGCGTCGTATTTATTTCCCCGACGAATTTCTTTTTTTACAAAAGCCAATGCATCATCCAGCATCCAGCGAATAGGTTTATCTTTTAATCCAGACAATTCAGCATTTTCATTGGCCCATGTAATAGCAGATTTTGAGGCATCAACATGAGTGACCTCTGCACCCGCCTTCGCACACACAAGTGTTGCCCCTCCGGTGTAACCAAATAAATTTAAAACTTTAATTGGCCTTTTACTTTCAGAAATAAGTTTTTCCATCCATTGCCAATTAGCAAGCTGTTCTGGAAAAAGACCGGTGTGCTTGAACGGAGAAAGTTTTATCTTCAAAGTAATTCCCCCGAAGTTAATCGGCCAGCTTTCCAGAACCTCATTCCAATTTCCCCTTTCTCCATCCCCACTTCTAAATTCTGCATCTGATTTCCATGTTTTAGTGTCTGTTGCCCATAGAGCTTGTGGGTCGGGACGGGATAGTACAAATTTACCGTAGCGCTCGAGTTTATAGTTTGAGCCACTATCCAGCAATTCATAGTCAGGTTGAGCTTCGGTGATGAAAAGATTGAGGTTTTCTATGTTGTTTTGGGTCATATAGTTTTAATTATAGTACCTTCTAAATGCAAAATAACAAAGTGCAACTTGGTGAGTATTACAGGCCAGTCGTCTGCAACTTCAATTTACACAAAAATTAATAATTTATTAATGTGTACCACCTACACTATTTTAGTGGAGAACATACACATCTATATCGATGGAAACAATCTCCATCGCAGGGCAAGCGATCTAGGTTTTGTAATAAATTATAAAAAATTTACTGGATGGCTTAAGTAGAAATATAAAGCCAAGAATATCTACTTATTTTAGGTTTTATCAGTAAATTAAAGGAATATTACGCTCAACTAACTGAAAGCGGTCTCATTTTAATTTTTAAAGAAGTTGCGTACAGTAACAATTCCGTTAAAGGTAACTGTGACGCGGAAATGGTATTAAAGGTCGTGTCTGATTTTTATACTAAATATTTTACTAGTTGCTTGATAATTACTGGTGATGGAGATTTCGGATGTCTTGTTGAGTTTTTGAAAAATAATAATGCGCTTTCTGGAGTTGTTGCTCCAGACAAAAATACTTGTTCATTTTTGCTGAAGAGGAACAAGACTCCTATAACATTCCTAAACTCACACTACCATAAGTTTTCGAACACTAAAAATGAAAAGGCCCCCAATGCAGACGTATCTGCATAAGGGCCCTTTTCTTAAGTTAATGAGAATTATATACCTAAAATTTTAGCTGTCAAATCTATTGGTGCCACCAGCAGGAATTGAACCTACATCTATCCCTTAGGACGGGACTGTTCTATCCGTTGAACTATGGCGGCAGGCGCGCATCAAATGCGCGTAGTGACTATGGTCTCTTGATATCCACCAACTCTACATCAAACAATAGCGTAGAGTTCTTTGGAATAAGAGCCCCTCCTTTACCATCTGGAATTTCATGGTCACCATATCCTAATTCTGGTGGAATAGTTAATTTCTTCTTCTCTCCGATTTTCATACCAAGAATCCCCTGATCCCAACCTTTAATCACTTGACCAACTCCTAATGTAAAATTGAATGGTACTCCTCGATCAATTGAACTGTCGAATTTCTTACCATTTGTAAGTGTACCTGTGTACTGAACGAAAACTGTATCACCCACCTGTGCTGTCATGTTTGAATCTTGTGTCATTTTTGTTGTTGTTGAATTATTAATTATTGGTGTGCTTGTGGCATTATCTACTTGGATATCAGCATTTATTGGTGCTGAATTATTTGACTGTGAAGCAACTACAAAGACTAGGACCGCAACCAGCACTACTATCCCTATAAAAATATATACTGTGTTTTTACTCATAATTGATATTGGATTATTTCCCACCTGCAGCCCCAGATCCTTCAGCAATCATTTTTTCTAATAAATTTTGATCAAATCCCACAATAACCTGATTGTTGATTTCTATAACAGGAACGCCCATCTGACCGCTTATTTCGATCATCTTCTTCCTTTCTTCGATATTAGCCGCCACGTCTACTTCGGTAAATTCAACATTTTTCTCCTTAAAAAGTTCCTTGGCCGCATGGCAGTATGTGCAAGACGGCGTACTATATATTTTTATTGTCATAATGTTGCAAATTATACACCAAAAGGAATCCGGGGTGTGATTGACAAATCCATAGGGTATTATATAATGGTGTTATTAATGGAAAATCAACCAAAAACACCTATGAGAACTTTCTTTCGCGTCGTTATTGTTGGGGCTATAATCTTGGTTCTGGTATTTTTAAGTATCGGAATTGTTAAGATAGTACCGAAGGTAGTTTCTTCTTTAGCCTCTGCCACAGTCTCTATTACTTCACTTTTTGATGGGAATGCCACTTCTACTAAAGCCAACACAAGTGGCGGCTTTGTTGTGGTTGGTAACAATGCTACTTCGACCTCATCTACACATACTGCAACAACCACTTCAAACGGCTCGACACAAAATACAAATCAGAATACAAATACTTCAACATCTAATACATCTGTAACTACATCAACAAACAATTCTCACTCAGGTGGATCAAGCTACAATAACGGTTATACAACTAACTACACTAACGGTACGCCTGACGTAGCTGTCATGATTCTTTCAAAAGGTGTGATCAACCCATCTAACGGTGCATACGTAGATACAAATAATTTTACCACTTCTGACACTGTCGTCATAAAATTCAAGATTGAAAACCGTGGTACCGCTCCAACGGGCACTTTTAATATCTCTGTCACGATGCCTGCAAGTAATTCAGCTGATCAATTGCGCCAAATCACTAATGTAGGATCAATCCCTGCTGGTGCTGCAATTGAGGCTCAGGCAGTCTTCACTAATCCCCAAATTGGTAACAACTTACCTGTCACTATTACCGTTGATCCTTCTGGACTAACTCGGGATTCAAATCGCACTAACAACGTCGCTTCTATCGGTCTAAATGTTGTTCAGGGTTCAAACTACAACGGATACAATACAGGCAATAACACAACTTACGGTCAGCCAGATTTCACTGTTCAAATTTTACAAGTCGGAACACTCGATGCCTACAATCGATTTATTCCATCAACTAACATTCCAGCTAACGGACGCGTTGCGGTTCAATTCCGTGTGATCAACCGAGGGAACAATGCCAACGTTTCAAATGTGTGGGGCTTTAGAGCTGAGTTGACTGATTATCCTAATGCCAACAAAATATACAATTCTGATATTCAAGCGGGTCTTGTAGGTGGACAAATCGCAACCTTCACTCTTGGCTTTGACAACCTACGCTATGGATCAAACTCAATTACGATTTATGCAGATTCTCAGAATAATGTGTACGAAAATAATGAAAACAACAACGTAGGTAGCGTTAGTTTCAACGTATACTAATCATTAAAAAATTAAATATAAAAAGAAGATGCCCCCGTCGCCTGAAAGGCAACGGGGGCTGAATCTTGTCTGGGGCTTGTTTTCCTTACGGCGTCGGCGCCGTCAGGTCACTGATGGTCAGCTTCGCCTGGCGAAGAGCGGCTTGAAACCTCATGCTTTCGATCTCTGGCATGGCCATAGCCCTCCGGAGGTCGCTGATGAGGAGAGCCCGGTCAAGAGCCGGGGCGTGCTCTTTGATGACAGCACTCAGATCCTCCGGTTTGAGACCAAAAAGACCTGCGAACCGGCAGAAGGTCCCTAGTAGTGGGTGACGAATGTTGCACAAAAGTTCAACCGGGGACGCCACAACTTCTCCATAGGTACAGCGTGAAAAGCAGTCCTCGATCCTGAAGTGCACACCATTAGTGCCTTGCATGTAGTCGATCACGACCGCCCTTTTTGAACTTGCCCTCTGTGGGCAGATGTCCGTGATATCGATGGAATGCCGGCACTTGAGGGCCTCGCGGGTCAAGATGTCCCCTGCCTCGGTCCATTTCCCGACCCTGTCAGGTCGTTTCCTTATTTTGCTCATAGTTTGTCCTCCTACAATTCTTGCTTTGGTTGGTTTGGTGGTTCAGTTTTGGACAAGAGAATAGATCTCAGTCCAAAATAACCCTACAATACTTTGCATGCTTTGTAAATACACCCGCCAACTTACCCAACGAGTCCATCCTTTATATGTATGATTCTGTCTGCCTCTTTGGCGTACTCTTCTTCATGAGTCACCATCACAATTGTCTGACCATTCTTGTGAAGCTCTTTAAAAATTTCCATCACCATTTTAGAAGATTCATTATCGAGATTAGCAGTTGGTTCATCGGCAAATAAAATACTTGGTTCATGCGAAATGGCACGAGCAATACTGACACGCTGCTGTTCTCCTCCTGAAAGTTTTCCGGGTAAATTATTCAAACGTGTACCTAGACCCACCCTTGTTAGAGTATCGTCAGCAATAGTGTAAGCATCTTTTTTAGGAATCTCTTGCATCAATAATGGCAAAGCGACATTTTCACGTGCCGACAAATCAGGTAACAATGCATAGTCTTGAAACACATAACCCAATTCTCTTAATCTAAAATCCACTCTTTCATCATTATTTAAATTAGCAATGTTGACGCCGTCAATCAAAATCTTACCCGCTGTCGGTTGATCCAAAAGACTAATTTGGTACAACAAGGTACTTTTTCCAGCACCAGAGCGGCCCATAATGGCAACAAACTCTCCTCTTTTAATATGCAAATCAATACCTTTCAAAATCTTGGTCTCTTTATTTCCATCGATAAAACTTTTCTCTAGCCCCACAGTTTCTATTATATGAGCATTATGAATCATGTGTGCCCGAGCTTTTTTGTTAAGTAGTGGATGTGTCATTTATTTATTATTGATTATCTTCCTAAAATTGAATCGAGGGTATTCTTTTTAACAATCATGCGGGCAGGTATATAACCAGCTACAATTGTAGTAATAAGAAGTATCACTGCGCGAACTAAAGTTCCTGGAACTGGGGCATATAATATTCCGTCACTAAATGGGAAGTTGATTGGATGGACATTAATAAACGGAACCAAGAATCCATAGAGAATTGCGAGGCCAATCAGTGCTCCAGTCAGTGCATAAAAGATTGATTGGAAAATGTAGGAAACTTCAATCACTCTTGGTGAAATACCAATACCCTTCAAAATTCCAATAAATTTTCGTCGAGTGATGGCGTTTACGAAAATAACAATAAAGATTGTGATAGAAGCCACCGCAAGCCCAATTGAGCCGATCATGTTCCCAAGAAGCCCGAAGGTTGCGGAAATATCTTTCAAGAATTTAGGCTGTGCATCGGCCCATGTTTGAATCTTGGCGTTGTCATCAAAATTGTTATTCAAGAGAGCCTGCTTTACATCATCAACAACTTTATCTCCATACTGCGAATAAGTCTTAACCGAGATCTCATCAAAATTGGCATCTGGTCTGCCGATTAACTTTTTGGCTTCATTGTCCAACATAAACACTCGTGAATCGATCTGATCTGTTTTGGATTTTATGATACCGATAATAGTTACCTCCTTAGAATTTTGTCCGATACTTACCTTCACCTTTGTACCAAGTTCAACATTTTTTAAAGTCTGAAACGCTTGGTTTTCAATCGGTGTGTACTTGTATATCAAATTGGCACCAACCAAAATGCCGTCCGTATCGTAACTAGTTAAATACCGCCCCTCTTTCAGATATTTGGATAAATTTGTCATCGACATTTCAACATCTGGATTGATACCTACAATTGTGGCGCCAATTTTATTCGGTCGTTCATCAGCACGCAATCTCTTTCTGTAATCGACATTAATTGTTCCTGAGCCGACATAACGTTCAGCAATGATACGAACTTCTGGTAGACTTTTGAGTACTGTTAAAATTTCCTGACTGCGTTCAATTTGATTTTTCTGATTTAACTTTGTAATTATAAGATCCCCTACTCCTCTATCACGAAATGCCTGTAGCGAACTTTCAATAAGTCCTACTAATACTCCGTTAACCACAACAAGGTTCAAAAATGTCAAAGTCATAACAATCACAATAAGAAGTGTCGTCCAAATATTGGCACGCTTCACTTGTCTGTATGCGAGAAAAAACCCTACTTTGAGTAAGTTTGAATTCATTATTGAGCCTTTAACTGAACAGTGTCCCCTTCACTAATACCTGATGAGATAAGTAAATCTCCATCAGTACTAATGCCACCAGTCACAACCTTTTTAGTCACGACCTTTCCATCCACAAGGACATCCACTACTTTTTCTCCATTCAACAAATAGACTGCGTTCTGTGGGATAACGACTACTCCCTTTTTCTGATCAGTGGTTACTGTAATATTAGCTGTCATACCAGATTTGATGCGGGCATCTTCGGTATCAAAGACAAATGTAGTTTTATAAGTCGATACCCCATCAATAATAGTCTCGCTTTGATCCACCAATGCAACCTTGGCGCTAAATTTTTGATCTTTACCATATGCATCCAAAGTGACAATCGCCGCCTGACCAACTGCCATTTTTGAAATATCTGATTCTGAAATGTAACTTTCAATTTTGTATTGTCCACCGCCAATCATGTCGATAACTGCCGTATTCGGTGAAGCAATTTCGCCTGGATCAATATCCACTCGTGTGACTGCCCCATCAAAAGGCGCAACAATCTGAGTTTTAGATAGCAACGCATATGAATTAGCCAGGGAGGCCTGAGCGCTTTTTAGCTGTGCCACCTGAGTAGCGATTTCGTCGGCTGTACCACCAATCTTTTTAAGATTTAATTGTTGCTGTGATTTTTGCAAAGCGACGGTAGACGTTCGATAATTCTGTTCTGCAGTATTCAAGCTAATAATTGAAGCTAGAATGGTAGAACGTGCTGCCGATATGTCATTCTTGAACTGAAGCATATTGGCCTGACTAATAGTTGGATTGCTTTGGAATGAAACAACTACGACGGATAGATCACTTAGAAAATCTCGCATAGTAGCCAAATTACTGCGAGCATCGTTCAAATTTGAATCACTAAAATTATTTGTTGAAAGTTGCAACACTCTTGTGGCCCAGGTTTTATCTATCTGGCCAGCATTTACGCGATCGACTTTCAATTTGTTTGGTAAATTGGCATTATCTGCTGGAATGTCAAAATTTTTTACGTCTGGATAATTCGTATCAGGATTATTGTATAACTGATCAATTTTATTTCTTAAGACATCGTCAAACTTTGAATATGAATCTTTGATTTGATCCACGAGAGACTGCAGACTTTGCTCTGATAAAACCGATGCGTTGTTTACGTCACTTTGTGCGACTGAAATGTCTTCAGGTCGAGAACCGTTTTGTACAGCTGATAACTTAGACGCCTCAGCGTCCACAAGTGCCTGTTTTTGCTGAACAGATGCATACAAATCACCATTTGATATTGAAGCCAACACCCTTCCTTTTTGAACAGTGTCCCCCACTTTCACATTCACATTAGCCACTCTACCTGAACTTTCAAATCCCATACTGACCTTGCTCTGAGCCACGACCTTTCCAGTGAGACGAACCTCCTGCACGAAATCTGACTGCTTAATAGTGAGGGCTTTTACAGACGCATTGTTGTTTGAACGAAGACTAAAATACAAGATAGCAATCAATATAATTGCGGTTGGAATCGAAAATTTCTTGTTTTTTATAAAGCGTCCAAGGGACGAAAGTGACCGTTGCAGGTGATTTTTCATAGAAAGCATTTTAACATGATTGTCAAATAACGCCAACAAATAAGGACAAAAAGAGACTACTCACCTGAAGTATAAAGTTACATCAAAATATTTTCTTGGGCCCACTTCCCGATCACCCATTGTCAATTAATTGACAATGGGTATCGTCAGCACTGTTGCCTCCGGCAACTATCCAATTTAAACGCCTACCCTCAGTTGCTACAATCGTCTTTTTCTGATATAGTTTTGCGACTTATTTAGTCTCTTTTACTAGATTGATTAGGTAGTGATTAACAGTTAATTTTTTATTGAGGCATTGCCTCACAGATACTCGAATGGATATACGAAACATTGCAATCATCGCTCACGTGGACCACGGAAAAACTACTTTAGTAGACGCCATGATGCGTTACACCGGAATGGTTAAGGACGGGGCCAGCATGGACTCTAACGACCTTGAACAAGAGCGTGGTATTACCATTTACGCCAAAAACTGTTCTCTTAACTACAAGGGTCACAAAATCAATATTATTGACACACCGGGACACGCCGACTTCGGTTCAGAAGTAGAACGCGTACTCCGATCTATTGATTCAGTGTTGTTATTAGTGGATGCCCAGGAAGGCCCAATGCCCCAAACACGTTTCGTGCTAAAAAAGTCTATTGAACTTGGTATCAAACCAATTGTTGTATTGAACAAGTTAGACAAGCCAGCGGCAAACGCAGAAAGAGTACACGAGGAATTGTTAGAGCTATTTTTGGAATTAGGTGCTAATGATGACCAATTAGATTTCGTAATGATTTACGCTATTGGTGTAAAAAGTTTGGCCAAGAAGAACTTATCGGATGAATTTACTAATTTTGATCCCCTATTTGAAACTATTTTAGAAAATGTCCCCGTCGCTTCTGGTGATGAAGAAAAGGCAAAGTCTGAAACATTGAAAGCTCAACCTTTCAACCTCGCATATGACAACTTCCTAGGCAGACTCGCCATTGCTCGTATCCGAACAGGTATGATCAAAAACGGTCAAACATTATATATTAAAAAACCTGATGGTCAGGTCACCTCAGGAAAAGTAACAAAGCTATTCACATTCGAAGGTACAGGACGAAAAGAAGCCGAATACGCCATCGAAGGAGACGTGGTTATGATTGCTGGTTTTCCAGAAATTTACATTGGTGACACTGTCACGAATGATGCAAACTCCGAAATGTTACCAACGATCACAATCGATGAACCAACAATTTGTCTTTCATTCCTAGTAAACGACTCACCATTTGCTGGAAAAGAAGGAAAATTTGTTACAACTCGACAAATTCGCGACCGATTAGAAAAAGAATTACAGGTGAACGTTGGATTAAAAGTTGATTTTGACAGCGGTGAACATTTTAAAGTGTACGGCCGAGGTGAACTTCACATTGCTATTCTATTAGAACAAATGAGACGTGAAGGTTATGAAATTCAGGTTTCTCAACCAGAAGTAATCATCAAGGAAATTAATGGAGCAAAAATGGAACCGTTCGAAGAAGTGATTATCGATACTCCAGATGAATTCAGTGGTGTTGTTATCGACAGACTAGGTAAAAGAAAAGGTGTTATGACATCTATGAAGTCGAACGACCACGGTGCCTCTCGTATTTCATTTGATATTCCAACTCGAGGTCTCTTGGGTTATCGAAACCAGTTCGTTGTGGACACAAAAGGTCAAGGAATTATGTCGAGCCGTTTTACAGAGTTTAAGCCATATGCAGGCGTAATCGAAAGAAAGGCCGTTGGATCAATGGTTTCAATGGAGAATGGCAAAGCCGTTGCCTTTGCCTTGGACAACTTACAGACAAGAGGTGTTCTCTATGTAGGACACGGTACCGAAGTCTACGTTGGTATGGTACTTGGAAATACATCTAAGGGTGAAGAAATGGATGTGAACCCAACTAAAGGAAAGCAGTTAACTAACATGCGTGCCTCTGGAACTGATGAAGCCACTATTTTGATTCCACCAATCCCTGTTACGATTGAAAGAGGTTTGGAAATTATGAATGCGGATGAATATCTAGAAATTACTCCAAGTAGCGTCAGACTAAGAAAGAAATACCTATCAAAGACCGATCGCGATAAAGCAAGTAAAGGTAAGAAATAATTCATAAAGATTTGAGACTAAATTCAAAAAACTTAGTCTTTTTTCTTTTAATATAGATAAGGACACAGTCGATGTGTCCAAAATTCTTCATCTTGTATATCAATAACAAAAAAGTAGTTAGTACAGGAGAGATCTGACGGAAGAACCCGAAGGGTTCCGAGTCAATGGAAAAATTGTTTTATGTATTCCTTTAAAACAATTTATTCCGGTCTCTCATGTACTAATCTACTTTTTTGTTTTACTGAAAAACCCCTTTGACCGAGTCCCACACCCTCTGTACAAAACCTTTTTCTTGAACCGGTTGTTCAATAGTCTTATCAACGACAACAATGACGCCTTCTCCCTTTTTAGCTACATCAAATTTTTCGCGTATAGCGGACTCGACACCATCGCTCGTTTTTAGCACGCTTGCCTCTTTAGATATTGTGTCGTAGCGATTTTCAACATCTGTTTTTTGAGCCTCTAAACGTTTCAAGTCAACTTTGGTACTTTTAGCTTTTTCGTAAACACTAATCACACCCTTAGCAAACAACGCCACGATAACAAGTAGAGAAAAGAGCACCCACAAAGAATAGATTTTTGGCTTTCGATTTTTTCTGTCTTGAAATTCTCGCATATAAGTACTATTATATACCTCATGTTATTCGATCCA
>JBAXAB010000009.1:0-31608 GCA_037142735.1 bacterium
TACAGTCTGTTGTATTTGACCGCTCTACCACCTACGCATGCGGGTAATACTAGCATAAAGAATTATTTTTTCCAGTTTATAGATCCAAGTGATCTACCTCGTCTTTCACAATACCCTCCAGCACCCCGGCTATATCCGAAATAGACCCAACCAACCTCTCTCTGTTTTCAGATGTAAGAAAGTCCGATGGTTCCAACCCATCTTCTGATTTCAAAATTAAGGAATAAAGCTCTATTTTATATTGTAATAATTCAGTTTTTGCTTGAGCAGAAAATTCATCTATTTTTAATAGAGATTCGATATTCTGAATGACTACACCGACCACATGGTTAAAGTTTGTGATCCACGTAGTATCACCTTCAGTGCTACCTCCTAGCATGGTAGGAGACTCCTTAAAAATATCAAAAAAAGTTTCTCTGGCCTGATCACACGCCAATTGAATTGCCTCTCTACTTGAAATTTCAACCGTCTTCTCGGGTTCAGGTGCAGAGTTTGTTACCCCTTCTCCTCCTCTTGATAGATCTTTTATCATACAAATATACTACCACGAACTACTTGATCCGCCACCGCCAGAGGATCCTCCACCAAACCCGCCAAAACTGTCACTCGAAGAATCTCCGCCAAAGGTACTGTCAGATATATCCAGGAATCCAATACTTGATCCTCCTGTTTGTGCACTACCCTTCTTGATAAATTCTGCAAAAGATTTCTCTGTAACTCCTTTTTTAGATAATCTATAGTCAATAATCAAACCGAGACAGGTACAAAAGACACTCACCAAGCCCACTGTTCCGAGTTTAAAGAATGAAAATGGATCGGCATTGGAAAATCCGGCAAAGAGCAATTCAGTCACGGTAAGTCCAACACCTCCGAATAGTGCTCCCCCCATCCAATATGATTTTGATCTAGCCATCGAGTAGACAATCAATTGAAAAAAGAAAATGAGACTTGGAAATATTAAATACAGAAAGAATGGAAAAAAGTCACTGGTAATTTTTGACCAAATACTCACAGGAACATAGACTGGTTGATCCACCACTTCAGGAGTTTGGTACGTATCAACTGACACATCTCCTTTCAAAATACCTACAACCTGGCCAATCGCATCTTTTATTCCACCTGTATAATCACCCGCCTTGAACTGCGGAATCATGTATTGTTGTTGAATTTTTGAAGTAAGCAAATCTGTCAAAGTGCCTTCGAGTCCATATCCCACTTCAAATCTAGCCCTGTGATCCTTTATAGCAATCAAAAGCAGCAGACCTTTATTACTAGCTTTTGCTCCAATTCCCCAGTCCTGAAAGAGCGAGTGAGCAAAATTTTCTATGGTATCCCCACCGAGACTTTTTACCGTAACAACAGAAAATTCTACTCCGGTTTGCTGTTCAAGTTCAGTCAAACTACTTTCTAACTGCTGTTCTGAATCCTGATCTATAACTCCAGCAAAATCGTCCGCAAAACCAGTAGGTGCTCCAGGATTTTTATACGCGTATACAGACTTTACAGATATAGTAGAGGTCACAAAAAGAAACAATGTCGCAACCAAAAATAATATTTGCCTACATTTTTTCATTTTTATATTCTATTTAAAATTTTACCTGTGGATTTTGTTTCGCTTCTGAGGAAACCTGAAAATACTCTGCCGGGGCAAATCCGAACATTCTCCCCACCACACCACCTGGGAATCTCTGAAGTGCTGTATCGTATACCTGAACAGTATCGTTATAATTCTTTCGTTCAACAGAAATGCGGTTTTCAGTTCCTTCCAATTGAATCATAAGATCAGAGAATAATTTTGATGATTCAAGCGTTGGGTAATTCTCTGTAATAACTAATAATCTACCAATAGAGGACTCGAATTGATTTGCAGCAGCAACTTTATCTGACTGAGTCTGTGCCCCAGCATAACGAGTGCGGGCATCGGCAATTTCACCAAACACAGTTTGTTCTTGCTTAGTAAGGCCTTTTACAGTTTCTACAAGGTTTGGAACTAGATCAAAACGTCTTTGAAGCTGGTTTTCCACCTGAGCCCACTTGCTGGTAACATCTTGTTTCATGCCAATAAAATGGTTATAACTTCCAACCAAGTAAATACCAATAATGACGAATACAGCCAATATAATAAGAATTGTTTTTTTCATGCATTAATTATAACTACGCCAAGCTTAAATAGCAAAATGATATTTCTTACTTACAATCTGAGATGGTGCATAGACTTCTACGTGATCAACTTGTTCGGACAAATCAAAGTTAACAATATTATGTGTATCAAAACCGGAACCTACAAATTTTTCTGGGTCAATCTCTGGAATTACCGAAGTAGCAATTAATCTGCCATTTTGATTAAAACATTTAACATAAATCATAGATTTTGCACTTCCTTTAATTTCTAAGTACATGGCGCCATCTTTTATATTTGTTACACCTACCTGCACATTGCCAACCTTAATTTTCGATTTAGTTACGATCTGATCTAAAGATAAAGTAGATGATGCCATCGCTACGGGCAAATTTAACACAACTGATCCAGAAATCTGCTTAACGTCTTGGACAATCGAAACTTGATCCCCTTTTAGACGTAAGGTCCTTTCTGCTTTGTAGTACTTATCAGTTTGTTCTGAAAGAGCAGGTATAACGGCAAAGGAAAGTTGATTAAAAAAGTTATTCTGCTCGAATGGGCTATTCGTATTCAATATATTCTTGCCTGACTTATCTGTAATACTGTCTATATAGACACGAACCAAGCTATTACCCTGGGGAGCTAAGTTGTCATCAAGAACATTTTCTATATACGGTACAAAAATCTGAATACCTGCCTCTCCACCTCGCATTAAGAAAGCCGGACCCGCTTGAAATAACTGACCAAGGATGTGAGAATAGTCTGCATTACCAGCATCACCTGCCAAATGCACGGCGACCTGCTCTTTGCTTAAGGTACTGCTAGCAATTATTTTTTCATATTGGGAGGTAGTGAGATAGTTAGGTATAGAAATATCGGTCGAACTGAGGACGCTTAAACCCTGAGCCAGTTCTTCGCGTGAGATTGGAGTGTTCGTCGCGTTCAAATCAGAATCAGCTGTATTTTTAGTCACAGCCTCTTGCCCACCATTACTATTAGACAGCGTTACATCAGTTCTTTTATCTTTAGAAGCACCTCCCAACATCAAAGAATTGACGGCAATAAAAATAATCACCCCGACACCAACAATAACCATTATTTTTAAGAGCAAATTCAAACCTTGGTTCTTCATAAAGACGATCATGCTTTGCACATTATATACGGAATAAGCTTGCAATAAAAGGCTTTTTTAGGTGTATAAATCATTGACATATTAGAGGCTATCGTGGTATAATCTGGCCCAGAGTTGGACGTACCTTGAATTTAATATTCCGTCCAACAAAACCCACAACTACACCGCCCATGACAGCCACAAAAAAGCCCGCCAACCGCTGCACACCATCCCTCCGGGAACTACTAGCCTGGGAAGAAGTCTACAGACTTCTCAACCCTTCGAAGGATCGTAAAGGAAAGGCTCCGCGCCACACACCTGACGAGATCATCGAATCGAAACTCAACTAGCCGACCCTTCCCCATCGGCCCAAAAAAAACGTCCAGCGCTTCGTGCCTCACCGCACAGGCCTGGACTTTTTCTTTGGATGACTAGCCTAAAAGTGACTAATGTGCTAGTATATCCCGCATGTCAACCTCAAGCTCAACAGCTTCTACTACTATACAAAACGTACAGGCAAGCGTTGCCCAGACCGGCCATTCCGCTCTGTCAATCGCGCTTCCTTATATACAGATTGGTTTATCCCTTCTGTTAATAATTGCGATTTTGATTCAATATTCTGAAGCTGGAGCTGGAGGTGCATTTGGTAGCTCAGACTCTGTCTCATCATGGAGAACACGACGTGGACCTGAAAAATTCATGTTTATAGCCACTATTGTAATAGCACTCTTGTTTGTTTTATCCACAATCTTGCCAGTAGTCTTCCGCTAGATTACAATACATCCGTTATCCTCTCTTTGATGCAAGTATGTGCCAACTAGACACTTATGTATGTGTCTGAAATGTGCACCTACCGCTACCTCAATACTATTGTTAACTAATTCTCATCTAATAAAGTGTCCGAAGAAAATTTATCTAATCCGGTGCCCGAAACTTCACCAGAAGTCGTGCCCACAGATTCAAAATCCTCTACTAAACCTAAAAGAAAACTGTCAGAAGTTTTCAAAGTATTGAGTGTATTTGAAAAAATTGCTTTCATCATAGCGGTTCTTATTGCTGTAGTGACTGGTTTCAAGATTTTGAATTATGGTTACGAAACCATATCTAATGAAGTGCCGGCACAAGGTGGGACGGTGACCGAAGCGACAACCGACTACTCTCGTTTTATTAATCCTGTACTTGCGCGCAGTGACGTAGACAAAGATTTGGTTACTGTCATTTACTCTGGTTTGTTAAAACCAACTAAAGACAATGTTCTTGTGAATGACCTGGCGGACTCTGTAAATAAATCTGATAATGGATTAATCTACACTGTTAAGCTCAAACAGAATTTGAAATTTCAAGATAGTGCGCCTCTCACTGCAGACGATGTGATTTTTACAATTCAAAAAATTCAAGATCCTGCAATTAAAAGTCCAATCGCTGCTAATTGGGCTGGAGTCGACGTAAAAAAGATTGATGATCAAACAATTCAATTTACCTTACCACAATCATATGAACCTTTTATTGAAAACCTCACTGTAGGAATTTTACCTTCACATTTATGGGCCAGCAGCACTGTAGACACATTTGATATTGACACTTTGAACAGAAAACCTGTCGGTTCAGGACCTTATAAAATCGGATCCTACAAAGAATCAGAGCCTGGTGTTATCTCAGAATACAGCCTAGTTCCGTTTGATAAGTACATCGGCCAGAAACCATTGATTGGAACATATATTTTTGACATGTATAAGGACGAGGATACAGCGATTAAAGCACTGACGTCGGGAAAAGCGAATATTCTTGCTGGAATTTCAATTGATTCATTTAATAAAAATAAAGATGCATTATTGGATAACGCTGACCTCCACGCGCCTCTCTTACCTCGTACATATGCATTATTTTTTAATCAAAGTAATGCTCCGATCTTAATTAACCCTGAAGTGCGCTCTGCTCTGGACCAAGCCATAGACAGAACAGATCTTATAAAAACAGTACGCAGTGGTTTAGGCCAAGAAACACATTCACCTATTCCTGCTGGCATTATGGCCACAACTACAAGCACCTCAAGTGCGTCTATCTCAATGGATGACCGTATCGCTATGGCACAAAAAACACTGACAGATAAGGGTTGGAAAAAAAGCGATGATGGTGTACTCCAAAAACAAACAACTCTCAACAAGAAAACATCAAATGCTCGCCTTGCGATTACAATTTCAACTTCTAATTCTCCTGAACTAAAAAGCATCGCCGAATACGTTTCTGCTGTATGGAAAAAAGTTGGAGTAGATGTAACCGTCCAAATATATGAATCAGGAGACCTGGCTGACAAAGTCATAAAGCCCCGAAAATACGATGTTCTCCTTTTTGGACAAGTCGTAGGAAGAGACTTAGATTTGTACCCATTCTGGCACTCATCACAACAAAAGGATCTTGGTTTGAACTTGGCAATGTATGCTAATAAAAAAGTAGATGCGGCTGTAGAAAAACTTCGAGCACTAAGCTCAGAGGCTGACAAGCAAGCGACTCTTGCCACTATCAACAAAGAAATTACCAACGACATGCCAGCAATATTCCTCTATTCTCCCAATTATATATTCTTGACCTCTCATTCTGTCCAAGGAATCCAGCTCAACTCGATCGACGCAAGTAACGAAAGGTTGTATCAGGTAACCGACTGGTATACGGGAACGAGGAGAATCCTACACATATTTAAATAAAAAATTAATAAAATAACATTAACAGACACACATAAAAAAACATGAACAACACAACAAACAACCAGAACGGAAATACTCCAGACAATCGAAATAATAACAATCGAAGTCCTTTTAAGCGCGTTCCCTACATGCCTTTTGGAAATAACCGAAGACCTCAGACAGATCGCCGAGTCGCCCCTCCACAAGGCGCTCCTCAGCAAGGACCAGCGGCAACCCCTGCACCTAGACCTATGCAGCCAGCGCAACAGATGCCTACGCCCACTTCTCAAGCACCAATGACCTCAGGTCTTGCTGCACCAAAGCCGTACTTCCTAAGTAGTATGAAAATCAAGAATGGACGCCGACCAATGCGTTCACCTAACCGTTCGTACACTGTGGCACCACGACAATTCAAAGATGCTGATGGTCAAATGCAACAGCCGAAAGCCACAGTTATTCCACCACTAGCTCCTGGAAACATCCGTATTATTCCATTAGGTGGAGTAGAAGAAATCGGTATGAACATGACTATGGTTGAAATGGGTAATGACATTATCGTCATTGATGCAGGTTTTAAATTCAAACAAGAAGATACTCCTGGAATCGACTACATTATTCCAAATACAAAATATCTAGAGGAACGAAAAGATAGAGTACGCGCCATTATCATCACTCACGGTCACCTCGACCACGTTGGAGGTATTCCTTACATCATGGAAAGAATTGGTAATCCGCCGATGTACACCAGAAATTTAACTGCGCTTATGATTAAAAAGCGACAGGCAGAATTTCCACATGCCTCACCTATTGATTACAAAGTGGTTGAATCAACTGACAAGTTAATTATCGGTGGAATCAATGTTGAATTCTTTAATGTTACTCACAGTATTCCAGATTCACTTGGTATTATTATCAAGACTCCTTATGGAAATATTATTACCCCAGGTGACTTTAAATTAACACACACCAAAGGCGTAGTCTCTGACGAAGAAGAAAAGGCGTATGGTGTATTCAAAGATCAGAAAAACCTGCTACTCTTAGGTGAATCAACTAACATCGAAAACCCTGGATTTTCAACTCCTGAACATATTGTTCACGAAAGTCTTGAAGAAATTATCAAATCTTCTCAAGGCCGCTTGATCATGGGAATGTTTGCATCTCATGTTCACCGTATTGCTAAAGTCGTAGAGACATGTGAAAAATACGGAAAAAAACTGGTTATCGAAGGACGAAGTATGAAAACCAACATCGATATTTGTATTGAGGCCGGTGTCATCAAGATTCAGAAAGGCACAGTAATATCTTCACAAGACATGCCACAATATCCGCCAGACAAGATCGTAGTCTTGGCAACTGGTGCACAAGGAGATGAATTTGCCGCTCTTATGCGCATGTCTCTTAAAAATCACAAGTATGTCATTATTAACAATCGTGACACGGTACTTCTTTCATCATCAATCATTCCTGGAAACGAAAAAGCTGTTGAAAAATTGAAGGACAACTTTGCGAGACTTGGTGCAAAAATTGTTGAATATCGAACATCTGATCTTTATATTCACTCAACTGGTCATGCTAACCGTGGAGAAATCGAGTGGTTACACCGAAAAATTCAGCCTAAATTCTTTATTCCAATTCACGGTAACCACTATCGTCTAAAATTACATGCGGAATTGGCAGTACAATTAGGTATGCCTCCAGAAAATGTCATTGTATCTGACGACTGTAACATTATCGAAATTCAAGATAACGGATCAAAGATTGTGAAGTTGGCGGTAAAAGCTCCTGACAACACCGTGATGGTGGACGGATTCACCATCGGTGACGTTCAAGACGTGGTTATCCGTGATCGACAGGTACTAGCTCAGGAAGGTTTCTATGTAGTAGTGGGTCTCATCAATGCTTCGACGGGTAAATTGAAGAAGTCTCCGGACATTATCTCTAGAGGCTCTGTGTATTTGAGAGAGTCACAAGAGTTGTTGCGTGAGAGTCGTAATCTAATCAAGAGAACAGTGGAGCGTGCCACTGAAGGTATGTATCCTATCAACATTGATTACGTTAAAGACGTAGTTTCAGAAACACTGACAAAGTTTATCTTTCAGCAAACTGCTAAGAAGCCGATCGTGATTCCAGTGATGCTCTGCATCTAAAGTTTTAAAATAAAAAGGCGCACTTCAATGAAGTGCGCCTTTTTATTTTATGTTAGAATGTTATTAAGACATATGGAAAATCTTGCGCGTGAAATAAAGCAATCAAAAAACTTCATAATTGTTTTTGTCTCGGCTCTCCTTTTAGCCTTTAATTTTTTCTTTGTTTATTTTATTAACTCATCTTTTATTGAGACACTGGTAGGTAAAAACTATGTCTCTTTGTTTTTTGCCATCGGTGCATTCTTGAACATAGTCATATTCATGAATGCTTCAAGAATTCTTTCTCGTTATGGCAACTTCAAACTGACACTGTACCTGAGCTTCTTGGAAATAGCCGTGCTCCTCGGTATAGGCACAATGTCTACTCCTTGGGTATTGATTGGCCTATTTATTGTCCATCAGAGCGTTTCGCCGATTCTTTTATATACACTTGATATATTCTTAGAAAAGATTTCATCTATTGAAAGTACTGGAAGTATTCGCGGAACATACTTAACAATGATGAACATTCCTACCGCCATCGCCCCTATAATTGTGGGTATTATCCTCACTAAAACTGAATACTGGAAAATATACTTTATCTCTGCTATCTTCCTCATCCCATTTATCATTATCATGATAATGAATTTCAGAAAGTTTGAAGACCCTGTCTATACCACAATACCCTTCTTTACTTCTTTAAAGACTTTTTTTAAAGATATCAATTTATCGAATATCTTTAAAGATAACCTTATTTTGCATTTCTTCTATGCAATCATGGCGATTTACATGCCAATTCACCTTTACTTTGATTTAGGGTTTAATTGGCCTGAGATTGGCACCATGTTTAGCATAATGCTCTTGCCTTTCATCTTGTTCCAAATACCTCTTGGCTCTATTGAAGACCGTAAGCATGATGAAAAGCAAGTCTTGGTGACTGGTTTTTTAATCATGTCGATTGCGACAATCTTAATGTCTTTCATTGTAGAGAAAAACTTTATTCTGTGGACCGCACTATTGTTCATTTCACGAATTGGCGCGAGCTTTGTTGAAGTGTCTACAGAAAGCTACTTTTTTAGACACATCAGCACCGAGAATGCTTCATACGTCAGCATCTTCCGCATGACTCGTTCTGTTCCTTACCTTGTAATACCAGTCATTTCTTACTTTGCAATTACTTATCTTGGTCCACAATATTTGTTTTTAATAACTGGAATCATAGTGTTTCTCGGAGGTCTACGCTATACCTTTGAACTACGTCAATAATACCTGACGACTACTCTTTCGCAGAATTTGGATTAGTACCAATACACGCATTAAATTCTTCTGCCATCTTGTTGTACTTGGTGACATCACTTTGAAGGCTCATTAATCTGACATTGTAATCTTTAACGGAATCGTTGTATTCTTCTGCCTTTTCTCGATATGCTGCGCCAGACAAGGTCTCTAGTTGAGTTTTTAATGCGTTAATTTTTGCTTCCAGTGTAACTAGGTAGGCCTTGTTTGCGTCGATCGTTGTCTTTAGACTTGGATCCAAGTGAACACAGGCCGCTAATGGCTTTCCAAAGTGCTGTATTGCAACCCACTGCAAAGAACCCTGGAACATGCCTCTACCTACCGCAACACCAATGTCTTGGTACCTAGGGTCCATGATATTTGCCCTGTGACCAGGACTTGCCATCCAAGCAGCCAAAAGTGCCTGATTTGAGCCAAAACTGCCCAAGGCCAGGTTTTCTCCAACTACGACATAGTCATAGCCTGCTTGTTTAGCAAGGTCAGAGACACCAACGCCAGACGGAGAAATGTGTTCAAAATATTGTTTTTCAAAAATATCTTGTAGTTTGTTTGAGGCAGACCTTGAAAGCCTATCGTTGATTGCAATAGGTTTCAGGCCTCCTTTCAATCTTTCGATATTTGTATATTGAATAATTCCATCAGGAGACAATTCAACATTACTGTCACCAGATTGAGACACGACTACTGTATTTTTTATTTTTGAATCAATTGTGTTTTTAGTAGTATCAGTCTTAGTGGTATCCACGACTGTAGCTATTTTTTTCGTCGAAGTTGACACACCTTTGTATGCACCTGAGGCAGATGAAGTGGCAGTTGGTAAATGGACAGTTGTATCTACTCCTCCATAACCGAACATATTGAAGAGCTGGGGATTGTCATTTTTTAAAAAACCAGGGAGGTTAGTAGACGAGGATTTAATATCTCTAAAAAATTGAACAAATGGGTTTACATACCCCGATTGGATAGTTGAGCCAGTTGAACTAGACGGATCTCTCAAAATGTAGATCCCTAGAAAAAAGACTATTAGTATTAGAAGTCCTCGGAATATACTCATAAATAGGTAGCTTTATTGTACTAGAATGCGGGCTTCTATGCACATAAATAATGGAATTTCTTTTCGAGCCTTGTCTTCAGCCTCCTTACGAGGACCATTGGCACTTTCTTTGTGTGAAATCCATTCCTCTAGGCGCGTAATGGCCAGGTTGTTTTTAGCAAGACACTTCATAAAAACTTGTAATGGTCTGTGGAAAGAATACGTAAATGTTTTTTGTAGACTGCCCGGGTGCATATCTATTTTGACACTTGCTTCAGATAAATAACGAGTGACGACCCTCCCTTGTTTTTTAGTTGTTTGGTCAAAATACCAATCTGAATCTTGTGGTACCCGAAAAGTTGGATGATTCAAGACAAGAATGAGTCTACCGTTTGAGCGCAGAATTCGGCGAACTTCACCAAAGACCTGGTCGAGTTCTCTCATGTTTTGAGTTGCCAGGACAGAAATAACCACATCTTGAGATCGTTCAACCAAAGAAGACAAGTCTTCAGCTCCTGATACTACGTATACAATGGGATGCTTGGTCGTGACCGACTGTGAACGCTCTTTAGCTTTTTCAATTAGTTCTGGGCTAATATCAATTCCTGACACATTTGCTCCTTTAGAAGCAAACATACGTGAAAAATATCCCTGGCCACATCCAAGATCCAGTAGATTTTTATCTGCAACATCACCCACTAGTCTGACCAAGTTAGGCTCTACCACCTTTTGGTGATACGACTCCGGATCTTCAACATAATCATCATACCAGTCATCAACCTTACCCCAAGATGTCGGCTTTGACTTTGTTATTGATTTTGGTAATTTCTTTTTTTGCATTTGTCCAGTGTTTTTTAAGCTCTTTAGAAACCATGGCGACTTCTTTTGGGGCCAGCTTTTTAACTGCCTTATACTTCTTCATAACTGTGTCTACCACGGCGTGGTAGCCCTTTTGGTTCAAGGCCTTTAGCTCTTTAACGTGCTTCAAAATATCACGTTTTGCTGAGTTTGCCCAGAGGCTCGTTTTGGTCTTTACGTCCGCTATTTTTTTCTTACCTTTTGGAGTTTTAGAGTAGAAATAAACCCCTAATGCTGCCGCTGTTAATGCCCCGATAATTCCCGCCGCTTTTGTTGATGTTTTCATTATGTTTGTTATAAAAGTGATTAATTTAAATCTTCCGAAATATCTGTTTCAACTTTGGATTCGGACGCTTTGGTATTTTTCTTTTTAGTAGGCGCTTCCTTTCTAGTAGATCGTAGACTGATAATAGTTTTAAGAAATGCCATGAGTGATGCCAACTTTACACCCTGATCCCTAATCTTTTGTCGCGCATGAGCGATGTCCCCAGAAATATTGTCGCTTTCTTCTTTTACTTTTTTCACCACATAGTGAATATTTTTTGCAATAAAAACTACATACACCAAAGCGACTGCTGCAATTATAGTCAAGAGCACTAGTGCACAAGTGGTAATAAAAAAGAAAATATCAGCGTGTATTAATGTGTCCATATGTATATTATATCCTATTATAATGAGAAGGTGTTAATATCGAGATCAAAAATATAGTGGCAGCTGGTAGAAGAGACATAAACAAAAGTGTCTGCGTATCTGCTGCTGGCAAGACTGTTACGAAAGGCAATATTGGGAGGAAGAGAAAAATCACCATCCACTTACTATAACCTGCATCATGCAAACGTCTAGTAAAAAGCTGGAAAATATACAACCCAAAGATAACAATAATGGCTCCTAAGAGAATCGAATTGACCGAATGCAATCTATCAATCCAATATGACAATTGAAGCTGCGATTCAAACTGATGCTTTGGATCAATAGCTCTGATGCTTAGGTAAGCAACAATAATTGCCAAAGTAACAATCGCCAGAGAATTCAAGAGTTTAAATACAAACGCATGTCGAGTGACCGCTATGCCATACCCCAAGCCTCTTCCGCGTACATGTTTTGAAATTGCCGGATATGGTGGCAAAACAGACTGATACTGAGGCTCCATTCTTTCAAATTGTGGTGGCAAAATTATGACACTTTCCTTTTTTATAGAAATAGGCAAATTCATTGATTCAAAGATTTCTATGTTCCCCTTTTTAAAATACAAATCGAGGTGTGATTTTAATGGAGGTAAAAAATCATTATTCGCTACCAAGTCTTGATGAAACCCGTCAATCTGTTGCCCAGTTTGAATAAAGATATCAGCAATTTCCTCTCGACCATATCCCATATGTGACAACATCTCGGCAATTGTTGCAGGATGATTCTTTGCATGTATTTTATGGACAACAAATTTAACGGCACTGTGCTGAGTCATGCACATATTATAACATCGTCGCGCTTCAATGGACACTGCGCGACGCGAATCAGTAGATTCGTGACTTGGTCATAAATTTTGCAAAATCAACAAAAAACACCACAACAAGTGTGATGTTTTTTGTTGTATGAGAATCGTTCGATTGTATTAGAATCGTCCGCCTCCTCCCATACCACCGTTATCTCGGCGAGGACCATTTGAATATGGTCGTCTTTCTGGTGGAGTATCTGTCTTTGGTCGAGCCTCATTTACAATGAGAGCGCGTCCATCAACTTCCTTACCGTTCATAGCTGCAATTGCTGCATCAGCGGCCGCATCTTCCATTTCCACGAAACCGAAGCCTCGTGATCGTCCTGTCATTTTGTCAATCATAACGATTGATGAAACAACATCTCCGAATTCTGAAAAAGCAGCTTTTAATGATTCATTTGTAGTACCCCATGAAAGGTTACCAACGTATATTTTCTTTACCATTGAATTTCCTAATTGTGTGTAATTTACATCCCTAACGACCGTCTCGTGCTACTTTGTGCGAAGTTTTCACTTACACTACAACTAGGCTAGAGAGCTTCAGGAACGATACCAGTGTACATTGAAAGGAAGAGGAAGTAAAGGAGCTAGAAATAGTCAATTTTTACGGCCTTTTTGAACTCTTTCATATTCTCTTTAGCTATTTTTTGAACTTTTTCTGAACCCTCCTTTAGAGTTTTTAAAACTTCCTTTGGATCTAATTTTTCACGGCGTTCACGAATCGGACCAATAATGCTTTCCAATACTTCAATGAGATGCTTCTTTATAATTACATCCCCTAGCCCACCCTTCCTATACTCTGCTTTTAATTTTTCCACTTCTTCTTTGTCCTTGTCAAAAATATCTAAATAGGTGAAGACCACATTACCTTCAACTTTTCCTGGGTCCTTCACATGGATATGTCCTGGATCGGTGTACATGGCCATAACCTTTTTCTCGATCTCTGTTTTAGAATCAGCAAGATAAATTGCATTGTTAAGTGATTTACTCGCCTTGGCATTTCCATCAATGCCAACCAAGCGTGAAGTATCCGACAAAATTGGTTTTACTTTTTCAAATGTTTCTCCGTATAAAGAATTAAACTTGTCCGCAATTTCGTTCACTTGTTCAATGATCGGCAATTGATCTTCACCCACTGGAATGGTATTAGCTTTACAGAAAAGGATGTCACCGGCCTGACTAACCGGGTAAGCTAAAAATCCAGCAGGCACGTCTTCTCCATAACCTTTTTGATTCATTTCGTTTTTCACTGTTGGATTCCTTTTCAGACGCGCCACAGTGACAAGATTCAAAAACATTACTGTCAATTCGGCAATTTCAGGAATCTGTGATTGAATAAAAAAAGTAGTTTTTTTAGGATCAAGACCGACAGCCAAGTTGTCTAAGGCTACTTCTAACACATTATCATGGACCTTTTCTGGATGACTAAAATTATCGGTGAGAGCCTGAACGTCTGCAATCATGTAAAAAGCCTGGTCGGCTTCCTTTTCTAGAATAAGACGATTTTTAATTGAACCAACGTAATGACCAAGGTGGAGACGTCCTGTTGGGCGATCACCGGTGAGAACTATAGTGGGAGACTTTTTCATGCTTTTAATATTATCATATTTTAAGAAGTCAGAGAAAATAATAAACAAGGCTACTGAGCAGGTGCAGTTTGACCTTTTTTGAAACGTGCTTTTCAGCTTCTATAACTATCCTTTGTGTTGCAACATTTAAGCATTAACCTGTGAAAGAGTTTTTCTTACATCTTTTGAAATTAAATGCCCGTCCCAGTCGAGTTTATATACTAATACTGCACCGAAAAGCATCTCAAGGTCCTTGACTTTATCGTCTGATATATTCTCAATATATTTCATCAAAGCCCTAATAGCATTACCGTGTGACACAAGTAATACATTTTCCCCTTTTCTTAGGTGAGGCAATATTGACTCTAGAAAAAATGGTATCACACGAGCATACACCATTTTAAGAGTCTCCCCATTAGGAACCGGACAATCCCATTCTCTTCTGACATTGTTCCAGCCGTCTTCACCCAGAATCTTTTCCATCTCCCATTTATTTTTTGCAGTGTAATCCCCGTAATCCCTCTCATTTAATGCTAATGAATGTTCAGTGGGTACATGATATTGTCCCAAAGCTTCAAGCATCGAGGATAGTGTTTCGATGGAACGTACTTGCATTGATGCAAATGCACGATTTATTTGTATTTCATTTATAAGCAAACCCATCTCTTCTGACTTTTTAAAACCGTATTCCGTAAGGTGCCGATCCCTCATGCCCGTCCACAGCCCCTTGTGATTCCAATCTGATTCATGGTGACGGGCGACGATTAATACACCCATTGCTTGTGTTTTACTCATATGTAAACAATATCATACAATATTATTTGCTTTTTTACTCTTATAGATTTGTTATACTAACCTTATAAACAAAGATAAACTAAAGGAAGCAGTTATTGGGTTTTTAAATGATCAGGTAACCATAGCCGTGGCCACAACATCACCAGAAAATAAGCCCCATGTTGCAACAATGTACTATTGCATAGACGACGACATCAATTTTTATTTTATGGCAGCAAAAAATTCACAAAAATTAAAAGATATAGAGGTAAATAAAAACATCGCGATAACAGTTGGGTTTGGTCCTGCACTAATTAATGTCCAAGCTCAAGGTGAAGCAGAGGTGATATACGATTATAATGAAGATTTTGTTAACAAAATATTAAAAAAAATTAACTTTCATAGTATAGACCAAATCCCAGTTTTAAGATTAGAAAAGGATGGCATTGTTTTTTTAAAGATGAAGCCTACAAGGCTGACGTTCCTAAATTTAGACAAAGAAGGTCATCCTGACACATACGGTCATGAAAATGGTGTGATAATTCCATAAACTTAGAGCCCTAACTACTTCTTTTCGCTTTCTCAATCAAATCCACCGCTTCATGGAAATTTCCTGCCTTCACTACATGGTGACCATTCACAAACATAATCTCATCTGCCTCTTTAATGGTATTTAATCGGTGAGCGATGATAATTTTTGTTGTATCAGCAGGCAACTTGTTCAAACTTTCATTTAAAAAGTTCTCGGTAATGGTATCAATATTTGCGGTCGCTTCATCCAGAATTAAAAGTTCTGGCTGACGTAGCACGGCTCGCATAAATGAGATCAATTGTTTTTGACCAAGACTCAGTCCCGAGCCAGAGCTTTGCGAAACTGCAGTCGAAAGACCTTTTTCAAAACGCTTTAACACATCGACAAATCCCCTCTCAACCAAGACCTTTTCCATGTCAGCATCCGAGTAATTTGCAAATTCCTCATTTCCATATTTAATATTTTCTGCCACAGTGCCGGTAAACAAAATAGGGTCTTGCAAAATAACACTGATTTTATTTGCTAAGACATTGTGAGTAAACGTTCGAATATCTTTTCCTTCAAGAAAAATTTCTCCTTCGGTTGGATCGTAAAGTCTGGCAATTAAACTAGCTAAGGTTGATTTTCCACCACCTGTTGGACCAACCAATGCGTATGTTTTTCCCTTATCAAACACGAGATTAATTTTTTCTAGAACAAGTCCACTTTCTTCGTATTTAAATGAAACATTTCGAATTTCAAGAAGATGCCCTGACAATTCAGATGATTTTGCTTGTGCATGATGATATAACACTCTGAGATTTGAAGTGAGTGCCAACACTTCACTAATACGAGACCACGAGGCCAAAGCTTGCTGAACGTTCGCAAACAGAGTGGCTAGAGTTCTCAGTGGATCGTAAAATCTCTGGGTATAAATAATAAAACCGATGAGCACGCCAAGGGTCACTTGATTACTTCCAACCAAACTAAGTCCATACCAAATGACAGTTAACATGGCGATTCCGCTGGCCAAGTCGTATATCGGTTCGAACAATTTGTTAAGTGAATTCGATCTAACGCCCGCTTTAAAAGTAGCCTCTGTTGCCTCTTTAACCTGCTTTTTAAAATAAGATCTCTTATTAAACGCAATAACCACTCTGAAGTTAAAAATATTTTCCTGTAAGGAAGCGGACAAAGCACCGATTGCTTGTAGCGATTTTTTACTAAGACGCTCTAAGGTTGGTGCCAGCACTGTCGTAATAATGACAAGAAGGAGGACCGACGACAACATCACCAAAGCCAATTTGGTATTTATACAAAGCAAAAACACACCAATACCCAAAGTCACCATACCGCCCGACATCAAACGTGATATGGTTTGTGATAAAAAGTTATTCAACTTTTCAGTATC
Source organism: bacterium (assembly GCA_037142735.1). Taxonomy (GTDB): domain Bacteria; phylum Patescibacteriota; class Minisyncoccia; order Phycocordibacterales; family CAIZLB01; genus JBAXAB01. The sequence goes on from JBAXAB010000009.1 coordinate 16,981, forward strand.
GTTGTTGATACGTGACATCAAATCCCCGGCTTTATTTTGTGTAAAAAATGCAATTGGTAAATTTTGCAGTTTTAAAAACAAAGCCTGGCGCAATCTAAAAAGAGTTCTCTGCGACACCGCTCCTAAATTCTTTTCTTGAAAATACCCGATCACACTGGTACACATATAAAATACAATAAGATACGAAATGATTCGGCCCAAACCTTCAATCTTTCCACTCGCAATATAGATATCAATAATCTTGGCGATGATATACGGAGTGACAATACCAGCACCCGCGCTTAACACAATGAGGGTAAATGACACAATCATTCGGCCCCTGTCTTCCTTGATATATGTATAAAATTCTTTGAAACTGGCAAATGCACTTTTCCGTTTCGGACCCGAGTCTTTTTCTTTACCGCTATTTAATTTGTAGGTTAATGTTTTTTCCATAGAATTTTTATTTAGCATCATCTGAAGAAACTGTGTTCGTTGTTTTCTGAGACTCTATAATTTGTTGATACTCGAATGATTTTTTTGAAAGTTCATCATGTGTCCCCTGAGCGAGCATCTCTCCTTCCATCACCACAATAATTTGATCGTAGTGCGTGATGGTCTCCACTTTTTGAGTAATAGAAACGAGAGTCAAATCTGGATAATTTTTCTCTACATTATGAAGAATCTGCGCCTCAGTGGCACGATCCACACGTGCTGTAAAATCATCTAATAACAAGACCTTGGGACTAACAGTGAGAGCGCGGGCCAACATGACGCGTTGTTTTTGACCACCCGAGAGGCTGGTCCCGCGCTCACTTACATTAGTGTCCAACCCTTTAGCCCCCAGCTCATTCACCAAACCTCGCAGTTCTGCCGTATCAATCGCCTTGTTAATACTTTCTTCGTTATCTCCTTCAGCAGAAGCCGTCGCTGCAAAAGAAATATTTTCTCTTAACGACACGTTGAATAGAATACTGTCCTGAAACACAAGCCCCATGTGCGAGACCAAGACATCAGGATCAAATTCAGAGATAGGCCTACCATCAATGTAAATTTCCCCACTAGTTGGACGAACTAATCCAGCAATCAAGTAAAAAATCTGCGTCTTCCCTGCACCCGTTGGACCGACAATAGCGTTTTTGGTTTTGGCATGTATTTTAAATGAAATATTTTTAAGCACATTCACCTGATCCCCCTTATCATTTGTATAGACCAAACTGACATTTTTAAATTCGATATCTCCAACAATATCTCCCTTGAAAGTTCCATTACTTTTAACCACTGGAGCATTGGTCACATCTGAAATACGTTTTAGTGAAATCACTCCGCTTGAAATCTGTGTACCCACAAATGACAACACGAAGAGCGGCCAAATAAACAACAAAGAGTAGGACAAAAACGCACTCAATTGCCCTAACGTCATACTTCCACCCACTACTGCGTGTCCTCCAAACCACAAAATAATAATGATCGAGGCATTAGCCAAAAGCGTCACCACTGGTATAAGTGATGCTATACCGTTCACAATTGACAGACCAACATTTTTCGACAAAGTATTACTGGTATTAAATTTTACCTCTTCGTCTTTTGAGGAATTCAAGACACGAACCAAAGCTGACCCAATAATACTTTCATTGATCACTGCATTAATCTTTTCAACAGTTTCCTGACGTTTACGAAACATCCCTCCTAAGTTTCGAAAAATAACGGCAAATGCAATAATCAAAAGTGGAATAACTGAAATAGTGTACAGACCGATTTTAAAATTTAATGTGAGTAGTGAAATAATACTTCCACCCAAAGTAATAAAGGCCCCTAACATTACTACCAATCCTTGCGACATAACGTCCTGCACCGCACTTACGTCTGAAGTCATAACTGTCATGAGACGTCCCGGTGTCGAAGTCGATACATAATCATATGTTTGATCACCTATCTTTTCTACCAGTTCCAATCGTAAATCCTTTCCAACTTTTTCTGAAAAATAAGTTGAAATACAAATCTGGATGATAGCTATCACGAAAGTACTAATCACTAAAATCATAAGACCTTTGATTCCAGAATTCGCCATCACAACATTAACCACTCCTGACTTACTGACTGAACTATCGATAATAGAACCCGAGTATCGCGGAACATATACAGCCAAACCATTCGCAGCAATACCAAAAACAGAGACCGCTATTACCCACCATTTATATTTTTTAAGAATGCTGAAAAAACTCATAGATAAAGATTATAACATGCTAGCCTAGCGATTTTTAATTGATTACTTATCTTCGCAATTCTCGTCTTCGCTGTTTAGCCATGAATATGTATGCAGCAAATAAACTCCAAATAATTAATCCAACCGAGAACAGAATAGTTTTTAAACTAGCGAATGAAATACCCGTTGCAGGAACTTGATTGAGGTAAACCTGTGAACGTGAGCCCCTAGTTGAAGAGACTGAGGAATAGTAAGGGGTGTCAGTTGAAGCACCTAGCACATACCCAGGTTGATGATTGTAATATGTATTATAGTTTCCATTATTGTATCCGTTACTGTAGTAGGTGTTATTGTATGCGTATCCGTTGTTATACCCATTGTTGTAGTTAGTATTATTGTATCCGTTGTAACCATTATTATAATTATAGTAACTATTACCCACAACTACATACAAAGATGCACAACCTCCTGTTGTTGTAGAACAAATATTTAAAGTTCCAGATCCAGGTGCACTACCGTACACATTTACTACACTACCTGATATTAAAGCCGAAATCGCAGTTGGATTAGAATTACTAGAAATGTTGTAAGAGCCGGAACCAGAAATGCTGACAGCCTGCCCTTGGCCAATATTTAAATTAATTGTACTTGGCGAGACATACGTCGGCTGGTTGTTATTAGCATTTGATTGAACATACACATACAATGTGGCACATCCACTGTTGTTGTAACTACACACGGTGATTGTGGTATTTCCGTACGCACTGTATGCGTACAAATTAACACTTGAACCACTAACACTCGCTGAAGCAATTCCTGAGTTTGAATTATTTGAAACATAATATGAACCGTTACCACCATAGATACTGACACTTGCTGACTGATTGAAAGACATATTCAAACTTGTCTGGCTCAAGGTGATATTTCCATAATTGTTCCCATTGTTATTATTGTAAGGCCACAAAACTGATGATGAAGATTGTCCATTTACCATTACATACACGTAACTATTTTGCGGGATAGAATATGAACTCTGATTTAATGTTGTTGAAAAATATCCTGAAGAGTTTGTTGTTCCTAGTGTGGCCGCGTAAACTCCTGAACCTGATGACTGTCCATAATATAAAGTAATTGCTGAATTTGGATCAGCATTAGTAACATTCACCTGCAGGAGGTTGTTTCCAGAGTTAGAAATACTTAAATATGGAGTTGAAGCCAAAGCAGTCCCGCTGAATCCGAAAGTGAAAATAAGGGCCGCTGACAGTGCTAAAAAGCCTGAAAATAAGCCGTTTTTGCTTTTTTGTAGAGTTTTCATACTGTGAAAATATTACTTTTTCCTATACTTGTCAAGTCGAAAAGAGTGTTGTAGTAAAGTAAAAAACATAAGGAAAACCGCGACGCCAGAATGAATCTGACGCCGCGGCTTGAGTGACCTCGCCAGGGTGGCGAGGATCACGTGTACTTTTCCTGTGGCTGTCGGTTAGCCCTTGCCCCCACCGCTATTGTCCCATGGGGACTGAGGCGGGACGTCTTCTCCGAACAGAGTCGGATAATCGAACGTGACGTCCCAGTCTCCTGCTTCGTCGGGCAAAATACTGACCGTGCCGTCCGTCACAGGTGTCCCCTTCACAATCTGGCCATGGGGCCCGGTCGCGGTGATAACAGGCTTCTCGACCTTACCGGCATAACTTGCGGTCGCGCCGATAATGTCGATGACCCGCACTGCCTTGAGTTTGACGCGGACCACAGGAGCGTCCGATGAGGAACGCGAACCGGCGACAACGAAGGGCACGTACAGCCAATTTGGTTGGGTAGCCGTCGGAAGCGGAAGACTCGCGTCGTCCGTTTCCTGGTAGTTCGTCAAACCCATCTTGCCGCTTGTTGTCACCAATTGGGACAGAACTTCTGCGCCGGTTTGGATGTCAACGACCTGTGAGGTACCGTCCTTTTTGAAGAGGACCAACTGACCCGCCTTGCCGGCGTATTCAGATGGGAACAACATGTAGCCGTCTTGGACTGTCACATTGTCTTGCCACTGCACGTACCCGCCGTTGCTGTCTCGGTAGTAGAGCGACACCCATTGAACGTCGCTTGAGACCGGGATCGGGACTTTGTAATTCAGGTACATAGGAATGTCGGGTGTCGGGACAGCGAGCTTACCGCTCGAGTCCTTCACCACTTGCCCCCATCCGCCTCCCGAAAACAGCTGGTACTGATACGTGTACTGATACTGGCTGTTGGTCATCGGCATGGTCAGCCCGGCGTTGATCCAGACCTGGTCCTTGCTCGGGTCGAGCAGAGAAAAGGTGAATTTGTACGCGGACAGACTTGCCATGATGGCGTTCGGTGTGTTTCCTGCAACCACCGTGTTGATGCCGTTGGGTGCGAGCGGCTTGATGCCATTTGCACCGACGTCGGCATGTCCTTGAGTGACCATGCGGAGTGCATGGGCTCTCAGATCCGACGGAGACTTTGTCGCGGAGAAGACCTCGGCGCCAAGCATCTGAGTCGGTTGGTCGGCATGCGTTGCCGGAATGACGGCGCTCATGAAGAGCGCGAGGAGTGCGTGGAGTTTTTTCATTTTAGTGTTGCTGTGTGTTTGCTGCGTTGGGTTTCACTTTCTCTGCTCTGCGTGCTGCGCGACGGAGAAATGGACGGACATCGTAATTTGGTTTGACGCCGTTTCCTCCGTCCCCGTGTTCTGGGTTGGGGTTGATTTTTGGGTAGTTTCTTCGACAGCGACAATCTCTTGCGAGACGGGCGCCGGTGAGGGTGAAGAGAAGAAGCACGAGGCTCCCCCAATCACGAGGGCGGCGGCAAGCACGTATGCAAGCCGCCACAGGTTTTTTGTTGTCATAGGACGTGTGGGTGTTTTCTTTGTTTTGAATCAAAAAAGCGGGCATTTACTGCCCACCCTTTCATTTCTTATATTAACATATATATCTATAAAAAGCAAGGGGTACCCATAAATACCCTTTGTTTTAGGCTCTTTTATCCAAAAGTAAACGTAAAAGCCTTCAACCCTGCCCTGTCTGTTTCAATTTGAATCAAGTGTTCTCCGTATTGGGTCCCCTCTACTAATGTGTAAAGAGTATTCCCAGACACAACGATGTCTTTGTTCTTCACACCATCTATATATATGTGCAAAGTGATTGGTGTATCTGAACTGGCAACCATGTAGACATTTTTTGCACTATAGTCAAAAATAATTTTTGAAGGACCCTGCCCTTCCGCATACTCTTTCTGAAAGTTCCAAGTTCCACCCAAATAAAGTTGGTTTTTAAATATCACCGAATTGCTTTGTGTTGATGTATCTGGTGCATACAATTCTTGAACTCCATCCACGCCTTGTGTTCCGTTGGCTAAAAACTGGTTACGGCCAGAACCAAAATAAACTTCTGGACTGCCAACTTTTATCGAATTGGGATTGACCGCATTTTCCGGTGCCACAATTCCTTTTGAAATATTCATGTCATCCCCCTTTGCAGCGTGTAAATTTTGTAACGCATTCTGAATTACCAATTCGGTCGCATCATATTCCCCTTCACCAACATGATCATAAATAATTTCTCCATTTTCATCGATCAAATATTTTCGTGGCCATGAATTGTTATTGAAAGCTCCCCACGTTCCATAATCATTATCCATCACCACTGGATATTTCACTCCAAGTTTTTTGACTGCATTTTCTACATTTGATTGCACTTTTTCAAAAGCAAATTCTGGTGTGTGGATTCCAATAATCTCTAAACCTTGATCCTTGTATTTGTCATACCAGGCATTTACATACGGCAAGCTACGCTGACAGTTAATACAACTGTATGTCCAGAAATCAATCAGAACAATTTTTTTGCCTCTAAATTGTGAAATGGTAATCGTCTGTCCGTTTGTATTAACGTATCCACTTGGATTTGTAATTTCGGGAGCAGGTATTCCATGTGGCCTAGCAGGTAGATTTGCTTTTGACTGCTTTGCTGCAGGTTTAGTTGAACTCGACACATCCTGTGTAGCTACAGAAGATGTAGCTGGAAAACAACTTGAGGCATTACATGTCTGTACCCCAACACCTGAGGTGTAGTTCAACAATTTTTGTTCTACTTTTGTAATATCAAATAGTCCTGAATTCAACAGATTCGCTTCAATTGTTTTATCAATGCCAAAAATAATTAAAATACCCAACGCAAGAAAGATTATTCCCAAAACTTTTTTGAATATTCCCTTTGGATCAGATAGGACACCTAAGCGATTAACAATCTTTTGACCAAGAAATGCAACAACAAGGACCATTCCGGATAGTCCAACAGCATACGCTAACAAGTCTACAAACCCTGCGGCTAGTGACTGAGGCAACACTGTCGCAAGAATTACGAAATATGTCGGACTACATGTTGAAAAAACAGGACCCAGAGACGCGCCAATAATAACGTCTCCTAAGAAATTTTTCTTTTGGTAACCAGACCCCAATAGTTTATTTGAACTAATACTTAATTTTGAAATAAATGGAATTTTTTCCCACAATGTTGGAAAGATCGTCACTAAACCAAATATAATGATTATTAAGCCTGAAATGATTGACCAGGTATTTTGCGGAATTGAAACAAAGGCGGTACTCACTTTCAGGATAAAAGTAAAAAGAATAATCGATATCCCCAAAGAGACCGCAATAGTTACCGCCTTCTTTTTATTCGTGGACGCAGATTCACCTCCTCCGGCGAGTGAACTTCCCACCATAAGTGGCAACAGTGGCAAGGTACATGGTGCCAAAATTGTAAGAACCCCAGCGATAAAGGAGATGATGAAGAGGATCATGGCTGATATTATATCAGATATTACTACTTGATAAACGAACTCTCCTATGCTACATTTGTAACCCTATGGCAATCAATGTAGCAATCGAAAAAAACCAGGCAGAAAGCCCAGCTTCGGTTCTTCGTCGTTTCAGCAAGCGTATGAACGACTCAGGTGTCCTACCTCGAGTTCGTGGAATCCGCTATGCAGAACGCACTCTTTCTCATTACAAGACAAAAATGGCTCGTCTTGAAAGACTCCGAAGAAAAGGTGAATACGAAAAACTCGCAAAGCTTGGAAAACTTCCTGTAAAGACTCGTCGCAAGTAATTTCAATGTTGGTCTCAATTTCATCAACTGTAAAAAGCGCGCCAAAAGTAAGTGGGGCGCTTTTTACTGAAATAAAAAACAAAGTTCTTGGGAAAAATTTTGAAGTTAATCTTGCATTTATCGGGACAAAAAAAATGCGAACTCTAAATCTCACGTATCGAAAAAAAGACTACGCTACCGATATTCTCTCTTTTAACGTAGACAAAAATGTGGGAGAAATTCTAATTAATCCTGACAAAGCCAGACAAAAGGCGCCCCTCTTTGAGCGTACTTTTGATAATTACTTAAAATTTATTTTTATCCACGGTTTGTTTCATTTGAAAGGATTCGATCATAGTAGTAGAATGGATAGCGAAGAAGAGAAAATTCGCAAGGCTTTCAAAATATAAAAATAAAATTGGTCGTTCCCTGCGTTTCTTTACACCTTCAGCACAAATATAAAATGGCAAGCGGCCGCAACACATCAATCGGAATAGATATTGGAACAAGCAGCGTTAAAGTGATCGCCGTTGAACGTCTGGATGAAAACAATGTGGGTATTTTACCCAAAGTAATTGGCTATGGAACATCTGAATCAAAAGGTATTCGTCATGGATACATTGCTAACATTGGAGAAGTAGCTAAAAGCATTCGCACCGCAGTTGCTCACTGTGAAAAAAATTCAGGTTTGAAAATTAGAAAAGCGTACCTTTCAGTCGGAGGCGTCGGTCTCTCTGCGATTATTGGTGTCGGTGTTGTGAACACTACCAAAGCTGATAGCGAAATTACAGACCTCGATGTTCGTAGAGCGATTGAGGAAAGTGAAAAAGAATTACCAGCAGCGTATATCAATAATCGAAAAATTATTCATAGTGTTGCTTTGGAATATCGAGTGGACGGAAAGCGTGTGCTTGGTAGGCCACAAGGCATGAAAGGTATTCGACTTGAAGCTCGTGTTCTATATATTACATGTCAGACACATCACTTGACCGACATGTTACTGGCCGTTGAAGAAGCTGGAATTGAAATCGAAGATGTAGTGGCATCACCGATGGCATCCAGCTTGGTTGCATTAAATAAAACTCAGAAAATTGCAGGGTGTGTACTGGTGAATATCGGCGCAGAGACCACTTCAATGATTGTGTTCGAAAATAATATTCCAATTTCACTTGAAGTCTTCCCGATCGGTTCAACTGATATCACAAATGATATCGCACTTGGTTTGCAAATTTCATTAGAAGAAGCCGAGTTGGTTAAAACTCACGCACCAAACGCCCCAGTGATTTCTCGTAAAAAGTTAGACGGGATTATTGAAGCGCGTCTATCGGATATTTTCGAATTGATAGACGCGCATTTAAAAAAGATTGATCGTAGCGGTCTCCTTCCAGCTGGTATTATCATGATCGGTGGCGGGTCATCACTTGTCGGAATTGAACAAGCAGCACGATCTGCCCTTCACCTCCCTTCAAAATGCGCAACGATAAAATATGAAAGCGCTTTTAAATACGTTCACGAAAAACAAACTGAATGGGTAGTCGCCTACGGACTTGGCATCTTGGGACTTAATTCAGAAGATGAAAACACAGTAGACATCAAGGAGGGTATGCGCATCATCGGCAAAACCCGACACACTGTGTGGAAGTGGATCAAGCAATTTTTGCCTTAAGATTAAAACAACTTTAGTAAATAAAAACAGCCAAGAAATTCTTGGCTGTTTTTATTTAGTGAATTAGGTATCTATTTTGTTTTAAACGACATATTATCTCCTCTTACTATCCCCTGACTGTTCTCAGCCACTAGGCGAAAATAATAAGTTGTTTTTGAAGCCAAATCTGTAATATCTTCTCTGACCGATGTTATGTTTCTACCTGCACTCAAAGTAATTTTGTCTGTTGAGTGAAGTAAGACTGAGCTCAATAATGAATCAGTACTGTATTCAAACCAATAAGAAGTCTGTGCCCCGTTTGGATTAAGCGACCCATGAAGAGAGACGGTCGTTGCACTCACCCCTGTGGCATTATTTGTGGTCACTTTTGGTGCACTGACTGCAGCCGGACCGTCTGTTTTAAAACTAAAGATTGATCCATTAATTGTTCCAAATCTGTTCTGAGCATTTAATCTAAAGTAATAAGTGGTAGCAGGTTCTAGACTAACCAGAGAAGTAGAGACAGAAACCTTACTGTTACCTGACCCGACAGATGCAATAGATGAAGTATTTCCTAGTTCAGATGTATTTCCGTATTCAAACCAATATTGAGTATCAGTTTTATTTGGAGTGACCTCACCATTTATGTTAGCAGTCGTTTGAGAAATTACTGTTGCTGAAAGAGTTTTGGCAATTGGCGCACTGCCTACTGGTACTGGGGTACCAACAGTAGTCTTAAATGTAAATTGATTACCCTCTACTCTTCCCAACCTATTTTCTGCCACCAATCTAAAATAATAAGTTGTATCCTTTGTTAAATTTGAAATGTAGGCAGGAGTTTGGATTAAGACATAACCTGAACCTATTGTTTGACTTGCTGTTTTACTTCCCATATCAGAGGTCTTGCCATACTCGAACCAATACGTTGTCGGGGCCCCGTTTGATTTAACAGTTCCAGTCACTATTGCAGTTGTATCTGTTGTTCCAACAGAAGAAGCTGTGGTAACGCTCGGTTGTGCAGGCTGCAGTACTGCTACTTTCGGAAGATTATTCGATGTATCAGTAGTGTCATTAGTGTTTACTACTGTCACTGTTGAAGTTCCTGTAGCAGAATTTTCACTGTTTTTAATTGACCAATAACCCAACCCCCCGACCACAACAACCGCTACTAATATCCCAATGATAATATTTTTATTCATTCTTTTTTATAAATTTAATTGTCTCTTAATAATAATCTGAGTATATTCTCCTGATTGACAAGCCGTTGGGTTAGTTGTTCTATTACACAATTGCATGAAAAAAATGACTTTATTAAAAATAGGGCTAATATTGCCCTCTCCTATAGACATGATATGATAGCCCCATAGGCAGTTCTTGATTATTTCTTTATATTCCTTGGGAAGACTCGAAAGAGTAAGGGTATACATGAAAAAGATCAGCAAGAATCGTAAAATTATCAGACAAGAAGGCTTTTTAAAAAGCCAAGGTTATCCTATACATTAAATATACTCTATAAAATCTATGCCCCAAGTTAAACCAGAAGTCGAAACATTTGCTCGCATTAAAGTCGTTGGGGTTGGCGGTTCAGGAAAAAATGCGATCAATCACATGATCAATTCCAAAGTGAAAGGCGTAGATTTCCTCGCGATTAATACAGATGCGCAAGACCTTCATCACGCTCTCTCAAAGAAAAAAATTCACATTGGAAAAAATTTAACTAAAGGCCTAGGTGCAGGTATGAATCCTGAAGTTGGAAAAAAAGCAGCCGAAGAAACCAAAGAAGAAATCCAAGAGGCTTTAAAAAACTCTGATATGGTATTCGTGGCAGGTGGACTTGGTGGTGGGACATGTACCGGTGCCTCTCCAGTTATCGCTAAAATTTCAAAAGAGATGGGAGCACTCACTGTTGCAGTGGTGACAAAGCCTTTTTCATTCGAAGGACAACAGCGCATGCGCTTGGCCGAACAAGGTCTTTCAGAACTCGCTAGATCAGTTGATGCACTCGTCGTTATTCCAAACGACAGATTGATGGCCACAGTTTCAAAAGACACTACCGCTAAACAAGCCTTTGGAATGTGTGATGAGGTTTTAAAACAAGCAGTTGAAGGTATTTCAGAATTGATTACTATGCCAGGTACTGTTGGTAACATTGACTTCGCGGACATTCGTGCGGTTCTTGAAAACGCAGGTTCTGCCCTTATGGGTATTGGAACAGCTAGTGGTGAAAAACGCGCAGAAGAAGCAGCCCGAAGCGCAATCAGCTCTCCCCTTCTTGATGTCTCTATTCACGGAGCAAAAGGTGTCCTCTTCTCTATCGCTGGTGGCGAGGACCTTACTATGTGGGAAATTCAAGAAGCCGCTAAAATTATTACAGAATCGGTTGATCCAAACGCTAAAATTATTTTTGGCACAGTTCGTGACGAACGTTTGAAAAAGAATGAACTTCGTATCACTGTTATTGCAGCTAACTTTCCAAATTCAGAAGCAATCAAAAAGAGCCTGTTCGATAACGCTGAAGCACCGGTTAATCCAGTCCAACAAAATGGCAGTTTCAATATCAGTATGATCAAGAACGATAAGACTGAAAACAAAGACGACAAAGAGCGTGGAAGAATTTTTAATTCTGTACCACTAGGAGCTAATAATTCTTTTGAACAACCAACTGCTAATTCTACAATCTCAAGTAAATTAGACGCTGATAAAAAGAAGAACGACAAAGACGATGATGATTGGAATGCAATTCCAGCTTTCCTGCGACGTTCAAAGCTCAAATAGGCTTTGTTGACTAAACATATAAATATTGTATTCTTTGTGACGGAATCGGCTGCCGCACCGAGACTGAAATAAGTCAAAATGGTGTGGCTGACCCGAGCGGTCTTCACATCGGTTTTTATCTGGCTGACGCTAGGTCTTAATCCTTATTGTCCGAACACCCTAGGCATTCAAAAGAACATGAACACGAAACAACCTGCGCGCTGGGAAATTCTGGAATTCCTTGAACTCGCGCTAAGTGGAGAAATCCAGGGCTTCCTCGCCATCTGTGGTTTGGGAGACGATATCGGCAAGGCACTGCTCCGGAGGGCACAAAATCACCTCAAGAGTGTGGCTCATCTTTATACGGCACTCTTCGGTTGCATCACTGTGCTCGCCCTCATCTCGTTATGGGCGGTCCACCGTAACCACTACCCCGGGTACAATTACCTTTTGGTGATCGGGTCAGCCTTCTGCCTCTTCATGGCAGTACACACCTATGAAGAGAAGGGTGACCTTTCTTGGGCGGACACGGTGATCGGGTATTGGAAAAAGTTCAGGGTCACATTCACACCAAGCGCTCAAACCTTAAAGAATGAAAGGCTATTGCAACAAAAGGTCCACGAGCGCTTGCTGGAACTCAAGTGGACCAGCGGATTCCAAATGGAAGACGAAGACTGGCGAAAAGCCGACGAAAGGTTCCATTACGCCAGGATGGTTGCGGAGGAACGCAACCTGGCTGCCGATGAGAGCGAATACGACGCAGCTACTCGTGGACACCTACGGACACCATCCCCCTTCTGCATGTATATTCGTCTGCGGGGGATCCTCGAAAAACCCCAAGCTCAGCCATCGGAGGCCTGATGGCCGACCGAATGAAAAACTCACGCGGCGACTTCCCACCTTGGGGAGTCGCCGCTGTTTTTGATTTTATGTTAGAATATTTCAACTATGACATATGATTTAACAATTATCGGAGGAGGACCAGCAGGTGTTGCCGCAGGTGTGTATGCTAGTCGAAAAAAACTAAAGACTCTTTTTATTACTGAAAATTTTAAAGGACAAAGTACCGTATCTGAAGGAATTGAAAACTGGATTGGAACTATGAAAATTAGCGGTGCTGAATTATCTAAAAATTTAGAGGCACATCTACGCGCCTACGCAGGAGATGTCGTTGATATTAAACAAGGCGGTCGAGTGTCCAAAATTGCAAAAAATGGAGAAGGTTTTTCAGTCACACTGAATAATGAAACGTTTGAAACTAAAACGATTCTCATCACCACAGGTAGCCAGAGACGAAAATTGGAGGTGCCGGGTGCAGAAGAGTTTGACAACAAAGGCTTGACCTATTGTGCAACATGCGACGGTCCCCTTTTCTCTGATCAAGACGTAGTGGTGATTGGTGGTGGAAACGCGGCTTTTGAAAGTGCTGCCCAGTTGGCTGCATATTGTAAAAGTGTGACCATTGTCAATCGTAGTGATTCATTTAGAGGCGATGAAGTGACTGTTGAAAAGGTTCTTTCAAAACCAAATGTAAAGGCAATCAAAAATGCAATTCCATACGAAGTCAAAGGTGACAAGTTTGTGAAAAGTTTTTCATACAAAACTGGAGACAAGATTGTGGAACTTCCTGTCACGGGAATTTTTGTAGAGATTGGATTACTTCCAAATACAGGTTTTGTAAAAGACATTGTCGAATTAGATCCGATTGGAAAAATTATTGTGGACCCAAGAACTCAAGAGTCAAAGACTCCTGGTATCTGGGCAGCCGGTGACTGTACAGATGGACTATACCATCAGAATAATATTGCAGCAGGTGATGCGGTAAAGGCGCTGGAGGATATTTATAATCACTTGCACGCGTAGGCTTTCTATATAAAAAAATAAGGCCAGACGCAAATGCGGTCTGGACCTGTGGGAGGGAGCCAATTTGGCTCCCTCTCGCTGGCGCCCCGGGTGGGGCGCCAGCGAGTGTGGAACGCGACGGCTGGATTAGCCGGCGAACTTCGAGGTGTCGGCGGCGCGGCGAACGTGGTGCGCGGCGCGGTTCTTTTTGGTGCCGGCGATCGTAGCTGCGAGGATCGTCGATCCTCCTTGATGTGCGCGTGTGGTTTTGCGTGCGATCATGGTTCTTGTGTGTTGTGGCTTGTTTTTGATTTGCCCGGTCAGTGGCGGATTTGCCATAGGCCAGGTGTCGTTATACTTTAAAATCCTATACCTGTTAAATACTAACGTCAAGGCAGCTTGTGGAAAACTTTTTTGTGGGCGATAGAGGACTCGAACCTCTGGCATCAACAACGTCAATGTTGCGCTCTACCAACTGAGCTAATCGCCCGTGGGACAATAGTATTATAAAGACTCTACAGTTTCAACTTTCTGATCTAAAATCGCATCTTTTTCTCCAAAAGTAAATGCAGCCTTAATCAATTCCCCATTCAAAACTTTCGGTAACCAAAAAATATCATCTGGCCACATGTCTTTAAATGGAATGTCTGAAACCTTGTACCATTCTGGTTTCATCTCCTCGCTTTCAATTACTTCTCCATCCCACTCGGTAGTTGTGAAGACGTGTACCAATTGATTCCAATCTGGATTATTAGCAAAAGAAAATGCAAGCTCTGCCACTTTCGACATTGATGAAATATCAACGCCAATTTCTTCTTTGGTTTCCCTCTTTGTAGCATCTTCAATTGATTCCCCCTCTGAAAGTTTTCCTCCGACACCATTCCATCGTCCCGTTCCAAATCCGCGCTTCTTCATAGCCAGGCAAATATCAGTAATTTTGTTATCTGTTTTCTTAATTAGGAAAAGTAATGTGGTGTTTTTCATATGTTAACAATATACCTCTTTTTTGCCTTTTTCCCAAAAAATGTTATATTCTTGGGGACAAATACGGCCCCATCGTCTATCGGTTAGGACATCGCCTTTTCAAGGCGAGAAGCAGAGTTCGA
>JBAXAB010000010.1:0-29337 GCA_037142735.1 bacterium
TTAGTTTGGTAAAATCAATGATCCGCGCGAGTCTGCGACCAGAATGGATGTTCATCTCATCACTTCCAGTTATTCCAGCCGCTCTTCGACCGATGGTTGCCCTTGATGGTGGACGACATGCAACATCTGACGTAAACGATTTGTACAGACGAGTGATCAACAGAAACAACCGTCTTAAGAAATTGAAGGAAATCAGTGCTCCAGACGTAATCCTTCGAAATGAAAAAAGAATTCTACAAGAAGCTGTTGATGCTTTGTTAGATAACTCGATCCGACACGGGGGAACTGTTTACGCTGGATTGAATCCTGCACAGAGACGACCACTTAAATCTTTGGCTGACAGCTTGAAAAGTAAACGAGGACTCTTTAGACAGAACCTTTTGGGTAAGCGTGTGGACTATTCTGGACGATCGGTAATCGTGGTAGGTCCTGAGCTTAAAATTAACCAGTGTGGACTTCCAAAACATATGGCTCTTGAATTGTTCAAACCATTCGTTATTTCAGAATTGTTACGAAAAGAATTGGCTTTCAACATTCGTGGAGCTTCTCGTTTAATCGAAGAAGGAGTACCAGAAGTGTGGGCTATTCTTGAAGATGTCATCAAGAACAAGTACGTTCTCTTGAACCGTGCGCCGACATTGCACCGTCTCTCTATTCAGGCCTTCCAGCCAGTATTGATTGAAGGTAATGCGATTCAGATTCACCCATTGGTATGTAGTCCATTCAACGCCGATTTCGACGGAGATACTATGGCCGTTCACGTTCCTTTATCTATAGAGGCACAGTGGGAAGCCAAGGAAATCATGGCAGCGGACAAGAACATTCTAAAGCCAGGTACCGGAGAACCAACAGTAACTAACAAGATGTTGGACATTGTTCTTGGTGCATACTGGATGACAAAAACAGTGAAGGGTGAAAAGGGCGAAGGAAAAATCTTTACCTCACCTGAAGATGCGATGCTTGCGATTAACTATGGTCACTTGTCATACCGCGCCGCAATCAAGGTGTTGGCGTCAGTGAACGAAAAGTTCGGAGCACTCGGAGGAACTGTTATTGATACAACAGCCGGAAGACTTTTGTTTAACCAAACTCTACCCGCTGAATATCCATTCGTGAATAAGGAAATTACTAAGTCAACGATGGCTTCTATTCTTGATGAATTAATTGAAACAAAGGGTATCACAGGTGTTTCAAGTATCATCGACGATATCAAGGACTTCGGATTCAAGTGTGTTACCGCAACAGGTATTACATGGGGAATGGATGACATTATGGTTCCAAAAGAAAAGGCTGAAGTAGTAGACGCCGCTCGCAAGAAATACGAAACCGTTATGGGACAGTACAACGAAGGTCTCCTTTCAGAAGAAGAAAAAGTTCGACTTAACTCTGAAATTTGGCTTGGTGCTAAGGCTGAAATTGAAAAGCACATCACTAAGACATTCGATACGACATCTCCTGCGTACGACATGGTTACATCAGGTGCCCGAGGATCATTCGGTCAAATTACACAGATGGTGGGAATGAAAGGTTTGATTCAGAACTCTGCCGGTCAGACAATTGACTTACCGATCGTTTCTTCTTTCAAGGAAGGATTGACTCCGATCGAATATTTCATTTCAACAAACGGTGCACGAAAGGGTATGACGGACATCGCGCTTAACACCGCAAAGGCTGGATATCTTACACGAAAGCTATTCGTATCTGCACAAAGTGTGATGATTACTGAAGATGATTGTGGAGGTAAAGAGGGTATCATGATCAACAAGATCACTGCTTCTGGTATCGAAACTTCATTAACAAAGAGTGTTGCAGGTCGCGTGACTGCAAAGGATGTCGTTGATTCAAGTGGTGCAGTTTTGGTAAAGAAGGGAACTCTACTTACAAAGGTTGAAACTGAAGCTATGGAAAAAGCAGGTATTCGAGAAGTATCTGTTCGCTCACCTCTTACATGTAAGACAAAATTAGGAGTATGTGCCCAGTGTTACGGTATTGACTTGGGTTCAGGAAAATTAATTGCTATTGGTGAAGCGGTTGGAACAATCGCAGCACAGGCTATTGGTGAACCAGGTACACAGTTGACTATGCGTACGTTCCACGCCGGAGGAGTAGCGACAACAGGTGGAGACATCGTATCAGGACTTCCTCGAGTAGAAGAAGTATTTGAAAAGCGTTCTCCAAAGAATCCCGCAGTTATCTCTCATGTTGATGGATTGGTTTCAGAAGTAAAAGATCTCGGTAAAGAAAAACTTATCAAGGTTGTACCAGATGTTCCAGTCAAGAATAAAAAGGGAGGAAGCGAAATCGAACATCACTATCATTACATCCGTGTGCCAATCGTTAAGGTTGGACAGCATGTATCAAAGGGTGATTTCCTTACAGACGGAACTGCAGACATTGATGAATTGTTCAAGTTTGCTGGAAAGGACAAGGCTCAGGAATACATCATCAACGAAGTTAAGAAACTTTACGAATTGCAGGGTGAAAACACTTCACGTAAGCACATCGAAGTTATCGTTAAACAAATGTTCTCTCGTCTAGAAGTGACTCAGGCTGGAAACACAGAATTCTCTGTAGGTGATATCGTAGAATCAACTGAAATTGAAGATGCGAACGTAAAAATGAGATCAGCAGGTGGCATCGAAGCGAAGGCAGTTCCAGTGGTGATGGGTATTACAGAAACATCTCTGACACGAAGAAGTGTATTGTCAGCCGCTTCGTTCCAACACACGAACCGAATCTTGGTTTCTGCTTCACTTTCTGCTCGACCTGATCCATTGTACGGTATTATGGAAAACGTTATTATCGGACGCTTGATTCCAGCAGGAACTGGTTTCAAGGGAAGTAAGAAATACAACGATATACAGGCATTAAAGAATCAGGCGATTGAGTTGGAGGAAAGTGCGAATCGAGTGGTGATGCAAGGGGAGTAAGGAAATTGACATAAACAAAAATCTCATCTTGAAAAAGATGAGATTTTTGTTTTGAGATTATATATACCAATTTGTCAATAGATAGAAAAACTACTAAAAAGGATATAATCTCCTTGTGGACCTGACGGGAATTGAACCCGCTAACTCCAAGTGGTTAGTTTGGTGCTACGCTCCAGCAGCAGGCCCCACAACGCGAATGACCAATTCACGCTGCTGGAGATGTTAATATAGCGATGGCAGACTTCTTTAAAGAATTTCTAAATAAATCTTCATAACAAAACCGCCCCTTGCGGGGCGGTCTCGTGTAACTCCAAACTAACCACGTCAAAATTATAATCTCAAGTATTTAAAAGTCAATGTCCTCAACCGCTGAACGAATAAAAGAAAAACTATCTGTAGCCGATGTCCTCGGCTCGTATATAAAGCTGGAAAAATCTGGTGCCAATTACAAAGCACGCTGTCCTTTTCACAATGAAAAAACTCCTTCTTTTATGATTTCTCCTGCACGAAATTCATATTATTGTTTTGGCTGTCAGGCCAGTGGGGACATATTCACGTTCGTGCAGGAATTCGAAAAACTCGACTTCGTCGGCGCTCTGAAATTATTGGCAGACAAAGCGGGAATCCCATTGGATGATTTTCAAAATAATAAAGATAAGGGTAAAGAAAATCGTCTTCGTGAAGCGACAGATGAAGCTTCAAAAATATATGAAAATGAGTTACAAAAAAACAAGCCTTCATATGACTATCTAACTGGACGTGGATTAACCAAAGAAACTATCATTGAATGGAGAATCGGTTTTGCACCGGATGAATGGAGGTTCGCACAGGACAAACTTTTACAAAAAAGATTCAGTATTCCAGAATTACTCGAGGCAGGTCTCGTCAAGAAAAAAGATGAAGGATCGAATGATACCTACGATAGATTTCGTAACCGTATTATGTTTCCGATTTTTGATGGGATGAATCATATCGTTGGATTCTCCGGAAGAATTATGGGTCCAGAAAAAGAGGGAAGTCCAAAATATCTAAACAGTCCAGAGACACCTTTGTTTAATAAATCAGAGGTTATGTATGGTCTCCACAAAGCTAAAGAGGGTATTCGTAAGTGGGGCTATGCCATTGTAGTAGAAGGACAAATGGATCTTCTCATGAGTCACCAGGCAGGTTTTGGTAACACTTTGGCGACCTCTGGTACATCTCTGACCAAAGATCATTTAACCAAAATTAAACGCTACACTGACAAGTTGATGATTGTTTATGACGCTGATAGTGCCGGAGTGCGCGCTTCAGTGCGGGCATGGAGCATGTCCTTGTCTGTTGGATTGGACGTAAAAATCGCTATTTTACCAAAAGGCGAAGACCCTGCCTCTTTGATTTTGAAAGATGCTGATGCTTTTAAGCTTGCTCTCAAAAATACTAAACACGTTGTCGAATTTGTTTTGGAACAAATCCTTTCTAGGTATCATGGTGAAATCAGAGCAAACAGTCGCGAAATTGGTAAGGCCGTTAACGCAGAATTATTACCCCTTGTCGCCAGCATTGAAAGCTCGATCGACCGTGCCCACTTTGTTTCCTTGATCAGCAATCGTACATTTATACCCCAAGAAAGCATTCAAGAAGATCTAACCAAGACTAAACCATTAGATATGCAGAGCGCTGGCGGTAATATTTCAGCCCCCAACCCGTCTATTTCAGCGGTGAAGAGTGTTTCGGCCCCTACCAGTGGCTTGACGGAAGTAAGTCAAAGCGATAAAGTAGTGCTCGAGACGGTCAAGCGCTTGAGCGGGATTGCCCTTATGAGCGCAGAACAACTAAATACTCCGACGGATGCTGATCCGACTTCAACCTCGATATCAGATTTGTCACAACAACGCGCTATGCGCGTCAAAACAGAGGTGCACAGGATACTCCACGATGCACCACATATAGAAAAGGAATTTGAACAAGTACTGATAGATGCCCCAAACAAATTAATATTCGAAACAGAACTTCTCTACAAAGGAAGTACAACTTTAGATAAAGAAATCGAAGTGTTACTCATGAGCCTCGAAGAAGCCATAGTCAAGAAAAAGTTTTCTGATTATATGCACGAAATGCAAGTAGCTGAAAAATCAGGCGACAAAACGCGCGCAGTGGAGCTTCTTCAAAAGTGTCAGGAATTGAGTCAGGCAATGAGCGCCCTTCAGCATAAACGGATGGATTTAGGATGAATTTAAATTAAAATATACATGAAAAAGTCTACAACTAAAAGCAAAAAAACAATCGCCTCAATTAATAACGTTACAAAAAAGGCGGCAAAGCTTAAAGAATTAAAAGAAAAACGCGCCAAGACATTACCAAAAAGTGTAAAGAAACCTGTTTCTCACATGTCTGCCAAGGATAGCGCTAAAAGTGCCAAAGCAAAGGCGGCAGGAAAAACGACTATTGGATTTATGCCGCTTTCAGAGCGACCAGTTTTGTCTATGTCGGTCAAGCCTACAATTAATAACAAGAAGACTTCAAATTGGGAAAAGAAAGCTGAAGATTTAATTTTGAAAGGAAAAGATCGAGGATTCGTTACTTATGATGAAATTTTGAAAGAGTTTCCATTCATCGAAGAAGACGTAGATTTCTTGGAAGCTTTGTATATAAAACTCCATGGATCAGGCGTAGATATTCTTGAAAGCGGAGGAATTTTGGATGTGAATGAAAATACTGAAGAATTTTTGAAAAAGTATGCGACCAGTCACCGCAGTGACTCGTCATATGATTCAATCCAAATGTATTTAAAGGAAATTGGTCAGTATCCATTGATTGGGGCTCATGAAGAAAAAGAACTAGCCCGACGCATTCAATTAGGAGATCAGGAAGCAAAAAACCTACTTGCAAAAGCTAACCTTCGATTGGTGGTGTCTATCGCTAAAAAGTATGCAAATCGCAGCCCAGACCTTACATTATTGGACCTTATTCAAGAAGGAAACCTGGGTCTTTTTAAGGCGGTAGACAAATTCGACCCAACAAAAGGATTCAAATTCTCGACCTATGCTACATGGTGGATTCGTCAGTCAATCACCCGTGCTCTTGCAGACCAGTCACGAACAATTCGTGTACCGGTGCACATGGTGGAAACTATTGCTAAATACAAGCAGGTTGTTCGCAGACTTTTCCAAGACCTAGGACGAGAACCATTACCTGAAGAAATTGCTGTTGAAATGGGAATCGAAGTAGACAAGGTATATATGATTGAAAAAATTGATCAGGCCACTGTTTCGCTTGATGCGCCAGTAGGAGACAAGGACGATGACATGGCTTCATCATATGGAGATTTTATTCCAGACGACAAGATTTTGTCACCAGATCAGGATTCTTCACGTAGAATTTTGGCAGACCAGGTCAAAGAAATTTTAAGTGATTTGTCAGAAAAGGAGAGAGAAATTCTCGCCCTTCGACATGGACTCACAGACGGAATTCAGCACACATTGGAAGAAGTGGGGAAGATGTTCGGAGTGACTCGCGAACGTATTCGACAAATTGAGGCAAAAGCTCATGAAAAGATTAGACAGCACGATAAGGTGAATAGGTTGAAGAATTATTAAAAGTTAAGGTTACATCTGGTTTAATCAAAGTTCGGTGACACCCATTGTCAATTAATTGACAATGGGTGTTTGCTGAAATAGATGGCAAAGAAAAACCGCCTCGACCAAGTAGTACGCCGAGGCGGTTTTTCTTTTGATTATTGTATTTACTGAGTAGTAGATTCTCTAAAGAAATAGAGCCTTTTGTGTTCAGTGTCAAAAAAGACATCGTCACTTCCAGTTTCCTTTTCTGATTTTGGACCTATAACTTTTTCTGGTCTAAAACCCAGCTCTTTTTCTATTATCTGATCGAGAAAACTTATTCCGGCATCATATTGTGTTCGGGCATGATCATTACTCGCATCTCCACCCACGATTACAGCATCTATTGTAGATTCCTCGCATCTTTCCTTTAACTCTCTAAGGCTTCTGCCTAAATCATTAAAAAAATCTGGAAATTTGTCAGTCAAAAACCGTTCCGGGTCTTGATGTGTGAGGAGTGATATGTTTCTTCCTGTCCCTTTTTCTATTCCCGTAGCAATTATCCCTGTGCAATCATAATATCCTTGTGCAAATTTGCTTCCATCATCAATTGAGGAAATTACATATGTACCTTCTCCTGCATTTTTTAAATTACTTGTGGTCATTGCTTCTTTGTTAGCAAAGATGCTTATATTGGCTGCATCTTTTCCTTCACCTAAAATAGTAAAGTCTTCTGCAGTTGCATACGGTTTTCCTTCTAAGTGTTCTGGTGTCGTGCCGACGCATGCCACGATTGGTGCAACGCCTTCTCTAAGGTGAGCCGGGTGACCCGCTGCCGCTTCAGGTGTTTTCATATCCAAAGTATATCAAAATTTTATAATTTTATCCTTATGTATACATGGGGTATAATACCTCCACCAATGCTCACCACCTTCGAATCCCGTCTCAAGAACCTCAACAAAAACCAGAAAAAGGCGGTCACCACCATCGATGGTCCCGTGCTTGTTATTGCAGGCCCTGGTTCTGGAAAAACTGAAATCCTTTCACTTCGTGTGGCTGAAATTCTCCAAAAAACCCAGGTTCTGCCTTCACAGGTCCTTTGTTTAACGTTCACTGACTCTGCCTCTGTAAACATGCGTGATCGCTTGTCTCAAATTATCAGCGATGAGGCATATCGAGTGTCGATTCATACTTTTCACAATTTCTGTGTGCACATTATCAATCGCTACCCTGAATATTTCTACAAAGGTATTCCATTCACCGCTGTTGACCCTGTAACTAAAACTGAAATCTTACAGTCAATCATCGAGAACTTGGAACGAGATCATCCTTTTAGATCAATAAAACCTGATGGTACTTATGTGTATTTGTCAGCCATTAACCAGGCTATCGAAGCTCTAAAACGTTCAGGCCTTTTACCACAAACTTTTAGAGATATTTTGGCAGGAAATAAAAAAGATATTACAGACATTAACAAGGTCATTGAGCGCATATTTTCAGGTGGTCGTATTTCTAAAAAAACATTAGAAACTGCTTTGACTTTAAAATTAGAGATATCTAAAAAAGATAGTGGTGTTTTTCCACCCCTCAAAAATAGTATTTTTGAATCGCTACAACGAGCAATTGCCGAAGCTGAAGCAGAAGACAGCACCAAGCCTCTGACCGAATGGAAAGACACCTGTCTAAAAACAGATGAAGAAGGTAATCAGGTTTTAAAGGAATCGCTATATCAAGAAAAAATGAATGCGGTGGCTGATGTGTATGAAGCGTATAGAAAAGCCATGCATGAAAATGCCTTGTATGATTTTGACGATATGATTTTGGATGTGATTGAAGCGATGGGGAAGCATAAAGGACTTCTCACTGAGCTCCAAGAGCAATATCAATATATTCTTGTCGATGAATTTCAGGATACAAACAATGCGCAGATGAGTATTGTAAGGATGATAGCAAGCGCAGAGGTGAATGAGAATCGACCAAATGTAATGGTGGTAGGTGATGATGATCAAGCTGTCTATCGTTTTCAAGGAGCAGAAGTGTCCAATATTTTTAATTTCATCCGACAGTACAAAGATGTGTCGATGATCACGATGACAGAAAATTATCGTTCGACTCAGGATATTTTGGACGTGGCTTCACATGTGATTAAAAAGGGGAATGAGAGATTGGAGAATAGGTATCCTGAATTAGAAAAGAAGTTGACGTCTCAAAATAAGGACTTGAAAAAAGGTTCAATTCATCACATCCAACTGCCCTCAAGTTCTCACGAATGTCATTATATATCGCGTGAGATCAAGCGTTTAATTGAAAATGGTACACAAGCCAGCGATATAGCCGTAATAGGCCGTAAACACGAGTTTTTGGAGAATCTAGTGCCATTTATGAAAGGGGTTAAGGTTCCGATCAAGTATGATCACGAACAAAATGTTTTACAAGAACCTCATATCCGTGAATTGATCATTATTGCCCGATATCTGTACTCTTTGGTTAATCAGGACAGTCAGGTTGATGAATCTTTATTACCACAGATATTGGCATTTGGTTTTTGGGAAATACCGCGTATAGACCTTTTTAAACTAGCAACCGAAGCAAGGCAAAAACGTTATGATGATGGTTTTAAGTATTTAAGCATTGCTTTAAACTCGGGTAGTTCAAAAATAAAATCAGTAGCGCATTTTTTAGTTGAACTTTCACAGCTGTCGCTTAACGAACCCGTAGAGAGAATTCTTGACCTTATAATCGGAGCGCATGTTCCTCTCGTTCCCGATAATGAAGATGAAGAGATTGATGTTGAAAATAATGTATCAATCGAAACTGATTTTACCAGCCCATTCAAGCAGTATTATTTTAATGACGCTCGCCGATCCCATAAAACTGCAGAGTACCTCACATTCTTGTCAGGATTGCGTATTTTTATTCGTTCATTGAAAGATTTCCGTCACGGAGAGGATATTGTCGTAAAAGATTTGGTTGAATTTGTAGAAATTCACGAAAAAAATAATTTACCTTTGAACGACTCTAGTCCTTTTAGTAATGCCTTCGAAGCAGTCAGGCTTTTGACGGCTCACAAAGCCAAAGGTTTAGAATTCGACACAGTCTTTGTAATGTCCTGTCAAAATGAAGTGTGGGCGGGGCGTGGTCGCGGACACATGTTGCCAATGCCGACTAACTTGCCAATCTATCCAGCAGGAGACAATGATGATGATAAATTGCGTTTATTTTATGTCGCCCTCACTCGTGCCAAAAGAAATCTGTATCTGACTTCATATCTCCAAAATGATAATGGTAAAGAATCGAACATTTTAAGTTATTTGTTGGAAAAGGAAGGCGACGCCGAGGGTCATGTAGCCAGACATTTGAAGCCTCTTGTTCCACATCCGAATGAATATGCTGACGCTAATTCTCCAAGTCACAGCGAAGTGTTGACGGCCTCATGGACAAATTACCTAACAGCACCATTATTAAACGAGGAAAAGGCTCTTCTTGCGTCACTGCTTGAGGATTATAAGTTGTCAGTGACACACTTACGAAATTTTACCAATGTTGAACGAGGTGGTCCGCAATTATTTATAGAGCAGAATTTGTTGCGTTTCCCTCAATCAAAAACTCCATCCAGTTCATTTGGTACGGCAATTCACCATGCCTTAGAGCAATACGTTTTAAAATTGAAAAGTGAAAATACTAAACCAGCGTTTTCATTTGTTGAAGATTGTTTTATAAAAGCGCTTAAAAAAGAGCGACTGGCGCGCAAGGATTTTAAAGAACTTTCGAAAAAAGGAATTGAATGTTTACAGGGTTTCCTGAATGAGAGGGTCGGAGATTTTACGATTAAAGACCTTACAGAAGTAGATTTTAGTGATCAGAACGTGATTATCGAGGGTGCCCATTTTACTGGGAAAATTGATCGAATTGTAGTTGATGGCAATAAGGCAATTGTCCACGATTATAAGACTGGTAAGCCGCTTGCTTCATGGGATGATAAGGATATCTATAATAAATCAAAAATCTATGATTATAAAAAACAGTTGGTTTTTTATAAAATTTTGATTGAAAATTCACGTACGTATCGTAACCTAAAGATGGTTCAAGGTGTGATTGATTTCATCGAACCAAAAAATGGCAAAAATATTTCATTGACTCTTGATATGAATGATCCTGAGGTTGTGGAATTAGAAGAAAGAATAAAAAAAGTGGCTGTAGCAGTGTATAAAAAAATTATGACACTGGATTTTCCAGATGTCTCTGGTTTCAGCAAGGACTTGAAAGGCTCAGTAGCGTTTGAGGACTTTATATTAGAAAAATAGAAAATAAAATCAGAAAACCCGCCATAAATTAGTTGGAATGGGGTTCTCTGAGGATCCAACTAAGGTGGCGGGTGATTGTAGACGAGAGTTTATTACTACACTGATCTACCGTCTGTCGTCGACGAGTGTTGACTCGAAGGTGACGTTCTAGACTGCCTTCTAAACTAGGTTTTCGAGTACAAGTACTCGACGGATGGTCCATAGGCGACCACTACGCCCAAGGGCACTCGTCCTCAAATGGACCCCGATTCTCTGGCAGATACAAAGGTACTGGCCCGTGTATTATTTTAACCTACAACTAGAGATTTCCCAACTCTTTCACGATCTGCCCCATTGCGTTCAATGGGAGTGCTCCGTATCCTTCACCATTACTGTTAACAATTGGAATAAATTGGTCTTTAACTTGGACAACACTGTAGGGTGTACCGAAGCCTCCAGCTCTAATCCCTGCTTTAACACTGTCTGTAATTTTCTGAGCGTATTTACCGCTATCCAAGCACGTTTTAAATTTAGCTGCATCGATATTTATTGTGTTAGCAAAATCATAAAGCTTGTCATGATCCAAGTTGTTGTTGGAAGGGGTGTTTGCGAATAAAGTATCAGCATATTTCCAGAAAGAATCATTTCCACCAATTTCATGGGCGCATTCAAAAGCCTCTGACTCTTTTGGAGCTTTTGGGTGTCTTTCAAGTGGCAGCATTCGGTACACTATGGCCAAATCACCAGCTGCTTTGTGTTCAGTGTAAAGGCTCTGTAAAGTTCCATGAAAAATTCGACAGTATGGGCATTCAGGATCGGTGTAAACAATTAGTTTTACTTTTGCATTCAAAGGACCTTCTATGTGGTCTGCATCCGAGACTGGCGCTACCTCAATCTTTGGTTGTAAAGCATCTTGAGCGATTTCAGCCACAGATCTTTCTTTTACTGGAGTCTTATGTTGAGTGGCGTAAATTGTTCCTGCGATTAGGATTCCCGCGACTATAATTGCGATGGGTAAAAGATATTGTTGGATTTTTTTCATAGTTAACATTTTAACATATTCAAATAGAGGATGAAAGTTTTTTAGAAAGGCAAACTAAATGTCATTTTAACGTCACTCTTCTTTTCCCAGTCGGTTGTATTGAGAGGAATATCACGAACTTCAAGTCCATCCTTAAACTTTAATTTTTTATACTTCATGGCGTACTCATAAATATCTTTGGTGATTTTAACGTCATCAATGCAGTATTTAATGATTTTATCTATTTCACCTTTTTTCCACCATTCAATTGCTTCAAGGCCGTGCCCGCTTTTAGCGGTACCTAATGTTGCCTGAGCCACGAGGCCTAGCCCAACACGATGTCCTAGTTTGTTTTTAATTTCTTTGAGAATGTCCAAACTTTTGATCTTAGTTAAGTCGCCATTGTAGTACTTATTTAAAAGGGGAATATCAAAATGATCACCATTAAAAGTGATAATCATCTCTGCCTTTTCAATAACTGGCCACAGCTTCGACAAATCTTCCTGAAGATAACTTGAATATTCCCCAGTTTCACTGTCAAAAATACACACGACTGAAATATCTAACATAACAGGGTCGGCTTTTCCTACCTCTTGAAACGTATTGCGAGTTTCAATGTCTAAGAATATCTTACGCATGATATTTAGCTAAACAGAGAAACGAGGAAAGTGTTAATGTCACGCTGATCCAGATCGTAAAAGTATTTGCCTTCGTTGTGGAGTTTGGTCGCTAAATCTACACCCACAAATCTCCAGTGCCACGGTTCATAAATATAGTATTTGTTATTTGGTGGGTAGGAAAGAGCAAAGCCATATTTAAAGGCGTTATTCACCATCCACTGATATTCTGGGGCCGAAGCAAACCTATCCAGCACCTCTCCATTTTTAACAGTGGTGAAGTCCATGGTAGTTCCCAGTTGATGTTCTGAATATCCCTGATCAGCTGAAAAAGAGTTCGCAGCGGACGTTCCATATTGAATCTTGTAACTGCTCTTTAATTGAGCTTGTTGACCAAAAGATCTGTAGGCTGACTGTACTTTTATACTCATTCCATCAGATTTTGAGGACTCGATCATTCTTTGTAAGTAGGGTAAAACGTCGGTGTGTATTTGAAGTGGCCTATCAGAATTTGCTAGGTATTCGGTGTTGATGAATGAAAGCTTGGCAGGAATGTAGTTTTCGTTAAGGAAATATACTTTCGAATATTTTTGAAGCAATTGCGGATCAGTTTTACTTAGTTTATCAAGCGTGCTCACGGTGCTGTTTACTTTACCTAATTGTTCGTCGATTTGTGCGCTTCGGTTTTGTTGATTGATGATGACGTTTTCAATTCCAGCCACACGAGTAGTAAGTTCTGTCGTCTTGTTTTCGGCATCAGTAATGCGATAAATAAAACTACGAGTAGTAGAAGCCATTTCTTCAACTAGGATTTTATTTCTGTATTCACTTGCTCCTACAGCACCAGCAAACAAGATAAGGGTACCGAGGGTGCCTAAAACGACACGACGAGAAATAAGGTGATGTGAAGACTTGTTGTCTGCTGGATTCATTTGTATTGAGTTTATTTAATAAAGTTGATAATTTTTGCGGTCTCTTCTAAGTTCGTTGTGATTTCTGAACCATCTGAAAGACGCTTAATATTAAATGTTCTGCTTTCAGCCTCTACTGGACCCACAACTACAATATAGGGAATAGCTTGTTTGTCAGCAGACTTGATCTGATCGCCAATTTTCTTTTCAGAATAGTTTACCGCCACGTTTATACCTGACTTGCGCAGGCTTTCAGCGATTAGATTAGCAGAATCATTAAATTCCATATCCATGACACACAGCATTATTTCAGCCTTGGACACGTATTTAGGGAGAAGCTCTCGAGTCTCTAGAAAATCTCGCATAGTCACATCTCCAATACCAAACCCAACTGCGGGAATTTTTTCTTCACCAAAGATTTTCAATAAATCATCGTAGCGTCCACCACCAAATATTGAACGATTGTTCTTGGGATTAGTATCAAAGACTTCAAAAATAATACCGGTGTAATAATCAAAGCCTCGGATGAGGGTTTCGTCATATTCAACATTTTTTATTCCACGTTTGTTAAGAGTAGAAATAACATTGTCCAGCTCGGTTTTTGCTTCACGAATAGTCGGAATTGCCATGGCCTCTTCGTAATCGTCACTGTGTTTTCCATCTTTTTTGCTGAGATTAAGGAATTTGAAGGCTTTGCCTACAATTTTTTCCGCCTCTGTATTAAAGTCCTCCGGAGACATTTTAGCTTTACGGTCAATCAGTTTTTGCATTTGTTGTGACTGATTTGCATCTAATTCGTACCAATTAGCAAAAAGAGCATTTAATAATTTGCGACTACTTACTTTTATTACAAAGTCTTTGTCCGACGCGCCGAATTCTTTTAAGAGCGCGTCGGCCATGGTCATCATTTCAATATCGGCTTCAATAGAATTAATACCAAAGACGTCGACATTTAACTGCCAGTGTTCGCGCATGCGACCGCGTTGGGGGCGTTCGTATCGGAAAAGATTGGGAATGGAATACCATCGAGCAGGGAATCCAATCTCTCGTCTTTTGCCTGCAATCATTCTGGCAACACTAGGAGTCATTTCAGGACGAAGGGTGACTTCGCGTCCACCTCTATCCACAAACGAATAAGTCTGTTCATTAACCAGTTCTTCTCCAGATTTTGCGTGATACAACTCGCTTGCTTCGATTATAGATGCGTCATAACGGTTATAGCCGAATCGTTCAGCCACTTTTTTCCATATTCCAAAGATATATTCCTGGACAGCCTGGTCCTCTGGATAAAAGTCTCTGACACCTTTGTAACTTTCTACTGAGATTTTATTTTTCTTGTCGTCGGGTTTTTTAGCTGAATCTTTCATTGGGATAATTGTAACGTAATTAAGCGTGTCTCACAAACTTTATCTTATCTTGAAATTGTGGTCATTATAGCTTCACTTTTTATTCATATGGGAAATGTAGAGTGTGCCCCATGTCGAATATTCTATGGTCAATGTCTATGATGTACGGGGCAGATGCAGTCATGTCTTTAGATCGATTGATTAATTTTGCACATACAAGCTCTGCGAGCGATATTCACATAGATGTTGATGGAGAAATGGCTTATATAAAATTAAGAATTAATGGTCACCTCTTTTATTATGCGATCTCTGACCATTTTCTTTATTTAGGTATTTTGGGGGTAATTAAATCTCGTGCCCATATGCGTATCGACGTGCATGATCGGGGCCAGGATGGTTCATTTATTTTCTACCCACACAGACACAGAAGGGACAAGAAGGTGTTTGTAAGGGTTTCTATTAATCCGACTTTTCACGGCGAAGCAGTTGTTTTACGTATTCTAGACCAGACTAATCGGTATCATTTAGATTTGGGAGATTTAGGCATGAATACACATTTACAGAGTTTGATTGGGGACTATGTTCTATTAGAAAACTCTTTGATCCTGGTTTCAGGAGCTACCGGTTCTGGAAAGACTACAACGATGTATTCTTTGATGAAATTTCTAAACCCAGAATCCTGTGTCATCATTTCTCTAGAAGACCCTGTAGAAAAACACATTCCAAATGTGAGGCAGGTTTCTATACGATCAGATTTTGGTTTTTCCTATGAAAATGCCTTACGTGTGGCGTTACGACAAGATCCTGACGTTATTGTGATAGGTGAAATTCGTGATAAGGAAACAGCCCAGATTGCAGTTGAGGCTGCTTTGACCGGCCATCTTATTATTGCCGGCATCCACGGGCGTGATCCGGTCGATGTCATTTTGAGGTTAACAAATTTAGGTGTGGATGATTTTCTTATTTCTCAAACTTTAGCCCTTTCTATTCATCAAAAAATGATATATGGAATGAACGCTCAAGACTCTGCAAAGGTCAGTTTTTCATATCTCGATTTTTTCAAACACGGTGGGGCGCTTTCACATAACACTATTCTAGATTTAAAAAAGAAAATAAAAAAAGGCAATGTCACAGCGTAATCAAATTATCTACATACTACATAATCTGCAATTTTTACTTGAATCGGGATTTCCAATCGTGAGCTGCCTTGATGTCATTTCTCAAAAATCTGAAAATAAATCAGAAGTAAGAATAAAGGCCGAATCAATAAAAAACCAATTACTAAAAGGGGACTCATTCAGTGTGGCTTTTTCAAGTGCTTTTAATAATAAAGTTCCAAATATTTTGAATATTTTTATTCAAATTGGTGAATCTTGCGGCAATCTTGGACACATGTTGGCAAAGGCTATTGAGACAGATAATAAAATCAAGAAGATTAATTCGTCTTTTTTCGGCGCATTGGCCTATCCGGCTTTTATATTCTGTTTGGCCGTACTTATGATGCTAGCGACCATGATTGGTATTATGCCAAAACTGCTACCTATATTCAGAGACTTGCATGTTGATCTGCCAATATATACAAGATTTTTTATAGCAGTATCAAATGGAATTATACATTTCGGTCTCTATGTCCTTACGGTTATATTTTTAGGATGTGGGATATTTTTTTACTACTTAAAAAAATCTTCGCTATTTTTGAACTACACAGAAAAGATTATTTTAAAGATATGGGGAATTGGAAATTTATATATTCGTTATTCTATTTCTACAATTGCATTGTGTCTTTCTCAATACCTGCGCTCTGGCTATTCACTTTACGATGCAATGCAGATTCTAGCGAAGACCACAAGGTCACCTAACTATCGTTCGGTGTGTAGTGAAATTGGTAGAGAGATTCAAAATGGAAAAAACATTGGTTCGGCCATTTTACCCCACGCACGCGTGATGCCGAACTGGTCCTATGTTTTAGACATAGCCAGTCAGTCTGGTAGACTAGCCGATCAATTTGAACGCCTTTATGTAGAGAGTGTTATGTATATAGAAGAGGCAAGTGCTCATATCCGACGCTGGTCAGAACCTGCCCTTATGCTCTGTATTGGTGGGGTCATTGCACTTTTCGCCATTTCAATTATTAGTCCAATTTATAGCGTTGTTCAACATGCAGGAATTTAGCAAAGGTTTTACCTTAATAGAAATTGTGATTACTCTTAGTATTTTGTCTATAGCATTTGCCATGAGTCTTTCAATTCTAAGTTCTATTTCAGTTGGTGGGGCAAATAATCAGTACCTTAAAGCAGATTTGGATTCTGTTAGATCAATTATTACTGAGTTGTGGCAGTTGCGTTTTGGAGGTGAAAAAAATATATTAATTCATTGTGATAATTCGAAAAACTTAAGTTTATGGTTCGGAGTCCTATCTCAAAAGATAGATGAAATTCAATTAAAATATACATCTTGTCAAAATACAGCAACAAACATCCAACTACCAGATCAAAACGCCATGGTTGGGGAACTGATTCAACCTTTCATATTACAATTCGACGTATTAACTGTTAGCATAAATAAATTTGGATATGCGTCGTTCTCGTCCTAATTATGGATTTAGTTTTGTCGAAGTTTTGCTATCCTTAGCGATCGCTTCATTTACTATTTTAATTTTTGCACAAGGCCTAAATATGCTACGAATAAACCCTGACCCAAATCCACAGAATATATTTGTACACACGAGTGCCACAAGTAGTATTTCTAGTCGCGGCGTACAATCCAATAAAAATCGCCTCATTGTATATTACCCGGATGATAGCTTTGCAAAAAGATTTTGTACCATCAGCGATCCACTAAAGTTTCAAAATATTTTCATACCTCAATACGATGGTTTTCAACTTGGGAATCATGGAATTGTCACAGGCCTTAAAGTTTTAGGTACGACATTAGTGGCCAGTTTAAATTCAGCCACTTCGTCTGATCCTGATCTTGCGATTGTTGATATTTCGAATCCTTCACTTTTAAAAGTTATCAGCAGTCTAAACACCGGACCAGGAGCAGCGGGCATGGTTGTGGCAGGGCATTATGTCTTTCTTGCAAACACGAGTGTTAATTCACAGTTTCAAGTGGCAGATATTTCAAACAACTCATCACCAACTTTGACTGCTTCATTAAAAATCCCTGGAAGTCTTTCTTCAAATCCAAAATTTAATCCTATTGTTACTTCGATATCTTTAAGTAGTAATTCCTCAACATCAACCCGAATCTTTCTCGGTAGTCAAAAATCAGATCTGGGTGAAATTTTTATTGCAGATTTTAATGGCTCAAATTTGTCATATTTTGCAACGTATAATCCGAGTTCGATTGTAAATGACATTTTCGCCAACAGGACAGGTGTATGGGCAACTAGTCCATCTGATAATGAACTTATTCACTACACTACAGCTGGCAATATTGACTCTATTTATAACGCAAATGGCCAATCCGGTAATGGTAAGAGGATAGACTTACTAGGATCATCGCTTATGATGCTTGGTCGAACCTTCGGTCATGATGAATTGGTGCAGGTGAACGGGCCAACTCAAAAAATTGGTGGGACAATCGAAGATCTATTGATCGCAACAGATCCTGTCGGAGAAATCTATATTTTAATTTTAGCCACCATAAACAATACATCGCAATTTCAAATTTGGAACACTACTAAAGATAATTTTGGAATAAGGTTAAGTAGTCCGATTAAAAATATTTCAATTCCGTATGTTTCAAACAGAATTGCGTGCACCGATGATGGTCAGATAATTTTTATAGGTACAGCGAGCAGTTCGGCCCCTTTAATTATTTTACAATGAAAGGATTTACTCTGATCGAATTAGTGCTTTCTCTGGCCTTATTTTCATACATTTTTGTTGGTCTTATGACTTTGCTGTTACAGTTTTCGAAGGGGTATTCGCAGCCCACTTCAGTGTGTGCATCAAATATTATATTGGAACTTCAAATTGTTCTCACTAACAATGACAGCTTTCAGATTGCTTCGACCACAGACGAAGTAGTATTTTCTCCTTCAAATGAAGTATTAAAAATCGAAACTGATTCGCTATATCTACTCAATACATCCGACAGGGATGCTTTTAATGCTACTTCGAGTAAAGATGAATATAAAATAGGGAATTGTGGAAGTGATCAAATGCGCTTCAGCAAGAACACTTCTTTGTTTCAAAATACAACTAACACAATCTTGTCTCATTACATTGACCCATTACGGTGTCTTGATATCGTCAGTAAAAATAACACACAAACAATATGTGCATTAAAATGAATATGCTAAAATAAGAATGATACAATAAAGCTATGATTCCAAGCACTCCCAATAATAGATACACAACTCCATATGGAAGCACATCGAGCACGTCTAGTTCAACTAGTCGTTCTACGACCGGTACCTATTCCTCAACTGATCCACGTCAACATAATGCGACAGATCTAGCGCGTGAACAAAAAATAGCCAACGAAGCCAATGCTGCCGAGCAGATGCGTCTCAAATACATGAAAGATCAGATGGCCCGTAGCCAGAACGATCGATCAAAGATGGAGTTCAGGGAGAAACACAGTCATTTTGAGAGAAATGTAGAAGAGATCAAGCACCTAGAGGCAGAAATTCGACGTCTGGAAACTGAGGTGGTTCATATGCATACCGAATTGGCAGAAATTGAAAGAAAACTGTCCGACAATGAGGCTGCTGCAAAAAAGATAAAAGCTGAAATTCAGAAATCAGGAGAGGAGGTAGCTGAAATTCAAAAAAAAGCATTGGCAGTCCGTAAAGAATCAGATCAAAAATCTATTAAACTCCGCACAGATAAAACAGAAGTACACAAACTTGAAGAGTTGATAAAGTCACTTGAAAGTCAGTTAATTAAAGCCAGACAAGATCTTGAGGTCAAAAATCACGATATCGGTCATGGCACTAATGAAATTGGTAAGTTTTCCGAGAAATTACACGAGGTTGAAGCGGAGCTTGTTCACAAACGAAAAGAAAGTGATGAAAAAACACATCAACTAAACGAAGGAGAAAGCCAGAAAATATTTAAAGGTAAAGACTTTGAAAATAAGCGTCACGCCCTTATTCAATTAGAGAGTAAAAAGCATAACGATGAGCTTCAATTGGAAAAAATTAAACGTGAAAATATGACACTTGAAAGTGAGATGAGAAATCTCACATCACATATGCGATAGGTTTATATTGCAATCAGACTTTCTCCGCTCATGGATTCTGGCTTCTCTATTTTCATTATCTCTAGAATAGTAGGAGTGATATCGGCTAATGTGCCACCACTATTTAGTATAACGGAATCATCAGGTACCGTAAGGATAGCAGGAACAGGGTTTAAAGTATGTGAGGTATGTTTGATATTTGTTTCTTGATCGACGTTAACCTCAGCATTTCCATGATCGGCGGTAATAAATGCAATACCTTTATTTTTTAGCAGCGCTTCAACTACACGTCCAAGCTGTAGATCAACTTCTTCAACCGCTTCAATAATGGCTGGAACATTAGCAGTGTGACCTACCATGTCAGGATTGGCCCAATTGATAAAAATAAAGTCTGTACCTTTTTCAATATGTTCAATGGCTTTATCTGCAATGGCCTCTGCTCGCATTTTAGGTGCTTGGTCGTGAGTCTGAACATCTTTTCGGCTGGCGAGTAATTCGTGTGATTCACCGGGGTAAGGATTTTCTACTCCACCATTCAAAAAATATGTGGCGTGAGGAAATTTCTCAGTTTCCGCGATGTGGGCCTGGGTGTATCCGGCCTGAGAAATTTCTTTGGCCAAAGTTGTATCAATTTCCATAGGAGGAAAAGCGACAAGTGTGTCGTATTCTGTTCCATATGAAGTCAGGGTGGCAAATAAAATATTTTTAGAGTCACGACGAGCGATGATTTTCTTACTCAACATGCGAGCGCGGTCTGCTCGAAAATTAAAAAAGAAGACCGCGTCATTTTTGTCAATTTTACACCCTGTAACATTTGGAGTGGCGCAAGTGATTGGTTCCAAGTGTTCGTCCAGCTTTCCATTCTTGTATAAAGACTCAACAAATTCTGATGGTGTAATTTCACACACCTGTCCATGACATTCAAATAAAGCTTTTTCGACTTTTTCTAATCTATCCCAATTATTGTCACGATCCATGGCAAAAAATCTGCCGGATACTGTGGCGATAAAAGCGATCTCAACTTCTTTTAGGACTTCCTCCAATTCACGAATGTATTTTGCAGCGCTTTGAGGTGGGGTGTCTCGTCCATCTGTGAAGACATGTATGGCTACTTTTTTGATACCAGCTTTTTTAGCGGCTCTCAAAAATGCAAAAAGGTGATCTGAATGAGCGTGAACACCTCCGTCTCCAATCAAACCTTGAACATGTAATGTGGAATTATGTTTTTTAACATGATCAAAGAGTGAAATAAAAACGGGGTTTTTTTCAAACGCACCTGATACAATTGATTTTTTAATTCTTACAAGGTCTGTATCAATGGCACGTCCTGCACCAATTGTTGTATGGCCGATTTCACTATTTCCCATTTGTCCTTCGGGAAGGCCTACTGCTTCGCCACTGGCTTCAAGGAGTGTGTGAGGGAAGTTAGACCAATATTTGTTAAAGTTTGGAGTTTTAGCAGCCAAGACTGCGTTGTCCTTTGTATCTTCGCGGTAGCCCCAACCATCGAGGATGACGAGAAGGGTTTTGGGGATTTTTTTAGGCATAGGGTGATTATTTTATACGATTGTTTTTGGAAAAGATAGATGGTTGACACATTGACTATTTCGTTTCAGATGCTAGTATTTCGACCAAAAGTTCCTTACATCTCAAGGTGAAGTATCTCCCAATTTAGGCTTTAAATAGGCAGATATTTCACCTTGAGCAAAACCTTTCAGGTCTAGTTCAGGGTGGATATCACAAAACCAAACACGATAGAAATCAGAACCAACACATCCACCACAGCATATGAAAACAAAAGATCCAGTCGTTGCCGTCTTCCTCGCTCAACCAGGCGGCACCCTCGTCGGCCCCGGCAAACCCTTCAACGATCACTGGGCTCTCTGCCGGGCTCTGCACGAAATGGGTGCCCAAGGCGTGACTTTGCCGGCGTGCGCACCATACATTGATCTGGACGCAGCAACGGGCAGCAAGTCTGCTGATTATTGCCGCGAACTCCAGGATCATTACACCGAGTGCGGAACCCCGGCGCTTCGTCTCGAAGACCACTACGGCGGACAGCGCAAGCTTGTCAGTCCAGACCGGCTCGCGAGGATCAGAGACTTCGCTCCTCCCGGAACGGATTTTTCTGTGAGCGGCTTCGAGCAATCGGGCAGTGACAGCATGGAGAAGTCCATCCGCGCCAGTGCGAACATGGGATTCAAAAAGCTCGTCACCTTTTCCGGTGGGCGGGCATGGTCGGCAGGTCTCTATCCATGGCCGCCGCATCCCGTGAACTTCTTGGAGTATGCCATCTCGCTCCTTGTCCTCAAGTGGCAGCCGAGCCTCGAACTCGCTGACAAGGAGGGTGTCGAGATCGGAAAAGAACTCCATCCTGAGGAAGACGTGCACAGTCCGTTGGTGCTCAAGACACTCAGTGATGCCCTGAAGGTCATCTCGCCAAGTGCAGCGAACGCACTCAAGGCGAATTATGACGCATCGCACCCGACACTCATCGGCGATGATGCGGCGGATCATGCCAAGTACCTCGTCGAGCACGGACTTCTCGGCATGGCGCACCTCAAGGATGGGCAGAAGCTCAAAGTTCCCGGTGGCAGCCTCTGGGGAGACTTCATCAAGAAGTGGAGCAAATCGCGTCGGCGTTTCCAGACCTTTGGGACTGGTGAAGCTGACTGGAATGTTATCCTTCCCATCCTCCGCGAGCGGCATCGAATCTCCACAGACGGGTTCCCGTTCGTGGTCGAGGCTGAGTGTTCGCGATTCAAAAACATGCTGCAAGGTCTCGAGATCGGAATCGAGAACGCACGGCGTGCGGCACGCGGCGAGGATCTTCTAGACGTTGCCGGACTGCTTGTGAAGGCGTCACCGCTCGGCGATTGGGAAGACGCCTTCAATGGAGCGCAGACTGCTCCGGAGCTGCTCTCCATGAGTCCTGCGGAAAGGACTGACACCACCGAAATCCTCGCCAAACTCATGGCCGCCGGAGTGTTCGAGGACTAGCCGAAAGAAAATTACACACAACGTGGGCCCCAGCCGTCTGACAAACGGTTGGGGTTTACTTTTGCCTAAACAAAAAAGACCCAAAGCTTTCACTTTAGGTCTTTTTTTATATTTTCAATCTCTGATTACAACCCACCCTTAAACGCATTCTTGCCCATGAACAGTGCATTCTTTCCAAGCTGTTCTTCGATACGAATTAATTCATTGTATTTTGCTACTCGATCAGTTCTACATAGTGATCCAGTTTTGATCTGGCCACAGCCAAGTCCAACTACGAAATGCGAAATAGTCACATCTTCTGTCTCACCAGATCGGTGCGAAACCACTGCAGTCATACCAGCCTTGTGAGCCATATTAATCGCGGCAATTGTTTCAGTCACTGTTCCGATTTGATTTAACTTAATCAAAATAGAATTTCCAGCCTTTTTCTGAATACCCATAGAAAGTCGATCGATATTTGTTACGAACAAATCATCTCCAACAATTTGTAATCGCTTGCCGTCTTTTGCAGTCATTAATTCGTATCCTGTCCAGTCGTCTTCTGCAAATCCATCTTCAATTGAAACGATAGGGTACTTGTTCAGCCATTCGCTGTAAAATTCAACCATCTCCTCTGTTTTCAAATTTCGATTTTCAGAAGCTAATTCATATACACCGTTTTTGTACAATTCAGAAGCAGCAGCATCAATAGCAATTGCGATATCAAGTCCGGGAACATATCCTGCAACTTCGATTGCTTCTAGAATAACCTTTAGTGCGCCTTCGTTGTCACCTAATGATGGAGCGTAACCACCCTCGTCTCCTGTAGTTGTAGAAAGTCCTCGGTCATGCAAGATTTTTTTCAAGGCATGGAAAACTTCAGCGCCCATACGAAGCGCTTCACGCCAAGTGTTGGCACCAACCGGCATGATCATAAATTCTTGAAGGTCAGTTGATTTTTCAGCGTGCTTTCCACCGTTCAAAATATTCATCATTGGAAGAGGAAGAGACATTGGCTTTCCAGTTTTTGCAATTTTGGCAAAGTATTTATATAGAGGCACCTTTTGAGACTTGGCCATAGCATGAGAAAAAGCCATTGAAACACCCAATATTGCATTTGCGCCAAGTGCTGCCTTGTTGTGTGTTCCATCGAGTTCAATCATCTTTGCATCAAGAGAAGCTTGATTAAAAGATTTTCCAATAAGATTCTTTCGTAAAGTAGTATTCACATTTTCAACTGCAACAAGAACACCTTTTCCGCCATAGCGTTTTTTGTCACCATCACGAAGCTCGATCGCTTCATAAGAACCAGTAGAAGCGCCCGATGGAACCGCAGCGCGACCAAATGATCCATCAGAAAGAGTCAGGTCTACCTCAACAGTAGGATTTCCACGAGAGTCTAGGATTTCACGACCAATAATGTTTTTAATAGTGACACCTTTTTGTACTAAAACTTTTTTTGAGGGTATTGGTTTTTTAGCCACTGTTTTTTTTACTGCCTTTTTTGCAGATGATTTCTTAACGGCTTTCTTAATAACTTTTTTGATAATCTTTTTCGCTTTTTTCTTTGCCATGGCTTTCTATAAATTCATTAATTATTAGTAGGGGAAAATTGTAGCATATTTAAAGTTTGA
The DNA here is from genome assembly GCA_037142735.1 of bacterium. Taxonomy (GTDB): domain Bacteria; phylum Patescibacteriota; class Minisyncoccia; order Phycocordibacterales; family CAIZLB01; genus JBAXAB01. Next base: position 24,454 of record JBAXAB010000010.1, read on the forward strand.
GGTGAACATACAATTGACAACGGGCATCAGAAAAATGTAAAACTAACAGTATGTCTAATTTCTCCTGGAAACAACTCAAAAAAACTCTAAATCGCCCTCTATATGTCTTGGCTCCTATGGCTGATGTGACTGATTGTGCTTTTCGGTCAATTATCGCGAAATATGGAAAACCTGATGTTACTTGGACAGAATTTGTATCGGCAGATGGACTTGTTCGTGCCACACCAGAGGGTAAGAAAAAACTTTTAAAAGATTTGGAATTCACCGAGGCAGAGAGGCCAATCATTGCCCAATTATTTGGTTCAAATGTAGAGAACATGAAAAAAGCCGCGAAGCTGGTGGCAGAACTTGGCTTTGATGGGATAGATATTAATATGGGCTGCCCTGATAAAAGTATCGAGAAACAAGGGTCCGGCGCTGGGATGATTAAAAATCCTAAACGTGCACAAGAAATAATTCGAGCTGCCATGACTGCGGGTTTGCCGGTTTCAGTGAAGACGAGAATTGGTTACAACAAAAATGAATTAGACACTTGGCTTCCTGCCATTCTTGAAACGAATCCGGCACTAGTGACAATTCACGCTCGTACTCGAAAAGAAATGTCCTTGGTCCCTGCTGATTGGTCACAGGTTAAAAAAGCCGTAGTGATTCGTGACCAGTTAGGTTCGCAAGCTTTAATTTTTGGAAATGGAGATGCTTTATCGATCGGAGATGCAAAAAATAAAGCTGACCTGTCAGGTGCAGATGGAGTTATGTTGGGACGGGCAATTTTTGGAACCCCGTGGTTGTTTTCTGATGCAAAATTTGAGTTGCATAAACGTCTCGATATCATGGTTGAGCATACACAACTTTTTGAAAAACTATTAGGCGGAATAAAAAACTTTGCGGTAATGAAAAAGCACTACAAAGCCTACGTTAATGGATTTGATGGGGCTAAAGAATTACGTGAACATTTAATGACAGCTGAAAATGCTGATCAGGTTGCTCAAATTATAGAATCCTGGAAGAAAGTTTGACACTAAAGGACTTTGTGACACTATATAGCACAGGACACGGGCATTCACTTTTTGCGTCGCATGTTGCGTCGATTGCTCGTATTCGTTCACCTGAGGAATTGGCATCCGCCAAGTCCTCCAAGAAAAAACACACTCATCATGTCTGACAAAAGACTTGGAAGGTTCGCGGTGGCAGGAATCTTATTCCTCATCACTTGCAATGCAGTTGCGATTCTGGTCTTCGGGATCAGGACATACTGGATCATGCACTACCACGTCGATGTTTTACCCAGCCAGGAACTCTTCGTTGATGCGGGCTTCGTCGCCTTAGCCGCATCGGTGGTGACAGGGTGCTACCTCGTCGGGTCCTTCATCCGAAGCGTCAAGTGGCCATCCAAGGTGGTTGGTCCAGGAGAGGAGGTGGTCCAATGAACTCACCTGAAGAAAGAGGGATCCTGGTGGTGCTCCAGAGCGTGTTCAGCACATGGAGCAGCCTGTCTATGAATTGGCAAACCGATCCAAACTTCAAAGCATTCTTGGCTGATAGCGGCGGCCGCTACATCTTCAACCCTGAGAAGTTTCCACACCTCTTGGCTATCTGGTCACGGGAGGTGGTTACCCAGAGCGACATCAGGCGTTGGTTTACAGGGTTACGAACTATCCGTGTACACCGCTTCCTAAGTCGTCTTGAAGAAGGCGACGATGAGTTTCTCGCTCTCGCAGATGGCTCTATCTCAAGGGCGCCCAGACGGGAAGATTTGGTCGAACAGTTGACCACCGTCTGACACGGAATCCAAGAAACTAAGACAGAAACGCATGCGGCCCCAACGCATGCGTTTTCTCTTGGTTTTACCCCCCCCCTTGCAAAATATTGTATTCTATGGTAGAAAGTATTTACAACATATGAGCCGAAAAACTTATTTTTATACAATTTTTACCCTTACGGTCATCGCTTTAGCGGCTTTGGTCTTTGCTATGCAACCGACTAAAACTTATGCATGTGATGAATATTCTGATTGTGGAGATTCAGGAAGTTATGTAGATAACGGATATCAAGATTCTGGATGTGATTGTGAATGTGGTGGATGCAGTAATTCATATGGATCTGATTACTACGGATCTTCTGATTGTTACAGTTGTGATTCTGGCTATTCGAATTCAAGCTACGGATACCAATATGGTTTCGCAAGTTATCCAGCAGGAAGAGGTGCGAATAACGGAACTTACAATTACGTACCTACGCCAAGCTATCGTTCAGGTTGGTCAGCATATCCAGCAGGAACTGGAGCAACTCAAAACAATACTCATTACGCAATTCCTTCTTTTTCTATTTCAACATATCAATATCCTGGAGGAAGTAATGCTCCTTACAATAATGGTTATTCACCGATCAACGGTTATACAACCAATTATGGATCAGGGTTTGGAACTTCAGGAACAGGTAATCAATATTATTCTGGAAACAACAATTACAGTAATAATTACTCTAATTCAAATAGTCACAATGGATCAAATGGTGGTGGCTTTGTGATTACTTCGCAGCATTAATTTGACTTTTTAGTTTTTCATTATATTATGTTTGAAACGCTCTTTTCATTCTGAATGGTTCAGGCTGTCAGAGCGATCTTGCGCATGCCCGCGCACCAAATTCAACCAGGGCCAAACGGGGGAATAAGCCCCGTACAAAAACATGCCCCAACAAGGCGTTAGTGTCGGAGATCTCCGGCGAGTGAACCACCTGATGTTCAAAGTGCTCTTCATGCAAAACATCGGAATTCTGTCCATGGTCCTCTGGTTTGGGGCTTTTCAGAACCGTGCCGGATTTTACGGCGCTGTAAATGAAAAAGCTCATCTCATCAGCGGCTCCATTGCTGGGGTTCTGTTTTGCATAATCGTCACGATCATCATGTGTTCAATCCAGTGGAGGACAAATCGCACATCCACTCCTCTCGAGCTCAAGAATACGGAAGCCTACTACAAAGAAGCCGGTCGGCGGACTGCTCGCTGGGTCTTTTACATCGGGCTCCTCGCTCCGGCGGTTCTTTTCGTTCTCGTGATCATGTTTCTCATCTGGGCCTGTGGAAAGTCAGCGAGGTGAAGAACAGTGTGCCAATTCAGAAGAACCGTCGCCTCATCCGGGTGGCGGTTTTTTCTTTATTTTCGTATGTTATAATCGCTCTGTAATGAGTAATAAAAACACTACACAGCAGGAACACACCACTCTGTACCGAAAATACCGTCCAAATACTTTTGATGAAGTGATGGGCCAGGATCATATTGTGTCGGCATTGCAGCAGGCGGCAGAATCAGGAAAACCGGCACATGCATATTTATTCAGTGGATCACGCGGAGTGGGTAAAACATCCATTGCACGTATTTTTGCTCGTGCCCTCGGTACCAGTGAAAATGATATTTATGAAATGGACGCCGCCTCGAACACTGGCGTCGACAATATGCGCGAACTTTCCGAGGCGGCCAACACTCTTCCTTTTAATTCGAAATATAAAGTTTACATTTTGGACGAGGTGCACATGTTATCAAAATCAGCATTCAATGCTTTTTTGAAAACACTAGAAGAGCCTCCTCGTCATGTTATTTTTATTCTTGCCACTACTGAAACTAACAAGGTACCGGAAACTGTCATATCACGTTGTCAGCATTTTGCATTTAGAACTCCTACGGTTGAAGTGCTTCGCCAAATTATTCTTCATGTTGCAAAATCAGAGAAAATAAAAATTGCTACTGAGGCGGTTGATTTGGTCGCTATCCTTGGTGATGGATCTTTTCGTGATACGTTGGGAATTTTACAAAAAGTGGGGGACATGGCAGGAGGTGAAATTACCCGTGAGGCCGTAGAAAACATTACGGGTTCTCCACGACACGTGCTTGTGTCCGAATATGTAAATGGCCTTTTACATAAAAAACCAGTAGAGGCACTGGATGCTCTGTCCAAGGCAAGTGTGAATAATGCCAACCTCACTATATTCGCGGATTTGGCCTTGATGGAAGTACGATCGGTGATTATTGTGGGAATTCGTTCAGGAGCGGGTGAAGTTTTGCCGATACATTTGAGAAAGGTGCTGGCGTCACTGTTGAACGCGAGGGCACGTTTGGATTCTTCGTCGATTCAGACTTTACCACTAGAACTTGCGATTTTGGAGACGAGTGAGTAGAATGTCGGAACATTGGGGGATCGTCTAATGGTAGGACATTTGCCTTTGGCGCAAAGTATCGGGGTTCGAGTCCCTGTCCCCCAGCCAGTTTGAGCGGCGCTCAAGTCGCGTCAATATAACGTTTTTTTAACACTGCATAGAGTGGATGGGACTAGGGTAATATTATGAATCATGCTTAATTCTGTTACAATATATCCATATTATTTATATGAAGAAAATCAAAGATAATAGCCAGGAGATTTCATTGGTGCAGTATCAGCACACTAGGGATAAACGATCAAATAATCCACAAGTGGGACTAGTAAGTAGTGACCTAGATACTAAACCGAAGAAAAAAGAATATAAACACGATCCTTACATTGACCCAACTTTATCTTGGTCTGGAAAATCAGAAGGAACCTCATTCAATGTTGATACTGTCTCTCTACATATTCATGAAAGAATTGATCCAAAAAGAATAATTAAACAAGTTTTAAAAAAGACTGAGGAAACGGTTAAAATGCAACCTTCTCTTTTTGAACAGCCAAGTGAAAATTTAAACACAGAAAGAGAATTTGACTTTTATAGTCATACTAAAAATTGGTCAAATCGCCTTATTGCCGGTGATAGCCTCTTGGTGATGAACTCTCTTTTGGAAAAAGAGAACATGGCTAGTAAGGTTCTGTAGTGGACCCCTTTCTTAGGACACCATCCTTGTACTTAGCATTTTAGCTTTT
>JBAXAB010000011.1:0-24027 GCA_037142735.1 bacterium
TCGAACCCTCGAAGGCCTTTTGATGGACCTTACCTCTTTAGCAAAGAGGCACATTAGACCACTCTGACACGTCTCCAGTGTGTGATTTCAACACATTATCACATTTTTCCAAAAAGCGCGATCATGAAAACATGCCTTTTGGTGAAATTGTTGGTATAATAATTTCATTATTACATTAGGATAAAAGATTAAAAAAATGAATTCGAACGAACATCACACAACAACAGAACACGGAGGACATTCTGCAAGTGTAGTGGAGACCAACACACAACTGCTGTTTACTTCAATTATTAAACAAGCCTGGACGTTATTTAAGGAGAAAGGTCTCCGGGTGTATGCTTTAATGATCGTTCCAATTATTTTCGTACTAGCTACTGCTATCATTTCTGTTACAACTATCTATATTGCTGCCAAATGTTCAGGTGTAGATAATCTTTTCGAAGCTTTCATCAGTGTCTACCGCTACGCTCGTGGTTATTTAATTGCATTGGAAGCCGTTATTGCCCTGATTGTTATAATTGGTGGTTTATATTTCGCATTGAAATCTTCAGTGGCGGCTATCAAGTTGCTTGATTCAACAGAACGTGTGACTGCGCGTCATTCTTGGAATTCTGTTTCGAACAAGCAGGTTTTTTCTCTTTTGTGGGTATTATTGATTCTTGTGGGCGTTCTTGCTGGAGGTTATATTTTGTTATTCATACCATTTCTTTTCCTCATCACATTCTATTTTAACGTCATATTTGTGAATGTCCTTGAAGGCAAGAAGGGTGCAGATGCATTTGTGATTTCACGGGAGTATGTTCGAGGATATGCTCCAATAGTTTTTGTTAACCTCCTCTTCATTGTCCTAGGTAGCATGGTGCTTTCTAAGGTTATCAGCTTGTTGGTAGGTCTGCTTCTCTATGTTGTTGGACACACTCCCGTGACAAGTTTGGTTACTTTCATTCTTACTACACTTGCCACCATCGTTCTTATCTTGATCTCTTTCTTGGTTCAAGTATTGATTCAATCTTTTTCGACAATCTTCAATTACACGATGTTTAAAAAACTGAAGTCTTTGAAAGCTCACGTTTCGACTGAGATTAAAAAGGGTAGAAAAACAGTTTGGGCTTGGTTCATTACCGGAATAGTTCTCTCTGTCATTGTGTGTGTGGGAGTAGTCATCTTTCAAATACTGATGGCCTCAAAAATTAACCTCAGAGATAATCAGCAGGATCTGCAGATGATGAGGGTAAATAGTGGTTACGATAACAGTGATGATATGCCTTCATTCGATAACCTGCCGGACGGACCTAATGGGCAATACTAATCGTTAGAATAATCGTAGGATTCAGAATCCGGGACGTTTCTTTTAGATTCAGAAGGGTGCTACCAGTGGTTGTTACATCATCAATAATGACCAGCCCGAAAGGGCTGGTCATTATCTGTTTTAAAGCATAAGGGCTAGAGATATTAAATTTATTTTTACTATTTTTAAATCTTTCAGTTCTACCTAGTTTTTTATTTGCTACATTTTTTAAATCCGCTGAAATCTCAAATATGTTTTGAATATATATTTTTACTTTTTGACTTTGTTTTGGAATGACATTCATTGCTCTTGTAATATCATCATTATGATCCCAGCTTTTTTCACCACAATGGTAACTGTTTGATGGAGCGGGAGTAATTATCCAGTTATGTAGAGCCGATCTATTATCCAATGTGTTGGAAATCTGCGAAATAATCTCGTCCCATAGCAATCTGGCCAGTAAACGTGTTGTATATATATCCCTTTTGTATTTGTGCCAATAAATACAAGCATGTACATATGGGTTTGAATAATATGTAATGTATTCAGTGCTCGCGACATCAATCTGACTACAAAGGTTTCGCTCTGTTATGTTACCCAAGCGAGGAGGTTGAATAGTTCGACTGTCTAATTTCGTTATCTTTTTTTCTTGATACAGAAGCGATAATATAAATCTGTAAGTAGATGTGCATAGGTTATATAAAGTTTTCATTTTTCATTCGCCAGTGCATGGTATATAATGATAAAGACCAGTATTCTAAGCTCTTCATGTCAAATTTTTTTCAAAATCTTTTCAAATCTAACGAAGGAAGCGTCATTGGTATAGACGTTGGTTCTTCTTCGCTCAAAATAGTTCAAATCAAAAAAAAGCACGGTAGGGCAGTGCTCGAGACTTACGGAGCCTTATCTCTGGGGCCTTATTCAAAGTTGTCCGTTGGGCAGGTAACAAACCTGCCTCCAGATAAAATAGGCGAAGCATTGATTGATCTTGTTCGTGAGTCAAACGTAACCAGTCTTGTGGGTGGCCTCTCAATTCCATTTAGATCAAGCTTGGTTTCACTTATTGAGCTACCTGCACTTGGAGAAAAGAAATTGAAAGAAATGATTCCGATTGAGGCGCGCAAATATATTCCTGTACCGATTAGCGAAGTAACACTGGATTGGTGGATTGTTCCTAGTGAGCATGACAACTCATTGGATTTTGTTGAAAATGATGACGAAGAAAAACGTATAAAAGAAGCTCAAACTAAAAAAACTGAAGTCTTGGTGGTTTCGATTCATAATGATGTGTTAACAAATTACACAACGATTGTGAAGCAGGCAAAACTTGAGGAATCTTTTTTTGAAATCGAAATGTTTAGTTCAACTCGTGCACTTTTAAGCGGCGAGACTCAGCCAGTTCTAATTTTTGATTTCGGGGCTTCGTCTACAAAGATTTATATACTTGAAAGAGGTGTTATTAAGTATTCTCACGTCATTAATCGAGGTTCACAAGAAATTACGATGACTATTTCACGCAGTCTCGGTATTACGTTTGATCAAGCGGAACATATAAAGAGAAATCTAGGAAGTGGCCAAATCCCAAATGAAAAAAATATTTATGATGCCATTTCTCTCACTCTTGATTACATCTTCTCAGAAGCCAATAGCACGGTGTTGAACTACCAACGTAAGTACAATAAAGTTATCAGTAAGGTGATTCTGACTGGCGGGGGATCTAATATGAAAGGTGTCTTTGAAATGGCAAAGGCTAATTTCCAGACTGAGGTAGTGAACGGTATGCCGTTTTCAAAAGTAGAGACCCCAGCTTTCATGGATGAAGTCTTGAAATCAATCGGTATGGAATTTTCTGTGGCAATAGGTGTTGCCCTTCGTAAGTTGCAAGAGTTTACATAGTATCTCTTCTTTGGCAATGACCCACTTTTGGTCGGTTTGTATTTATGCACACACCTCATTGGTTGAGTGGCTATTGTTTTTATTAGTGCGGTGATATAATAAAACAAGTTTATGGAAACAAAATTCCAAACATCTTTTATACCAAAGGCACCAGTCACAGATTCTCCAGTCAGCAGGAGATCATCTGGGTTTGGTGTGTTATTTTTGATCTCATTTATTATATTCATGGCCAGTGTCTGTGGCGCTGCCGGAACTTTCTTTTATAATCAGATCATCGACAAAAAAATTGTTGATGGAAATGATCAGTTGACCAAGAGCAAGAACATTTTTGACCCTACTTTAGTTCAAGAGTACACGCGATTAAATGATAGAATTACCGCTTCGTATGAAATATTGAAAAAACACATAGCACTCTCTAATGTGTTTGATGTTATTTCAGCTGTAACTTTGAAAAGTGCTCGTTTTACTAACTTTACCTACGGTAATGCTGGAGGGGATAAAGTAACATTAAATATGAATGGTCAGGCTCCAAGTTATGAAACAGTAGCTTTGCAAGCTCGTGCATTATCTGATCCTTCAATGAAGTATCGAAATGCGTTCAAGAGTCCGCTTTTTGGAAATATAACATCTGATGCACAGGGAAATGTTAGCTTTAATCTTTCCACTTCTCTTGATCCAACGGTTATTTCTTACTATAGATTAGTTCAAGATCTTAAGAAGGCTGGACTTTTGGATGCGTATGCAAATATTGGCCTACAAGTTTCTACGGTCGATACATCAATTAGCACGTCAACTGATAAAAGCGTTCGACCAAATGTTCCTCAACCAGTTAACCGTAATAAAATAAACCCATAAAGCCATGAGAATTCTTGTCCCAATATTATTAATAGGAGCAGCGATAGGAATATTCTTTGGATATACTAACGGTAGCTACCACGCTGTGCTTGATAAAAGAGTGCAATATGCTCAGATTGAAACAGCTCAGAAAAATGCATATGAATTGGGCAAACAGAAAAGTAAAATTCTCGCGATGAGGGGGAATATTTCGGATAACGACATTTTACAGCTTTCAAAAATGCTTCCCGACGGAGTTGATAACCTGGGGCTTATTATTGAAATGAAAAATATTGCCAAAAAGGACAATATGGGTTTGCCTCAAAACCCTCAGATTAATCAAGGTGCGGTGGCAAAATCAGGAACAAAAGGGATTGATTCTGCAAAATATGGGGCACTGTCTATGACATTTAGTGTAACAGGAACATACGATCAGTTTCTTGTGTTTCTAAAGGACCTAGAGACGTATGTTCGAATTGTTGATGTTGTTGGTCTTTCGTTTAGTGCCGCAGGGAGGGCTGACCTGTACGATTTTAGTCTTACTATTCAAACCTATTGGTTAAAATAAATTTTTATGTCATCAACCTTAAAGAAAATAATCATAGTAATAGTGGTACTTGCAGTCGGGTTTTTTATCTACAGTTATTTCTTTGTCTCAAAAAAAGATACTACGCCTGGGTTGACAGATGTGTCTGCCGAATCTAATGCAAGCACTTCTACTAGCGGTATCGATCTCACTCAAAATGATCTTTATGTAAAACAACTGACTGCTATGAGCGCAATCTCTTTTGATTTTTATCTTTTTAAGGATGTTGCCTACAAGATTCTTCATTCTCCAACAGTAATCGTTCAAGATGAACCAAAAGGAAGACATAATCCATTTGCTCCAATTGAACAAGGTGATGGATCATATGTGGCAGACTTAACAGCGCCAGCGTCAGGATTTCAGATTACATCTACAAGTACAGTGGCAGCTTCTACAAGTCCTGCAATTCAACCAAACAAACCAAAAAACCTCAAAATACCTTCTTTTGATTCTGCTCAATAAAAATAATGGTATAATATCAATATGAGTTTTTTAGACATCCTTGCACGAGATAAAGTAATTACGAAAGATGACATTAGTTATGTGACCCAAGAGTCACAAGGTTCTGAAAAAACTATCGAACAGATTCTTAAAGAACGAGGTATTACTTCAGACCAGATTCAAAAAGCTAAAGGTGAATTTTTAGAAATCCCAAGTAGGGCGATTGGTGAAAAGGAAATTCCTTTTGATATTTTAAAGTACATCCCAGAAGAGTCAGCCTCACACTATAAAATTATTCCGCTTGGTGTTGAGGACAGTACATTGGAAGTTGGTTTTGTAGATCCTGATAACATTGAGGCTCGAGATGCATTGAACTTTATTTCTCAGAAAATTGGTATGCCATACAGAATCTTTCTGGTCTCTGAAGATGATTTTGTGAAGGTACTTGATTCATACAGAGGATTGTCAGGTGAAGTGAGTAAGGCATTGGGGGATCTTGACACTACTTTTAAGAATGAAAATCTAGATATCAACAAAGAAGAAAAGGCGGGTAATCCAAAAGATATTAATATTATCGAGGATGCTCCTGTAACAAAAATTGTTGCTACTATTTTACGGTACGCCATCGAAGGAGAAGCATCAGATATCCATATCGAACCAATGGCTGAAAATGTGCGTGTCCGTTTTCGTGTTGACGGTACTATGAATACAAGTTTAGTGTTACCTGTGAAGGTTCGTGAGGCTGTTGTGTCGCGTATCAAGATCCTTTGTAACATGAAATTGGACGAAAGAAGAAAGCCTCAGGACGGAAGATTCTCTGCTCGTATTGATGACCGCAAGATCGATTTTCGTGTGTCGACCTTTCCAACCTACTACGGTGAGAAAGTTGTAATGAGAATCTTGGATCAACAGAGGGGTGTGGCAAAATTGTCTGAAATTGGTTTTACTGAAGAGAATCTTGCTTTGATTATGGAAGCGATTAACAAGCCCTACGGACTGGTTCTAATTTCAGGTCCAACTGGTTCAGGAAAAAGTACAACGCTTTATTCAATGTTGAACGAGATTGATCGTGACGAACAGAACGTACTTTCACTTGAGGACCCGATTGAATACAACATTGCTGGTATGAACCAATCGCAAGTACACCCTGAGATCGGTTACACGTTTGCAACAGGACTTCGTACCACTCTTCGTCAGGATCCGGATGTAATCATGGTGGGAGAAATTCGAGATAAAGAAACAGCCCAGCTGGCTATTCAAGCCGCCCTCACTGGTCACCTTGTACTTTCAACCATCCACACCAACAGTTCAGTGGGTATTGTGCCCCGACTAGTAGATATGGGTATCGATCCTTACTTGATTGCCCCAACTCTTATATTGGGAATGGCGCAACGTTTGGTAGGTAAGGCGTACCTTCCGGCTGTCGAAAGTGTCCCAGTTGACGGTAGTTTTAAAGCTATGATTGATGCGGAATTTGCAGATTTACCAGCCGAGTTTAAATCTAAAATTCCTGAACAAAAAGAGGTATATAGAAGAAAGCCAACCCCTGATTGTCCAAAGGGAACAAAGGGTCGTTTGGCGGTGACTGAGGTGTATAAAATGGATAGACAGTTGGAGGAGATTATTTTGAAAGAGCCTACAGAGCTCTCTATCAATAAGTATTTACGTTCAAAGGGAATGCTGACTATGAAAGAAGACGCTATGATTAAGGCCTTGAAAAAAATTATCCCCTTTGAGGAGGTCAGTGATTTATAATAAATTTGATATACTATCTATACGAAATTAAAACTTTAATAACCACACTCTATGAATAAGGACCAACCATATAAGATACTGATAGTGGACGACGACAAGTTTTTATTGAATATGTATTCAATAAAATTCCAAAAAGAAAAGTTTGATGTGACAACGGCAGGGAATGGCCTTGAAGCTTTAGAAAAACTACGAGGAGGTTTTATTCCAGATGCAATTATTCTTGATATAGTGATGCCTGTCATGGACGGGTTAGAATCTTTACAGAATATTCGTAAGGAAAACCTGGCCAAGGCCTCTGTTATTATAGTTTTAAGTAACCAAGGCCAATCATCAGATATAGAGAAAGCAAAACAACTAGGTATAAATGGATATATTGTGAAGGCTACAACTATCCCAGCAGAAGTAGTCTCAGAAGTCTTGAGGGTATTAAAAAATGCAAGTGGAGAGTCTAATGTAAAGCAATAGTATGAATTACAACGAAGAACTAAAAGAATTATTAGGAACAGTGGTTCAAGATGGGGGATCAGATCTACACCTTTCAGAAGGTCGTCGACCAACTATTCGTATTTCTGGACAGTTGATTCCTCTCATGAAAAAAGAGAATCTTACGCACGCTGATATCGAAGGTTTGCTAAAGATTATGTTGGTTCCAAAGGCTATGGCTACATTTCTTGATAAAAAGGAAATAGACTTTGCATACGACTTCGGTAATCAAGGACGTTTCAGGGGAAATGCCTTCGTGCAAAAAGGATTTTTTAGTATCGTGCTTAGATTGATTCCAAAAAATATCAAATCAATTGCAGAACTTAATTTACCAACTATTTTGGAAAACTTTGCTCGCAAAGAACAAGGTTTCTTTTTGATTGTAGGGCCGGTAGGTATGGGAAAGACAACAACGTTGGCGGCAATGATAGAATTAGTCAATCAGGAACGTGCCGCACACATCATTACGATTGAAGATCCAATTGAATATGTGTATGAACAAAAAAAGGCTATTATCGATCAACGAGAAGTCGGTATTGATACTGATACCTTTGCATCAGGTTTACAATCAGTTTTCCGCCAAGACGTGAATGTTCTATTGATTGGTGAAATGAGAGGGCCTGACACTATGGCGGCCGCAGTAACCGCTGCGGAAACTGGTCACTTGGTATTTTCAACCCTTCACACGAACAATGCTGCACAAACTATTGACCGTATTATTGATACGTTCCCTTCAGAACAACAAGATCAAATTCGTATTCAATTGGCAGCTTCACTTATCGGTATCTTCTCACAAAGATTGATTCCGAGAATTGCAGGAGGTATGGTTCCTGCGTATGAATTATTGATTGCCAATAACGCAGTTTCTAACCTTATTCGCGAAAAGAGAACTCACGAAATTAACACTGTTATCGAGACGTCTCTTCAAGAGGGCATGATCGATCTGAACCGTTCCCTTGCTGATTTGGTTAGAAAAGGAGAAATTTCAATTGAGAACGCTTATCAGCATTCAGTCAACTCAAAAATTTTGGAGAAGTATCTTTAATCTTTAAACATCAATGCCACTTTTTAAATACAAAACAGTAAATGACAAGGGAGTAGAGGCCGAAGGAACAATCGACGCGGTAACCATTGATGTTGCAATTAATTCACTTCAGAGACGTGGGTTGGTTGTTGCCTCTATTCATCCATCTGATGATGGGGGTAGTTTTCTTAGCAGAGATATCGGACTTTTTCAAAGTATTAAAAATAAGGACGTTGTTATATTGTCTCGACAGATGGCAACACTGTTCTCGTCTCAGGTTTCGGCGCTTCGTATTTTTAAATTACTTTCATCAGAAGATGAAAACCCTGCACTTAGAAAAGTATTAGCCGAAGTGGCTGATGACATTCAAGGTGGTTCAACTATTTCAACTGCTTTGGCGCGTCACCCTAAAGCGTTCTCTATCTTTTATGTAAACATGGTTCGTGCAGGGGAAGAGTCGGGAAAATTGGATGAAACTTTCCAAGCATTAGCTGAATATCTAGACCGATCATACGAAGTTGCTATGAAGGTAAAAAATGCTCTGATTTACCCTGCGTTTGTTATTACAACTTTTATTGCAGTAATGGCTCTAATGATGACAGTGGTTATTCCAAAGATCGGTCAGATTCTAAAGGACTCCCATCAGGCTATCCCGGCGTACACCCAAGTGGTACTCGGTATTTCTGATTTCCTTGTAAATTATGGTTGGTTTTTCCTCGTCGCAGTTGTTATCGGATTGTTTATATTAGTTAGTTACCTCCGCACACCAAGTGGAAAGTCATCAATGGCTCGAGTCAAAATTACTTTTCCTTATATTGGTAACTTGTACAAAAAATTATATTTATCTCGTATTGCCGATAACATGAATACTATGTTGTCATCAGGGATTCCAATGATCAAATCGTTAGAGCTTACCAGTGATGTAGTAGATAATGATATATATAGAGATGTGATTTTAAAAACAGTGGAGGACACTCGAGCAGGTCTTTCTCTTTCTGATGCATTTTCAAAACATGAAGAAATGCCAAACATTATTGTGCAAATGACAAAGGTGGGTGAAGAAACTGGTAACTTGGGTGATATCTTAAAAAACTTAGCAAAATTCTATCAACGAGAAGTTAGTAATGCGGTTGACACTTTGGTTGGCTTGATCGAACCTTTGATGATTGTAATGTTGGGTCTTGGTGTCGGTTTCCTCCTTGCTTCTGTTTTGATCCCTATCTACAACGTCTCTTCAAATATTTAGTTATCCACACAGGATTTGTTTTCGAAGACCCCACATGTCTGTTTCAAAGTATAATTAAAGTAATCTTTTGGGCTGATAGTTTTGCTAAAAAGATTTAATAATATTATTAAAAATTAAGAATTTATAAAATGAAACAAAAAGGTTTTACACTTATCGAATTGTTGGTTGTTATTGCCATCATCGGTATTCTATCGTCAGTAGTTCTAGCTTCATTAACAACAGCAAGAACTAAGGGTCAGGATGCGGCTGTTCAACAGCAATTGGCTTCTATGCGCGCACAGGCTGAATTGTACTCTACAGCAAATGGTAACCAATACTGGACAGCAGCTTTGGGTGCGTCATCTGCTGCCAACTGTGACCTAGGTCCATTCTTGTCGACAGGAACAGGAGGTATGGCTAACTTGGTTGCAGGTATCCGAAAGTTGGGCGTTATTCCAACATGTACAGCATCAACTACTGGTTGGGCTGTGTATTCACCACTTCCTAGTAGCCCTGGATACGGATTCTGCGTGGACAGTAATGGAAAGGCTGCTACATCATCAGGAACAAACGGAGCTGGTTGTATGTAATCAGTCAGATTACTGTGTTGGTTCTAAACTAACAAACAAAAAACCACCCTCCGGGTGGTTTTTTGTTTGGGAAGAAATGTGTATCGTAGTATAATTGTCGACATATATTATGTACGAATTCTTTCTTTTAAATAAACCTTTTCTCCTTGTGGTTATTTTTATTTTAGGTACGATTATTGGAAGTTTTTTAAACGTAGTTATTTATCGTATCAATACAGGCAGGGGATTTGGAGGTCGGTCAATGTGTTTTTCTTGTAATCGTACTTTAACTCCAGTTGAGCTTGTACCAATCTTTTCTTTCCTATTTCAAAAGGCGCGTTGTGCAAAATGTAAAACAAAATTGTCATGGCAATATCCAACAATAGAATTACTTACAGGGGTGTTATTTGTTCTGTCATTCTTAGGAGTCTTAGATTTGCTACCAAGTACAGATATCTCTCTCATCTTTAACATTCTCTTTGGATGGCTGGTCATGAGTATATTAGTCGTCATTACTGTATATGATGTAAAACATAAGATTATTCCAGATCAGTGTTCTTATTTATTTGCTTTCGTCACATTCCTTAGAGTTTTTATTTTGTTTGGACAAAATGGTGGAGTCGGTCTGATTCTGCCTAAAATGGGTGTGCTGTTCGCTGGCCCCATCCTTGCTCTTCCATTTTATCTTATATGGCTAGTGTCGAGTGGTAGGTGGATGGGATTAGGTGATGCTAAATTGGCATTAGGATTAGGGTGGTTTGCTGCTGTGTATGCTCCGACTTTTTCTCCTTTGACTTCTAACATTGCAATATTTCTTTATGCCTTTTGGACTGGGACTATCTTTTTTATGTTGATATCTTTACTTGGGTGGTTGCTGCGGGGATTAGTCTATATAAAATTATTAAAAAAGAGTCACGCCTTACCAATCATGGGTATAAAAAGTGAGATACCTTTTGCACCTTTTTTAATTTTAGGTCTACTTATCGTCTTTCTCTTCAGGTATAATATAGCTAGTCTTATTTTTGATAATTACTTTATTTGATGAAAAAGTTTTTTCTACAATTTATAAAAAATTCTAAACAAAAGGCCTTCACCTTAGTTGAGCTCCTTGTGGTTATTGCTATATTTACACTGATTACAACTGTCGCCTTGTTTGACCAAGGTAAACTTAGCAGTAGTGTCCTTCTCTCAAACCTTGCATATGATGTGGCTTTGAGTGCCCGTGAAGCACAGACATACGGTGTAGGTGCAAAATATGTTGCGTCGGCTGGTGGTGTGCAAGGTGGGGGATACGGTATTTATTTTGATGTTCTTAATCCAGAGGGTGTAATAATATTTCACGATGTTAATGATAATGGGGTATACGAGCTAACAGATGAAATTGTTAAACAGTATAAATTCACCAATCAGAGAGGGAACAAATTAACAAAACTTTGCCAAGGATCAGACCCTAACAGCCCTTGCCTTACTACTGCTAGTCAGCTGAGTGTTGTATACAAGCGTCCGAACCCTGAACCTACATTTATTTCCAATATATCTTCTCCGGCCGGCCCTGTCTATGCGATCTTCCAGTCACAGGATGGGAAAAATTGCCGTGCAGTAGTTATGGAATCAAGCGGACAGATCCGAGTAGAAACATCTTTGTCTAAGGCATGTCCAGTTAATCCAAATCCATAATTTTATTTATCATGAAATATAAAACCTACACAGAATTAAATTCAAAACGTGCCTTCACCCTTGTTGAAGTTATTGTTGCAATTGGACTCTTTGCAATCGTGATGTTGGTCGCCATTTCAGTTATTTTGTCTGTAATAGATAATGACAGGAAAGCCCAAGCTGTTAACTCGGTAGTGAATAACTTAAATTTTGCCATCGATAGTATGGTTCGTGATATTAAAACAGGTCGTGCATACAAATGTAACTACACACCATTCCCATTTGCTGAATCTGATGCAGCAGGGTGTGGTTCGGATCAGAATTCTCTCAGGTTAGTTTCTACTATTTCAGGAAAGCCAAGACTGGTTCGCTATTCTTTCTTACCTCGTGACAGCAATGCGCCGGGTAGAATTGAAAAAACTGAATGTGTTGACACTGTATGTACAAGTCCAGGTGATCCAAAAACTGGTATCATCACGTCACCAGAAGTTGATGTTACAAGTATGAAGTTTATCGTCAATCCTGGCACCCCAGGTAGTGTTCAGCCAACAGTGTTCTTGATAATTCAAGGTACTGGTGCGGTCAGTCCAACTGATGCTTCGAATTTTACGGTTCAAACATTAATTTCACAAAGAAGATTAAATATATGATGAATATAATAATGCAATCAATCGTACGAAAGGCACGCACCAAGACAATAAAAAACAGAGGTTTTACTATTTTAGAAACTTTGGTCGCTATTGCAATTCTCCTCACTGCCATCACCGGTCCAATAGATATTATGGCGCAGGCACTCAAAGCCTCATACTATTCAAGAGATGAGGTGACCGCTTTTTATTTAGCTCAAGAAGCAGTTGAATATGCCAGAAATCAACGAGATGATAATGTCCTTAATTCAGCAACAACCGTGCCAAATTGGTTAACAAACGTTGTTGGAACTGGTTCAGTGAATTGTCTTAATGATGCTACGGTGGCAGATGCCGCAAAATCAAAGTGTGCACTTGTTCAAGACTCTGGAGGAATCTATTCATACGAGACGTGTGGTCTGTCATGCCTGGCCGCTGGAGATGTTATGAAAAAATCAGCAGCCGGAGTATATGGCGTAACGAGTGGAACTAATACTACCTTTACTCGAGAAATTTATTTTACTCGTGTACCGTCCAGCGATCTAGACATTAATGGTCTGCCCGATCTCACAGGAACAAATAACACCAAGGAGGTCTTAGTGACGGTTAATATTTTCTGGACAAACTCTTTTGGTTCAGGAAATAAATTTACTATGACCAATCGATTGTTTAATTGGAAGCTCACAAACTAATTGTAAAAATATGAACTATTACGATAATCAAAAAAAACATACATCAGAAAAAAGAGGATTCACCTTGTTTATTGCTATGGTTGTTTCCGCGCTCATTTTAGCTGTTGGTTTCTCAATTGGGAATATTCTTTTAAAAGAAATTGCATTAGGTTCCTCGGGTAAAAATTCTCAGGTGGCTTTTTACGCAGCAGACAGTGCGGCAGAATGTGCTTTATATTGGGACAGAAAAAATCCAGACGGAACTGCGGCCGATACAAGCCCTTTTTCTACGTCTACTCCTGTAGCTACGGCTCAAACTCTTATAAAATGTGGAACCGGCATTACAGGTAATGTGAATACTATTGGTCAAATTTTTAACTTTACTAAAGTGACTGATAATGATGCTAATTTGCCGGCAGCGCTCTACGCCACATCTACTTTTTACATGCTTTTTAAAGACGTGAGTGCAGATCCTTCAATTGTTTCGTGTGGCAAGGTGACTGTGGCTAAAAGTACGTTTACTACTACAATTGATGCTAGAGGATATAATGTTGACTATAATCAAGCCGCCGGTCAATGTGATACTTCAAATTCAAGAACAATTGAGAGAGGTTTGCGCGTCGAGTACTAATTCAGCCTATTCAGTCTTGAGTTTTATGATAAAGTAGGGTCTATGAAAAAGGCTCAAAATGGCTCTCATCCAACACCTAAATCAATAGTAGAAAGAGTCACTAGATTGCGTGGTTCTATAGAGAAACATCGCTATAACTATCACGTCCTCGACAAAGAAGAAATCTCGGCTGAGGCACTAGATTCCCTAAAAAAAGAGTTAGTCGAATTGGAACATCAATATCCGGAATTGTACGATGCCAATTCTCCTTCGCAGAGAGTAGCAGGTGAAGCTTTAAAAGGTTTTAATAAAGTTACGCATAAAGTTCAGCAGTGGTCATTTGGAGATGCTTTCAGTGAAAGTGACATGGTTGATTTTGACGGACGTGTAAAAAGGTTTTTAATACAGGATGAAATTAAGGATGATCCACAGTATGTGGCTGAGTTAAAAATTGATGGTTTAAAAATTGTGCTGGAGTACCGAAGGGGAGAATTGTTTCAGGTTGCGACGAGAGGTGATGGGAAAATTGGTGAAGACGTGACTCATAATGTACGCACGATTGAATCTGTTCCTTTAAAATTAAACTTTCCAGTAGATATTATTGTTGAGGGGGAGGTGTGGCTATCTAAGAAACTTTTTGAAAAATTAAACAAAGAGCAAGAAAAAGCAGGGAAACCTATTTTTGCCAACCCGAGAAATGTAGCTGCGGGCTCTATCCGTCAATTGGATCCTAAAATTACCGCTTCTCGAAAGCTGGATACGTATATATATGATATTGCGTTTTTTAATAATGGCCAAGATTTGCCAGTGCCGAAAACTCAACAGGACGAATTGGTGCTGCTTGCGAAATTAGGTTTTAAGGTGAATCCTCATGCTCAATTGTGCAAAAATATCAATGAAGTTTTAGATTTTTGGAAAAAGTGGCAGCATGATTCAAAAAAACAAGATTACTGGATCGACGGCGTGGTGGTAAAGGTTAATGATGTGCATATGCAAAAAGTATTGGGCTATACTGGGAAATCTCCACGTTTTGGTATTGCATATAAATTTCCAGCAGAGCAAGTGATCACTGTGGTCGAGGATATAAAGCTTCAAATTGGTAGAACTGGAGTGCTGACACCGGTGGCGCACTTGCGACCTGTTTCAGTGGCGGGTTCTGTAGTGTCGCGAGCGACTTTGCATAATGAAGATGAAATTAGACGTCTGGATGTAAGAGTGGGAGATACTGTTATCCTTCAGAAGGCTGGAGATGTGATTCCTGACATTGTTTCAGTGTTGAAAGAATTAAGAACAGGAAAGGAAAAACCGTACAGATTTCCGACTCATGTTCCAGAGTGCGGAGGGGACGGTAGTATCGAGCGAATCCCGGGGGAGGCAGCGTGGCGCTGTGTTTTTAAAAATTCAGATATTCAGCAAAAGCGACGCTTATATCACTTTGTTTCCAAAAAGTGCTTTAATATGGACGGAGTTGGTCCTCGGCAAATTGATGCTTTTATGGAACAGGGATTAGTTACCAGTGCTGATGATTTATTTACTTTAACAAAAGGGGATTTGTTAGCGCTTCCACGTTTTGCCGAAAAATCGGCTGATAATGTGATTGAGTCTATTGAAAATTCAAAAAAGGTTTCATTGGCTAGATTTTTATTCTCGCTTTCAATTCCACAAGTTGGTGAAGAAACCGCGGAGGATGTTGAAAAACATTTTAAGACACTAGAAAAAATTCAAATTGCAACAGCGGAAGACCTGATGAAAATAAATGGCGTGGGGGACGTGGTTGCACAATCGATTGTAGATTTTTTTAAAGATAAGGATCATAAAGTTTTAGTAGAGGAACTTTTGAAACATGTGACGATTAAAAAAGTTGAAAGTATATCTGGATCGAAACTGTCGGGAAAAACCTTTGTGTTGACTGGTATATTAGAAACAATGAGCAGAGATGAAGCTAAGGGGAAGATAAAATCTTTAGGTGGCGATGTAACAAGTACAGTATCGGTAAAAACCAGTTATGTGGTCGCAGGAAATGATCCGGGGTCAAAGTATGAAACGGCGATAAAGTTGGGGGTGAAGGTTTTGGATGAGGATGGGTTTTTGAAGCTTATAAAATGATAAACCACCCATTCAAATCGCTTGCGGAAAACGAGTTTAGGATTATAGAGGTTAAACCTTGCACTAAAAAATTCCTATTCCACTCCAGTGGTAAAAAGTTAGAAATCTTAGACCCTATTTATAACAGTACGCATGGAGCGTATGGGAATGTTCATGAATATGGAGTTCCCGTAGTTTTTGCCTCAGATAAGCCATCTAATGCTTTTTGTTATGAACCAACGGATTTATACAAAGAGACTAGAGAGAGGGTTGGTACTTCTGTTTATCATCGACTTGTACATGAAAATCATAAAATATTACTCGGTGTAATCTTAAAAGGTTACATTTATGTATTAAATGGCAGTGATTTTTATGAAGTTACAAGAGAAGATTTTGAGACAGGTAAGTGGATTAGGTCAACAGAATGGATTTCTCAGAACAGGGTTACTCCAATCGATTCTATAGAAATAACAAAACCGTATGATTGGGAGATGTTACCAGAGTATGAATTTTTAGGAACTGAGCACGTAGGACAAATGGAGGCTGAAGAATATATTTCTCTTGCAAAAGATGAAGGGGTAAAGAGTGCGATAAAAAACCTTATAAGTAGCCCATTTGTTCCAGTAATTCCAAAGGGTCTTGAAAAATACCTTTAATTATTAAGGTATTTTAATAATTTTTTTATTTGAACTTCATCTTGATGTAGTAACATCAAAAATATGATAAAGTTCAACTATATGTCACAAACTTTTGAATATAAAGTCGAGTATGAACTGGACAAGGAAACTGGACAGGTCACTGCGACTATTCCAGAGCTTAATCACATTTCATCCTTTGGCGATTCCTTTGCTGAAGCTGAATCTAGTATTAGAGAAGCGGCTTTAGGTTACATGGAGCTTATGTTGAAAGAGCATAAAGAAATTCCTAGACCGTCTTTTCATACAGAGGGAACATATCTCAAGCTATTCGTGCCTAAAACTAATTAGTTTTACATGACAAAACTCGCAAGGCTATCTGCGCTTAAAGTAATTAGAAAATTAAAGAAGGTTGGATTTATTGAAACTCATCAAAGAGGGAGTCATGTCTACTTAAAGAGTATTGATGGAATAAAAACTGTAACGGTTCCTTATCATGGATCAAAGGACATACCAATCGGAACACTTTATAATATCGTGATTAGACAAGCAGGGCTAACTGTAGATGAGTTTAATGCCCTCTAAGTGGCACTTTCTCAAATATTTGCTATCATAGAAAACAACATGGAAATCACCCCAGCTGAAATCGAAAAACTCGCAAGCCTCTCTCGTATGAAAATCAGTGACGCCGAAAAAGCCTCTTTTGCAAAGGAAATTGGATCTATTTTGAATTATGTTAATCAGATTAAGGAGGTTGTTGCCGACACAAAACGTTCTACAACCCCATCGGATTACCCTCATCGAAACGTAATGCGCGAAGATGTTTCAAATCGTGAAGTCCTCGAAAATCCAGCTGATGTTGTTGCAAGCGCTCCTGCTTCACAGGACGGCTTCGTAAAAGTTAAAAAAATCCTAAACTAATGCAAAACCTTACTATTGAAAAAGCACAGGAGATGATGAATAGTGGGGAACTGACTTCAGAAAAGTTGGTCAATTATTATATTGAAAATATTAAATCCAAAAACAAAGACATCTATGCATATTTGGAAGTTTTTGACGATGCGCTTGATATGGCAAAATTGGCTGACAAGGAACGAGCTTCTTCAAATGATAAAGTTGCATTACTAAAACAAAAACCACTTCTCGGTATTCCATGCGCAGTCAAAGATAATATAGTTATTGCTGGTAAAATCGCCAGCGCCTCTTCAAAAATTTTGGAAAAATATGTTGCACCACACAATGCTGCGGTAATTATCAAGTTGCGAGATGCCGGTGCGATTTTTATCGGTCGCACAAATATGGATGAATTTGCCATGGGAGGTTCAACTGAAAACTCTGCATTTGGGGTGACTAAAAACCCTATTGATTTAACAAGAGTCGCTGGAGGCTCGTCTGGTGGTTCTGCTGCAGCAGTTGCTATGGATGGAGCCTTAATCGCCCTTGGGTCTGATACAGGTGGCTCGATTCGCCAACCTGCCTCATATTGTGGAGTGGTTGGACTAAAGCCTACATATGGATCAGTTTCTCGACATGGACTTATGGCCATGGGTTCATCTTTGGATGTGATTGGTCCAATAACCAATTCAGTTCGTGATGCTGAAATTGTTTTTAATATTATTAAGGGAGATGAAAAAACTGGCAGCGTGCACGACTCAAACGCACTTACAAATTCTGAATACGAAAAACTTAAA
Source organism: bacterium (assembly GCA_037142735.1). Taxonomy (GTDB): domain Bacteria; phylum Patescibacteriota; class Minisyncoccia; order Phycocordibacterales; family CAIZLB01; genus JBAXAB01. Next base: position 18,076 of record JBAXAB010000011.1, read on the forward strand.
AATGATAAAGACCGCTCTAAGATAAAAATCGGTGTTATTCCAGAATTATTTAATATTGGAGGAATCGATGAAGAAGTTATTAAAAACTTTAATAGTTCTATTGAAAAGTTTAAAAATGCTGGTTACGAAATTGTTGATGTCTCACTTCCGCTCCTTAAATATTCGCTCGCGGTATATTATGTGGTCATGCCAGCTGAAGTTTCTTCAAACATGGGTCGCTTTGACGGTGTAAAATTCGGATCTAAAATAGAAGGGGCAAGTCTACTTGAAGATTATCTGAAGACAAGAGGGGAACTATTAGGAAAAGAAGTTCGCCGTCGTATTATGCTCGGTACTTATGTGCTCTCATCTGGATATCACGACGCTTATTACAACAAGGCTAACTCAGTTCGCGATCTGTTACGAGCAGACTTCAAAAAGGCTTTTGAAAAAGTAGACGTAATCCTCACTCCAACCGTTCCATCTCCTGCATTTAAAATTGGTCAAAACTCTGATGACCCGATCAAGATGTATTTGGAAGATATCTTTACTGTAACTGCGAACCTTGTAGGAGTACCTGCAATTTCTATCCCTTCCGGTAAGGCTGACGGATTACCCCTAGGACTACAGTTCATGGCCCCTCATGCACGTGAGGATATATTATTTACATTGGGTAAAAAATTCGAAGAGATTCGTTAGACTGTTTTAGAAAAGTTTCTTGGAGTATAATACCTAAGAGATCGCCGCGCTTCAGATGTCAGTGCGCGGCATGATTTCGCAAAATCACATGGCAGAACCTAAAAAAGACGACAAAGGAAAATCAGCAAAACCTGCTCCAGGCGGAATAAACATCGCCAAAGATGTGGAAATATTATTTGGAGTGATTGCCGCTCTTGTGCTGATCTATGTTTTTTTCTCAGGCATTTTTAAATACTTTAGAGGAAGTGGTGACGGGACGTCTACTTCTCAATGGGAGGATTTCAAAAATTGGCTGGTGCATTTTATTGCGGGATCAATCAATGTGTTAACTTTTGTTTCAGTTTTTTTAACATTGATTTTCCTCATGGGAATTTATTATTCGAAATTTCGTAGGGATGAAATCATTGATGACTTAAAACATAAGGATCTTGAACTTGCAGCACAGGCGCAACATGAAATGTTACAGGCCGGATCGGTCGTTTCTACACCAGCTGGCCCTGCAGGTCTGCCAGGAGCTGTTGGTTCTTCGTACGAAACAGGCCTCGCTACTGTTCAAAGCGCCGGAGCTGAACAATGGAAGGGTGTTGAGAAATACATGCAATCACGCAATCCGTCAGATATGCGACTTGCTGTCCTTGAAGCAGACATTCTTCTGTATGACATGTTGGAACAAATTGGTTTTGAAGGGGACACTATTGCTGATAAATTAAAATCAGCAGATCCTGCTAGCTTTAATACACTGAATGAGGCGTGGAGTGCTCACAAAGTCCGTAATATTATCGCCCATGAAGGTTCTAATTATGAAATCACATATGACATTGCTCGCCGGGCAATTAATTCCTACAAAAAGGTTTTTGACGAGTTTTACTTCATTTAGAGAGCTGTCTATCCTAGGGTTGATTTTTTGGGCTTCTTATGTATAATTTATGAACGCTAAATATGGATGGTGGCTATACTGCAGTATATTCAGCAATATAGCGGGGTAGAGAAGTAGCATCTCGAGAGGCTCATAACCTCTAGACCCCGGTGCAAATCCGGGCCCCGCAACAAGAATACAAAAGACTACTTATGAAAAACAGTTTTAGAAAAATTGATGTGGTTATTTTATGCGGTGGAAAGGGTACTCGAATGGGGGATTTGGTGAAGGACGTGCCAAAGCCACTTATCAAAATCGGGGACAAGACACTTTTGCAGATGAAATTAGAAGCATTGCCACAAAATGTGGAGCGTGTTTTTATTGTGGTTAGTCATATGAAGGAAAAAATTATAGAGCATGTTGAAGCATTAAAGTACCCAAAGCCAATTGTTTTTGTCGACCAAAAAGAGACGTTGGGGACGGCTCATGCCCTGTGGCAGGTGAAGGATCAGGTAGGGGAACACTTTATTTCAATGATGGGAGACGATTTGTATTCAACCAAAGATATTGAGTTTTTATCTGGTTTAGAATGGGGACTTAGTACGTTGCCAAAACCACCTAAGATAGGGGAACTTAGTTTCGAAAAGGAGGGGGATTATTTTACGTCTGCCTTAACAGTAGATGAAAAATTCAGCCTTGAAGTGGTGAATTATGACTGCGGTATGTACAAATTGAAACGAGACATTTTTAATCAAGAAATGGTGCCTATAAAACAAGGTAAAGAATTTGGATTACCTCATACGATAATTAAGTTTGTTGAAGACACCAAAACACCTTTATATCTGCACCGCTTAGGTATGTGGGAAATAATTAATTCCCCAGAAGATCTGGATCGAGTCAAAAATACTCGCCTTTAGTCTCTTGGTTTATTAATTTGTAAACGCCTCGTTTTTGTATTATATTGTCAGAACGTTAGTTATATGTCGGGGTAGCTCAGTCGGTAGAGCACAGGACTCATAAGCCTGGGGTCGTGGGTTCGATCCCCACCCCCGACACACTTTTAGACCTGAAGTTTTTCATGTTATATTGATATATGGCAGTATTATCTCATCTTAAAAAACCAACTATTTTTGTAGTAGCAGCCCCCTCCGCGACAGGTAAAACTACAATGGTTGAAATGTTGTTAAACACAATGGGGGACAAGTTGGTGCGTGCAATTACAGCCACTTCTCGTCCGCCGAGGGAAGGAGAGGTTCATGGAGAGCATTATTACTTTTATCCAGGTGGTGAATTTGAAAGAAAAATTAAAGAAGATTTTTTTATCGAATATGTAAATGTTCATGGAAAAAACTATGGACTGCCTAAGCATGAATTAGAGCGCCTGCTAAGTTCAGGTAAAAGCCCCGTTCTCGTAATTGAGCTTGAAGGAATTTTGAGCATACGTGAAAAGGTTTCTAAAGATTTGTATAGTAAAGTTGTAGATATTTTTCTTCTTCCGCCAAGCGAAGAGGAACTTGTCCGGCGCATGAAGAAGAGGGGAGCTGTCTCTGAAGAGGAGATAAAGACGCGCCTTGAGACGATGAGGGTAGAAATGCAAAATAAAGACAAATTCAGTCATCAGGTGTTGAACGACGACCTGGATAAAGCGTTCCAAGAGGTTCTGCGTATTGTAGAATCCAACCTCTAAAACGTTTTGAAAATCGAGAGTTTTATGTATAATGACACGCATGCGGCTGTAGCTCAACGGTAGAGCACTCCCCTGTCACGGGAGAGGCCGTGGGATCAACACCCATCAGCCGCGCAGAGAAAAAACACCCATTTATATGGGTGTTTTTCTGTGGAGTGATGGGACGTGGAACTGTGGTATTATTATTTTATGAAAAATACGCAGAAAGGTTTTATAGTTCCATTGTTAATTATATCCGCTATTTTGATTAGTGGAGGATTTTATTTATATTCAAAAAGCAGAACTCAGGTTCAGGTATACAATAATACTTCCCAAATAAGTACAACATCAAATAGTACAGTAGAAGTTACTAGTCAAAATCCTGAAACTAAAAGATTTAGATTATATAGAAAACATGACGCGTATGTATATCTCGTGAGTTCAGAATATCCAGTCCCTGTGTACTATAAATCTAATGAACTCAATGTCTTTAAAAATTATCAAGAGTTAGATTATCTTCAGATAACCGCGAATTCTTATACCAAGTTAAATGTTCCAGAAAAAGAGTTTGTAGGCATAAAAGATTATTCTGTGGATATTACTGAACAAATAAATAATATTATAAACATAAAATTAATTTCAGAGAATGAATTTAATTCAGAGGATGCTCATACTAATGAGTTATCAGAAAAGTTTTCTAATACGCCAGCAATAGTAAAATCAATAAAGAGTCTCGGTAATAATAGTTGGTCACTCGATTTAGATATTTTAACGGACAACCCAAAATGGACTCCGGGAGGACAAGAAATGCTCTATATTAATCAAGATACTAAAGTTAGAACATTAATTGTAAATAATGACACAAAAAACCATGTCTGTGCAGATGGAGATATGGAGGGGAGAAAAATGTATGAAAGCAACACTAATCTTATAAATTGGTTTAAAAATCTTTTGGATAGTTATGAGGCGGAATATAAAAAGAGTGGAGGACACAAAGGTGAGGTGTACTATAACTTCGACATAAGTGGTAATTTAATTACTGCTACTTATCCAAGGTGTAGAAGTTAGTTAGAAGTTTTGGTTTCTGTAAATCCGGAATATAAATATACCCTTTGTTCTCCATGATCGCGGTTCTCACTTCATCCACTAGCTCGCGCAGACGAAAAACACCCATATAATATGGGTGTTTTTCTGTGGGGTGATGGGACGTGGAACCATGGTATTATTTTAATATGAAATCAAAAGTCATCACTGTAAATGACAAAATGCAGAAAGGTTACAAATATGAATTGGTAGAACCTGTTGGAAAAAACTTCAGTAAAGATTTTAAACCCGACCTCACCCCTAAGCAAATGCTTGAACTTGGAGTGTTTGGAGGAAAATATATGACTGATTGTCAAAAAGAATTTCCTATTTCGTGGTTCAAGTCGGCTAAACTAAACTCAGAAAAATATGATAAAGATTTAAATTTTTTTAGAATAAAAGCTTCACAGTCGCTATCTGTTTGGAAAGAAAAGGGTTGGATTTATAAGGAGGACCCACGTGGATGGTTCCAGTGGTATTGTCGATATTATATGGGGCGGAGGATACTTAAAGAAGACGAACGACAAATTAAGAGATGGAAAGCCATGACTCGACATATAACTCAGGTTGTAAATTCTTGTAGAAGAGGAGATTTTTCATGCCACACTAGACAACGACAAGCCCTTCTTCATTGGGCCTATGATAGTAGAAAGTTTTAAAGCAAATATGCAGGATCCTGTTATAATGGACTTATGAAAATTACTTTAATTATTTTAGCAGTATTAATCCTATGGTCTCTTTGGGGTTATTTTTCCTCTCGAGTTGAGCAGGCAGAATATAAGGTAGTTAGTAAGAATAGCGATTATGAGATTAGAGAATATTCATCTCATAATGAAGCACAGACAACCGTAAATGATTCATATGATGAAGCTCTGAACTCCGGTTTTAGAATTATTGCCGGATACATTTTTGGGGGAAATGTGAAAAAGGAGAGCATTGCCATGACAGCTCCAGTAACTGAAAAATTAAATAAATCAGAGAATATTGCCATGACAGCTCCTGTGAAAGTTGAGGATGGAGGTAATTCTAGAATTATTTCTTTTGTGATGCCTAAAAAGTATGATCTAAATTCACTGCCGACGCCAAATGATGAGAGGATTAGGCTTGTCGAGGTGCCAGCTAAAAAAGTGGCAGTTTTAAGATTTTCTTGGTTTAGAAGTTACGATAAAATTAAAAGAATGGAAACTAAATTAACCGAAACGCTTTCAAGGGATGGGATTAAAATTATCGGGACTCCTACTTATGCTGGATATAACGCACCTTGGACACCACCGTGGATGAATCGAAATGAGGTAATGGTTGAGGTGGTGTAGTATTCGAAAAACACCCAATTTATATGGGTGTTTTTCTATGTTATTATCGTTCAATGAAACTCTTCGGTATTAAACTAGGCACAATTTCTCTTCTGATTTCGTTCTCATGGTTTGTTTCTTTTGGGCGCTCGGTATTGCCAACGCATCTACTTTCTCAGGGACTTTCGATTCCGCAAATATTTTTTGGTTCGGTCCTTCTTATTGTGGGACAGCTTGCCCTTCTTTTTTGCATTGGCTTCAAACAGCGAACTTATTCACTCAAATCAATCTGGACAATTGCTCTTAGTTTGTACGCACTCTCCTTTGTTCTTTCAAGTTTTACAATTGTTTCGTTTAGCCAATATTATATTGCCTCA
>JBAXAB010000012.1:0-20396 GCA_037142735.1 bacterium
TCCCCATATGTGTTCTGTTGTTAAGGAACTGGTCTATTATACAGTATGTGTCAAGGGGTCTAATTGAACTTGATGGAATCAAGCATATTTCTAAACAAGGCTCTGTAATCATTATAAACAGGTCCAGAGTGATCAGCAAACGCCGCAATTTGATATAAGGTTCCTTTGTATAAAAACAAAACAATCATTTTAACAACAGGGACTGCAAAGGTAACTAACGAATCGTCCTTACTTGCACGTACATAACCCTTAATATTGTCTATTGTTGTGTATCCGGAGTTAATTTTTTCATCGGCGGTATAAGACTCCCAGCGATTTATTACAGCATTGTATGCATTTTCATCTGCATTAGGAATACTGGTAATCGACAATGATTCAGGAAACTTATCCAAAGCTCCTTCTAATGGGGATTCGAAAATAACTTGAGTATATTTATCTGCGGTACTGGAAGTTGCAGTCCATAAATCAGGATATTTCATAGTAAAGTCGTGAAAATAATATTTTTCATTAATACCAATAGATTCATCAGTCGAGCTTGCAGCAGCAGGTGGAGAATAAGTAAGCGTGTTTGTCATACCATCGAGAAAATTCGCTATGAATCCGGAACCTATCACATGTCCCAAATTTCCACCGCTCGCAAATGTAGCTTCAGTCGGTATTCCATAATCACACCCTGTAGCTCCATCTATTGCGATTCCACCTGAATTTCCATGATTGGTAACAGCTGAGACTTTGATCATCTCTCCAAATTCTCCTGTAAAACCGCTTACAATACCTTCTGTCAGGGTTATAGATTCGTTTCCAATTGCTGGATATCCAATTTCGTATATCTTATCTCCTATATTTATATCCTTATCACCTTTACAAGTCTCGGATACAATAGAAGCTGTATTTTTTTGGACAGGTGGAAATGGATACGACACCCCCTTGTCGTCTTCCCCTGGTCCTGTGAGAATTAATTCTGCATAATCTAATCCGTTTATTTGTGACAGGTTTATAATCGAAACCTGATCGTTATAAGTATTTACTTTGCTTGCCACATAAGCTGAATCATAAAAACTTCCGTCAGTCGGTCTAGGAAAGTAAACATGGCAACCATGGAATAGTCCATCAGATCCGAGAACTACATGTGCATTAGTTCTAACCATGGGGGTATTACTAGCATCCAACATATAAGTTCCACTTCCTCCAATTACTTCATCACCACCATCGACATCCGCACAGCGAACTTGAACAATGGACGGAATGATTTTTGTTCGTATTAAAGCAAGTATGTCTGCTTCGGTGTACGCTTTGGGAGCATTGTGAGATTTGTTGTAATAATAATTTGCAGCTCCGCCAGCGCCTCCTAGTATTAAGAGAATTAAAATAAAAATAATAAATATTTTAAAGTGGGACTTTTTTAGTGGGGCCGGTGGCGTGGAAGTAATTCCAACAACAGAACTAATTGGATAAATCTGTCCTGGTTGTTGCATTGGAGGCATCTGATTTATTTAATATAAATTTATACTATATAATTATAACACAAATTATTGTGTTATACTTTAAGTATTAACTAAGAATTAAAATATAATAACAAAATTATGAATCCTCAAGATAACGTATCGGCTCCTACTTCTGCCCCTAACGCCACACCCGCTTCTTCAGGTCAGGTTATGCCAGCACCCGAAATACAGAATGTTTCTCAACTACCAATTATAAAAATTGGTAAATTCAAAGCCAGCAGAATGATAGTCAGCCAATCGTGGAAAGTTTTGAAGGATGAGAAAGGATTAGCATGGTTTCCGGTACTTTCAGCGATTGTAAGCCTTGTCGCCCTAATTGGTATGGTTGCAACCTTTTTCTTCGTGGTTATGGGTGGAAATATTCATGCTTTTGACAATATCAAAGAGACAGGGGGAAATGTTATTAGTTATGTAATTCTTTTTGTTTATTATTTAGTGATGTTTTTAATCACAAATTATTTCTTAGCGGGGATGTATATTATTATTCACGGACGGTTTAAAGGACAAAATATCAGTTTTACTGACGGTATAAATGGAGCAAATAAAAACTTGGGTAAAATTTTCATGTGGTCTCTTATTTCCGCAACGATTGGGGTTGTCCTTCGTATTGTTGCTGATAACTTCAAGATTGTAGGTAGAGTCGTCGCATATATTTTAGGTGCCGCTTGGAGCATTTTGACTTATTTCAGTCTACCGGCTCTCATAATTGGACAAAAATCAGTCAAAGAATCTTTTAAGGATTCGGCTGCAACTATTCGAAAAAATTGGGGAGAAACCATTATTGTTAACTTTGGAACGGGATTGTTTTTTGGCCTGTTGACTTTAGCAGTCTTGATACTTGCGATTGGAGCTATGATTTTGGTACCTGTAATTGGAATGGTGATTCTTGTTGGAATTTTATGTGCTATCTATCTTGTTGCAATTACTATAATATCTTCTACTCTTGGCTCAATTTTTAAGCTTGCCCTTTATGAGTATGCTGAAACCGGAACAGTGCCACAGGGTTTTGATGCAGATTTAATCAGAGGTGCGGTAAAGGCAGGGAAGTAAATAGTTTATAATTAAATTGATGCAATCTTTTAAAAAGGTACTAATAACAATATTATGTTTTTTAATCGGAGGGATTTTGTTATATACAGGTATTGATTCATTTCTGAATCATGATTTACCCTTAATTATTAGAGGGGAGAAGGTTACAGGGGAGATTCATAATTTGGAATATGTAAGATCTGGTCGTAATTCTGCGATATTGTATACAGTAACATTAAAATTTACCACTTTGGACGGAAAAGATGTTAGTGATGTTGAGTTAATCAGTGGTGTGGCTTATGAAGGCAAAAAAGTTACTGTAACCTACGACCCTAAAAACCCTACAAACCACAATGTTGATGATTTTAATCTCCTTGGTGTTTTGGTAATACCTTTATTAGGATTAGTATTTATATTTTTCGGAATTATGATGATAAAAGGGAGGGCAAACCTTGTTGGCCGGTAAATGAGGGTTTAAAAGCTACCTCAGCTCAGAAAATTATTAATTTCAGGTACATTGTTTATCTCATCAGATTTAAATTCCTTGCCGTATTTTTTTGATGCCCAGATAAGTATAGGTAAATTGATAAAAAGATTAAATATTATAAGTACTGGAAAAGCATACCCTGAAAGATCAGGATCAACCAAAGCAACTATTCCAAAAAAAACAATGAAAATAAATGAGCTAATAAAACTAGCAGTTTTATAGTTTCTCATGAAATAATTAATATTAGAATGATATTTTTAGATAATGAAGGATTTTTCAAATTGGAATAGTAAGAAAATTCAAATACATAATTTCAGTAGCAGTAAACTTTATAAAGAACGAGATATTTGGTGGTGTTCTCTGGGGGTGAATATAGGGTATGAACAAGATGGTAAAGATTTTGGATTTCAAAGGCCAGTACTGATAGTAAAAGGATTAAGTAGTAAAACATGCTTAATAGCACCACTTACAAGTTCTGATAATTCTCATGTACTTAGAATCAGTATTGGGATAATAAAAGGCCGAGCCTCAAAGGTTATAATTTCTCAAATCAAAGTTATTGATACAAAAAGGTTAATTAACAAAATTGCTGTACTTGACGCTGAAAGATTTGAAATGATAAGAAAAAGCATCAAAGAGATTCTTTGATGCTTTTTCAGTTCTCCCCTGTATAAAAGGGGCAAGCCCGAAGGCACTTGTGAATGCATAATAGCAAGAAATAAAGTCGAGTCAAGTTTAAATTTGTCCATTATACACCCTGTGTCAAGGATTAGGGGATCTATTTTTATATCCTATATGATATAATTTTTCTCAATGAAAAAGCTACAGGATGTGTTGGTTGGAGTTGAAGTACAACAAATAGTTGGGAACGAGAATGCAGAGATCAGCTCTATTGTCTTTGACTCGAGGAAGGCCGATAAGGATTCTTTATTTGTCGCTATAAAAGGCAATAAGGGAGACGGGTCATTATACATCAATTCTGCAATTGAGAATGGGTCTCGCGTGATTGTGTGCGAAGAAATTCATGACATTAAACCCGAGGTAGCATATATTGTCGTTTCAAATGCGCGGAAAGCATTGGCTTTAATTGCCCAGAACTTTTTTAACAATCCGACTACAAAATTAAAATTGGTTGGGGTGACTGGCACAAATGGAAAAACAACAACAGCGACTTTGTTGTACAAATTGTTTATGAATCTGGGATACAAGTGTGCTCTCATTTCAACAGTTGAGAACAAAATTAACAATGAAGTTTTTCCAACGGATCATACAACGCCTGATCCTGTCACTCTGGCCCAATTTGTTGATATGGCAGTTTCAAAGGGGTGCCAGTATGCATTCATGGAGTGTTCCTCTCACGCCATTGATCAGGATCGTATTGATGGAATGATCTTTGCTGGTGCGATTTTTACTAACCTGACTCTTGACCATTTGGATTATCACAAAACTTTTGATGCGTATGCACATTCAAAGAAGAGATTTTTTGATATGTTAGATAAGTCTGCGTTTGCTGTTGCTAATATTGATGATGCTAATGCCGAATTGATGCTTTCAGAAACTAAAGCTAAGAAGCATTATATATCTTTGAAAAATAAGAAGGCTGATTTTGGTGGAGGTATTGTGGAAAATAATTTGAAAGGTTTGAAAATTAAAATTGGAGAGAAGTGTATAGAGTCGAAGCTGGTGGGGGAATTTAATGCATACAACATTCTTGGAATCTATGCTTCAGTGGTTTTACTTGGTGAATCATCAGAAAGAGTTATTGAAAAGTTTAAAGATCTTTCAGCTCCGTCTGGTAGGCTTGAATTCATCGAATCAAAAAGTGGGGTCTTCGGTGTTGTTGACTATGCTCATACACCAGACGCTTTGGAGAATGTTTTGAAAACTTTGAATGAAACAAAATCTAAGAGCACCCAGATCATCACTATTGTTGGTTGTGGTGGTGACCGAGACAAAACCAAGAGGCCAATAATGGGAGGAATTGCTACAAAACTTTCTGACTACACTATTTTTACATCTGATAATCCTCGCAGTGAAAATCCAGAGGCAATTCTTGCTGATATAACAGTAGGCGCTGACAGTACGAGGCCACTCGATGTGGAAGTAGACCGAGCAAAAGCTATTGCAAAAGCCTGTGCCCGTGCAAAACCAGGAGATATTATTTTAGTGGCAGGAAAAGGTCACGAGCCATATCAAATTTTTAAAGATAAAACTGTACATTTTTCTGATGTAGAAGAATTGCATAAAAACTTTGGCTTATGAATAAAAAATTCTATGAACCGTTTTTCAAAGGCAAAAAAATGACAGTTATGGGTTTAGGGGTGCTTGGCAGGGGTATTCAGGTTACTGCGTTCCTTGCAGAATGTGGGGCTGACTTAACTGTGACTGATTTAAAGTCTGAGGAGAAATTGAAAAACTCGATTAAAGCTTTAAAGAAATATGGAAATATTCGATATGTTCTAGGTCGACATGAATTGGTTGATTTTCAAAGTGCCGATATGGTGATTAAATCAGCAGGAGTGCCGCTCGATTCTGCATATATCGCTGAAGCAAAAAAGAATAGAATTGATATTGCGATGGACGCTTCATTATTTGCCAGAATTGCAAGAAATGTCCGACTGGTTGGGGTAACTGGAACGAGAGGTAAGTCTATGACTACAGCAATTATTTATCACATTCTTAAATCAAATGAGAAAAAGCTAGGTTGTAATGTATATATAGGTGGAAATATGAGGTTAAAAGCCACTTTGCCACTTTTAAAAAAAGTTAAAGATGGTGATGTCGTGGTGCTCGAATTGGATTCGTGGCAGTGCCAAGGTTTTAGGGATGAAAAGTTTTCTCCTGAAATTGCCGTATTTACCAGTTTCATGCCTGATCATATGAACTATTATAAGGACGACATGAAAAAATATTTAGCTGATAAACAGAATATATTTTTATATCAAAATAAATATGGAGTTTTAGTTGCCAATAAAAATCTAAAAATTCCTACGGTGTATAAGGGAAAAGTAAAACTTGGAGATATAAAAGATGTTGAAACAATTCCAATGCACATTATAGGAAAACATAATCTGGAAAATGCTTCTTATGCGTGTAAAGTAGGAGAGTACTTTGGGCTTGATAATAAAAGTATAAAAAAATCCCTTAGTTCGTTTAAAGGGTTAGAGGGGCGATTGGAATATGTAGGGAAGAAAAAAGGTTTACATGTTATCAATGATAATAACGCCACTACGCCTGAAGCAACTTTGGCAGGTGTTGAAGCCGTGCTTGGTGCATATCCCAAATCAAAAATAATTTTGATTGCTGGAGGAGCGGATAAAAAACTAGTATTGAAATCCTTTTGCAAAGCTGCAGGGAAATGTAAAATATCAATTTTTCTTAAGGGTTCTGGTACGGATCGATTGAAAACTGAATTTCCAAATATTGCGAAGATGGAAGTTTCAAGCTTAAAAGAGGCTATTTCAAAAGCCATTTCCTTCGCGAATAAAAATGATGTCATCCTATTTAGTCCTGGTTTTGCTTCATTTGGGATGTTTAAACATGAGTATGACCGTAATGATCAGTTTTTAGATATTGTTAAAAAATTGAAATAGTATTGTTGACCAATCGTCAATTCAGGTCTAGGCTAGTAGGTAGAAAGAACCTTGACGATGAACGTTAGGGCTGACTTTCTGGAAACCAAACCAATCACAAGATTATGTTTCTCCGTAGGAAAACGGTGCTATTCGGTGCACCAATCAAACCGAATGATCTGTGGGGCAAAATCCAGGAAAAAATTTGGGGGATCAGGCGTCAAGATTACAAGCTGATCGAGCTGGCAATAAGGAGTATCATTGAACATCAGCGAAGCATCTGGAACCTTTATGTGCTTAAACGCCGCGGAATCGGCATCGCTTGTATTCCGGATGTTCCAGGCGAAACAGTTTACATGCGAAGCAGGGCTGTGCACATCAGGTTGCCCCTTGAAGATGTTTCGATCCATATCAGTTGGTCTACTGGTGCGGATGCCATCGGCCTTGGTCCTGACAATATCTCTGTGTGCTATTGGATGGATGCACACAAGCGTTTTGCTGCGAAACTGTTAGGGGTGACGAATCGTCTTGTCATGAGTGAAGGAGCTAGGGTTTTTGGCACTCATTGTGTTAAGCCTCGCACTTTCCTTTGTGAGATGGACGGACACGGCCACCCAAGCTTCCCACCAGCAGTCCAAGAAATCAACTTCTGAAACCGGCACCCTTTTGTTTCCTGATAAGGAGATAACAGTGTGCTGGTTTTTGATTTTACTTTAAATCCCTCGCAATATCTCTTCCCGCTTCACGCTTTTTAATACTTTCTCTTTTATCAAATTTTTTCTTACCTCTTGCGAGTGCTATTTCAATTTTAATTCGGTTATTCTTCATATATACAGAGAGGGGGATAAGCGTCAGTCCACTATTTTTTGTTCCTACAATTGAATCTAGTTCAGAAATCTCTTTTTTTGAAATAAGTAATTTTCTTTCACGATCAGGCACAAAGTCAGCTGGATGGTTATTGGCTTGATATGCGGATATGGTTGCATGGACTAAAAATATTTCACCTTGGCGGACGGTAATATAGGATCCGTCGAGGGAGGCCTTGCCCGCTTTTAATGCTTTCACTTCAAAACCCTGCAATTCAATACCAGCTTCAATTGTACGTTGAATTTCATAGGTGAAAGTGGCTTTTCGGTTGTAGATCAGCTGTTTCTGGTTCATAAGAGCTCAATAATACCAAAGTTCCTCAAAATGTTATATACTCGTCGGATATGACGAATACAAACAACCAAAACAAGCGACCACAAAGAGGTGGTCAGCAAGCACCAAAACCCTTACCAAAAAAGAGCTCAAAGAACCTATTTTTCAATAATATTTTCGGTAGCATTTTAATTTTTGCGTTTTTGGTAGTTTTGTATACTTTTACTATTGGCTCAACTAAACCGATCGACACTATTAGTCTGTCCGATGTTGCCAATGATATTTCCGGAGGAAAAGTTTCTAGTATTGTAGTAACAGGTGATAACTTAACAATTCAATATGTAGATAAAACTGAAAAGCAGGCCAAAAAGGAGACACAGGATTCATTGTCGCAATCACTTGCAAACCTCGGTGTCGCAAAAGAGAAAATTGCAGCGGTTCAGATTACTAATAAGGACGATACGGGCCTATTGTACTGGTTAGGAAACATTTTGCCGTTCTTATTGCCGATACTTCTGGTTATATTTATCGTGTGGTACCTCAGTCGCCAGGTTAAGGGTGCGAATGTTCAGGCCTTGTCATTTGGGCAATCTCGAGCTCGTATGATTAATCCAGAAGATAAAGGATCACGAGTGACATTCAAAGATGTTGCAGGTGCCAAAGAAGCCAAAGAAGAATTGGCTGAAATTGTAGACTTCCTAAAAAATCCTCAAAAGTTTTTAGATATTGGTGCGCGAATTCCGAAGGGAATACTCCTCATGGGTGCACCAGGAACAGGTAAGACATTACTTGCACGAGCTGTTGCAGGGGAAGCAGGTGTAGCGTTCTTTTCAATCTCGGGTTCTGAATTCGTAGAAATGTTTGTGGGTGTTGGTGCCTCACGTGTACGTGACTTGTTCCAAATGGCCAAGCATACCGCTCCCGCGATTATCTTTATAGATGAAATTGATGCAGTCGGACGCTTAAGAGGTTCAGGTTATGGAGGAGGAAATGACGAGCGTGAACAGACTTTGAACCAAATTTTGGTTGAAATGGACGGTTTCGAGCCGAATGAAAAAGTGATTGTGATGGCGGCTACTAACCGACCAGATGTGTTAGACCCAGCACTTCTTCGACCTGGACGATTTGATCGTCGTGTTTCAATTGATTTACCTGATCGTACAGATAGATTAGAAATCTTAAAGGTACACACCCGAAACAAACCTTTTGCAGAGGATGTAAATTTGGATGTAATCGCAGAGCGAACTCCTGGATTTTCTGGTGCAGATTTGCATTCACTTACAAACGAAGCGGCGATTATCGCAGCGCGTGAGAGCAGGAAAACTATTGGTCAGTACGATTTGATCCGATCAATTGAAAAAGTGATGCTCGGTCCCGAACGAAAGAGTCATTTGTTATCAAAGCGCGAAAAAGAATTAACTGCGTATCACGAAGCCGGTCATGCAATCGTTGCATCAGTGTTGGAACACGCAGATCCAGTACACAAGGTTTCAATTATCTCTCGAGGACGTGCTGCGGGGTATACTTTGAAATTACCTTTAGAGGATCGAAAGATGCAGTCAAAGAATGAATTCAAGGATGACTTAGCGGTTGCACTCGGTGGTTATGTTGTAGAGAAAAATATATTTAATGACTTAACGACAGGAACTTCAAATGATCTTCAGGTTTCAACAGCGTTAGCGCGTGACATGGTTGCAAAATATGGTATGTCAGAAAAAATTGGTCCGGTGGCGTTTGAGACTTTCCAAGGTGCCCGATTGAATCCATCGGTTGCATTTCCTGAGAGAGATTATTCTGAAGTAGTTGGTGCGACGATTGATAGTGAGGTGAGTGCTTTGATGAAAGAGGCATATGAGAGAGCGTTTAAAATTATCATGACAGATCATCGAAAAGTACTGGATATTATTGCAAAGGCTTTGATTGAAAAGGAGACATTAGAGCGAGCAGACTTCGAACAGATTTTGACTGCGAACGGAATTATTGTGAAGAAAAAGAAGGAGTTTGTGGCAGGGGAGTTTGCGTAATTGCGAAGACTCAATCTTCCTTGTACTATAGACTCACGCGAGTGTAGCTCAGTTGGTAGAGCAGACGTCTTATACACGTCCGGTCCATGGTTCGAATCCATGCACTCGCACCAGTTTACTCAAAATGTACATCCTCTCTCCTTGCGACCTCTTCGCCTAGGAGTGGATTTTTATTGAGTTGTGGATCCTTAGCAATTATTTCTTTCGCTTCCTTTCTTGCTGCTTCAACCATTTTTAAATTTTTAATTGCTTCCATGGCGATATCAGAAATACCCCATTGTTTTCCTATATATAGTTCACCAGCTCCTCTAAGTTTTAAATCTAGTTCGGACAACTCAAAACCGTTTTTGGCAGTTTTGAATGCATCAAGACGATCTGAGGTTTTTTCACTCTTACTATCCGTAAATACAAAACAATACGGCTGGTGATTTCCTCGAACGACACGTCCTCTCAATTGATGTAATTGAGCGAGGCCGTAGCGATGACCATCTTCGATCAAGATAATATTAGCATTGGGCACATTCACTCCCACTTCTACCACCGAGGTTGAAACAAGAATGTCTATCTCGTAGGCATAAAATTTTTTCATAATTTTTTCCTTATCAGCGGGTTTCATTTTGCTGTGCATGATTTCAATTCTGTAATCTTTAAAAATTCCTTTCTTTAATTTAAATGCCTCTTGTTTAACCGATTTTGCAATCAGTGCACCAACTTTGTCAGGATCTGACTCTTCAATGCGAGGACAGATGACATAAGCCTGGCGTCCGGCTTTTAATTCATCTAAAACTTTTTCATGAACATTTTTGCGGTTCCTTTCGGTCACCAATTCTGTAATGATTTTCTTTCGACCGCTTGGCATTTGATCGAGTACTGATAAATCTAAGTCTCCATACAAAGTGAGAGCTAGAGTGCGGGGAATTGGAGTCGCAGTCATTGAAAGGAGGTGAGGAACAAGGTCATGTTTTCGCGTCAATTTTTGGCGCTGAGCTGTTCCAAAACGATGTTGCTCATCAATGATGACTAGTGCAAGATTTTTAAATCTAACAGATTTCTGAATTAATGCGTGAGTACCAATGACAATGGAAATTTCACCACTTGCAACCCACTTTAAAAATTGAGGTCTCGAGATATTGGTCCATCCGGATGGGCTGACTTTTGATGGAAATTTTTTGCAGCCATTTCCAGTGATCAGTCCGATTGAAATTGGCATATGCGAGAATAGCTTTATAAAAGATTCGAAATGCTGATTTGCGAGGATTTCGGTCGGGGCCATATAACCAACTTGGAGGTGTCCATATTTCTGATTTTTAGGAATAGTTGTAATGGTGGCATAAGAGGCAAGGGCTGCCACCGCTGTCTTTCCAGACCCTACATCACCCTCAAGTAGACGTGACATGGGGGATCCACTTTTTATATCGTTCAAAATATCAGCAAGGGCACCTACTTGTCCGTCGGTCAGCGGAAAGCCGAATCGATTTTTAAATTTTTCTATACCCTCGGATCCAGTATCAATGACAAATGACTTTTCCTTGGCTAGTTCGTATCTGATTTGTTGATTTTTCAGTTGAATAAACAATACTTCTTCAAAGGCAAAGCGTTTACGGGCGACGGTCGCGTCGTCATTATTTTTTGGTCCATGAATCCAAATCAAAGCTGTTTGGATAGTAGGTAGATTATATTTTTCTCGTAAATAGTCAGGAATAGGGTCTGGGATATTCGCGTAACTTTTGTCCTTAAAAATTCTTTGCAGGGTGTGATATATCCAACTGGTACTCACTCCTCGAGTTTCTGCATACACTGGATTCATGCCTTCTTTTACACCTTCTCCAAATAATCCGTCACCAATATTATCTGGAATAACCGCAACCGATTCAATTTCTGGATTTAAAATTGCAAAATTACCTGCACGTTCTGAAATTTTTCCTTGAACTTTAACCAAAGAATCTTCTTGAATTATTTTAGCTATGTATGGTTGATGAAACCACATTAATTTAATTTTTCCTGTACTGTCTGAAAGCGTTCCCTCGGCCATGGCTACTTTACTTTTAAAAGATTTTTTAGTAGCCAGTTTTGAAACCTGGCCATACAGTGTTACTGTTTCCCTCGGCTTCACATCACGAATAAATGTTCCAGAGGAAACCGAGCCATAACGCTGAGGAAAATAGTACAAGAGATCTCGTACTGATTGAATGCCAATTTTTTTTAAACCCAATAATGTCTCAGGGTGAGGTCGTGTGATGCTGGTAATCGGGGTGTCTAGGAAATTCATCAGTTGTTGTTAAATTAGGTTTTCTATCTAAGGGTTCAGATGGGTTCTGGGCGTCTGTTTGTTTGGTCTGGTATTTTCAGGTGTGACATTTGGATAGTAAACTTCATCTGAAGAGGTAGAGACTTTACCAGTCGTAGCAATATCAAAAGATTGAAAGACAGAGAAACCTTTAAAGATCCACCATGCAACAGGTACAAGCAACAAAATTGCAAAGACGATTACCAATATAAATGCTAGTCCATGACGCCACCACATATGCTTTGTATTATATGCCTAATTACGTCTTCTTCCAAAGAAGCGTAGGAGGTCTAAGAATAAGTTTATAAAGTCTAGGTAAAGGGTCAGTGCCCCTATGATGGCCGCCTTTGCTGCTGATTCAGAATCTTGACGGACTGTTGCAGCCAAGCTTTTAATTTTTTGAGTGTCGTATGCCGTAAGTACTGTGAATACCAGTACCCCTATGCCTGAGAGTACAAGATCTACATTAGAACTTCTTACAAACAAATTCACAAGGCCAGCAAGAACGAGACCGATAAGACCCATAAAAGCAATCTGGCCAATTTTTGATAAATCAGCTTTGGTGATGTGTCCATAAATACTGATTACTCCAAACATTCCAGCTGTAATAAAGAAGACGGTATTAATCGACTCTGTAGTGTAAGCCATGAATACAGTCGATAGCGTTAATCCTGTCAGGAAAGAATAAAGAATAAAGACCACGGATGCGGTGTGAGAAGACATTTTATTTATTCCACGACTAAGCCACACTACAAGCAAGATTTGAGCAATGAGTAATCCGTAAAATAAAAATGGAGTTCCAAAAATAAAATTAACCCAGGAGTCAGTTGAAGCAACGAAATATGCCACAAGCCCTGACAGCAAGAGGCCGGCACACATCCACGTGTATACTCTTTGAAAAAAAGATCGGGTATCGTCTGAGGTGGAGAGTCTTTCGGCGACGAGCGGTTGGTTGCTGTTTTGGTTTGGATTCATGGGTGTATTTTAGGCTAATATGGGGCCATTTTAGCACATCTCAAGTTGGCTGTATTGTAAGGGTAAAATCCGTTACAATATCGGCATGAATGTGAAAATGGAGGCTTCCTGGAGAGTCGCTTTGAAGGAGGAATTCGATAAACCTTACTTTAACAACCTTTCAAAATTTGTGAAGGGAGAGTATTTACATAAAACTATATATCCGAATCCAAAAGATGTTTTTAGGGCTTTTGATCTGTGTCCATTTGAAAAAGTACGAGTAGTGATTATCGGGCAGGATCCCTATCATGGAGTAAACCAGGCAAATGGCCTGTGTTTCGCAGTTTATGAAGGAGTTAGAATTCCGCCGTCACTAAAAAATATTTTTAAAGAGATCGAGAGTGATTTGGGTTTTATACCAGAACAAAATGGAGATTTGTCGAGATGGGCCAAACAGGGGATTTTATTATTAAATGCGACTCTGACTGTGGAGGCACAAACTCCGGGTTCGCATCAAAAAAAGGGTTGGGAAGATTTCACGGATGCAGTTATTCAAAAATTGTCAGAGGAAAGAGAACGTCTGGTTTTTATTTTGTGGGGAAATTATGCAAAACAAAAAGGTTCAATCATTGATCGCAAAAAACATTTAGTGTTAGAGTCTCAGCATCCGTCACCATTTTCTGCACATAATGGATTTTTTGGGTCGAAACCATTTAGTAAAGTGAATAAATATTTGAAAGAGAAGGGAGTAGGGGAAATTGATTGGAGGTAATTTCTATTTCCTCCAAAAACGTTTAATAAGAAAGAAATATAAAGTCCCGACTGTGACAACAAGGGTGATTGGATACAACCAGACTGCAAAACCAGAATCGTGACCGAGCATGACAGTGATTAAGTTTAAAATGACCCCGATTAAAAAAATGGTCCAAGCCAGGAGACTTTCACTTCTAGGATTTCGGATAGATTTTTTAATTGTGGGTATATACCCACTTATATAGATAATTAAATTGGCGACAAGTGCAATAAGTGCACTTCCAGTCATAAGCCAAATAATTAAACCAAGCAGAGAAACTACTAAAGATATTTTATCTGTTTTGGACCACCCACCTGTGCCAAGTCGAAGTGAGAGGATAAAAATAACAAAACAGCCAATTGCATCAGCAATGGGGACCCAGATGGCTTCGTGTGTACCTGTCTCATGCACTCCAAATAAAATAATTAAAGTTGAAAGTGACCAGATACACCAACTGGCACGATTTGGGATGTCGGTGCCTCTGATGACTTCGTATATATATGGAATATAACCTGTAATTAAGAATATTCCTGAGATGATTCCGAGATAGTAGGGTAATGACATTTTATTTTTGAGTGTGTTGGATGAACGTGGTACGCATTTCTTTCAGTTCTTCCATTGTCTCTTGTGCAGAGAATGGTTCATCAGGTTTCTGACTATGCATGTTTCCAAGTGTTCTGAATGAACCAGGACCAAATGTTTTTTCTACTAGCCTCCCGATCTTTACCATATGACCTGTAAAGGTCGCTTTTAAAAATTCTTTGTCAACAGTGTCCGTATCTTTGTATTCATCGGGAAATCTTTTGGCTATCTCTTCAAGTACGTATGAGTACACTTTTCTGTATTCGGGATAGCTATCTAAGGTGTAATTTTTTCTATCCTCACTTATCCAATCAATCTCACTCGGATCAATGCCAAGGTGTTCAGCAATTTTTACCCTTTCTTCTATGTATTCTGGACTTTTCATCCATTTTGTCTCACCTTCAAATTCTATATCATCTAGTATCTCTAAGTTAAATTTTCTGGTGGCACGTTGTATAATGGCTTCGTTTAATCCCCAAAATAAAGTCCAAGGTTTTTCCAACTGAGTATTTATTCTTTGTTCTCGTTTTGCTTGCAACGGATAGATCACCAAGCCTTTTCTATAGAACGTGGTGTGTGGTGTATCTTTGTTCATTTCTCCAGCGAAATGCCCATTAAGATGTAGAACTTCATGATACATTGTTGCCGCACCAGAAGTCGGACTCCTCCTTAAAAAATCAGAATTAACGAAAACTGCCTGATTTTCCTGTTTTGCCTGACCTGATGAAGAGGGGCCGTTTATTTCTGAGTACAGTTGAGCGGGTAGTATATGTATATTTTCTGCTGGAAATTCTACAGCTTCCAGACCTAGATCCATCATCAATTCATCAACCTTTTTGTTTACATAGTCTATTACTTCAAGTGCGAGCTCAGACTTCTCAATTTCCTGATCTCGGATTTTTTCCTGGATATCTGGTTTTATTCCAAACATCGTATTCTCATGAAATGCTGCATTCAAATCTGCCACAAGGGCTGCTTTATTTTCAGGAGTATCATCCCCAACAATCCTAAATTCAGGAGATTCTTTCATACCCATAATTATATAGTAGCCATATATTTATTACCAATTGATATATTATGCGCTATAATAAGTGAGAACAGCCGCGCTTCAATCGACGTTGCGTGGCATGATTTCGCAAAATCACATGAAAAATATTTTTGACTCACTCAAACCAGCATTTCAAGGAGACCTCGACATGCTTGAAAAGACATTAGAAACATATTCTCATGATGCGAGTTTATTTGAAATAAAACCTCGAGTGGTGGTGTATCCAAAAAATGCCGAAGACGTTAAGACATTGGTTAAGTGGGCTAACGAACACAAACAAGAAGATCCAACTCTTTCGATCACCGCGCGTGCGGCAGGAACTGACATGTCGGGTGGTGCAATCGGCGCATCAATTGTTATGGATTGTATGCGATATATGAATAAGATTATTGAGGTTAAGCCCGATTATTCTATCGTTCAACCAGGATGTTTTTATCGAGATTTAGACAAAGAGACTAAAAAAATTAATCGGTTTATGCCAGCTTACACTGCCTCACGTGAAATTAATGCAGTAGGAGGAATGGTTGGAAACAATAGTGGGGGAGAAAAGGCAATCAAATATGGAAAAGTGGATGAGTATATCAATAGTCTAAAAGTGGTCCTTTCAGATGGAAATGAGTATGAAATTAAATCCCTGACCAAAGAAGAAGTGCAAGACAAACTTAACCTCACTTTTGGTTTTGAGAAAGATTTCTATACAAAAATATTCAATCTCATTAATGATAACTACGATGAAATTGTGTCAGCAAAACCAAATGTCTCAAAAAACTCTGCAGGATATTATTTGTGGAATGTATACAACAAAACTACAGGCAAGTTTGATCTGTGCCAGTTAATTGTCGGTTCGCAAGGAACACTGGGTCTCGTCACTGAAATTAATTTTAGATTGGTTCCGACTCATCCCTATTCGAATATTCTTGCTGTATTTCTTCCATCGCTAGATGATGTCAGTAAATTGGTCACTGAAATTTTACCTTTCAAGCCAGATAGCCTAGAAACCTATGATGACAAGAGTATGATTCTTGCTGTTCGGTTCTTTTTTGATTTCTTTAAACAATTGGGATTCTGGGGTGCGATTAAATTAGGCATTCAATTCGTACCAGAAACACTGATGATTTTAGTTGGCGGAATTCCAAAATTAGTTCTTATGGTTGAATTTACTGGAGAATCTGAAGATGAGATAAAAAGACAATTAAAAGAAGTCCAAGATAAAATTAAACATTTTGGTTTCCATACTAGAATTGCTCGTTCTATGGCCGAGGCAAATAAATATTGGAGTATTCGTCACGAAAGTTTTAACCTTTTGCGAAAACACGTTAAGGGCAAGAGAACTGCACCATTTATCGATGACATTATTGTGCTGCCTGAACACTTACCTGAATTTTTACCAAAGATTAAGGCGTTATTAGATGAATACAAATTGGATTACACAGTTCAGGGTCATTTAGGGAATGGAAATTTCCACCTTATTCCTCTCATGGATCTCGACTCTCCATTCTCAGCTGACACCATTCTTGAACTGTCTAAAAAAGTGTACACATTGGTTCATGAATATAAAGGATCAATTACCGCAGAACATAATGATGGTATTATTCGCACCCCATTCCTCACAGAACAGTTCGGTATAAAAATTGTGGACCTTTTCAAGCAGACAAAAAACATTTTTGATCCGTTAAATATTTTTAATCCAGGAAAGAAAGTAGGAGGGACCTTTGACGATATCAAGAACGCGATCAGAAAGAAGAACTAAGTATTCTCTACTTCAGACTCTTTATGAAAGATAACTGTTTCTTTACTTCGTCCACCATTTGAGGGGTTATTTGTGTTGATTCTAGGGCCTTTTGGTAAAAAGACTTAGCTTTAACATAGTCACCTTGAGTTGTGTATATATCACCAAGTTGAATATATGGTATGTACAAATTCGCATCGAGGGTTATTGCTTGGGTGAAATTTTTGATTGCATTTGGGAAATCATTTTTCTCTCTATAGTAAGCTCCAATGTTGCTGTACGCATTGGCATAAGTTGGCGCGATCTCTATTGCTTTGCGATAGTTTGCAAGTGCTTCTTCAGGAACACCTCTAAGGGCGAGCACTATTCCTAAATTGTTATAAGGATTAGCCAAAGCTGGATCAGTAGCTATGGCTTTGCGGAAGAATATTTCAGCGTTTGGGTAATCTCGGCTGTCATAATAGTCCATACCTTTATCATTGAGTTCCATAGCTTCAGATGTTGAAGAAGCTGTTACCTGATCCTTGTTGCCTGCTAGATGAATGTTTGAGTAATTATTTTTTACATAATTAAATCCCTTCACCAAGACTACCCCAAGCACTGCAACTAGCACCAATATAAAGACAATTGCAGAATTCGGTATTTTTGATTTTTGCATATTTTATAAACCGTACTGAGAAGTGTTCCTTCCGAGCACGCTTGTTTTTAAGATATCGGTAATTTTGTTGCAGGGCACTTAGGGCGTTCATTTTTATTTTTTAATTTAGGGTGGTAATAATATTCCTATAATATGTATTGGAATGGTTAAACCTTATAACTATATGTGTGATTTATCAATCCGGCCGTCTCTATAGCCAGATTGGCGTTCAGTGTTATACTCCCTCTATGGTATATATAATAATTGTAGTCATCCTGGTTCTGCTCGCATTATCATTAAGAGTTGTGAAAGAGTATGACCGTGGAGTGATCTTCTTTTTAGGTAAGTGTACAGGCGTACGTGGTCCTGGGCTTATTATTTTGGTTCCTATTTTAGAACAGATGACACAGGTGACGTTGCGTACTATCACAATGAACATTCCTTCACAGAAAATTATCACCAAGGATAACGTTTCTATTGATATTGCGGCGGTTGCTTACTATCACATTGTCGATGCTAAAAAATCTGTAATTTCTATTGAAAACGTTTATGATGCGGTTAATCAGATCAGTCAGACCACAGTTAGAAATGTAGTTGGAAAGTTCTCTCTTGATCAGCTACTTTCACAGACAGGGGATATCAATGTTCAGATTAAGGATGTAATTGACCAGCACACAGAGCCATGGGGAGCACAGGTTACAGCGGTTGAAATTAAAGACATCTTCCTTCCTGAAAATATGCAGAGAGCAATGGCAAAAGAGGCCGAAGCAGAACGAGAACGACGTGCAAAGATTGTGGCAGCAGAAGGGGAATTCCAAGCTGCGCAAAAATTAGGCGAAGCGGCTGATTTAATCGCGGCACATCCAGTGGCGCTACAGCTTAGAACGTTACAGACGATGGCAGAAATTGCGACCGAAAAGAATTCAACAATTATTTTCCCAGCGCAATTCATGACAACTGTTCAGGAAGCCTTCATGACTCTAAGAGGGGATTCGAAGAAGGGTCAGTAAGACAAAATACTTTAAACAAAAAAGCGCCACTATAATAAGTGGGGCTTTTTTGTTAGGGGTTGTTGGCGGAGGTGGGTTCATGGTCGCTTTCGCTCCTTGAACTACACTCTCACAAAATATAGTCACTGCGTTCCTTATTTGGCGGAGAAAGTGAGATTCGAACTCACGGACCCGAATTAACGGGTCGGCGGTTTAGTAAACCGCTGATTTAAGCCACTCATCCATTTCTCCTTGGTGGGTATAGTAACTGAAAATAGAAGATTTATAAAGTCCTTAGAGTATAAATATAGATTTGCGGAGACGGAGGGATTCGAGTCCTACAGACTCGGTACAGGTTTCGTGTCGTACTCCCTACGCTCCGTGCGATATACTCAACCTTTTCGAATCCCTCACACAAAGCCCGCAGGGGCTTTGCTCGAAATAGTTTCGAACTTTGTCCAACAAACACCGCCATTACAGATTCCGACTATCATACCCCCAGTGCAATAACGCCTGCCTTTGTCGTGGTCTACATCCAACCTCCCCCACCTTACACGCACCCTGGAGCCACAAAATGTGCCTCCTCATATTCACCCATCTTTTAATCTGTCTCTCGTCATCCTCACCTCTTCTACCCATATAATATCGACAATACCATTGAAACCATCCGCGTGGATCGTCTTTATTAATCCAACCTTTTTTCTTCCACTCTGAAAGACTCTGACTCGCTTTTACTTTAAAATAATTCAACTCTTTATCGTATTTAAGAGGACTCAACTTCGCTCCCACAAACCAATTCTTAGGAAACTCGTCACGACAATCTGTCATATATTTTCCACCAAAAACGCCCAATCCCAACATCTGTTTCGGAGTAAGACTTGGCTTAAAGCTGACATCAAAATTCTTTCCTGGTTTTTCTACAAGAAAATACTGATACCCCTTTTGCATCTTGTCATTAACAAGTACTTTTTTATTCATACATTAATTATACTTCACCTTTCCTTTATCTAAAATTCATCTCTCTGTGACACAATTTACTCCATGAAAAAAATACATTTTTTGGATGGACAGTTTGTCGAGGACTTAGTATTTTCAAGCTAGTATGCGGGACGAAAGAGAAATGCTAGCGGGCGCAACGAACCAAGAAGTCGGGACTGTACTTGCTGGCGCTGAAGGCGTTGCCGACGAACATATTGACGACCACGGCGCCGCTGTAGGGGAACCGATAGGTCGTAGCCGACCAGTAGTAGTCAGACTGGAAGCCAGACGTGACGTGATCTCCCGAGGGTGAGGCATCGACCAGCTCAGTATATGTAGGTAGGTGCCAGATATTTTGTACTGTAGCAGAAAGATTCCCTGAATTGTCCAGATACTGACAGTACTCGACTGCACCATGTCCTGCGATCACCCCTGTATTTGGCCCTTCAGAACATCCCTGGTTACCGTCCCAACACTGATGCCCGACAGACTGATCCGACAATCCCGAGCAACTACTTCCACCCCATGTTGCTCCCCATGCTTCACAAGCTGTCTGGTTAGTAAATATTGATGCATCAGTGCCAGTGTGAGCATCCGCTGACCACGTGAGTGTCGGTCCGGTATATGAACCCGCTACACCGA
>JBAXAB010000013.1:0-15991 GCA_037142735.1 bacterium
CCCCATCGTCTATCGGTTAGGACATCGCCTTTTCAAGGCGAGAAGCAGAGTTCGACTCTCTGTGGGGTCACCAGTTAGATCAAACCTCCAAAAAACTTTATAAGATTCCCAACATGCTCATCTATCCCGACTCCGAGCGACTCGCACCCCCTAGTAATAACCGTTCGATCAATTTTTGCCGCGAAAGTTTTTTCACTTAATCTCTTTTTAATTGAACTAACCTTCATATCTTTAAATGGAATTGGATTTAACTTTCTATACGCATAGAAAATTCCGCAAAGCTCATCGCATGCCATCAAAGCCGAAGCTAATTTTGTTGATGGCATAGTAGTGAAACCATTATAGCTGTATGCATGAGCTTCAACGGCATGAATTAATTCTTCTGGATAATTCCATTCTTTAAACCATTTTAAAGATTCTGCTGGATGTGTATGTGGATGTTCCTCAAAATCCAAATCATGTAAGAGTCCTGTTGTGTACCAGAGATTTTTATCTTCATTAAATAATTCTGCATATCCCTCCATTGCAACAGCTACCATTTTTGCGTGGTATTTTTGATATTCATCTTTTACATGTTTTTCTAAAAGCATTTGAGCTTCTTCTTTTGTAGGTATATTCATAAGTTTATTGTAACAATTATTAATCTTTCTAAGAAAACCGCCCCGCACAAAAGCGCGGAGCGGTGAAGAGTAAATTGAAATGTATCAATTTACCCCGTAAGTTCTTGGTTTTGGACCGATTCTGATGAGGCTCAGCATCTTGATACTTGTTGGATCATTTAGAAGCCTCTCAATTCGAGTAGCTTCTCCAAAAGCACCTTCAAAATCGTCAAAACTCTTTGGAACCATTTTGACTTCTCCACAGCATTTTATCTCTTGGAGATTTTCTCCCAGGATGTGCTTCGAACTATCCGACATTACCAAGCCTATCAAAAACTTTCCACTGACCTCTCGGACAAGATTTCCGCACTTGTCGCAACGAATGGTAAGTTTCTGACCGCTTGGTTCAATAACGTTGATAACGATATTATTTGGCATTTTATTCTCTTTGTTTGTTGTTGTTGTGCGCTTGGCTTATCCAAACGCAAGACAAGTGTATGCGTCATAAAAATACAAATCAAATTTTATAACAAATTAATCATATTTGTATCATTTTGTTATATATGATAGATTAATTATATGATCAAAATTCAGGACACTGTGAAAGAAGTGCTGTATGCGGATGAAGAGGCTTTATATGCACTAAGCAGGTGCTTTATGAACTTGTCTGCTTATTCAAAGCAAATAAAGAAAATAGTTGAACAAAAAACTCGAAAGACGGTTAAAAGTTCGGGCATAGTTGTTGCGTTGTCGCGAATTCAAAAGTCATTGAAAAATATTAATCCGATGATTCAGGATATAAAAATTGAGAACATAACCACCAAGTCCCCCCTTTCAGAGCTGGTCTTCGAAAAAAACCCAAAGATACTAGAAAATCTTTCAAACTTATATAAATCTGTGAAGACTAATAATGATGACTTTTTAACAACAAACCTAAGCAGTAACGAAGTGAGTATCATCTGCTCAGATCGTATCAAATCAAAGGTTTTAGTTGCTTTAGCGAGCACCCCAGTAATGATACAGACCCAACTGGCTTCAATAGGATTATCTTTGGATCCTAAATATTATAAGATGCCAAATATAACTTATTCACTTATAAGAAAAATTGCCAGAAAGAAAATACTTTTGGCAGAAACGATAACTACTCATACAGAAATTATTTTTGTCTTCCACCACAAGGACCTACCCGAAATGATGCAACTTTTCGAGATAAACTAAAGCAAATGGATTCAATAATTAGAACCGTACAAAAAAAAGTTCACGCCGATATGCACGGTCGTAAAGCCCTGTCATTCAAATACCCGAGACTTACTCCATACGTGGTTGGAGTTAAAAGGTTTGTAAATAACTTCAAAAATATTTTAAACTCAAGACTATCAAGAAAAATAAGGAAGGAATTTTTTACCTCAGTGCTTACTCGTCACTCATCACCCCTTTTTCGAAAACTTGGCGCTTCTAATCCAAATCTACACAATGGGAAAATCAATAATTTAAAAGTAGCGATTAATTCCCTGCAAGGAATGGTCATCCACCCTGGTGAAATCTTCTCCTTTTGGAACACGGTGGGTGCTCCAAGCGCGAAAAAGGGTTATACAAACGGCATGCTTCTTTCCCGAGGTAAAGTGATCGAGGGAATCGGCGGGGGCTTATGCCAACTTTCAAATCTTTTGTACTGGCTGTTTTTACACGCACCAGTTCAAATAGTGGAAAGACAGCATCATTCTATAGATGTTTTTCCAGATAGCGGACGAACCATTCCTTTCGGAGCTGGTGCTACTATTTATTACAATCTTATAGATTTGAAAGTGAAGAATACTTCACGATTTCCAATTCAGTTGAAACTCTGGTTGTCAGAAGGACAACTTAAGGGACAAATTATTTCTACTCATTCTACAAAAGAAAAATATCACCTCTTTGAAAAGGCTCATCATTTTATTCAGACCAAAAACGGTGTATACAGATATAACGAAGTCTGGCGAGAAACGCTCGTAGACGGAAAAGTCACTCGTGAAGAAAAAATTATGACTAATTGCGCCCCTGTCATGTACGATGTACCCAAAATTGATTTTTGCCTTGTTGAGTAGGCATTCTCCTTAGATAGTCCTGAAAGCCACCCCTATGGGGTCACCAACCAAAATCCTAGTACGTTTTTTATAACATGTTAATATATAAGCATGCACGAAAACCCACAACAACTAACTCCGGAGGCGGAATTTCCATTAAAACACTGGTTCTCAAACTTTAGTTCTGAAGACAGGGACGCCATTCAAATAGATATTTTTGATTCTAATGACAAATTAGGACCCGTGGAATTTGCCCTAGATAATATCAAGGACCAGGAAGTAGCAAGAGGGATAATGCTTAGATTTAAAAGATATTTAGCTATAAAAAGAGAAGGTAGGAAGGACGCAATTAAAGTAGAAGCCAACGACCTTATAACACTTGTAGAAAAAGAGTTGGATAAAATATTGGTAACCTTGAACGGCTAAAGCGAGTTGCCTAAAAACCATGAATCCCTACAAAGGAACAAAAGAAAACCCTCATCACGTCTCTGTTGGAGTTGTGCTTATTAATGATAAAGATGATGAATCGAAAATATTGGAGGATGTTAAAAAATTTTATTTAAAATAGCCTTAATCAGTACAAGAAAACAAAAATATTACAGAATATTTCAATTTTTATGCTACTATATACCCTATGAAAAAACACCTTAAAACCGTCATCTTCCCCCTATGTATCATAATCCTTGCAATCCTGGCCTTTGTCGGTGGCTATTACCTTCTCTACGCCCCTAAAATCGAACCAAAACACCTCCCTTGTGCCGAAGGTGACGCATACGACATCATGACGGGCGAGCACTGCATCGGGCAATAACACGGTTGAACATCCCCTCAGTTTTTGTATACTTGTTATATGAAAAAAACCTTTTTTATCTTAGGTGGAATAGTGGTTTTAGGAGTAATTATTTTCCTGTTATTACCCACTAAAAGTTTAAACGACGAGATAGTTAATAATGTACCCGAAAAAATTCCTTCAATTTTTACGGTCACACCGCTATCTTCTGATGTGTCTATTAAAACAGCCACCTCAAGTAATTTTAATGTCATACAAAATGTCGCTTCGACCAGTGAAGGTACCGAAGTTAAAACTTCAACCAGTGGTCGCGCATTAATCGAATCATCTTTTGGACATCCAATTTCACTGGATTTTAATTCTGACATCACAGTTAAAAATAGTGACGAAGAAAAAGACCGAACCTCTATCGAATTGGTCTCTGGAGGAATCTGGGCTCGTGCTAAAAAATTGGTAGAAAAAGGAGAATACCTTGAAATAAAAACTGGGAATGCTGTTGCGGTTGTTCGTGGCACTTCTTTTGGCCTGACATATAGCAATGACAAAACTATTTTACTGGTATCTGAGGGCGAAGTCTCTTTATTCAATAAAGACAAAGCAACTGGAGAGCCAATCGCGAGCTCTGAAATATTAGTAAAAGCCGGTGGTAAAGGAATTGTGTTTAATGATAATAATGCAACCACATCCCTTCTTGATGCATCAGACATGAACAATCCTTGGTATCAATTAAATACAAGTATTGATGGAACGGCCCCTAAACAAAATCCTACTAATCAACTACCTTCTCCAGCTCTTCCAAAAATACTACCACCAAGAACTCAAACTAATACCACCCCTGGTCCAAGTGGCTCTGGCCCTGCAGTTGCACCTACAAACACAACAACTGGTGCAGTTACTCAAATTACAACAACACCAGCCAAAGAAATCAGCGTCCGTTTTGTCACTCCGAATACAATCAGTGCAGGCGATACAAAGACGATTATCTTTATCGCCGGTGCAGGACTTAAAAACGTCACCGACGTAGTCCTTGGTGAATTACCAGTGCTTTACTTGTCCATCCCAAACGATAATTCATTAAGCTTCTATATCAACACCCAGTCTACCCCTGGCACATACGACATAGAATTGATACGGGCAGATGGCACTTATTACACCGTCCCAAATGCTCTTACAATCACCTCCGCTCTTCGATAACCAGTGGTATGATTTTGCAAAATTAAATGAAAAAGAGTCTCACTATCATCACACTTTTCTCAGGGGTGTTTATAATGGTGACTCTCTCATATATATTTGGAATATTTTCAACATTACAAAATAAATTTACAGACAGATTATTTTTAAAAAGAAATCCGGAAGCTAAAATTGTTATCGTCGCCATTGACGACATTAGCCTTTCGTCAATTGGTCAGTGGCCGTGGCCTCGGTCTACATTTGCACGCATCCTGCCTCAATTTGATGAGGCAAAAGCCGTTGGATTTGATATTAATTTTTCTGAAGCAACCAAGGACGATGCTGTTTTGGCCAAGGCGTTTAATGATTCAAAAACGAGAATTATTCTGCCGATTCAGATGCGGTCTGATGGACTGGTGGGTGTGAGGCCATTGGACATATTGACCACCCATGCTGAAACAGGCTTTGTGAACGTTCCTGTTACTTCGGATAATGTGGTGCGTGAGGTTACAAATAAACTTGGTGAGATGAAAAGTTTTTCTGCCACCCTCTTTAGGGACAAAGCTCCTGACACCAATCGCATCAATTACACAGGTCCAGCTAAAAACATTCTGACGGTTTCCTTTATTGATGTTTACAATAAAAAAATTCCTGCTGCGATTTTCAAAGACACCATTGTCTTGATCGGTGCAACCGCCTCTGACCTCCATGACTTTCTCGATACACCTTTTGGATTAATTCCAGGAGTAGAAGTTCATGCAAACGCTATTGAAACTTTGGCAACTGGGAGAATGCTGAATGACACGTCGAAAGGTATGGCCATTTTTCTTATCCTATTAGTAGTCTTCATTTCCGGTGTTTTTCTCACATGGTTTAAAAAGATAACCTACATCATAGGAACCCTTATCTTGATCGCCATTATCATACTCACAACTTCTTTTGTCACTTTTCAATACGGCATTATTCTACCGAGCGTGTACATGTTAATTGGATTCATTCTCACCTCTGCAGTGTCGCTGACGTATCAATATGTATCTGAATCAAAAGAAAAACGCTTTATTCAAAAAACTTTTCAGTATTATTTGATGCCTGAAGTCATTAACGAAATCATCAAAGATCCCACAAAACTTTCTCTTGGTGGCCAAAAGAAAAAAATAACTATTCTCTTTTCGGACATTCGTGGGTTTACTTCTTTTTCAGAGAAGCTATCGCCTGAAGAGTTGGTTCGTATGATGAATGAATACTTCACATTAATGAGCGATACAATCATGGACAATAAAGGCTTGGTGGACAAATATATTGGTGACGCCATTATGGCCTTCTGGGGTGCGCCTGTTTTAAATGATTCGCAATCTGCAGACGCCTGCATGACGGCCCTCACTATGTCAAAAAATCTAAAGAAACTAAATGAAAAATGGGAATCCATGGGAGTGCCCCCAATTGGAATCGGCATCGGTTTGAATACTGGACAAGTTATTGTAGGAAATATGGGCAGTGAAAAGCGCTTTAACTACACCATTATGGGTGATGAAGTAAATTTTGGGTCCCGTTTGGAAGGATTAAATAAAACATACGGAACGGAATGTATCATAAGCGGAGAGACACAGGCGGAAATTAAAGACGACATGCGCTTCGTGACCCGAGAATTAGACAATGTGATGGTTAAAGGAAAAAAGGAACCTAAAATAATTTTTGAATTAATCACCGCCGAGGTCACACAGGCATTTCAACAAATTCTTCCTTTCTTTAAGCAAGCGCGGGCTGAATACACCGAAGGAAACTTTCAGCAGGCCTTGGACATTTTCAATACCATCTTAAAAATCTACCCGGATAGTCCCAGTCAGACTTTTGCAGAACGTTGTAAATATCTTATCGAAAATCCACCGACAGACTGGAATGGTGTCTACGAGTTTAAAACTAAGTAAAAATCAAAAAGCCCGGCGTCTGTGTGGGACGATGGGGCTCTTTGGGTTGTTGAATTTCTATTTCTTTGGAATGTGGTTCCGCAAGAAGCAATCGGTGCTTCTCACACATGGCAGTACGACATCCCAACCATTATCTTCCCTGATCCAAAAGCTCCAATGCTCGCAGATTGTTCTGACTTCAAATTGCCCACTACCTGGTTCTGTTTCCTTGAGGTACACATACCAAGTAAATGGCCCCTTACCTTTGTTCGTATACCCTCCCTTCGTGAGGATGATGAGGCCCTTATCGGCATATGGTCGTTCCAACCCAGAGAGGCCGGCCTTTTGCAAGGCAATCGCCATGTCGAGACTACACAGATCGAGAACTCTGAGGTCCTCGGACTCTGCATCGACCTCGAGAAGGTCACTGTGGGCCCGACCCACCACTGCACAATTCATCTGTGACCCCGGAGCAACATAGCCCAGAGAAACAAATGTCAGTTCAGGTGAGGCTGACAGGTGGTCAAATTTGAAATCATTACTATCTTCAAGCACAAGAGTATCCAGCTCAGGATGTTCCAACAGAAGTCGCTTGTCTCTTTCGACAAAAAACTCTTGATGGACAAGTCCCGGAAGCTCATCCGGGCGCTCTAACCGGCTTTTTTTCTTGTTCATCCTGAGACAACTGTACAACTTTTATGTAGTTCCTCTATATGTACATAATCCCATTTGTGTTATATATTTTGTGATCTATGAACCAGGTAAACGAATCGGAGAAAGTTATATTAGAAGAGCTAGAAAACCTTGCAAAAACCCTTGTGTGGTATTCCCCTTCTCAGATTGAAATAGGTCAACACTTGTCAGATGATGGGTCATATGGTGATCGACCTTGGTCAGTTTCGAAGGAAACTGGTAAATTTTTGTATGACTTTATTATAAAAAATAAATTAAGCACTGTTGTAGAGCTGGGCACCTCTATTGGATACTCAGGAACGTGGATTGGACTCGCGTTGAAAAAACTTAATACAAGCGGTTCAAAATTATATACCGTGGATAAAAAAGAAATGAAAACGGAGATTGCCCAAAAGTTTTTTATAAAAGCTGGAATCAAAGATTATATTGAATCATATAACGATGACATCTCCACAGCACTTCCTAAAATTATTTCAAGCTTTCAAAGCGGCGGTGCCGATTTGATTTTCTTTGATGCAAATCGTTCAAAATATACTGAATACTTGGAAACACTTTCTCCGATCATTTCTCATCAAACAATTTTATTGGTCGACAATGCAATCGACATGCGAGAAAGATTAGAATCTTTTCATCAAACACTTTTAAAAGGCGGGTGGAAGATAGAAACCCTCACAATAGGCGACGGTCTTTGGCTTTGTAAAAAATAGTATAGTATTAACACTTCAATGTCAGAACAACTCCTCAAAAAAACAATAGTCCTCGGGATTGAAACAAGCTGCGATGAAACAGCAGTTTGTATCATCGAAGCTGCCAGACCGGAAAAAAGTGATATAGAACATGACTTTATTGACATACCTGAACAGGGCCCGAAAATTAAAGTGTTGGGAAATGCCCTGTACTCACAAATCGAAAAACACGCCGAATTCGGAGGGGTTATGCCCTCTGTGGCTAAACGAGAGCATAGTAAAAATATTGTGCCTTTATTTATCAAAGCGCTAACTGAGGCTGGTTTATACAAGACAAAAAAGATACGTGAAAAAATGTCTGCAGATATTTCAGAAAAAATCCTGACTTCGTTAAACATGGAAAGTGAGATGGCAAATGATGTGATCGAGCTTTTCGAAACGACTGAAAAACCCCAACTTGACGTGATCGCTGTTACACAAGGGCCAGGACTTGAACCGGCTTTGTGGGTGGGAATTAATTTTGCCAAAACCTTAGGAACAGTCTGGAGCATTCCAGTGGTTCCGACGAATCACATGGAAGGACACATACTGTCGGTATTAGTTGATTCCGAGAAAGAAAATAAAACCATCTCTTTCCCAGCCCTCGCTCTTTTAATTTCAGGTGGGCACACTGAATTGGTTTTAATACATGACTGGC
Source organism: bacterium (assembly GCA_037142735.1). Taxonomy (GTDB): domain Bacteria; phylum Patescibacteriota; class Minisyncoccia; order Phycocordibacterales; family CAIZLB01; genus JBAXAB01. The sequence goes on from JBAXAB010000013.1 coordinate 8,603, forward strand.
ATGACTACTCTGTCATTGGCAGGACGCGGGATGATGCAGTAGGTGAAGCCTTCGACAAAGTAGCTCGTATCCTCGGACTTCCCTATCCTGGTGGACCAAAAATTTCTGACTTGGCAGACCTCGCACGCGAGAGACATACCCATGGTGAAGAAAAAAACCCACTAATCATGCTTCCACGGCCAATGTTACATTCCAAAGATTACGACTTTTCTTTTTCAGGTTTAAAAACTGCAGTCTTGTATTTAGTTAAAAAAATATCTACTTTGTCTGAACACGACAAACAGAACATCGCACTGGAATTTGAAGAATCTGCTACCGAGGTATTGATTAAAAAAACTCGTGAGGCCATGATTGATAAAAATATTCGCACCCTTATCATCGGTGGTGGTGTCATTGCGAATAAAAATATCAGACTAGCTTTTCAAAAGATGACCGAACTAGAATTCGTTGACCTCAATCTTTTAATACCCAATATTGAACACTCAACTGATAATGCCATCATGATCGCGGTCGCTGGTTATATGCGCTTTACGAACACATCTAAAGTAAAGGACCCAGGCCAGACAAGCTTCCGAGCAAGTGGAAATTTATCCTTATAATTGCTATGCTAATGGAACTATGGTCCCCGAAAAGCTGTTAAAGCCTTATAATCCACAAGACACAGAGAAAAGAATCTACGAAGCCTGGGAAACCAGTGGTTTTTTTAATCCAGACAACTGCAAAACCGAGCCTGGCGCAGAAACATATACAATAATCCTGCCACCTCCCAATGTGACAGGTACCCTTCACCTTGGTCACGTATTGGGGGCGACTTTGCAGGACATCGCCATTCGTTTCAATAGAATGAACGGTAAAAAGACATTATGGATTCCAGGAACCGATCATGCCGCAATCGCGACGCAAGCAAAAGTAGAAAAAGATATTATGAAAAAAGAGGGTAAATCTCGCCACGATTTAGGGCGATATGAAATGTTGAAGCGAATTAATGAATTTGCTCAACAAAGTCACGACACTATCGTATCCCAATTAAAAGTAACCGGTGCATCATGTGACTGGTCTCGAGAAGCTTTTACATTAGATGCAAAAAGAAATCATTCTGTGCGAACTATTTTTAAACAAATGTACGATGATGGATTAATCTACCGAGGATTTCGAGTGGTAAATTGGGACCCAAAAGGTCAGACCACTATTTCTGATGACGAAATTGTGTACGAAGAGCGCAAAGCAATTTTATATACATTTAAATATTCTAAAGATTTCCCTATTGCCATTTCTACCTCTCGTCCTGAAACCAAGGTTGGCGATACTGCAGTAGCAGTTCATCCAGACGATACCCGATATCAACAATACATTGGAAAGGAATTTGCATTTAATTTTTGCGGAGTACCTGTGACAGTTAAAGTAATCGCGGACAAAGAAGTAGATCCTGAATTTGGAACTGGTGCATTAGGAGTGACTCCGGCACATAGTCAGATTGACTTTATGATGGCTGAACGGCACAACCTTCCGATTAAACAAGTTATCAATGAATACGCCAAGATGACAGTTGGTGATGATAGGATTTTAAATAAAAAGACGACTGATGCCCGCACAGCAATTGTTGAATGGTTGAAGTCAGAAAGCTTAATGATTGAAGAGAAAGAAATCAACCAAAATATCTCTACAGCCGAGAGAACTGGTGGTATTGTGGAACCTCTTCCAAAACTTCAGTGGTTTGTGGCCGTAAACAAGCCTTTCACAAAAAATGGCAAAACAACAACCTTGAAAGACATCATGCGTTCTGCTGTGGCCGAAAACAAGATTGAAATCATGCCTGAACACTTCAACAAAACATATTTCCACTGGATTGATAACCTAAAAGACTGGTGCATTTCAAGACAAATCTGGTACGGACACAGAATCCCAGTTTGGTACAAAGGTGAAGAAATATATTGTGGAATCGATGCTCCAGAAGGCGCAGATTGGAAACAAGACGAAGATACGCTTGATACATGGTTCTCTGCTGGACTTTGGACTTTCTCTACAATGGGATGGCCAAACGATCTAAAGGATTTAAATGTTTTCCACCCAACCAGTCTTCTTGTGACTGCCTACGAAATCCTCTTCTTCTGGGTTGCACGCATGATTATGATGACAGGCTATGCACTCGATCAGATACCCTTCAAAAAAGTTCTAATTACCGGAATCGTCCGTGATCAAAAAGGAATAAAATTTTCAAAGTCACTTGGTAACGGAATCGACCCAATTGATATGGCCAACAAATTTAGCATGGATGCCACTCGCATCTCATTGGTTTTAGGAACAGCTCCTGGAACTGACATGAAAATATCCGAAGATAAAATTAAAGGTAATAGAAACTTTGGTAACAAATTGTGGAATATTACACGATTTATTTTAACAAGCTTAGAAGATTACAATCCTTCTGAAAAAAACCTCACTGACTCTGACAAAAAAATCATAGATGACCACAATGTATTTATAACTGACATCACAAAAGATATAAAAGAATTCCGCTACCACCTCGCGTCTGAAAAAATCTACCATTATATTTGGAATACTATTGCTGACGTCATTATCGAAGATAGTAAAAAGATTCTTACCTCTGAAGGTAAGACATCACGCCAATTTGTTCTAGCGACCCTGTTGAAAGACTCAATCATAGTCCTCCACCCCTTCATGCCGTTTATCACCGAAGAGCTCTGGGGACTACTACCAAAAAATGTCAAAATGGAGGATAATATGCTTATCGTTCAAAAATGGCCTGTACAAGCATAATCTGCGCATTAAATCTGAATATTTTTATCTATGCCCTTGCGGGTGGAGTGTTGCCTGCACTTTTGTGGTTATGGTTCTGGATGCATGAAGAAAATGATCACCATGAACCACGTAGCCTCATCATCCTTACTTTTATGGTTGGTATGGCTGGAATTTTTGTTGTCTTTCCACTCCAACAGCTCACACTTTATCTTGGAAAAATATTTGACACTGGTTTTGCAGCCGGATCATTTATTGCAGTAACTATTTGGGCCTTCTGGGAAGAGTTGGTAAAGTATCTAGCGGCCAGATTTACCGCCTTTCGACACATATCGTTCGTGCATCCAATTGATGCTTTTATCTATATCACTACTGCTTCTTTGGGATTCTCAGCGTTAGAAAACAGTATTCTTTTATTAGGACCCTTACTAAAGGGTGACACTGTGGGAGCACTGAATGCAGGCGCAATGCGCTTTATGGGAGCTTCCTTGTTGCATTTTATAGCCTCTGGAGTAATTGCATTATTTGTCGGATTAACTTTTTATGCATCACGGGCCAAAAAAGCTATTGCGTTATGCGCAGGTTTTGTCATCGCTGTCGTATTGCATTCTCTCTTTAATTTTTTTATAATTGATAACGACAAACAAAACACACTGCCCGTATTCTTATCGGTTTGGATACTAGTCATTCTCCTCACTATAAGTCTCGAGCGTGTAAAGAGTATTAAAAATTTCTAAAAAGTTATGAAAAAGAAAAGATCATTATTTGAAAGGCTAACAGGAAGTGTGGTCCTCGACGAAGAGACGACAGAGGAAACTGAAGAAACTGAAGGGCGTATCGGTAAAAACCACCTCACTAAACACAGCGGAAGCAACGGCGTTTCATCAACGTGGCTTGAGGAACAGGCAGGTGAAGGAGAGCTGGCTTTGGACGTATTCCAGACCCCGTCTCATGTTATTGTAAAGACTATGATTCCAGGAGTGAAACGTGAGGATGTTGAAATTTCCCTTTCTCGTGATATTTTGACCATTAAAGGTAGCAGAAAAGAAGAACATGAAGTTTCAGATCAAGATTATTTTCATAAGGAACTCTATTGGGGATCGTTTTCACGCAGCATTGTCCTTCCCCACGAGGTAGACATTGAAAGGGCTGAGGCAACGGAAAACCAAGGGCTACTGACCGTCAGATTACCAAAAGTAGACAAAGAAAGACAAACTAAACTTAGGGTAAAGAGTTTGTAGAAAAAAAAGAGAGTGTGAACAACACTCTCTTTTTTCATGTAAATTTAATATACATAGTTAATAATGTAAACACTAACAATTAATTACAAAGATATGAAAATTCTTTTAGTAGAAGATAATCACGACATTCGCGAAACATTAAAAATGAATCTAGAAAGTGAGATGTTTACTGTGGATTGCACGGACAATGGTGACAGCGCCTCGTATCTAGCCCGAACCAATTACTACGATCTCATCCTTCTCGATTACATGCTGCCGAATAAAAACGGGCTTCAAGTCTGCAAAGAGGTGCGCACCGCTGGTAAAAAGGCGCCAATCATTATTATTTCAGTCTGTGGAAAAGTGCCTGAAAAAGTAGCCCTCCTCGAAGCGGGCGCTGATGACTACCTACAAAAACCATTTTCATTTAGCGAGCTTCTGGCACGTATTCGCGCTATTACAAGACGCCCCTATCAAATCAACAGCCCGATACTGACTATCGAAGATGTCTCTCTCGACATCGCCCGACAAAATGTTTCTAGAAATGGTGAAAATATTTACCTCACTAGAAAGGAATTCATGCTTCTTGAATGCTTTGCCCGTAATCGTGGAAGGATTGTCAGCCGTGGCTTTATTAATGAAAATGTCTGGGAAAATGACAGTAATCCTTTTTCGAATACCATTGAAGCGCATATCCGAAATTTACGCAAGAAACTGGACGACCGTAAGGCACAATTGATTAAAACTGTGCCTGGACGTGGGTATATTGTTGAATAGGGCCCTATTTAGCCACCGCCAACGCATCGTCAAACGCGATCGAAAGTAATTTAGAATGCCCTTCACCTGCCATTGTTACTCCATAAATCACCCCTGCTCGTGACATCGTCTCTCGATTGTGAGTAATCAAAATCAATTGAGAATGCTTTGAAAGTGCCTCTATCATATCTCCATACTTTCGTGAATTTGCCTCATCAAGCGCTGCATCTGTCTCGTCCAAAATAATAAAAGGTGGTGGGTTTACTTGAGACATTGCAAACAGTAATGCAATAGAGGTAAGGGCACGCTCTCCACCTGACAACATCATCAAACCCTTAGTCCTTTTGTGTGGTAATGCGACATGGATCTCGATACCCTCTGAGGCCTTTTCCTCTTCTACCTCTGATGAAAACTCTTCATCCATACCACCCTCTGATTTCTTTCTTTTCTTTTTTATTTCTCTAACAATTTCCAATCGTGCCTCTCCTCCACCAAACATTAATTTAAAGAATTTATCGAATTCCGTGTTAATTTTTTTAATACCTTCACGGAATAGTTCATTTAATTTTTCTGTCAATTCTGAAATTAAGGTTCCTAATGCCTGTGAAGATTGCATCAAATCATTTAATTCACGTGCCAGGAACGCATCACGCTCTTCGGTATCTTTGTATTCTTTCATCACCTCCTGACCTCCTGCCCCGCCCATTTCCTCGAGTCGAATTTTAGACTTTTCAATAGCACGCCTTCGGTCTATCTGTATAGCACGCACCTCATCAACTTGAGAATGCTTGGCAATGTCCTCTTCGTAAAAAGCAATTGCTTCACGACCAATCAACATTCCTGCTTCTTGTAACTCACGTTCATAATCAGCCTGTTCAATAGCCAAGCGATCATTCTCAATCTTGATTGCATGCAATTGACTGTGCAGCTCATTCTGCCTTGACATGATTCGAAGGATCGCCTTTTCTGATTCGACATTATTCTCTTTATCTTTATCGATCTTGGATTTCAGTTCTTGATACTGATGTTGATGAGCAGACTCCTCTTTACCTATTTCCTGCAAATCATTTTCGATTTCAGCAATTTTTGAAGTAATTTTCAACAAATCCGCTTCTTCAGATTCTGTTGATTCAGCTTGTGCCTCCACCTTACCATCTACATTCTTGTGATGATGAATAAAATCTGCAACCAAGCGTTTGATCTCGTCTGCTGATTTTTTTATTTCATCTAAATTGTCTGACCTTAAAACAGCCTGCAAGTGATCATTTACATCTCTGGCTAATGATTCAATGTTCGACAGTGAAATCATTTTTAAACTGCTGCTATTTTTTTCAGCTTCTTTTGCCTCGTGGATTTTTCTTTCAATACTTTTCTTCACATATGACATCTCTCCTTCCAGCCGCCCTATCTCACGCATCAAGACGTCTTTTTTACTACGAGTAGTGGCAATAATTTTTTCCAAGTCCAACAAATGGGTATGGTTATTATCACCTTTTGACATTTCCGTCAGAACTTTTCGGTGATGGGTTAATTCAGCTTCTATCTTTTCAAGTTCAGCACGAGGCTCGACTACCCCATCGCTCAATCGGTTTCTTTCTATCTTTAAATATGACTCTTCTCGAGCAAAATATTCTCGATATTGCACAGACAATTCTGCCCTCAACGCAGTGGCCTTTTCAATCTTTTCTACTTGTTTTTTTAAGAAACGGATATGTGGAGCGATTTCGCGACGCAATGATTCAACCTCCTTGATATGTTGCGCGGTTTTTTCCAATTTCTTTTCACTTTCTTCTTTTTTGTATTGATAAACTTTCAAACCTAGTGCATCCTCGATCATGTCGCGACGTTCTTCAGGGTTAGATGACAACAAACGATCTGCCTCTCCTTGAGAAATAATGTGGTGCCCTGATGATCCAATGTTTGCATGTGCCAACATTTCGGACACATCTTTTAATCTGACTTGGGAACCATTAATAAAATATTCGTTCACACCGTCACGATGGACTACACGTTCAAGGGCGATTTCATCAAAATCCATTTTGAATAATTTGTCCTTATTGTCAAACACCAACTTGACTGAAGCGCGATTGGCACGAGGCGTATCCTTGCCTCCATTAAAGATCAAATCCTCACCTTTTTTACCTCTCATAGACTTGATAGATTGCTCTCCTAGCACGAACCTGAAGGATTCTGCAGCATTTGATTTACCCGAGCCATTAGGCCCTACAATGGCCGTTATAGGCGAATTAAACACCAAAAGGCCCTTCTTTGCGAAGGACTTAAAGCCGTTGATTTCGAGGGATTTTAGCTGCATACGGATGTCATGAAATTATGCTTTTATTCTAACAGAAAAATCCTCTAATTTACACCCTCCCTTTTTAGAATCTCGTTTACCTTATTCCTCGTCAATGGACCAAAAATTCCGCTCACTGGTTTTATACTATTCGCCTTTTGAAAAGCCTGCACAGCCCAGCGAGTGAGGACACCAAAATAGGTAGACTCATACCCTACTGAACCTGAACCTTTTTTAGCCACAATGAATCCATGCGAATTTAAAAAAGATTGAAGCATAGGAACTTCAGAGGCTCTATTCCCTAAACGCAAACTGTAGTGGACCCCTTTCTTAGGACACCATCCTTGTACTTAGCATTTTAGCTTT
>JBAXAB010000014.1:0-15926 GCA_037142735.1 bacterium
TTTCAACGGTATTTATTCTAGCAGGGTCGTTCAACTTCCTTGCCGCCATTATTCTACTTGCGCTTTTCCCTTATGTTAAAAATTTCAGAAATACGAAGGATTATAAGAAGTTAAAAATATTATAATCAAATGAAAACTGAATTAAGAAAATTTTTGTTGAGTTGCCCCCTAGCTTTATTAACCCTCATTGTTCCTGCCCTATTTGGGAAAAACCAAATTATGACAGTCATAGTACTTTTCTGTATAAGCCTCCTCATGCTTAGTATTGAATGGAGTTCAAGATATATAATCTTTTTCATATTAGTCTGTATCAGTGGACCAGTTGCTGAATCTATTGCAATTTATTTTGGAGCATGGACTTATTCAAGTGCATTATTTATTGGGGTACCTGCATGGCTACCGTTTGTATGGGGAAATGCTGGCCTCTATATCTCTCGCTTGAAATCTCTGGTTTATTCATTTAAAAGATAGGTGGAGATATTTTTTATGGACAATCCAAAACTTGTTGTTAGGACCACAAAAAAATACGGCAATGCCGTCTTTGCTGAAAAAGATATTAAAAAAGGAGAAGTTATCGCTATGTTTGATGGGCCAGTATATTAATATGATTACAAGCCATGGACACAAGAGTTACGTGACCATTGTATTCAATTTGAAAGAAAAAAATGGAGAGACTCGAATGGCATAGCTCGTTTAATCAATCACTCTTGTGAACCAAACTGTGGTATCAAAGAATTATTCAAGGTGGTAGCGATGCGAGACATTAAAAAGGGTGCTGAAATTACATGGGATTACGAGATGACTGAAGATAATGACTACTGGAAAATGGAGTGTCGCTGTAACACAAAATCATGCAGAAAAGTTATTGGTGCATATAGAAATATGCCTTTAAACATTCGTGAGAAGTACAAAGGATATATCTCTGATTGGTTACTGAGCGAATAGTAAACATGTGAAGGAATTTGATATACTTTGAAACATGGAAATCTTAGTCACACTTATATCTCTAGTCCACAGAATTTTTCTGTTAAAAAATGACAAGGCCATTGCTTGGATAACAGGTATCATTGCTTCGATTCTTTCTATATCATACTTCTACTCAATCGGTCTCCATATCTATGCTGGATTAGAGGTTGGTTTTATAGTTCTCATGTTATACGGTTTGGTAAAAAACAAAACACAAAAAGTGGAAAATATTATTAACATATTCACAGGAATTTTCTGTCTTATTTTGGGTTATTTGTCATTTGTAGGAGTTCTTACTTTTCTTGAACTTGTAAGCTCAATTACCCCGCTCATGGCTATTTACTATCTCACTAAAAATAAAAACAAGTCTGGTTGGGTGCTTATGGTCATCACATGCATCATTACGACATTCGTGGTGTTTGAGAAGGGACAGATTATATTTGCAATATACCAAGTTGTTTCGCTAATCCTTGCTATTTATGGTCTGAAAAAGAGTTATGCAAGGCTCGATACGCTTAAATAGTTATAAACAATATACTACCTCTATAGTTACTTATTAAAGAGTTTTTTAATCACAGAAAAAGGAGATTTTGTCTTTTCAACAACATAATCAAACCAAGGAAGACTTCCTACTTTACCCGGTTTATTATATGGCCATAAATATAAAGTTGGTAATTCAGGATAAACCTCTTGAAACTTATCATCTGATAACGAAATCTGGATCGCCTCTGGAAACATTTTTTCAATCAAAGGATTTTCTAATTTACGAGTAGTATAGTACGTCTTCGCTCCTTCTATTTTATCTTCGTGCCCTCTATTCATAGCCATCTTTTCCAGATCATTACTTATTCTGATACCTGACCACTCCTCGGCACCCATAGCCTTTACCTTCTCTCGTATTTTCTTCTCTGTCAGACCCCCCTCCTTCCAAATCGAAGATAGGTAAACTGATTCGAATCCTCTCTTTTTCATCTCTATCTTTATATTTTTTAAATATTCAGAATAATTACTGCTTGAATAGCCATTCATCATGCCGTGGTTATCGGCAAGAATGAATGTTATTTTAATATTAAGATTGTTCTCAGTTTTCATTTTTGTACAAAATCCTTTAATGTTGTCCAACACCAAATAATCAGTTTCGGTCAAAGATTTTTTATCTGAGGCTCCCCAGAAAGAGACAATCTCCAACGGTTTCTTTGTAGCAAGACTTTCTTCAATCAAAAAAGACATCCTATCTTCGCGGTAAGGAATCTGTCTACTTGTCTTATTAGTTGAAAGAGAAAGTATTATTTTACTAGCTTCATCAAGCTTTATAAAGTTTGGAGATGTTGCTTTTAATAATTCAGGGTGAATTTTCTTCCATATCTTTTCAGCATGCAATACTTCTTTATTATCAATATCGTCCAGCTTTTTATGCCAGAATTCTTTCATGGAAGAGAGAAATTCTTCTGAGTCTGTAATGTCAGGAAAAAGCTCTTCCAATATCTTTTTGCTTTCTTCAGGAAAATTATATATTGAAACTACAGCTTCCTTGATGGCTGCTTTAAATTTCTCAGTGGCCGGAATAAAAGAAGGGTCGAGATTATCAGAGATAGTAAGGCCTGTGAACAGGTATTCTTTAAAATCCTCTGTGAGAGAATGGAATATTCTTCCTCCCACCCCTTTCAGGATAAACGCGTAATCAAGGGAGACAAAGGCAATATCTACTTCTCGGTGCTTAAGTGCGTTTATAATCTCCTTGTGCCTAAAAGGTTTAATCTCAATGCCAGGAAGATAATATCGAGCAATGGTATTAACAGTAGAAAATTCCTGGAATGACCCTATTTTGTATTTCTTAAAATCGTCCTTCGATTCTATCTTGATGGAAGGGTCGATAGTAATAGCGACAACAGGCACCTGATCGATAAGCGAGCCAAATATCTTTCCTTTCGTAGCAAAGCCGTTGGAGAATGAAAATATAGGGTCTGATATTCCAATCTGTGCTGATCCTGAGAAAAGAGAATTATACGTTAGATCATCACCTCCTGTAGAGACGAAACTAACATCGAGAGCACGCTTGGAGAAAAGAGATAGTTTTTCAGCAAGGTATACAGGAAAATAGAGGGGCATTCTATCGAATTCTGCCACAACGACTCGAAGCTTGTTTTTGTCCGAATCGATTTGGCTCAATGTTTCTTTTGTTATTATTCTCTCTTTGTGGTCTGCAAGTTTGTCATAAGAAAAGCTCTTGTACATTGCATAGTAGACTTCCTCTTCTTGAGTAACAAAACCCATCTTCTTCTTTTCTTCCTCTGTAATTTTGAGCTTTCCAAAATCAGATGAAAGAACCTCTTTAGCGACATCACCATCCTGTGTTCTAAAATTAAATCCAACATTCATTCCCGCTCCGTTTGAAAATGGAACCTTGTATCTATATGCGATATAGTCTGGAAGAAACTTAGCTGCAACCTGACGAATAATATATTTTGTTGTTACGTCGTGCTCTTTCCTATTAATCTTCAGTGAACCATTTATTCTCATCGCGTAGTCAACAACCTTTATATCCAAGAAAGGAGCTCTTGCTTCAAGCGTATGCTTCATCGTCATTCGGTCAAGTCTTATGTTGTGGCTTCGTGACAGACTCTTTGTGATAAGTTCACACCCTTTATTGATGTCATCATTTGAAAGCCGGACAAATTCGTTATAACCTCCAAAAACCTCGTCGCTCGCATCCCCCACAATAGCTATTCTAAATCCATCTCGAACAATAGCCCGAGAAATAATGTCTTGTGCAAAAGCTTGACGAAGCACCTGGGCTTCGTAGATTTCCATGTGATAAAGGACTTTCTCGATTTCAGCCGCATAGTCTACATCAGGGAATACAATTTTGTATTTATATTTAAAATCTTTACATAATCGCAAGGCTGCCTCATAGTCAGATGCTCCGGGGCGACCAAGTATATATGCAGTTATATTTGGATGATAACGGTTTGCAATTTCCATAACCAAACTACTATCAATTCCTCCGCTCAAAAGAACAGCGACTGGGAGATCCGTATCGACTCGTTTCCTGACCGCATCAACCATCAAACTCGTAAGGTTTCTTACAGCCTCTTTCTCATCCACAATCTCATTACTTACTGTCATTTTATAGTATGAAGACAACTTTCCATTTTTCATATAGTGACCAGTTGGAAAATCAAAAACTTCAGTAATGAAATCAAATTGAACCAACTGCTTAAGCTCAGAACTAAAGTGATAACTATTGTCTCTAGTGTCTATTGCGTAGTAGAGGGGTTTTACTCCAAATCTATCTCGGGCTGCATAAAAATCTCCTGTCTTTGTATCAAATACAACAAAAGCATACATCTCTGAATCGAGATGCTCAACCATCTTGTCACCGTACTCTTCATAGAGATGAACCAGCACTTCGGTATCAGAATCCCCTCTGAACACATGTCCTTTGGCCTTAAGTTCCGTGGTTATTTCTTTGTAATTAAAAATCTCCCCATTTAGTACTGCAAAAATAGTTTCATCCTCATTGTATACAGGTTGCTGTCCTGTGAGTCTTCCTACAATTGGTAGCCGATTTGTCCCCATTGCGGCACCTTTCAAGACCTTGTATTCAAAGTTAGAGCTTCCACGATGAATAATCTTAGAGAGTGACCTTTTTAATTGATCCTCACGATCTGACGATTTGCTGATAATAGCGCTAATTCCACACATGGTTTTGTTTGAATTATTTTAACACAGATACTACTTACCCTCTCCCTTTACAATGGCAGCTGAAAGTTCTCCTTGATTCGCTTTGTCGAACGCTTCAAACTTTGCAGTGATTGATTTTGCGCTATCAAAAAAGTTCTGCAAAAAGGCAGTGAGTTCAGTAGTATCCCCCATTTCAAAAAGTCTGTTAAATTCATCATCAGTCCCTATTGTCGCCATTCTACCTAGTGTTATTTCATGTGGACCGCCATTTACCTTAAATGGATTTATCGCTGGTGAAAAGGCGGCATGGTCCAACATAATACTAGCCTGTCTTGCAATGCGTCCTATTTCCATAATTTCATTCCTAAATCCAGCCTTACCGAATTTAACAGCTTCTCCATCTACCACTCCATCTTTTTCAGCAACAACACGATTTGCCCTTTCCTCAATTTGACCCAAAAGACCCTTAAATCCTTCGAGCCTTTCTTCTCCTTCTGTTTTTACAGGAACATCTTGGTGACCTTCTATAGTTGGTGACATAAATTTTTGATTTAATACTAATGTTATAGATTATAGCATTTATATAGTGCTTTCAAGGGTGGGGTAAAACTCTGGAATATAGATTGTGGTATCATTTAATCTATTAAAAGCAGTCCTAACGTCCGCCACTACGGCACCCCAATCTGTAAACTTTTATAAAAAGAAAAGCCCCCACAAGTTTGAGGTCCTTGTGAAGGGCTCTCTTTGTGAAGGATTTCGTTATTCGGGGTTTGCGCGACGAATGACGTCGAGACTACAAACGTTGCCATTCGTGAGGTAAGCGAGCGGTCCACAAGCATCGTCACTGTACTTGATCAGATAGACGCCTTTCTCGATCATGCTAATCACTTCAGCGCACCAACCAGACGGCACGTAAATGATTCCATTTTTACAGTCTTCTTCGGCCGGAAGTGGAAAGCCCTCCAGACAGAAATCCTGTGTGGTCGGTTCAACATCATCAGGACACCGAACATACGTGTAAACAGGGGACCTGAAGTCTCCGTTACCGTGCATTAACCACCCGAAGTCCCGGATCAATGGGATGCATCCGCCTTCAATTCGCCAAGGGATCGGATTTTTTGGTGGGCCTAATTTCGTGGAAGTTGCCAAATGTGCCTCGGCACAGAATGACGCCACCTCCCTGACTTTAAGCCAATTCCAGTTGTTGATCTTGTGGTAGCGACGCCTCTGCTTGATGTCATCTGTGGCGTCGATGTTATAGGGCTGTGGACCCGCTAAGCGGATGTGACTTTTCATCTGTCTCCTTCTCCACCAATGGTGGTTATATAGGAACTAGATCGCCTGACACCCAGTGGGTATCAAATTTAGCGTCTAATAAAAGACTACGCTTAGGGCGAAAAAAGTCAAACGTAATTACCCATGGTTAACACTATAATTCACTTTCCTAAACCCCCACCCCCTGATGTTTCTTATTCTTCAAAATCGGCAAGTAAAACTTATCAATATATTCCGCTAACATTCTCGATGCACTGAACCTCTCCAAAATAAGTTCTCGGGAATTTCTCATACGCGTAATCCATTGAGCTTTAGATTCATAATACGTTGGCACTATTTCTTTTTCCAAAACAGTTAAGAGTTCCTCACTAATATCCCCTCTCTCTCCAACCACCCACCCGACCTGCGAAAGATTCGTTTCGTACACCCAACCATCTCGAGTCGATAAAGGTAAAACACCATTGAGGCACGCCTTCATACCACTTGTCCCACACGCTTCACTGCCAACCATTGGAGTATTCAACCACACGTCACACCCTGAAACTAAAATTTTCGAAAGATTCAAATTGTAGTTTGGTAAAAAAACCAATGTATCTTTTAATTCATTATCTGCATATTGTAGTAACGTCTTTAGGAATTGATTATTTTCTTTCTGACTCTCATTTAATGGCCCCGAGAAAACAATCTGTACCTTCCTACCCTGTCTTTCGGCAATGTCTTTAAATCTTTGCAGATCAGCAAGAATAGCTAGCGGCTGCTTATATTCAACCATTCTTCTTGCCCAACCAAGAAGGAGAATGTTTTCATCAAATACTTTTCCAGTTTGCTTTTTAATTTCATCAATCAAAATTCTTTTGTTTGATTGGTGTTTTTGCCATATTTCTTTATCGTATGAATAATCTCCGATTGAATCCCAACGCCCTATATAAATCCCATTAGTTACCTCTTCAATAGTGTAATCCTTCCACAACACAGCGGCCTTAATCGAATGAAGGACAGAAACCGCATTCACTTTGTGTGACATGTTCAACGCAAGGTTTGTCATAGAAAAAAGATCTTGTCCTGGCACTTTTCCTAATGCAATAATGACACCCAATGTTACTTCCAACTCTTGGGCAAAACGTTTGAGCATGTAATCAACTTTATCAATAGAAAAAAGTTCTTGTCCCGCCATCACCAAGGTGTGATTGGTAAAAACAATGTGCTGTCTGGCATATTGATAGGCCTTGGCGAAAGTTAATTGGTGTTGACGCATTTCATGACGAATAAGTTCCAAGGCAAGAAACGCCGAGTGTCCTTCGTTCAGATGAAACACAGCGGGGTGAATTTCCAAAGCTCTCAGAAATCTCATACCTCCAATTCCTAAAACGATTTCCTGCATCAAACGCACATCTCTATTTTCAGCATATAAAATACTGGTGATTGATCTGTCCTCGTAATGATTACCTTCAACGTCAGTATCGAGTAAAAATAATCTTGATGGGCCTTTATCCATAATCCAAGCCCTTATCTGCACGTCCCTGTCCCCGATCGGAAGAGTCACTGTGATTGGTTTTCCATCAGCGCCTAAAACCTGAGATAGCCCCAAGGTTTTAGGGTCTCTTTTTTGGCCCTCACCAGCCACATATTCTTGATGATAAAAAAGACCGATAGCCACCACTGGAAATTTTTGTGATGCCATTTCAAAAAAATAGTCTCCTGCTAAAATCCCTAAGCCTCCCGCATAAGAGTGCCAATCACTGACCAGTGCATACTCAGCAGAAAAATATGCAACTGGTTCTTTTAGCAGTTCACTGTATTGTTCACTCTGAGAAAATTGTTCTAGCCACTGGCTCGATTGAGTTTCTTTCATAATTTTTTATGCTCCTCTTTGCTCGGGTTGCCCTCCACGCAACTCGTCATATTGTTTTTTATACTGTGCGATTGTTTCCTCGACTTTTTCATTTGGAATTTCAACTCGCAGAAGGTCCACTGCATTAATAGTATCGTATATATCCAATTTATTTTCCAACTTAAAAGCTGCATCGCGCCACAGAATAGCTTTTTCATATTCTTTTCTTTCTACTGCTTGACGCTCGAGATTTTTCATCATATCCATAAAAGCATGATAGACACCCTCCTCAGCACCACCCTTACCTACTGTTCTATCTTTGAAAGGAATTCGAAGAAGTGTCTGCTGTTCATGCATCATGTCACGAATTTTTCCTGATCTTTGCCAGTTAAACCCAGTAGAAACTATATGCTCGTAAAGTCTACCCGCCTTATCTAAAATCTCTTTATCGACATTTTGGATTGAACGTAAAGTTTCGAGTAGTCGATATGCTCCGTCCTCAATCATTTCCATACTCCACCAAGGTTTAGCAGAGGCCCACCAAAAATGGTCACTGGCCAAAGCTCTGTCCATTTTCTTTCGAACATCAGCATATTCAGGTGTACCCTTTTGCATTTTTTCTAACTGTTCGAGAACCAAATTAACCAATTTCCACTGCATGGTGTGGAGAATATTTTCAGGGTCAGACCATGACAAAAATTGAATACCTTGATCAATATCTTGCTTGCTACTTGCCCACGTAGATTTAACCGGAACAATCTCTTCTGTCTCTTTATATAGACCAATAAGGTCAGAGATATTTACTAATTTAAATTGTGGAGTCCTGAAAACATCAAAAAGCATTTTTTCCAAACCCGGTCTATGATGACCAAATGTCTCCCCGTCCATTGCAGTGATAACATAACGACCGCTCTCTAAGTCCTTTTTCATGGCCTCAACCAATGTTTCAGGAGAACGCACAACCGCACTCATGATTAAATTACTAAGGCGTCTTTCACGGAAAAAAACTTTAACATTTGAATTTTTTATTTTGTATATTTTATTGTAATCAACAGTTCCTGTTTCTCCATGGGCAGCGATTTCATCTAAAATAATCCACTTGAAACCGAGGTCTTCTATAATAGGAACGAGGTCTTCTTTGAAAGCCATCTCTGGTGGAAAAAACCCTTGAGGATTATACGCGTCACCTAAATACGAACGATTAGTCTCGTCATTCATTTGAATCTGACGGATAATTTCTTCTTTGTTTAGAAGCGGTAAAAAGGCGTGATATTTGGCAGAGCTTGTGAATTCAATACGCCCATCCTTCCCCATCACTTTCATCATTTCTATAAGATCACGATACCCATGCCTATCAAAAAGTTCCATCAATGCACCGTTAATATTTAAAGTTAGACGAACATTTTTATTATCACGTAAATGCTCAAGAAGGGGTCGGTAACATTGGGAAACTATTGCATCAAGTACATCAGATTGTTGGTCAGCGGGCTGGTATATGTGTAAAAAGTTTGCCCAGTACATATAATTTATTTATTGTTTTCCTCACTATTAAATGCAATAGCTTTCTTAAACAAACTCACATAATCTTTGGCTGATTTTTTCCATGAAAAATCTGCAATCATGGCACGTTTTTGAATAGCTAGCCATTCACTTGGGTGTTTATAGGTCTCGAGAGCTCTCACAAATGCTCCGAAGAAAGCATACTTGTCATAGTTTTGGAAAACGAAACCTGTTCCGGTGTTTGTCGCACGATTGTAATCAATCACACTGTCAGCCAATCCTCCCGTCTTTCTTACAAGTGGTAATGCGCCATATCGCATAGCTTCCATTTGTGTCAGGCCACATGGTTCAAATCGCGAAGGCACGAGAATAATATCTGCACCGGCATAAATCACGTGGGGCAAAGTGTTATCAAATGACAAATGTGTGGCGACCTGAGGATATTTCTTTTCGAGTTCTCCAAAAAACCCCAAATACCTCGAATCTCCACTTCCAAGAACAATAAGTTGTAACTTAAAATTATCTAACAGCGGCCCAATTGTTTCAGTGATAAGATCCAGCCCTTTCTGCTCTGTGAGACGAGAGACGATCGCAACAACTGGGGTGTTCGGTTCTTTTTCAAGATTAAACTTTTGCTGGAGAACCTCCTTATTTTTTTGACGTTCTTTAATACTTTTAACTGAATATGCATATTCGACATATGGATTTGAAGATGGGTCATTACTCACATAATTAATTCCATTTAAAATACCTGATAACCGAGAACGGCGTTCTGACAAAAGCTGATCAAGTAATTCACCCGATTCAGATGTAGTAATTTCCTGAGCATAACTTGGTGACACGGTATTAACGACGTCAGCAAAAAGAATACCGCGACGCATGAAATTAATTTTCAACATACGAGGATCATCAATTGTTGGAATGGTGGATCGTCCATCGTCGTAATCTAATTCATTGATAAAGTTATGATCAAACATACCCTGGAAATGGAGGTTATGGATACAAAATACGACGGCGATTTTAGATATAACCGGATCATTCGCATATTCAGTTTTCATCAAATTTGGAATGAGACCTCCCTGCCAATCTGATGCAACAATAATATCCGGCACCCACTCTTTGTTTTGTCTCACAAACTCCAAAGCCCCTCGAGAGAAGACCGCGAAACGCGCAGCATCATCATCATAACCGTAGACGTTCCCACGTTGTTCAAAATACTCCATGTTTTCCAAAAAATAACTTGGTGTATTTGAACCTTCAACAAAAGTACTCTTCACATTACACGTGATTGGATGTTCTTCACGCCCACTTGGTATAGAAATACCCTCCATGATTGTTTCCATTGGAAACTTTTCTTTTTGGATTGAACTATAATTTGGAATCATAACCCGTGCATCATGTCCAAGTTCACGGAGCGCTTTAGGTAGAGATGACATTACCTCACCTAAACCTCCAATTTTAATAAAAGGAGCGGCTTCGCAAGCTAAAAATAAAATCTTGATTCCTTTTGGTTTGAGGGAGAGCTTCATAATTGTGTAAAGGAGAAGGGATTATTGTTAATATAGTGTACCAGACAATATCTTTAACTACCATTCAGGGCTGCATATTCTTTAGCATTCATTTCTATTATCTCTGGGACGGTTTTATAGGTTGGGTTTTTTACGAACGCAGGCTTACCATTCTGTTCAATTACATAATATGCAAAACCTTTCATTTTATGGACTGTTTCGTAATCAGCATGACCTGGCAAGCTAACTGGATTAGCCTCGGCGAAATTCACAGGACTATCATCTGAAGCGGTGAGCCAGGTGCTCCCTGTATTTAAAAGGAGATGTCCGCTTCCAGAAGGAATGAACAGAGAGTCACCGGCAGTGGCGCGGACGGCGTAGCATGTTTCGATTTCGTCATCTATAGGGACGCCGTCCGCGCCCACCTTTCTTTTTTGTAAAAGCAAAATGCCTTCCCCTTTCAGTATCTTATAGGTCTCACTAATGTCACCAACATGGTAATGCCCATAAGCTTTGATATATTCACCTCCAACAGTACCCACCTCCCACACCGTAACATTTTGTTTTTCTGTACCCCCTCTGATCATGTAATAGTGGACTTCTGGTCCAACAGAGTCTGGCGACATCAAAACTTCCCGCATCTTTTCGTGCCTTCGTTCGGCAAATGGTTTCATCATATGAATACATTATATATTAGTATAGTGGACACTTAAAGCCTCCCTGTAGTAGTATCCACGCAGATTTTGCTCCCCTTCAAAAGGTGCCAAATCTAGGTTTGGAAACATCCGAACCTCCACTGAAAGCAAAAACGTAAAACGAAGGAGACCCCATGCCGAGAGGCCCACTAAATAAAAACCCCAAGAAGCGATTCCGAGCGCGACTCACCGGCAGCAAGGATGACGCGCATCTGAAACTTCAGCATCGCTACCCAGCAGATGATGAACCCCCACCGCCTGTGGACGAAAAGAAACTGGCAGCGATCAAGAAACTCGAAAAGCCGAAAAAGATCAAGACCCGCCAGCTCCACTGACTTCAGTGTCACCACCGGATCAACCTCGCCGGCCACCCACATAGGTGGCCGGCGATTCCTTTTTATAGATCTGCTATACTTTCTACATGAGCAACACTGAACTAAAAAAAATAATCGCTTTTGACCTAGACGGTACCTTAGCTGAAAGTAAGCAAGAATTATCGAATGAAATGGCCACCCTTCTATATTCTCTTTCACTTAAAACTAAAGTGGCCATAATTTCTGGCGGTTCTTATAGGCAATTTCAAAAACAAATTATTCCAAAACTTACAGAAGCTTCTCAAGGCAAAAGTTTGAACAATATTTTTTTCCTACCAACCAGCGGTACTTGTCGATATGAATATGATGAAAAAATAAAAGACTGGAGAGAAGTCTACACTCACATGTTCGCAAGTAGCGTGAAAACTCGGGTGATAAATGAGTTAAATAATATCTTAGGCAAACACAAATCAGATTTTGAAATTCCTGAAAAACACTACGGTACATATATAGAAGACCGGGGTAATCAAATTACCCTTTCAGCCATGGGCCAAGAAGCCCCTCTTGGTGAAAAATCTACCTGGGATCCAACCGGCAAAAAAAGACTTAGAATCAAATCAGACTTGGAACATGTTGTGCCTGAGGTAGAAGCCAATCTCGGGGGCACCACATCTGTTGATGTCCTACCGAAAGGCTTCGATAAATCCTTTGGATTAAAAATCACCCTTGAGGCTTTGAAACTTTCAGTAAAAGACATTCTTTTCGTCGGTGATGCTGTGTTTAAAGGAGGTAATGATTATTCTCCTTCATTGATAGGTATAGAAACTATTGGAGTAAAAAATCCAACCGAAACAGCCCTCTTGATAAGCAATCTTCTATAATTTTCACCACTTGACAGAGTACTAGTATTGTTTTATTTTTAATGAGGCTGCCCTTTCAATTAAACTCAAACCCACAACACAGGTAGCCACAACCAACCACCAACGACTGTATGACCGCAAACAAGACACCTCTAAAGTGGGTACTGAAAATGTACCTGAAACTCGGAAGGGATGGAAACTTGAACTTCTGGATGAGCGCGGCCTTTGCTTCGTTCTTCGTCATCGTTTTCACCTTCATCGCCTGTACGTTTCTCAACGACAAACTCAAGGGGCGCGATATCCTCTGCATGTCCACCTCGTTTGCCGTTGCGGTAATCTTGCATTTCATATTCCACTTGGTTCGTTTCAGACGGATCGCAAAGAAATACGGAATGATGCGTGCCGAAATCTTCCTCTCGAGCCCTCACTGAAGGACCCGAAGAATCAACCAAACATAAGTTGCGCCACTTCCTAAAGGCCCAGCAGTCGTCACAAAGTGGCGGCTGTTTAATTTTATGGATACTTAATATATTGTATTGACAACCCTCCTTACACCTGTTACAATGGCTGAGTTAACTTATCTTAAAGGTTTTTCTTTTCAGGAGTCACTTCCTCAAACTATCTAGCTCACTTTTTCAAAAAATATAGAGCTTTATCTAAAACTCGCAAGATTTCCTAGTCACCTTTTTATTTTAAAGACTAGAAGTTACGGGGTGTATTTACACCTCTTAGATAAAGTATGTATAACAAATCATCAGAATCTCAGTCTCGTTTTAGTCGTGCCGGTGGTCCACGCACAGGTAGTCACTCACCTAAAAGATCATCAAGTCATTCATCTGCCCCACGAACAGGAGGCTATTCAGCCCCTCGTGGATCAGGTTCATCAATCGGTCACACAACCAGCCATACAGGTGGCCGTGCTTTTAATGCCCGCGCTACTTATGGTACAGGACCTTCAACTTACGCACCTAGACCTTCATATGGTCAAAGGCCAGCATCAAGCTCGTCTCGTCCTTATAGCCCAAGACCTGCAGGCTCTGGTGCTCCAAGACCATACAGCGCACGCCCTTACAACACAGGCCCTGGTTCAAGACCTTCATTTGGAGGTGCTCGTGGTGGTGGCTCTTACGGCCCTTCACGTGGTGGATATTCTGCTGCACGACGCCCTGCAAGAAATTTCGGAACTCGTATTGACCCGTCAAGATTTATTAATAAAGCCATCGTTACGGAAGTCGCAGAAGTGTATAACCCAAAACACACTTTTGCAGATTTTCTAATTAACGAAGAATTAAAAGCTTCGATTATTGCAAAGGGTTACAAAACACCTACCCCTATCCAGGATGGCGCCATTCCTAAAATCCTCGAAGGCGTGGATGTAATTGGACTTGCCAATACTGGTACTGGAAAAACGGCTGCGTTTTTAATTCCACTTATTCATAAAATTTTACTTAACCGAAACGAAGAGGTTATGGTAATTGCACCAACTCGTGAACTTGCTATTCAAATTGAGCAAGAATTAGTTCAATTCACAAAGGGCCTAAAAATATATTCAGTATGTTGCGTTGGTGGAGCAAATATCGTTCCTCAAATTCGAGCATTACGAATGCAGAACAACTTTGTCATCGGTACACCAGGACGATTAAAGGACTTGATTAGTACAGGACGAATTGTCCTTTCTAGATTCAACACAATCGTTCTAGATGAAGCTGATCGAATGTTGGATATGGGATTCGTGAATGACATGCGATTTATTATGGCTGGTATGCCAAAAACAAGGCAGACGCTATTCTTCTCTGCGACTGTTTCACCTGAAATCGAAAAACTTATTCAAGAATTTTTGAAGAATCCTGTACGAATTTCTGTAAAGAGTCGTGACACTTCTAAAAATATTGATCAGGACGTGGTTCGAGTACCTCGTGGAGGAGATAAAGTTCAAATCTTGAGCGACCTATTGAAACAGCCTGAATTCAGTAAAGTAATTATTTTTGGACGAACCAAGCACGGAGTGGCCAAGCTGTCTGACATGCTTGTAAAGGGTGGTTTCAAGTCTGAAGCAATTCACGGAAACTTGAATCACTCTGGGCGACAGCGAGCATTGACTGGCTTCAAGGCTGGAAACACTCAGGTTCTTGTAGCAACCGATGTTGCCGCTCGAGGATTGGACATCTCGAATGTGAGCCATGTGATCAACTTTGACCTTCCTGCCACATATGACGACTATGTTCACCGTATTGGTAGAACTGGCCGAGGCGACAAAAAAGGGACAGCCCTTACCTTTGTTGAATAAAACAAATTTATAAATAAAAAAACGGACCATCAGTGGTCCGTTTTTTTATTTATTGTGCGCGGGAGAAGACTCGAACTTCCACGCCCTTACGGGCGCTACCACCTCAAGGTAGTGCGTCTACCAATTTCGCCACCCGCGCATGTTCCGTACTATACCAAAATAAAAAAACCTTTCAATGAAAGGTTTTTTTATTTTTTATTTAGCTTCTACCGCTTCTGTTTCTACAACCTCATCTACCACACCTGTTCGAGCCTTGATTAATTCGGTCTTCATTCTCTTTGAGATTTCCTTGGCTGCCTTATCTCGGATGAAGTAAAGTTTCGCTCGACGAGTCTTTGATCGTCGGAGTACCTCGATCTTATCGATCATTGGAGAGTGTAGAGGGAAAATTCTTTCTACCCCCCATCCATTTGATGACTTTCGAACAGTAAAAGTTGCTCCGGCCTCAGAACCATGCTTTCGAGATAAAACCAAACCTTCGAAGATCTGGATTCGAGTCTTGCCCTTTTCCTGAATTTTCTGGTGAACCTTAACAGTGTCTCCGGCCTTCATATCAAGGGCTTTTCGCTCTGCGGTGTTGTTTTTTGCTAGTGTTATTGCCATAGGGTGACAATATATCAGAGGATTGAAGGTTTTACAAGTCCCTACCCAAAAAACTTAGCCGCCTTCTCAAAATCCTCCGGATACGGTGCCTCAATCTTGATTAACCCACCTCCAAGGTCTGTAAACTCGATACTCCTTGAATGTAGCGCACACCTCTCAAAACCCAACGCTTTTGGGTGATTTGGGGCATACAATCCGTCTCCTACCACTGGGTGGTGCAAGAAATGCATGTGCACTCGGATCTGGTGAGTACGTCCAGTTAAGGGGTGACACTCTACCAAGCTAAAGCTTGGGGTAATTTTATAATTCTGCTTTTCCAAAGTCACCTCTCCAAGAACTTTATAGTCAGTCGAAGCCTCTCTCATCTCGCCTCGTGCAAAGCGTCCCGCACTCCACTTTCTGA
>JBAXAB010000015.1:0-14477 GCA_037142735.1 bacterium
GATCAAACTCTAAATTAAAACCCAACTAGAACAAAATAACAGGTCTAATAGAATTTCTTGTCTTACTCTTTACTTTACTTTTACTTGCGGAACAGCACAGTTCAATAATTAAACTGAACCGCCTGTCCCTTGGATGTTTGTATATATTCTATACATTATTAAGTTTTCAAAGAAAATCGCCTTAAAATTCAAGGCGTGGGATCATTGTACTCGGATTTATTAGGGAGTCAAGAGGCCAATGGGGCCTACAAATAAGGGTTAAATATGGACCCTTATTGGGTGACTCACTTAGACTTTCCTAACTCTTCCAGTCTTAAGATTTAACTCTAAATTATCACCTGTTTTAAATATCTTTGTGGAAAGCTTGGTACCGATAATACAGGGTTTTCGGAGCTCACGGGAGACAATTGCGGCATGACATGTAATGCCACCTTCATCAGCAATTATGGCAATTGCATTTTTCATCTGAGGTACAAGATTTGGATGAGTCTGCGTTGCGACCAGTATGTCCCCGTCTTTAAATTTTTTAAGCTCTTCTTCTGAATCAAAAGCTGTAGTTAAGACAAAAGCCCTTGCTGTTATCTTCTCTACACCTTTATCAGGCCAAGAGGCAACAGTCCCCTTCACCTCTTTTGTTTCGTTTATTTCTTTAAGCCTAAATTCGAGCAAATCTTTAATCTTTGCGTGGGCCTCCTCTCCTAAGTAAACCTCAACCTTTTCCCCCTTATGTACCTTTAAAAAACCCTTCTGTCTTTTTTCTAGAATATCATTATTTACCAACTTACCTTCTCTGATTAATGAGATTATTTCATCATAATAATATGAAGAAATCTGATCATTAGTTAGGTGGTGCTTTTCTTGCAGGTTCTTTATAAAAATATTGGCGTAATTCAGAACGCACATCATAAATGTCTGCAGATCAAACCTCATCACTGATGAATGTCCCATTATATCTGCAATTTGAAATTCCTTTTTATCGTTATTTTCTAATATGAAATTTCTTTGTTTCGTGTGCTCCAAAATTTCTGAGATCTTCCTCTTTTCTTCCAAGAATTTAATGTTATCTTCTATAAAATTGTTAACCTCTCTTTTTACATACTCACCATCGACCAACTCACCGCCCAAAATCCCCCAGTTTAAGATCCCTAGTGTTTCTGCCATTACCTCCAGCTTCTGATCCCATTCATGATTTTTAACCATGAATTCATCAAAAGTTTCTCCGGAAGATTTAATCACTTCAGCTAGTTCAACAACAAACTTATGGATTTTAGATATAAAAGTAAGATCCCGTCCATTGGTCGAAACCATTTCAATATCTTTATTTAAAGCATATGGTTTTATTTCTTCCTCAAATTTGAAAAAACACTGAGGCTGGGTCATAAAATAGTACGACATTGTGCGGGTAGACATTGCATGTATTTTCTCCATAAATAATGCTACGGATTCTGGATTGTTTTCCAAGCACTCTTTTTCTTTATTGTAGAATTTATTAAAAAATTCCTTACTTATTTCTAATGTCTCATTATAAGATCGATCTATGGCCTTCTGAAACTTATTCAGAAAATCCTTGTTCGTGAAATTACTAAAACCAACCTCAGCATCTTTGTCTAAGGCTTCTTGATCATATGCACCAAACCAAAAAGAAACTGGTTTGTTCTGCGTATATACAAACCATTTTGATGGAGAGTAACCACCATTTTTACCAATATCACAATAAGCCTCATCACATAACCACAGACCATTTTGATCAATCATCCACAATGATGTGAACTGGCTTTGGTCATACATTATTTTTGGAAGCTTTTTGTCCATTTATATTTATTTAAGTTCGTAATCCAAAATCATATCTTTTAAACGTAGGACTGCCTTCTGCTTACCAGCTTCATCTGATGTTATTGAAATCTGCGGACCTTCCATGTAATTCATGAGACCTCCAATCATGTCGGCAGTAACTTCTTCTGGTTTCAAATCTGAATGATTTTGAAGATACAAAAGTTTAGTCAAATACTCGACCACTCCACTGTGACTAATAAGGACGAACTTTACCTTACTACCAGAATTCATTTTGGCCGCCATCTCTGCAATGTGTTGAATAAGCGAATCTACTTCCTGTCCTACCTCTCTACCACCTATAGGAGAATCTGGGTAATTCTTGTCAAAAAAATCTCTGAGTAAAAGATGATTGGCTCTTGTTTCGAAATCCTTGTTGGCAGGTTCATAAGCGGCACGTTCTGGATTGTCATCTGGTACCTCTACATATTTTGCATCCTCTGCAGCAAGTAATGGACCCAGTGCATCCTTCAAACCCTTACCCATTTCTGTTGCCCTTCCTGCTAGTTCTGTTTTTGTTCTGGTGATAGTTTTAATTCCATGCTCATCTAAAAATTCCTGGATCGGCGCCATACTTTCTTGCCCTCGCATTAACGGACTGGCGTAGCATTTAACAGTATCGAATTCCCCATCTTGAAATTCCGCATTCAATTTTGCAGTTAATGCTTTTTTACCATCTTCAGTCAGATGCCCTCCGTTATATTCCTTTTCGGGATGACGAAGAAGGTCGATTCTGATTGTTACATTAGTTCCCATTTCGTAGTTAGGGCCGGTTTCGATTGGTGCTTGTTCTGGAGCCTCGGGTGATGATTTCATATATTTTTGTTTAATTTAATATTCTTACAATTCCGTTGTCGGCATCAACTTCAACCCTCATCCCATCTTTTAAAATCTTTGTCGCAAGTTTTGTTCCGATAATACAAGGAATGTTTAATTCTCGGGAAATAATCGCAGCGTGACATGTAATTCCACCTTCATCTGTTATGACACCTCCTGCTTTTTTCATGATTGGCACAAATTCAGGACGAGTCATGCTTGTCACTAGGATATCTCCCTTCTGGAACCCTTTATCATCATGAGGGTCAAGGATAACTCGAACAATTCCTTTTACATTACCCTTACATGCAATTTGTCCTTTAAAATTATCAGTCTTTTCAGTTTCAATTTCTGTAACCTTTTTAAGTTCGATAATGGCTTTTTCAAATTCGCAGAGTTCAATTTCATATGATTGGTCTGGATGGGCTATATACATACACCCATCAGCTCTTTTTTCGATTTCGGGTTTGATTGAGGAAAGATATTCAACACCTCTTATATATTCATACAGAAGGACAAGTGGAGCAAATTTCACATCTATACTTGCCTTATGAAGCATGACTACAGATACTTCAGAGAGCATGACATGCATCTGAGCAATTGGATCCTTTCTGGTGTCTCTCATCTGCATCACCAATTGTGCATACTCAGCAATTTTTCTGGATTCTGGATCTAGAGTGACAAGCCATTCATTATGTTTTTCTTTTAGAGCAAGTGCCGCTGATTCAGACTTTTGATATTCGTCTTTTTTCTCATCAAAATTATTCTTTATTTCTGTAAGTGCAGCAATTATTGAATCGTCATTTTTAGGCCAAAAATAATCAGTAAACATAAATTTAGACTTTCGAATACTATTTACATGATTAGATGTAGAAATATCAAGTAACTTTTTTAACCGCCGACTTTCAAAAGATATGAAGGCAGCTTCTGTGGCCCTATCCCAGATTTTGTCTAATTTCTCTTTATAGGACAACCCAATAACACTCAGAATCTTTTCATAATCGACATTTTCTATATAAATGGTAATTCTGGCTAGATCTAGAAACAAATCATTCAACTTGCACATATGGTGCCCAAGTTCTTCATTTGTAAGCTCTGATAAATCTTTATTAGTCAAAATCTCATACTCTACAAAAATATCTTTTTCCCAAGCATCATACTCTGCCTGAAGTTCCTTAATAGATATTTTTCCATTAAAATATTCTCTAAATTTATCAGTCGCTATGGCAACATATTCTTTTTCGTTTAGAGCCAAGTACGAATCACGTCCTTTGGTTAAACAAAATATTGGTAGCGGGTGCTTTGAATCTTGCCAGGTCACGACGAGAAACAATGGTGATATTGCCGCTCGCACAGAAAATACTGGATCGGTACCAATAATGTTTTTTAATTTATCTATAAGTTTATATGGCATATTTTAAAACTATTCTTTCCCCTCTTCCCCTCCAACCTTATACTCCTTCCCTCTGTATTTTAATTGTAGATCTCCATCCTGATCTGGCTCGATTACCGACATCTCTGTCGTATCCACAACTTCATTTCCTAACTTTTCAAACCCAGCTACGTCGACGACTCCATCATTAGCCAAATATGTAAGAAAAGCATCTAAGTGCAAGCTGTGCCCCACTGCTACCACCTTTACCTTCCTGTCACCTGAGAATTGCCCAGCAAAATCTTGCAGCCTTCTTACACCATTCAAATAACTTTCCGCAATTTCTGCTGGTTTTGGAATTTGTTGTTCACCATTGTATACACCTTGAGATTCAAACCAGTCTCTGATAATTGCTGTGTGGTCTTTTCCGTGTTTTGCCATTAATGCCTCCCACCCTGGCAAAGTGCTTCCATCTGGTGCAAAAAACCATTCTTTTTTATTAAAGTCTTTCATAACTAACGGTGAATCGATTACCACTTTTGCACCAGCATTTTCGTTTGCTTCGTTTTGGATAGCTGCAACAGCTGCCGAGTAACCATGTTTAGCTTCTTCCGCAATTTTTTCACGATCAAAGAAAACGACGTCTTTTCTATCTTTTAGAAGTGCTTCCGCTTCTTCAACATATATTTGCATTGTCGAGCCAGTTCGTTCTTCATCAGACCTGCCGGCAAAAAAGAATACCGTTCCAGGTTCTGATTTTTCAATAATGTCTACAAAATCTTTTGCTCTTTCTTTGGCCTGTTCGATTCCTGCCTCAGACAATCCTTCATATTCAGCGTGATTTCCGCGTATAGAGTGTCGAGTGATAATTGCATCCGAATTGTCTGGAAGTGTTTCTTTCATAATTTTAATTTAAAATTTTAATAATGCCCGTATCTGCATCTAGTTCCACCAAATCTCCAGTCTTTATTATATCAGTTGCATTCTTAGTTCCAATGACGCAAGGCTTTCTTAATTCCCGGGACATAATGGCCGCATGGCACAATACTCCTCCCTCATTCGTGATAATACCACCTGAAATCTTCATGGCCGGCACGAAATCTGGCGAGGTCATGGGTGTCACAAGGATTTCACCTTCTTGTAGCTCTGAAGCATTTCTTCTATCTAGGATAATCCGGGCTTTGGCTTTAACTTTTCCCTTAAAGGCAATCTGCCCTTTAAGTTCCTTTATTACTTCACCGGTAGAGACTGGGCGCAATATTTCAAATAACTTGTCCATATCGCTTCCTATAAGCAAGGCCTCTGCTTTGAATCCAATGAAATAGGCATAACCATTTTTGACCCTGTCCATAATTACTTCTTTTGAAGTGGTAAGTTTATTTTCTTTCAAGCTTGAAAATATTTCTTTGTAAGTCATATTCAATACTGCATCGATTGGTAGATCAAACAATTTGGACAGTGAATCAAAAACTCGTCGGTATGCTGCATTCACCAACATTAAATTATCTACAGAGTCTGTTCTGAGGAACATAAACCAGCGTACAAATTCAATCCTTTTTTTCATTTCTTCTGGTATAACCGCAGCGGCAAGCAATCTACTTGCTTCTACAATTTCACCATCTGCATGTGCCATTAAATCCTTTTGCTTGGCATATTCTCCTTCTTTTTTCAAAGCCCTAACTCGGCTTAGGTAATATTCCTTATCGAAAAGTTCATCGTCTATATTGTGTAAAGCTAAATGTCTATATTTTTTCCAATGAGAATCAAGCGCGGTTTCGAAGTCTACTCCTTCCAATTGACTGAAAGCTAAAAGATCTCGCTGCTCAGTACTTGAGACTGGTAAACCCATTGGTCTATATACCCCATCAAGAAATTCTTTCAAGGATTCAGGGGTACCTGTCCATATTTGTTTAATTTGGGAATCCGTATCCTGTTGGATTTTTTCGATACAGAACCAGAGGAAACCAAATTCAAAAAATTGAATCCATAACGACAAATGGTTTTGTAAATGATCCATTATTTCATACTTGGTAATCTCTCTACTTGGAACCGACTCAGCAAGATACTTTTCCATTTCTATTATGGTTCTAAGTTCCTCGACAAGATTTTTTCCAAAATCCTTGTCTTCATTCATTTTCTGTAGCCACACCTCTCCGGCTTTATCATCGAACTTTCCGGAAAAATATACTTTCTTAACTGGATCTTTCCCAGTCTCATAAAATCCAAAATTTATACCCCATCTCTTTTCTGCAGCACGAAGGGCATATTTATATCCGTCCATAAAAAACACAATGCGGCGGCGGATAAATCCTTGAGAAAGACCTTCTGCTTTAAAAGAAGAAATATCATCTCTAAGTTTTTTCATGTCCAGAGTCATTAAAGGATCTGTGAGAGAGTCGATTGGGAGTTTGTATTTTTCTAGGAGCTGTTGAATACGAGAAGACATAATTTTAATTTATGATTTTTACAATTCCCCTATCAGCATCTACCTCGATCATGTCACCGTCATTAATCAATTCTGTGGCATTACCAGTTCCGACAACACAAGGAATTTTCATCTCCCTAGCAACAATAGCAGCATGGGACATCATTCCTCCTTGGTTTGTAACAATAGCGGAAGCTTTTTTACAGGCTGAAATAATCGATGGTTCAGTCGTTTCCGCAACTAATACTTGTCCCATCTCCATAGAATCAACCACCTCTGAAAGATTTCCATAGTTACTTATGCCCACCTTGATGACTTTTGCCTTTCCTCTTACAAAACCCTTACTTGCAGTTTGACCTTTAAGCTCTTTCGATGAGTGAGTCCTTAGATACAGATCGTCCATTATTATTTTTGCCTTACTGCCTATGACTGAAAATATTTCATTATTTTTAGAATAAATAATATATGAAACCTTACGACTATCTATAACATCCTTTGCGACATATTTCCCATTTATAATATCCACTATTTCAGCCATCGAGTAATGAAAAATATCACTGTGATCTATACACCTATCAGATGCAATCTTCACAATAACCTGCTCAAAAATTGAATTCGGGATAAGTAACATTTCATTCAATTTCTTTCGTCCATCAAGTTTTAACTCTTCGAAAGTTTTAAAGTTTTCTACTATTTCTTGGCAATCTTCTTTTTTTTCGAACGCAAGATCCGTGTAAAAGAATTCTGTAAGTCGGTATAAAACTCCATATTCTGTGCAGGTATCAAAAAAGGCCCGAATATCTTTAGCATCAAGATTTTTTGAATTTATGATCTTGTCTTTCAACTCCACACCTTTGTTAAAAACAAATTTGTAATCTTTCTTGAGTTTTTCATATGTAGAAATATGACTATACAAATCAAGCCCTCCTTTCATCGCTATCCGCCTTTTTTCGTCTGTCATATATGAAATCCAAAAAGAACTATCACCAATAGCAACTCCATCTAAATCCTTATAGCTATTCACAAATCGATCTGAATAAACATAAGGCATGTGGCCATTAAACTGAAAAAGTCTTATAAGATTACTTATGTCTAGAGATTCAACTTTTTTAGACTCTTCAACCGGATTTTCCTTTGCTACATAATCATTTTCTACTACCTTCAACGTCGTAATCGGCCGACTCTGTACAATATAAAACCTTCCTCCTTCATACGCCCACTCGATGTCACATGGAAAGCCATAATGTCTTTCGATGTTTAAAATCATCTCCGAAAGCTCAAGAATCTGTTCCTCAGTCAACACCTGCGAACTCGCCTTTGGTTCACTAACATTCTTCCACGTATTTCCCCCTTCTGGATTTTTATATAGCGCCTCAGTCTGCGTCCCGACATTAATATCTAGAATTCTTCTAGGTTCTTTCTCGACCACATATGAATCTGGAGTAATCTGCCCCGACACAATAGCCTCGCCCAGTCCAAATCCCGCTTCGATAATCAATTGATTTCTATCCTCAGTCACCGGATGTACAGAAAAAGCAATTCCGGATATCTCCGAATCAACCATTTTTTGAACCACCACCGCCACTGAAATCTTTGTATTATGAAGGCCTTTTTCATATCTGTAAAAAATTGCTCGGGGGGTAAAAAGCGAGGCCCAACAGTGTTTTACCTTATCCAGTAAATTTACTGAGGTAATATTTAAATATGAATCTAATTGCCCTGCCCAAGCATGATCTTTCCCATCTTCAGCAGTTGCTGACGACCTGACCGCAACATACTTAGTATTCAGTTTACTAAAACTACTTTCGATTTCTATCTGAATATCTTTTGGCATTTCTCTTGAAAGTATTAGACCTTTTATCTTTTCAGAGGCAGCCTCGGCAGTGTGAACTTCATTATGATTTACAGCGTCCAATGTCCCATCTATTTCTTCAAAAAGATTTGTTTCTTGTATGAACCTCTCGAATGCATTAGAAAGTACGACAAAGCCAGGTGGGACTGGTATTCCCGCCTGAGTCATCTCACCTAACGAAGCCCCCTTCCCACCCGCTATATCGGCATTATGCTTGTTTAACTGGGTAAAATTTCGAACTAGTTCCATAGGCCGATTTTAGCACATTATTAAGCGATTTCCTCTTCTACAGACAATCGCTTATACACCTCAATAATAGTCAAGAAACTAATCGATAAAGTGAGTAAAAGCCCAACCACAAAAAATGCCACACCAACTATATTTATAAAAAGAAGCACCAGCCAAAACTTAAAAAGTTCCCATTTGTTTCCCTTAGTAATACGTGCGCTTTCGGCAATAGACTCTTGGATACCCAACTCTTGATCTAACATTATATACACAGAAAATGAGTACGTGATTATTAAATATATAGCCGGTACAACTAATAAAATAACTCCCGCAACAGTGGCCACGTTCAAAGCTGTATACAGAATAATGAATTTGTAAAATCCTTTAACATCTCGAAACATTCCGAAAACATTTGAGGCTTCGTCATTATAGATTCCAAGAAAAAATCTAATCAAAGCAAAGACCATAAAGCCGTCAACTAAGGTCTCTGTTATGAAGGCGGAAAGATTAAGCCAAACTCCTCTACCTTCTGCGTAAAGGCTAAATAGGTTTGTGATAAAAAAAACAAGAGCAGTTATGAGTAACGCATTCATAATCACCCAAAAGTTTGCTCGGGTTTTGTTCCAGGCGTCTTTGAGGATTCCTGTAATATCTATTTTATTCATGTAAGACTATTTCCCCTTCTTTTCTTTCATCTTCTGGATAGTCACAAGAAGTGGACTTCCTAAGAAAATCGAAGAGTACGTACCAACAATAATACCAATCATCATGACCAATGAAAAGTTACGTGTAGCCTCTGGACCAAAAACGAACAGTGCGATCAAGGCCAAAACTGTCGTTAATGAAGTGTTGATCGATCGAGCGAACGTCTGGCTAATACTTTCACCCACAATTTCATAGAAAGGCTTTTTAGCAGGTGCGTGTTTCAAATTTTCGCGGGTTCGGTCGAAAACAACAATTGTGTCATGAACAGAGAAACCAAGAATCACCAGGATAGCGGTCACGAATAGTGCATCCACCTCAAACCCTCCGTTTCTTCCAAGGAAAGCGTAGATACCTGTTGGCACAATCACGTCATGGACCAAAGCCACAACTGCAACCAATCCGTATTTAAAAGAGGAAACCGGTTCAGACACTCCGCGGAAAGCAAAAGTAATAAATAATACAATCGCAATAATCACGAAGATAATGGCTGTAGTGGATTTCTGAGCAAGTTCCTGACCCAATACTGGACCGACTGAATCAAAACGTTTTAATGTGGCGCCTGAAATTGTAGACGAGGCAGTTGTTGTAGCAGACCCAACTCCAATTGATGTGATAAATTGCTGTCTTTCGATATTTGTAAGATCGCGAGTACGGATGATAAAGGCATTATCTCCTGTTGGACGAACACTAAATTCTCCAAAATTCAAGGTTTTTATAGAAGCTTCAACATCTGATTTAGCAGGACGATTCTGGTATTCAACTTCGGCAATTGCTCCTCCTTTGAAATCAATTCCGAGATTTAGTCCCCAGTAGCTTACTGAAAAAATTGAGAAAGCGACAAGAAGTGCGGTGAATGAATAGAATATTTTTCTGTATTTTACGACAAACATGATTTTAGTTTTAGATTATTTAGGATTATTTTTTCAGACCGTTACCAAACAAGAACTTGGTAATACCTGCATACGTCTTTCCACCGATGGCTAATAATAAAGTTCTCGACACTGTGATCGCTGTGAACATTGAAACCAAAACACCAATCAAGAACACCAAGGCAAAACCCTTAACAAGAGCAGACGTCGCTAATGTATAGAGGATCAAGGCCGTAATAATACTTGATAAGTTACTATCGCGGATTGAAAGCCATGCTCGTGAGAACCCTTCGCGGATACCAACACTTAGAGTTACACCCTTCTGCAACTCTTCTCTCATTCTTTCGAAGATCAAAATATTACCGTCTACCGCCATACCAATGGACAGAATAAGTCCGGCAAGACCCGCTGAAGTTAGCACTACTGGAAGCAACTTAAAGATAGCCAACATGAGGACAGTGTAAATTCCAAGAGAGACAACAGCAACCACTCCTGGTAATCGGTACCAAAGGATAAGGAAGATGGCTACGATCAAGAAACCCCATTCTCCAGCCAACACCGACGCATTCAACGCATTCGCCCCAAGAGATGCACCAATTGATTGTGTACCTATAAGGTCAACTTTCACGGGCAGTGCGCCGTAGTTTAAGTTTCGAGCCAAAGAACGAGCTTCTTCGACAGTAAATGAGCCTGTAATAACTGCCTTTCCGTCTTTGATAGCATCGTTTACAACAGGTAACGAAATTGGAGTTCCGTCTAGGAAGATTCCGATAACTTTTCCGATATTTTCTCCGGTTAGTTTTGCAAATATGTCTGCTCCTTCAGAATTAAACTCTAGACCAATTTGAGGCTTACCAGATTTTTGATCAAAGAGAATTGTTGCTTTCTGTAAATAACGACCAGTCAAAGTTGCCTGCTCGTAACGTGCATTCAACATTCCTGCCAACGTAGTAGTAGAAAGTGTTGTACTTGCCAACAATTTTGCATCAATCTTTTCAGGATTGGATTTTTCAATTCTGAATTCCAACTGAGGAGTTTGACCAATCAGAGCAATTGCCTCTTTTGGATCAGTCACTCCTGGAATTTCCACAATTAATTTATGAATAGATTCACCACCCGCAATTTTAGCTGTTTCTGTCTGAACAATTGGTTCTGACACACCAAAAGCATTAATACGTTTTTCAATTACATCACGAAGAGACTGCATGGCACCATCTACATCAGTAGTCGATGACGAAACTTCTGCTTGATACACAAGGTGTGAACCACCGTTTAGATCAAGACCAAGTTTGAATGGATATTTAGACATCCAACCATTACCCGAGTGCTGTGAAGCGTTAACAAAATAACCAATAATAACCCCGAGGACAAGCAGTATGACTGCGAACAAGCGTATTTTTGACATATTATTTGATTCAAGGATTATACCGATTTTAGAATAAGTAGCAACCTAGTTTATAAAAAGAAACAGCCCGCGAACCCTTTGGCGCGCGTGCTGTGTGGAGACTGGCTCCTTCTTTTGGGTTTGGAACACCTCAGTATTCGGCGGTGAGGAGCTCCCAGTTCCCTGGCGCTTCAGGAATGATGGCCTTTGAACCGGCGGCGCAGAGCGGGCAGGCTGTTTTGTCCCAGGTCTGCATCGGGATATCGACCAGCGACACGATCTTTCTTCCTCCACTCTCAGTGAGACCAGAGCGGTTCACAAGGACTGCCAGGAATTCCTGGATCGTGCCACCTTCGCGAAGGACCGCATCCGCCGTCATGTGCAGGTTCCTGCCTGTGGTGAACACATCATCAGTGAGCAAACCCACCTCACCCTTCTTGATGTTGCCAGGCTTTTTGAAAGCCATCCAGTCTGCGATCCCTCCCGTTGAATCGGGCTTTTCACAGAAACCACAGAGACAGGATCGACTACGCCGGAAACCGATGGTGAGGGCCAACATAGAGGAGAGCGTGACAGCTCCCATGGCAGGACCGATGACCCTACCAGTTTCTTCGAGGTTGAGACCCGAGTGTTCGAGTGCCTCAGCTAGGTCCCAAGCGGCCTCGTGAAGAAGCCCACTGTCTTTCATGACTATTTCACAGTTGGCGAAACCATCTGAATGCACACCCGAGCTAAGCACAACATGAGGCCTTGCTTGGTGTCCGTCGTGGGTCCAGATCGCTCCGCTTTTACGGAAGAGCTCTTCCCATTCTTTTTTTTGTCTGACCATGTGGTCATCCTCCTTATAAGGTTCACGCTGAGAGCCGCGTGTGTGGCTGAGCGGAACTATCCGACTCTAACCTAAGAGTATCTGAAACGGTTCGAATATCAAGTGCCCAAATATTCATTATGAATCGCCTCTTTATGAGTCGCTCGGCTATACTTTTTCATACCCATAAGTATTCCTAGAGCCAACATCTCGGTCACAAGGTGCGATCCCCCGTAACTCATAAATGGCACCGGGATTCCAGTCACTGGCATGATACCAATATTCATTCCAATATTAATAACGAGGTGAGTCATAAGAAGAATAGCAAGACCGGAAGCAAATAGAATTTCAAAATTGGTTTCACCGCGAATAGCGTAATGCAGAATTCTCCAAAAAATAATTCCAAAAAGAATAAATAAAATAATCACACCAATGAAGCCCCACTCTTCTGCAAAAGCGGCAAAAATAAAGTCCGTCTGATATTCAGGCAAAAAGTTTAGACGAGATTGAGTTCCGTACCCTACCCCTTTTCCTAATAACTTTCCAGATCCGACCGTAATCATGGCCTGATTGGCGTTATAACCAGAACCTCTCACGTCCGCTAACGGATGCAGAAAGTTCTTGATACGATCTTTTTGATATTGTGCAAAGCCAAAATTCCAAAGAAGTGTTACAACTACTGCCGTGATAGAAAATACAAGTAGTAAATGTTTTTTAGAAATTCCAGACACCAGCACCATTCCTAGCCACACAGCGAAAATAGTCACAGCCGAACCAAAGTCAGGCTGAAGAGCCACTAAAATAAAAATAGTGAATGCGTAAAAACCAGACACCAAGATATGTCCAATATACGCAATCTCAACGTGACGACGTGAAAAATATTTAGCTAGAATAATAATCAAGGCCACCTTGGCTGGATCGGTCGGTTGAATCGAAAAGAGGCCAGTTGAAATCCAGCTCTTGGCGCCTTTTGCGATATGACCAAGACCAAATGTCAAAAGAAGCCCAAACACAGCCACCAAAAACAAAGTTACCACCACCGAGGTTCGGCGAAGGAACCGAAAATCCACGAATGCAGCTCCTAACATCAACAAGAGTGCTGCTAATCCCCACATAGATTGTCGTAAAAAATAATGAGAGTCGCCTGTAAAAGAATTCATGGTGACCAAACCAAAAGAAAAAACGATCAACACTGAAGTGATTAA
Source organism: bacterium (assembly GCA_037142735.1). Lineage (GTDB taxonomy): Bacteria > Patescibacteriota > Minisyncoccia > Phycocordibacterales > CAIZLB01 > JBAXAB01. Next base: position 13,495 of record JBAXAB010000015.1, read on the forward strand.
ATACCAATCAAACTTTTGTAAAAATCTTAACATTAATTTTTTACTTTATTCAAACTCAAATATAGTAGCGTTCTATACCTACTTTACATCAAAAGGCACCTTGGGAATTACTTCAATAGTTGCAATTCCTCTATCAAATGCAGTCGGCCACGTAAATGTCACATTCTGTCCATTATTATCCGCCAAAATTGGTATATAGGTGCGTGATGCCTGAACTGCATTACCGTCTGCGTCATACAAAAGCGCAATAACTTCAATATTTTTATACACATTAGTAGTTTTATTTTTCACCACTGCGTCCAATCGTGGAGTTGAACTAGCATTTGCTAATACCTCATCAGACACATTAAGATCGGTTGGTTGCCCCCTGTATTTAAACCACACAACATCATTTACAAATTCAAAAGTGACGTGATCGACGGTTCTTTTACCTGCATTAAAACCTTGCTCAAAAACAGCAAATGTATGAGTTGGAGGAAGAGCGATAGTGTTCTCGGCGACACCAATTAACATATTATCTTTATCAAAGACTTTAAAAAGATACCGAGTTGGAGAACCTACATAATCAACATTTGGATTTTGAATATATGCTACAAGGTTATAAATGGAACCAGATACGGGAAAAGGTCTTGACCATTCTATGAGTGGCTGAGGCACTACCTGATCAAGACAGGCACGTGGACACACCCCTCCACAGTCAACACCAACCTCGCTTTGATTCTGAATACCATCACTACATGTTGGAGTGTGACGAATAAAAATCGCATAAATTGGATACGCAGAAACTGCACCTAAAAATAGTAGGATCATGCAAATATAGAGAAGCTGACGTCTAGCGGACCATGACATATATAACTATATTATCACAAGATACACAAAAGCACGCAAACTTTTTTGCGTTTTTTGTTAATTAAATAGTATTTGAATCCTTTGTTCTGGCGACGAGCTACTTTCCCTGGAAATCCAAGTATCATCGCCTCTGG
>JBAXAB010000016.1:0-12172 GCA_037142735.1 bacterium
GAGCAACTGTTTTGTAAACAGTAGGTCCTCAGTTCGAATCTGAGAAGCGGCTCCAGAAAACAAAAAAACACTCACTTTATGTGAGTGTTTTTTTGTTTTGTTTATATAGCAGAAGTCCCGACACCTCTAGGTGTATCGATTATACCAATTGGAGAACCGTAGCTTGTACAACTCGTTCCTGCATACACCATGCAACTTCCACCTCCTTGGGTATATCCACCTAATACCAGGGGTCCAGCTGTAGATACATTATATTCTTCATGTAGCGTTGAAATACCGGGTATGAACATAAGTTGAATAACTGATTTTAAGTCATTTTCATATATATAGAGAAGATAGGATGCTGTACAAGTACAATATATAACAGTATCGATTGTCCCTCCGAACACAGTACGCATTCCTCCAGATGATGCGCTGCTACTTAGTGCAGAGACTGCCACAGCAGCGCCCACAACCGCTCCTGCCACAATGAGGCCTGTACTATTGCTCTTTGAAGAGTCACTGCTCGCCGTAGAGGAAGATGTTGCCGTGTTCGTTAGGTCTTGGTAAGCCCCTTGTTGACCTGCCGCGGCGCTGTTGCTTCGTACATTTATAGAAAACTGTTGAGTAGAGTAATCAGTGCCTGATGTGACTCTCATGACAAATTGGTAAACACCAGCCTTTGTTGGGGTTCCGGCAAATGATATAGGTTTGTAGCAAGGAGATTTGTCACAAGAAAAGTTGGGGTTTGTAAAAACCATACCAGGTGGTAATGAACCAGAAATGAGGTCCCATACATATGACGATGTTCCTCCAGTACTGCTAATACCAGCATTATAATAACTACCAACCTTACCATCTGGTAAAACAGAATTAGTCGAGATAACAGGCAGACCTCGATCGGTACTGGTCCCAGTACTTAATGAATTAAAGGTATTTATAGTATGAATGACTGATGTGCCAATCGTAATATTTTCGCCAGCGGGTCTATTGTTTCTAAGGTTGTTTAAGACCTGATTCAGCACACTGCGACTACGTTCTCCTATGACACCAGTTGGAGCGCCATAACCGATCGGATCGAGAATAACCGATTTGTATATGGTCTGAAAACGTTCTACAGCGTTTTCGGTGGCGCTTCCAAAATAGTTACTTTCATGTCCTGTGCTTCCTACACCGCTAGTTCTAACTATGGTACGAGAATCGGAATTTAGTAGTATCTGGAGCATCAACACTTCATTATTTTGCGCTCCCACAAAGAGGTCTTTAGTAAAGACAAAGGCGTTTGGAATTCTCGACATCGCATTTTGAGATGTAATCTCAGCCAGGGCAATGCCCGTGTTAATCGTGCTTGAAATAATACCTAATGGATAGCTAAGACAAAAAATAGTGACAAGTAATATTGCTAAAGATTGATAAAAAGTCGAATAACCAGTGACAGTTTTATTGTGATATTTTGATACCATGGACATTATTATACCGCAGTATTTTCCGGGGGGCTATTTGAGGGTGGTGGTTGAATTCTCAGTACTAGAGTTTTTAGAACCTGCAGTGAGGCGTTCTTTATCTATCTTTTTTAATTCAGGTAGAATGTTTTTCATATCGTCGATAGATTTGTAACCATTGTATGCCTCGTCGTTTATCACAAGGACAGGGTAGGGAGCTTGAACTTTATAAATTTTAGCCAAGGTGTCTACCGCGGATACAGATAGACGTCTATCGAAAGAATATATTCTGATATTGGGATATTGATTTCGTAAATAATTTAAGACGACACTTGTCTTTTCACAATCAGAGCAATCATCTTTGCTGCCATAGAAATACAGAATTGAAATTGGTTTTAACCCGCATTTATCAGTGAGGCGCTGCATCAGAGAAAAATCTTTGATCTGGAGAAGTTCGTAGTACTTTTTAATGTAATTAAATTCAGCACTGTTTTGTGAAGGGTCGCTGGATTCTAGGTATGACAATTTTTGTTCAAGACTGTTGAGTTCGCTTGATAAAATACTGTCGTTTACATTTTTGCACGATGTTTCACTCAGTAAATTGTACTGAGTCTCAGAAGAAAGAATGTTCAAAGAGATGGTGTCTTGAATTGAGCGAATGTCATTACTTCGTGACTTGTCCAGAAGGTTGTTTATATATAAGGCCCCACCAAAAATAACGGCTGTAATAAAAAAGGTCATTAGGTACTTGTTCCAATCTATAGGGTTTCTCGTGTGGTTAGTATTCATTGTATTTATAGGTTTTATCTCCAGGCGGCGTCACGCTTTCTGATCGTATTATACACCGAGGTAGCAAGCCAAATAGGTGCGATGAGGGAATATAGCATGAGAAAATATACAATGTCCATTTTTTTAGAGTCTTTAACATTAGCGATTTTTCGTCCGTACCATACCGCAAAAATGACAATCGAAAATGAAAAAAGACTGAGGAAGAAAGTTCCCTGTACATGGTAATACATCCATTCTTTAAATTGGGACACTAGATTAACAGAAAACGTGTTTCCGATTTCACCAAGTTGATTTTTCAAACCAACAACACTGATGTCGTTAAAAGCTTTCATAGATTTAACAATAAGTTCGAACACGCTGTATCCCAGTGCAAACATGGTGCCGACAATAGTCCACATGGTAATAGGAAGAACAAGCATACCAAGGTTTCCATATTTAGGATTCAAGATCATATGTTTGTAATCAAGAGCATTTTGAATAAAACCTCCAGTCCAACGTACTCGCTGTTTGTAAAGCCTGTAGAGATTGCGCGGTCCTACGGTGTAGACTACGGCTTTGTCGGCACAGGTGATTTTCATATGTTTGCTTTGCATGCGTAAGGCCATCTCCAAGTCCTCAGTGTTGTGGGCGTGATGATAATTTCCGATAGTTTCGAAAACATTCTTTCTGAAAATTGAGAATGGTCCGGGAGTTACATATTGGGCATCAATGAGGCCCATAATTTTTCTTAGGAATATCCCCAAATTGTATTCAGCATTCTGCATGAGGCCTAAAATGGTGTCTGGATTTTTAATTTTAAGAGATGGTGTAACTGCCATAATTTCTGGATTGTCAAAATAAGGCACGATGTGTCGAAGCGCTTCCGCGTCAACCTCCGAATCTGCGTCGAGGCACCCGACAAAATCGGTTATGCAGTTTTCAATACCATAATTTAAAGCGGTGAATTTTCCCCCGTTTTCTTTTTTATGTAAAGCAATATTTGATACATTTTTGTACTTTTGCACAATGTTCCATGTATTGTCGGTCGATCCGTCATCGACGATGGTGATTTGTAGCTTATCTTTGGGGTAATTTAAAGAGAGGAGGGATGCAATAGTTTTATCAACTGTTTTTTCTTCATTAAAAATTGGCACCAATATGGTCACCGCCGGGAGCTCTTGATCAGTAAGGGCCCTGTTAGTTGGGTACTTTTTAAATTCATGTTTATGTTCGAAAAAGGTCAGCAAGATAAAGACCTGATAATAGACCAGAAAGAACATAAACATATAGATAATAGAGGAGACAACAGGGGGCATATATAGAGTATAAACTGGCTTTCAATATAGCAGATATGGTGTTTTTTTCAAACTCGGCTTATACTCTTTATATGAAGTCAGAGGACAAGGGTTATTCTCATGTAATGAACCAAGAAATCCGTATAATTACGGATATTTTTGCAGAACTAGGGTTTGTTGTAGCAAATGGCCCTGAACTAGAGACTGAATTTTTTAATTTCGATGCCTTGAACATTCCAAGCGATCATCCAGCGCGCGATATGCAGGATACTTTTTGGGTGAAGGTTCCAGAAGGTGAAGAAAAGAAATTGTTGAGGACGCACACGTCAAATGTACAGATTAGATTCATGCAGGCAAACACTCCACCGTTTGGAATGCTTGCGCCTGGAAAAGTTTACCGAAACGAAGCCACTGATGCGACGCACGAAGCCCAGTTTCATCAAGTAGAAGGCATGTATATAAATAAAAAAGTTTCATTAAAGGATTTGAAGGGGACTTTGGAATATTTTTTCAAAAAATATTATGGAGAGGATGCAAAAATAAGATTTAGACCAAGTTTCTTTCCCTTTGTAGAACCAGGTGTGGAGGTTGATGTGCTTTTCAAAGGAAAATGGCTAGAGGTTATGGGAGCAGGACTTATGCATCCAAAAGTTTTAAAGGCGGGGAATATTGATCCAACTGAATGGAGCGGATTTGCTTTCGGTATGGGATTTGATCGAATTATTATGATCAAATATGGAATTGACGATGTTCGATATCTGTATTCAGGGGATTTAAGGTTTACAAGACAATTTTAAAAATATGAAAGTATCGCGCAATTGGCTTCAAAATTATGTCAGCAAGGAAATCCCTAAAGGAGAGGCTTTTGTTGATTTATTGTCGATGAATATTTTTGAAGTGGAGGGGTGTGAAAAAGTTGGAGAAGACAATGAAGTATATGACGTAAAAGTATTGGCTGATCGAAATGCATACTGTTTGTCACACAGAGGAATTGCACGTGAAGTTGCTGTTTTAATTAGCGCTGATTACAAAGTGCCAGAATTTATGAACACTCCAGTGGCTGTGTCAACAAATTTGAAAGCTCCTGAAATTAAAATTCAGAGTACTGTATGCCGGAAATATCTAGCTCGAAAAGTAAGTGGTTTAGAAGTTGCAGTCTCACCAGAATGGTTAAAGGACGGTCTTGAAGCGCTGGGTCAGCGATCAATTAATTCAATTGTAGACATGACAAATTACGTCATGATGGATTCAGGACAACCCCTTCATGCTTTCGATGCTGATTTGGTAAAAGGAAATATTGCGGTCAGAATGGCAAAAGAAGGTGAAGTAGTGACAACTTTGGATAAAAAAGAGATTGTGTTGGATGCAAAAACATTAGTTGTCGCTGACGATGAAGGTGTGCTCGCAATTGCAGGAGTGAAGGGCGGAAACCGAGCCGGCGTCACTATGTCTACTAAAAATATTATTTTGGAATCTGCAAATTTCGCACCCGGAGAAGTGAGAAAAACTTCAGTGAAAGTAAATATCAGAAATGAATCTTCAAAGCGGTTTGAAAATGATGTACCGCTCGAATTTGCGGATGTTGGAATAAATGATCTTTCGTTGTTAATCGCAGAAATGTACCCTAAGGCAGAATTCAGTCCTATATTTTCATATGGTAAAGGCAAAGATGATGCTAAGGTTGTTGAAACTACAACCGATTTTATACGTGAATGTATTGGGGTTGAAATTCCTGACGAGGAGATAATTTCTATATTGAAAAAATGTGATATGCAGGTAGAGGGAAATTTAAAAATAACTGCACCAACTTATCGTCGAGATATCAATATCCCACAAGATTTGGCAGAAGAAGTTGGACGTGTGTATGGATATGAAAAGATTACAGATGCACAGCCGGTGAGGGTTGAATCTAGGTTAAAAAATGATAAGGAATTTACCATTGCTGAATATATTCGAGATTTACTTGTGGGCATTGGCTTCAATGAAATTATTGGGTATGCCTTACGGGCAGACGGAGACTTTGTTCTTGAACACCCATTGTCAAATGATAAGAATACTTTAAGAAAAACTTTGGCAGATTCCACTCGGGAATACATCGAATCAAATAGTCGATATTTGGATTTAATGGGAATTAAGCAGGCTAAAGTCTTTGAAATTTCACGAATATTTCCGAAGGAAGGTGAGAGGACGGTTTTGTCGTTAGGTGTGATTAATCAAAAAGGTCCTGAAAAGCCACATGTGGTAATTGCTAACACATTGAAATACTTAACAGACAATGGAATTATCGTTGATGGATCGGTGGCTTCAAAAATTAATGAAATTACCGCTACGGAATCAAAGGTGGTATTTGATAGAAAGATGGAGTTGTGTGTTTCAGGGGATTTAGATCTTGGAAAAATGAGCATTGATGGAGACCATATGCTTGTGTTAAACAAAGAAACTAAAAAAGAAATTGTAAAGTTCAGAAAGATATCTGCGTATCCATTTGCAACAAGAGACGTGGCGATTTTTGCTGAAAAAGATAAAGAAAAAGAAGTGTATGAGGTTATTGTGAAGACCGCTGTTGAATCAATTGGAGAAGAAAATTTTGTACGAGCAACTTTGTTTGATGTGTTTACGAAAGAAGAGAAGACTTCATATGCTTTTAGATTGGTATTTCAATCGCAGAGTGAGACATTAAAAGATGAGGTCATAGATTCTGTTATGAAAAAGATTAATGATGTGGTGATGGGGAAGGGTTGGGTAGTGAGGTAAAATATTCTAAAATATAGGCTAGGATTCCAATAAAACAACACAAATATCCCCACCTGTCCACATGCTTCCAATCTCTAAAAATGCTATAATACCCATACAAATATGGCTAAAGATCCCGAAAAGAAAGCAACCTACGATGCATCGAACATCACAGTCCTTGAAGGTCTAGAACCGGTCCGAAAGCGTCCTGGAATGTATATCGGTACCACAGGTCCCGATGGTCTTCATCACCTTATCAATGAAATTTTTGATAACTCTCGAGACGAAGCGATGGCTGGCCGATGTTCACGCATTGAGGTTGCCTTGCTTCCAGATGGATATGTTCGTGTTGTGGATAATGGTCACGGAATTCCAGTCGGGATTCATGCAAAGACAAAGGTTTCTGCTCTTGAAACAATTATGACTGTTCTCCACGCCGGAGGAAAATTCGACAATGATGCATACAAGGTTTCAGGAGGTTTGCACGGAGTAGGAGCATCCGTAGTAAACGCATTGTCAGTTCACACAAAAGTCACCGTTCATCAAGACGGGGGTATTCATGTTCAAGAATATAAAATTGGAAAGCCACAATACAAAGTTAAAAAAATTGGCACCACAAAAACGCACGGCACAGTTGTAATGTTCAAAGCAGACGATACTATTTTCAAGGAAGGTGTTATCTATAACTTTGACCGAGTGGTGAATCACTTGCGCCAGCAAGCATACCTCGTGAAGGCTCTCGAGATTAATGTTTTAGATGCTAGAAATGCTGAACCAAGAATTGTTAATGAACTTTTGGAAGACAATGTTACTTTCCTAAAAGACGAGGATATTTTAGATGTACCATCGATGACATTCTATTTTGAAGGAGGTCTTCGATCGTTGGTCGCTTTTTATAATCATTCTCAAAAGACGCTTCATAAAAATATTTTCTATATTGAAAAAGATTTTGAAAAAGTTCAAGTTGAAGTCGCCCTGCAGTATATCGATGATATTTCATGCAAGATTGTTGCATTCGCAAACAATACATATAACTCAGAAGGAGGAACACACATAGCTGGTTTTAAAACTGCGCTTACTCGTATTTTAAATGCATATGCCAAGAAAAATAATTTTGTAAAAGATACCGAAGATAGCTTTACCGGGGAAGACGTCCAGGAAGGATTGGTGGCGGTGGTATCTGTAAAACTTCCTGAAATTCAATTCGAAGGACAAACAAAAGCCAAGTTGGGATCTATGGAGGCACAAGGTGCAACCAGCACAGTGTTTGGTCAGGCTTTTACTGATTACCTAGAAGAATATCCAGAAGACGCAAAAGCAATTATCAACAAGGCTATTCTTGCTGTGCGCGCACGCAAGGCCGCAAAGGCCGCCAAGGATTCAGTCCTCAGAAAGGGTGCCCTTGAAGGCATGACTCTTCCTGGAAAACTGGCAGACTGTCAGTCGAACAATGCAAGCGAATCGGAACTCTTTATTGTGGAGGGAGATTCAGCGGGAGGTACAGCAAAAATGGGACGTGACCGACGTACTCAGGCTGTTCTGCCGCTTCGAGGAAAGATTTTAAATATTGAACGAGCACGACTGGACAAAATGCTTGCATCAGAGCAGGTAAAAAATATTGTCATTGCATTAGGGACTGCAATCGGAGACAGTTTTAACGTAGAAAAATTACGTTATCATAAGATTATTATTGCAACCGATGCCGATATTGACGGTGCGCACATTCGCACGCTATTGCTCACATTATTCTACCGATATTTCCGACCGCTTATTGATGGTGGATTTATTTACATTGCGCAGCCGCCACTTTTCAAAATTAAAAGAGGTAAAGAATCTTTTTACATGTACGATGAAGAAGCAAAGAACAAATTCTTGAAAGCAGAAGGTGTTGATTTACAAGAGGTAGACGAGAGCGGCCAGGATGGTGAAGGTGAAAATGGAGATGAGGAAGCAGAGGAAGGTGCTGAAGTGGTAGAAGATACTAAAAAAGATTTGAAACCTCGCAAGCCTAAAATTTCTATGCAACGATATAAAGGTCTTGGAGAAATGAACGCTGATGAATTGGGTGAAACGACTATGGATATTAAAAAGCGTATTTTGAAACAGGTTACTATTGATGATGCAGCCGAAGCAGAAAAAGTAATCGAGACACTGATGGGAACAGATGTGCCTTCACGAAAGACATTTATTCAGACGAATGCAAGAAGTGCGAGGATTGATATTTAGTCTTGACTAAATCATAATCAGGTATAATATTTGAATATTGGTGAGGTTACGGGACTACGAAATAGAAAAGTCGCTTTAAAAAGGCGACTTTTCTTATTAATTTATTTTTTCTTAATAAATTATAGCCTCCAGTATTTTATTATTCTTCCAACAGAAGTTGGTTATTTCTGTTAAAAGGGCATGCTGTTGGCACAGTCTCGTAACCTCACCATTTACGAGTAGCGGGTTCGATCCCCGTCATGTCCATGTAAGCACTAGCTCAACTTTCTCACACTATCGAGAATCATGCTTGGGGTGCCATTCCTTTTCGAAAACTTTCCTTTGATTACCACACACGATTCCTGGATCAAAACAGATTTGATCTGTTCGTATGTCTTAGGGAACACGACTACTTCGAGAGATCCGCTGAGATCAGCCACTTTCAAAAACATCATTTTTATGGACTTGTCTTTTTTAGTCGCAATTTCCTTGGCTTCTTCAATAATTCCAGCAATGATATATGCCGTTTCTTCTTTTCCGTTTTCTTTTAATTTTTCAATATTTAATTCGCGCTTCAAAAGAATTTCACGGTATTTATCGAGAGGGTGTCCTGAAACGTAAAGACCTAGTAGTTCTTTTTCCCACACTAAACAATCGGCAGGTTTGGCTGATTCTGCTGGTTTTAATTTGAGCTGACTAGCTGAATTTCCCATCATGTCAAAGAATGAGCCTTGCTCGGCATGCTGGCTTTGTTGGTCTTTATTAAATTCAAGAAGCTCTGTTGTGTTGGCAAGCATGACTCCACGATCGCCGAAGGCATCCATGGCACCGCATTTAACTAGCGATTCCAGCGATTTTTTATTTAAATTTCTATCTTTTACACGATTCAAAAAATCTTCCAATGATTTAAACTTTCCATTTTTTTCTCGTTCTGCAATGATGATGTCAGCAATACCTTCTCCAAAGTTTTTAATACTGTAAAGTCCAAAACGAATTTTGTCGCCGAGTTTTTCTTTTTTATTGTTGTCTGTCTCCATCAGTTCACTTGAGGGTATTCCTTTCACTACTGTAAAGTTTCCGTACGATTCATTAATATCAGGCGCCAGAACTGGGATTCCCATTCGTTTACATTCACCCACGTACAGTGCGATTTCGTCGACATCACCGTGTGTACCGGTCAAAATCGAGGCCATATAAATGGCAGGGAAGTTGGCCTTCATGTAGGCAGTTTGATAGGCTACACGGCCGTAGCTCGCTGCATGGGCTTTGTTGAATCCATAGGCCTGGAAAGGTTCAAACAGTGTCCATAAATGATCAGCAAATTTTTTAGTCTGACCATTTTTGATAATTCCTTCGATAAATTTTTCTTTCAAGGCGGCCATTTCTGCTGGGATTTTTTTACCAACGGCCTTTCGGAATTTATCGGCTTCGAGCCAAGTATAACCCGCAAGATAAATCGTACAAAAAAGAAGATCATCTTGGTATACGATTAATCCGTATGATTGATCGAGGAAGGCTTTCATTCGTGGGTCTTCAAATTTTACCAGTGCTGGATTGTTTTTTCGGGCGATATAATCAGGGATCACTTCCATCGGGCCAGGTCGATACAAAGCCACCATGGCATTAATATCGTGGATGGTTGTCGGTTTCAATTCTTTTAAAAATCGAGTCATGCCGGATCCGTTCAATTGGAAAAGTCCTTCGGTTTCACCTCTCGCCAACATTTCAAATGTTTTCTTGTCGTCATAAGGAATAGTTTCCAAGTCGACGTGCACTCCTTCGATTTTTTCTACAAGATCAATTGCAAAGGCAAGTTGCGACAAGTTCTTAAGTCCTAAAAAGTCGAACTTCATCAGTCCCGCATTGTTTTCATCAATCGCATACATATCGTATTGAGTGATGATGCGTCCTTCGCCTTTAGGGTCTAGTTGTAGTGGCGCAACATCAGTGAGGGGTAGTGGTGAAATTACTACTCCAGCAGCATGTACCGAAATGTGTCGTGCATTTCCTTCAATTTTTTGGGCCATATCCAAAATACTTTTTACATCAGGATCAGTGTCGTACAGTTTTTTTAATTCGGGTGTTTGATCAAGCGCAATTTCAATCGTCATCGGAAAACCCTGCGAACCCATAGGGATCATTTTAGCAATTTGATCACCGAGGGCGTGTGGGTGGCGCATCGCTCGAGCCACATCGCGCACTGCACCACGGGCCATCATCGTTCCAAAAGTTCCAATCTGTGCCACTTTGTCAGCTCCGTATTTTTGTTTTGAATACGCAATCATTTCGTCACGACGGTTATCAGCAAAGTCCATATCAATATCTGGCGCAGATGGTCTTTCGGGGTTCAAAAATCGTTCGAAAGGCAATTTAAAATCAATCGGATTTACATTCGTAATTCCAGTTAAATATGTAGTCATTGAACCCGCAACCGAACCTCGAATGTTCGTTAAAATGCCATGTGCATGCGCATAATGAAGGAGGTCAGCTACCGTGAGGAAATATGCGGCGTATCCTTTTTTCTGGATAACACTTAGTTCAAACTCGAGACGTTCTTTGACAATGTCGGTTAGTTCAACGTGTCGTGTCGCGAGTCCCTCATAGGCAAGTTTTCGAAGCTCTTCGTCTGGAGTGAGTCCGCTCTCTACTTTGAATTCAGGAAAAAGCCATTTGCCCAAAGTGATTTCCAAATTACATTCGTCTACAATTTTTTTGCAATTGTCTAATGCATCTGGAATGTCTGCAAAAAATTCTTCGGCAGTTTCTGGAGAAATCATTGAAAAATCTGCCTCATCTTCGAGTGATCTTTCACTGAATTCATTCTGAATAGCCACCACTGTGTTACGTGCCAACTTGTCTTCCTTTTCTAAATAGTACACATCATGAGCGGCCACCAGTGGGATGTTTTCAGTACGAGCAAAAGCCACCAGTTTCTTCATGTTCTCTTCATGACCTTGCACTTCAGGATGGTGAGTAATTTCCAAATAGAAATCAGCTCCATATGTTTTTTTGTAAAACTCAGTCAGCTCTTTCGCACGTTCTATATTGTCTGATTTGATAGCGACTGCCAAATCTCCGCTAAATGAGGGGACGATGCAAACAATGCCTTCACGATATTTTTCCATCAACTCTTTATCGATGCGAGGTTTATAGTAAAAACCATCAAGGTTGGATTCCGTCACAAGCTTTAAAAGATTTTTGTAACCTGCTGAATCTTTTGCTAACAAGACGAGGCGAGTACGCTTGTTGTCAATTCTTGATTCTTTATCGTGACGTGTGCGAATCGCCACATAAAAATCCACCCCAACAATTGGTTTGATATTTTTCTTTTTACACTCCTTATAAAAATCAATTGCGCCATACATGTTTCCAGCATCGGTCATGGCGATAGAGGCGAAGCCTTTATCAACCGCACTTTCAACCAAATCTTCGATCTTAGGAAGTGCCTGTAAAAGACTGTAATGACTGTGGGTATGGAGGTGAGTAAAACGCGCTGAACTAGGTTTAGTTTTTATCATAATAAGTGGAGAGTTTTTTGTGCTCTCATGTGGTAGTTGCAAATCTTTGTAAAGACTTAAACAAGCACCTTTAAAACTGATAGAATCATTATATACGTTTATGATCAAAGCGCAAAACAAGCCTTATACGTGGCACATAGGAATTGATGAAGCAGGAAGGGGGCCTTTGGCGGGACCCGTCTCGGTGGGGGCCGTGATGGTTTCTTATGATTTTAATTTTTCCATCTTCAAA
>JBAXAB010000017.1:0-8346 GCA_037142735.1 bacterium
TATATTATGCGCTAATTATACAAGGTTTGTGTACTAAATTTGGGGTCCATGCCAAGTGTTACTGATGTCACAGGAGTGAATTGCATCAAGCACTTTAAACATATCAGGAAGTATATTTTTAAATTCTTCTCCCTTAAATGTATCCAGTAACTTGCCGGGAACTTTCTTGGATATGCAGTAGTTCAGACTTTCATTTATTTTACCAATATCGTACACCTCGGGGATTGGAATAAGATCAGAACCAAAGTGGTTAAAAGCATATTCATCTTTCTTAAATCCCCGAGTATTGTGTTTGTTGAGACGGATAATATAATTTTTCCCATCTACGCTAAAACTATATGCTTGGGAACTCTCCCCACCAATAATAATTTCAAAATTAGAAACTCCAGTTGGAAATTTTTCTTTGAGAAAAGTAAGGATGTTTTCTTGGTTTACAGTGGTTTTGTGTGTGGACATTTTGATTTTTTATTTACTTAACACAATTCTAAACCCCAAACTCCTTCCGAAACCTAGTCAGATTCTTCGCCCCATTCTTAGTCACCAAAATCATATCCTCAAGGCGTATACCTCCAATCTTAGAATAATATAACCCAGGCTCAACTGTCACAACATCACCCTCCTCTAAAACGTCCTCACTTCCTCTACCAAACCTCGGCGACTCGTGAAGATCCTTGCCTATTCCGTGACCTATACTATGAACAAAACCTTCTGCGAATTTAAATTCTTTTCCTTTACCTGATGTAAGATATCCTTTTTCCTTAAAAAAATTTTCAACTGCTGTTTGAATTTCAGAACACTTCATTTTTGGTTTGATCATCGACAATGCAAGTTCTTGTGCACCAAGCACAGCATCGTACATTTTTTGCAGTTCAACTGAAGGCGCTCCAACACACACGGTTCGACTCATATCTGCAAAATACCCTGTCGTTTTAGACCGCGGATATATATCTATAACAATTGGTACGCCTTTTTCAAGAGTGCCCGAACCTTTCTCGTGAGGCTCTGCACTTTGCTGGCCACCTGCAACGATGTGACCTTCGGGAGATTCACAATTATTTTCCGATAGAACTTTATCGATTATTTTATGTGCCTCTTCAGAAGTAGGGTTGTCTGTCGATTGTATATATTCTATCACCGCCTTCATCGCTGATTCGGTAGCAATTTGAACTTCTTTGATAGCCTCTATTTGTTCATGAGTTTTTTTATGAATCATAGCGATGATAAATTTTCCAACATAAAATCTTCCGCCGTCTCAAAAACACGGTATCCGTACTTTTCTGCCTCATTTTTATAATTAGGTCTTTCTACATCAAAAAACACATCTGCCTCTAGATTCCACAACTCCTCTGTTTCTCACCATCTGTGGTCCTTTTTAACCCTGTCGAATACATCGTTTCGGCTTTTACCAATCAGAACAATTCCATCAAAGGGCAAATCTCTTTTTGCTAGATGTGGCAGAATGTTCACCCCTTCAAAAATAACAGGCCTACCTCCGCTGTTGTGTGAAAGAATTTTTTCCAATATAAAAGGCCACAAACCTTCAGAATGATCCACTAAATTTTTCCATAAGTCCTCGGGACAGGTATTTGTGTAATATTCTTTTTCATCTTTATCTAAATAAAAATTCGTCCACTTGCGATATTTAGGATCCTTGGACATCACTTCTCGCATATCATCAGTTGAAACAACTACACCACCGATTTTGTCGGCTAGTTTTTTTGCGAGATATGATTTTCCAGAGGTTGGAATACCGGTTATAAAAAACCTCTTGTTGGCTTCGTTCATGAATTATAGATTATCATTTTACCCCTTAAACCCCAAACAAACCTGAATCTCTTCTTCAAGCGTAAAATACGCTCTACTTCCTAAATTTTTGGTCAATACATCGCGCACTTCCGTAAGAAAATGCTTCTTATCCTCCTCACTTAAAGTCTCATAAAAACCAGACGTCGTTTGCAAACCCACCCTTTCTTCCACTGTAGTATTGTATGTAACAGTAATTCTTTCTGTAGAGACTTTCTGAAAACAAGACCCACTAAAAAAATTTGACACATTTCCAAGGTCTCGGAGTTCAGACGGTACCTTGACCCATTTATATTTCTTAAAAATACTTCCAGGGATACTGTCTTCATCAGGAATATCCTTAGTTGTTAGGGTCCAATATACAAACAAGAGCCCTCCCTGTTTAAGCACTCTTTTAATTTCTGACATCGCCGGTTCATTCATAAAAAAATGAAAAGCTGTTCCGACAGTCACCACATCAAAATGTTGATCTGGAAATGGGAGATGTTCGACATCTGCCACAGAATAATTGATTTCAAGATTTTTAATCTCCGCCTGTACCCTTGCCTCTTCTATCATCTGCTCGTCATGGTCAACTCCAGAGACTTTTAAAGCTGTAGCCACCAGATCTTCTGTAGATTTTCCTGTACCACATGCGATGTCCAAAACATTAACAGATCCTTTCGGTATAGATTTTACCAACAGATCAAAAAGCTCCTTTGGATATGGAGTTCTATATTTTGTATAATTCTTGGCCTCAGGCCCAAAAAGTTTTTTATAAATGAGGTGTTGCATGGTGTTAAGACTGTAGCAGGTAGCCTATTTAAATAGGATACCTCTAATCGCTTCAGCTAATTTTAAATGTGCATCTGCATCAAGATGAAAACCATCAACCTTGCTTGATTGTACAAAGTCACTGGCATTTAAAAAATGTGCCTCTGTGTCTAATGCAACCTTTTTATAAAGCTCTGGAAGTTTTTTAAACTTTTCAATTCCCTCTATAAAGCGCGTATCGATTCCTTTTTCTGTAGCAATTATCTCTGGGGGACACACGACAAGAATCTTTACATCTTCCTTATTTACCATATCAGCATTCTTAATTATCAAAATTGTCTCTTTCAAATTCTCAGCAATATTTTCAGCACTGAGGTTGTAACTATCCTTGACATCATTTGTACCGAGCATAATGATTACCCAATCCAACGGTTCATGGCTCAAAACACAAGGCAAAATATAGTTAATACCGTTCTTTTCAGGTGAAGCAACACTAGATTTTAAGGTTCTCCCGCATAAACCTTCACCTACAACTTCATATCCATCTCCTAAAAAATTTTGGAGAGCTGATGGCCATCGTACCGATCGAGGATAGCGAAAGTCACTTTTAGGTATATTTCCCCATGTATTTGAGTCTCCGTAGCACAGAATTGTTTTTATCGAGTCGTTTATCATGGTGCAATTCTATCATTTTTTATGTTTTTAACCATTTAGGTCAAAGCAAATAAAGACCTGCTTTTTCGATATAAGCCACGACCTTGTCTGGAACCAATTTCTTGTACCCTTCATCTCCATTCTTGACCATTTCTCGTATTCTCGTACTTGAAATCCCACTAACCCCCTCATCCAAAATCATAAGATTACTATTTGAAAGCAACTCTTTAGGAACTTCATAGCCAGACCGCTTGATGATCACAAACCTTTCTCCTGGCCCTATTACCCTCTCTTTAATTCCCAGATATCCATCTATACCTACTAATTGGAATATTTCATCTTCTGACTGAGCCTTGAGCTCCTCAATATGTTCATGCGTGTACTTTCCATCAATATTATCCACTGCCCTCGATATCAACTTCACGGGAACGTTAATCTGAGATACCAAATATTCAACAAATATTACTCCGAGGTTTTTTCTGTCCTCGTAACTTGTCGGCACTTGCTTATCAACTCTCTTTCCTGCTGGCATTATCCATACTTCATCAAAATTGATAGAGTCGACAGCAACCTTAACCGTCGAGGCGTGCCCGAGGTGAGGAGGGTTAAAGGTTCCTGGATAGAATAAGATTTTTTTCATTGTTTCCTTTTGACAAAAACCGTCACAGCAGTATTCGTACAAATCATTGCTATCGAATGAAGCATGGTTGCAATATTATAAGCCCCGAGTGAAAACAGAGTGAGGACATGCCGTGCCACATTCATTTCATAAAGAAGCGGTCTTTCTGTGTGCGGATGATCCCACGACTTGCGTAGTGTGGGCACAAAAGCGAGAACATCAATTGAAACAACCACAATGACAGATATTGTTGGATCCTTTGTCAAAGCCCAAGGAACGAGACCAATGAGACATGCCGCCAGAAAGTAATTATCAATCTTCCGTATATGTCCTGTTTGCCGCTTAAAAAGATACTTCAAAGAAAAGAGGAAGATAATAATGGTAAAACTTTCGGCGATACCGGTTGGTAGTGCCCCTATGCCTGCCCCTTCAGCAAGACCTCCAAAGAATGTAGTCATGGATACGATGGACCAAATAAACCACGTATAAGGATGAGGTTTAACATTACCCTTTAAAATATCCTTGAGGTAAGAGACATTGCCAACGATAGCGAGAACTGCGGCAATTAATGCAAGTATAATTTTCATCACTTTTTTAAGGATATGTTATACCTAACAATTTCAATACCACCGAACTGAAGGGATCTGCGGTGACCCCATATGCAATTACACCACCAAGGAGACCTGTGATTGAGATCATCACAAGAGCAATGAATGCAATTACAGTGGAGAATATTCTATTACATAGAACCTTCTCAATAAAAACCAGCGTGGTAGATATAAACTTATACTTTTTATTCTGCGTACCATAAAACACATTCAAGAACGCTGCAATTTCTCCAAATAGAAGAGCCCCGTAGAGCCACGTCGCAACTGCGGCAAAGTTAGAGTGTGCGTTGACTAGTTGCCTATTAGGGTGCACTAGATTCTCTGCTGTATCCCCTGTTGCCAAAGCAGCAAAAGCTCCGAGAACACCAAAGAATAGAAGTGCACGCTCTATATCTCTCCATGCAATTTTAGGAAACCATGTCTTTAGCGGAAGGATTTTAATAACGGAGTACAAAAATAAAAGAGCAATCGGAAAATGAACAAAAATTGGGTGTAGATTGTATGTCATACGATTGATTATACCAAGAAAATGTTATTGGTGCGCTGTATAAAGTTTGAACCTTATTTGTAGACAAACATCACATGAATCATTCTTCTGCTATAATGCAAGAATCATGACTACCCCCTTTCTTATTTTCATCGACGGACCAATGGGTTCTGGTAAAACAACCACGTCAAAACTCTTAAACCATAAGCTGCCTGACACGGCACGGGTCGCAATGCCTGATATAAAGAGGCTTGTTCCAAACTATAAGGAAAATCCGAATACGCTTATAGTCCTAAAGGACGTCATGGGAGCGATGGTTGATAAATATCTTGAGCACAGAGTAAGCGTTATTGTCGAGCTGGTAACCAAAGCGCAAGGTGTAGAAATGCTAAGAAATATTGCTGAAAAGCACGGCGCGAAATTTTATGCATACAGACTTACTGCACCGAAGGATCATCGCCAAGCCCGCGTTCATGAAAGGACCAAGGAAATGATGGGTGTCACAGAACTGCCTAAATCAAAAATTGATGAGCTCACTGGATACTTTGAACCTAACGATCAATTTTATATAAACAATCCAGTAAGTACGATTGATTTCATTGATACGGAAAAAATGAACCCTGAGCAGGTCACAGATTTTATTATTGGGAAGTTGGATTAAATTTCCTCTTATTGACATGCACCGTCACCATTACTTACTGGTACTGAATATAAATTGGCATTGGTTTAAGTGAAAAAACTTCAGCAGGACTCAGAATGCCGGTACTTGGGGACTTTATATCATTTTTATAAAAAAGTTTAATTCCAGTAAATTGCACTGGTTCTTGATCAATGACACTTTTGTATGTGCCTATCTTTCGCTCCTTTGTCCCCCAACCATCCATTACTATAACAACCTGAACCTCTGGTGTCGGCTTGATTTGATTTGCACCAGTCACCATGTCTTCTGTAAATCTGTGCACCAACAACACCTTTGGAGGTAATTTATTTTCTTTTACAATATTAGAGAGATAATTAATAACATAGTTAATATCATCTGAATTTACTGTACCTATAACTGTTCCAGGTCTCTTGCCAGTCTTCATAGAAAATTCAGGGTCAATTGCAATATGAACATCTGGCCTCATCATGTAATTTTTAAACTTTGGAAGTTCTTTCTCGACAGTGCTAAGTCCAACTTGTAAATCCAAGATTAAAATACCTTTCGCTTTTTGTGCCATAGAATATGCTTTTTCAATTTCTTCATCCGGCATAACGGCACGATACATTTTATCAACACCCGCTGTGCCTTGTGCCGTCACGGCAATATATTCAATTGCAGGCAATATTGGGGTTGTCGGATCTGCAGCATTCCACATTGCTGTTGTACTTGCCAGACGTCGTAAGACCTCGCCTTCACTATACTCTCCTAAAATTCCCATTTTTGTTGAGTAAAAATTTCCGTAATAAGCCAAAATTCGCTTGAATGGTAATATTGCGTCACCATTTGGATACACAGTGCTAGCTGGCCAACGCTTACCTGGGACAGTTACATTTGTGCTGGTTGCATACACTGGAAAAACAGGAGGCTTAATCGCAATTGTAGTTGTAGACGTTTTTTTAGAGTTAATCCTTTTTATCACCAAGGTTGTGGTGGCAGTAGTCGTTGCAGGATACACATAATTATCAAGTACCAACAATCGCTTGTCGAATTCTTTTCTATCGAGAACGGCTGGCCAGACTGGAACTTTTATCACTTCTGTGGCAGCAGTTGTAACTTTGTTGATATTTTGATTTTCTGATTTACTTGAATAATTTATCTTGCTCAAAATAAGCATGATAAATAAAAAAATAATTATTACAAAAATTGTAAGCTTTATAAGTCGTAATCTACTTTTTTTGATTTTATAAACCATATTGTGAGTAACAATATAGCATATTTATTATGATAGCGATTTAATCGAAATTTACCCAGCATACATTTTATAAATGGCGCTAAATATGAGATTCCTCGGAATGGGTCAAATTGGCTAGGGGCGTTGATGTGAAGTTGGAACCAAAATGGCTAAAAAGCACAAGCAATAGCGTTTATTTATTTACCACTATCACCCTCGGACCCTTGAACTTTATATAAAAGAAAAACATCGAACTGACAGCAGCAGCAAAAAAACACCAGACCGAGGTAAATGTCAGCCAGAAGAATAGCCCAGCAATGATTCCAAAAATTCCGACCAGAAGTCCAAACCACCTAAAGATTTTCAGGCTAGAGATAACCAATGGAGCAAAAACTGTCAGCAAGTACAAAATCATGGCTGGATATTTAAATGGAAAGTGGAAAGTATAGCTCACGCAGGCGTGGACTTTGCTGACAAATATAGGTTCGGAGAGCAGTAATGCAAGAAAGTATATGGAGACAATTGAACCTAGGATAACAAACCATTTTAAAACTTTCCTCCTTTTTTCATCCAGGATAAATATAAAACTCGGTACGTATACAGGCCACACAATAAAGGCAAAAAACAAGAAACTGTAACCGATGAACGTTGAATGCGTTCCTGAATTTAAATAAAGCCACTGGATTCCCTCAAGGAATTGCTGGATCGCAAAAAGAATTGGAATAAGAGCAAGGATTTTGTCTTGTTTTTTTGACACGACCAAAGTGGCTACTCCAAGTGTGGCGAGTCCACCACTTGCAATGAAACTGGCTGATGCAGAAAAACACATAGTCGCACTATAGCACGGTAATGGTGGAAGAAGGTTTTATTATCATTCTTATGTAACCACTGAAACACACGAACTGCTCTATCCCAGTTGTGGAACCACGATACGATGACGGTACTGGGCATGACGGACAGAGCCGTCCAAGAAGCGAAAGATACGAACCGCTCGATCGCCGTCGGAGAGAACACGAATGTCAGCAACGAAGAATTCGTTACCCACCTTAAAGAGAAAGCGGAAACATGTCCATTCTTCTCCCTCTAAAAAATAATCCTTTGCATTATTCACCACAAAGCTCTTGATCTGCGACGTGGTCAACACCAAACGATCAAGGTTTTGATCCACGTCACCGAAGA
The DNA here is from genome assembly GCA_037142735.1 of bacterium. Lineage (GTDB taxonomy): Bacteria > Patescibacteriota > Minisyncoccia > Phycocordibacterales > CAIZLB01 > JBAXAB01. The sequence continues at coordinate 7,978 of JBAXAB010000017.1, forward strand.
TCTTGGGATAAACAGCGTCTTCCGTTTGTTCATACACCTCAACGGCCACTTCTGAAGTTGATTGTTCATCTTTGTCGCATCCCCAATTTTTGAATTCGGGGCTGATATAACTGAACATGTCGTCAGCGGAGGCAAGTGTTTCCGTGCCTTGAGTTGCACCGATAACTACACGTTTGCCCGCAGAGATGAGCTTCAGGCAGCCGACGACGCCGCTCTCGATAACTTGAGGAACCTTGAATTCATTTTGATCTGCGTTTTCTTTATTCATATAATTATTTTTGCAATAAAACTTCTTAGGTACCTACTTACTAGGGGTGTAGTGGACCCCTTTCTTAGGACACCATCCTTGTACTTAGCATTTTAGCTTTT
>JBAXAB010000018.1:0-7882 GCA_037142735.1 bacterium
TTTTGTATTGTATCACAGAGTATAGACTTGTCAACTTCGAGTGGACTTCGATGTGATTTTTGTGAACCAAATCATTAAAGAATTACAATACTTGAAGGAGATACTATGTTAAATATCATTCAGTTGATATTGCTCATACTGCTTATAAAGCACTTCAAGCAACATCCACATTAAACACCCTACCTGTATAAAAACCTTCGGACGGAGACCTAAGTTGTAACAAGAAGGGCTTAGTGTAGTAAAAGTAAATTAATATACCGAATAAAACTATATCTTCCCATATTGAGTAAACTGGCATACAATTAAAGCCTAAACAAATCTTATATGGAATCAGAAAACGAACTCAGAGCAAGGTTGGGTGAAATAAATCATGAGCTTGAGAACGGACCAGCCGAAACAACGTTGTCATTCAATGAACTTATGGATAAAAAACATGAGATTGAAGGAGAAAGACTTTCAATCGAAAGTGAGTTGGAGTCTACAGCTACTAATGACAAGGAAGAATTCAAACGTGAATGGGGGCCCGATCTTGGATGGAATACATTTGAACTTGCAAATGAAGCTTTGGATAATTTAAATGCTACATTAAAACCCGAAGAAAAGAAGTGGAGATTTCCAACTAAAGACGAGCTATTGTTTGCTGGAAAAAATAAACCGTCCTTATTTGATGTTGCAGCATATTTTACTGATGAAGAGCAAGGGGTAAATTCGGAGGGAAATAAAACTTCTCGTGCAGTTTGGGTTCCTAGTGGGGAAATTAGTGAAAAAGAAGTTTTTGCTAAGATAATGCCGACTCGTTAAACAGAGGACTCGTTGAAAGAAAATCATTGACAGTTTCACCAAATTTTGTTCCCGATAGATTAGGAAGAATAATATTTCTTCCTCTCTGGTTTTGCGATTCACTGTATTTTTCTAGAGCTGAAGAAATACTTTTTTCATTATTTAAATATATCCCTAAAACAACAGCGTCTTCAAGAGCAATACTACTTCCCGCCCCACCAAAAATACTTCTTACGTGTGCTGAATCTCCAATTAAAACTATAGATCCTTTATACATTTTATCTAAGAAGAATTGTCTATCCTGGGCCATGTGCATGTCTTCACCTGATGGTAAATTTTCAATGACTCCAGGAATATTTGTAAAATCTTTTAATTCTTCTCTCCAAAGATTCTGATACTCCGAACGACTGAATTTCTTAGATTGCTCACGTGTCATTGATTTATATAAATACATACAAACCCTCTCATTTTCATTTGAATCGAAGAAACCTATTCCACCAGTATTATTATCCATTACCCCCAATGGTCCAGGCATGGTCACTTTTCCTCTTGGAAACCACGCCCACATGAACATAAGACCTGCATCCTCTATCTCTGTATTTGGAAAGATATGCTCACGCACTTGTGAATAAACTCCATCTGCACCTATGACCAAATCGTATTCCTTTTCAGTACTATCCGAAAATTGAACTAAGACCTTAGATTCAACTTCTTTGAATGATGTTGGGTACAGATTCATTTTTAGAGAATCAGGAGAAAAATTTGATTCAAGTAATTCATATAAATGTTTTCTACTAACAACCTGGTAATCGTCAAATCTATTTTTAAAGCCTTTAAAATCTGTAACTTGAAGTACTTCCCCGTTCTTGTTCCACACCACTGCACCATCAATTGATTTACCAATTTTACTTACTGATTCATTAGAATACCCAAGCATTTTCAATGCTCGGATACCAACAGGATTCATAATAATTGCATACCCAAGATTTTGAAGTTTGTCTCTTTTTTCAACAATATCTATTTCAAACTTATTTTTATCTAGTTTATGATAAATAGCCATTCCAGCAAGGCCCGCTCCAACAATTAATACTTTTTGCTTTGGATTTGTCATATTTACTTGAAATAATTGTATAACAAAAATCAAGAAATACATAACTTGATGTTTATTGATTTGGAACTCCTGAACTAGGCAGCATATTCAAGCTTAATCGGAAAGACACTCTCTCAAATAGTCTAAAAATCAATTTTGTGGACCCTAGCGGATTCGAACCGCTGACCTCCTCAGTGCAAATGAGGCGCTCTACCAACTAAGCTAAGGGCCCGTGTTTATGGGGTTTCAATATACAAGTTTTAGGGAATTTTTGCAATCTACTTGTGGTTCTTTTGTTCCCTTTCAAGTCTTTTTGCAAAAAATATCATAGTGCCAACAAAAACCAACATAAGAGAACCTACAATATAAGCTATATTCATAATTTACTTTTTAATTCTAAAACTAATAATACCAGCCACCCACCACGCCGATCCTAATAATAAACCATAAGATACCAACTTCCAACTGATAAGATCTCGGGTAAAAGATTCTACAACAAATACAGCAAAGAAAATTTGAGCGATATCCTTGCAAACATCGGAGACATATTCCAATTTTAATAAAAAATACTCTGTAAAACTTTTAAAATATCTCTGCATCGAGCAAAATAATACACAAACCATATGAATTTTCCTTAAAGAAAACCTAAAATCCTAATTATCCCCACTCTTCATCATCTTCAAGAAAACATCATGTGGAATATTCACCGTGCCTCCCTCTTTCATTTTTTTCTTTCCCTTTTTCTGCTTCTCTCGTAATTTCATTTTTCGAGTGATATCGCCTCCGTACATGTGCTGAGTCACATCTTTTTTCATAGCCGAAAGTGTTCGAGATGCAATAATTCGCCCATCTGCTTTTGCTTGAATTTTAGTGACGAACATCTGACGTGGAAGAACTTCGAACAATCTGTCTACTGCTTTATTCGCTTCTTCATCAATTCGTCTAAAGGCAATCACTCGGGTAAATGCTTCTACTGGTTCTTCTGCTACCAAAATATCCATGCGGGTTACATCAGCTTTTCTCATTCCTTCTAATTCATATGACAATGATGCATAACCAGATGAAATACTTTTCAATTCATCAAAAAATCCGCGCATTAATTCGCGAAGCGGCATCGCAATAGCAAGAGCTGCCCGCCCATCTCCGAAAGTTTCCGTGTCCCCCAATTCAGCTTCGTGTTCATAAAGCATTTGATAAATCGCACCGACATAAGTGGTTGGAGAAATAATTTTCACATTGACCCAAGGCTCGTACACTTCGAGGAATGATCCGTGATCTGGAAAAAGTGACGGTGAATACACCATTTTTTTCTTGCCATCTTTCATGGTTACTTCGTATGTGATACTTGGTGTAGCAATAACCAGATTTAAATTAAATTCACGCTTCAATCGTTCAGTAATAATTTCCAAATGAAGAAGTCCCAAGAAACCACATCTGAAACCACGTCCTAATGACCCTGATGATTCTTCTTCGTATGAAAAAGCCGAATCAGAAAGTTTTAATCGTCCTAAGGCCTGCTTCAACAGTTCAAAGTCATCTGCATCTTCTGGGTACACCGATGCCCACACCACAGGCGATGGATTAAAGTATCCCGGTAATTCAGGTAATTGTTTTTTGAAAAGTGTAATAGTGTCGCCCACTGATGCAATGCCTGGACGTTTAATTCCGGTTACAATGTAGCCAATTTGCCCAGGACCTAATTCCTCACAAGCCTCTTCATCAGGTGTAAAGATCCCGACTTCGAGCGCTGTAAACTTTTCATTCGCAATTTTAAACATCAACTCGTCACCTTTCTTTACAGACCCGTCCATAGATCGTACATATATAATGACACCTTTGTGGTTTGAATATTGAAAATCAAAAACTAGCGCACGGAAACTATTTGAATTTGTAAATTCTTCCTTTGGAGCAGGAATACGTTTAATTACCTCTTGTAAAAGATCATCCACACCAGCACCTGTCTTTCCAGAGGTTTCCAAAATATCTTCTTCCTTACATCCAAGAAGCGCTACCATTTCTTTCTTTATATCTTCAATTCGTGCAAGTGGTGAGTCAACCTTGCTTAATACTGGAATAATCACAAGCCCTGTTTCCTGTGCCATTCGAAGTGTTGTTAAAGTCTGTGCCTGCACGCCCTGTGTGGCATCTACCAATAGAATAGAACCCTCCACTGCCTTTAATGCTCGAGAAACTTCATACGAAAAATCAATGTGGCCAGGTGTATCAATTAGATTCAAAATGTGATCCTTGTAATGCATTCTTACTGGCCGCATCTTTATAGTAATTCCCTTTTCGCGCTCCAATTCCATACTGTCCAAAACCTGCGCCATCATTTTGCGCTTTTCAATAGTGTGCGTAATTTCAAGCATACGGTCGGCAAGGGTCGACTTTCCGTGGTCAATATGGGCGATGATGCTAAAGTTTCGAGTGCGGGATAACATAATGTGTGAACTATGTTATAGCATAAAATTGGGATTTAGGGACTTGACCCAAATATTTACCCTGCTAAAATGTACTCGTAACGGCTTCGGCCTCGGTTCTGTGAAAACAGAATCATAAAAATACAAAAGGCAGTTATAAGTTCACAAGATTTATAACTGCCTTTTGTATTTCATTGTATTTTTCATTACTTATATGACCAAGCTTTCTAATTAGTCTCTTGGTATCTATTAATCGCATCTGGGACAATAGAGCAATCTGATCCGTGTTGTTTATATTTAGACTTACGTAAAATTTAGAATGTTTAACTTTAGTAGATAACGGGACAGCCCAAAATACATCGTTATTAAACTTTTTAAAGATAATTACTGATCTAGAAAAGTTTGAGTTCTTACCATCTTCTTCCCAACCAATATTACTACCCAAAGAACACCACCAGACTTCCCTTTCATGGAAAAATATGGGATATCTATTTTTATTTTGTATCTCCGTCTTCTTTTTGTGCCATTCCGTATAATCTTTTTGCATATTTTCAAATCTCGCTTACGTACTTAAAATATAGTATTATCAGACAGTTATTAATTATTGATTAAGCAAAGATAAAATCCTGCTTAAAAGCTGAAAACCATGTCAAAAAATACAAACGACCTACAAGAAATGCGACATTCCCTAGCACATTTGCTAGCTGCCGCTGTAATTGAAATATACCCAACCACCCTTTTGACTATTGGACCTGCCGTCGATAATGGGTTCTACTACGACATGGATTTTGAATCTCCTGTCTCAGAAAAAAACTTCCATGAAATTGAAAAGAAGATGCGATCATTGCTCAAGACTTGGAAAGGTTTTACTCACAAAGAGGTTTCGCCGGAAGAAGCTCGAACTTTGTTCGCTGACAATCCATACAAGCTTGAATTAATAGAAGAAATTGCAAAGAAAGGTGAGAAAATCACTTTGTATACGTCTGGAAACTTTACAGACCTTTGCCGTGGTGGGCATGTTGAAGACATGCAATCTATCGCTCCTGATTCGTTCAAACTGTCTCGTATCGCTGGGGCCTACTGGCGAGGTGATGAAAAAAACAAAATGCTTACGCGTATTTACGGACTGGCATTCCCAACTAAGGAAGAATTAGATGCATACGAAGTTCAACAAGAAGAGGCAAAAAAACGTGATCACCGAAAACTTGGAAAAGAATTAGCTATTTTTGAATTTGATGAAGATGTAGGACCTGGACTTCCCCTTTGGTTACCAAATGGAGGTGCAATTATTGAACAGTTGGAAACATTGGCTAAAGAAACTGAATTCGCGTACGAATACGAACGTGTGCGAACTCCACACCTTGCGAAGGAATCAATGTACTTAACTTCAGGACACCTTCCTTATTATGAGGAATCCATGTACCCTCCGATGGAATACGAGGGCGGTAAATATTATTTGAAGGCTATGAACTGTCCGCATCATCACAAGATTTATGCAGCTGGAACTAAAAGCTATAAAGACCTTCCTTTGAGATTGGCTGAATACGGCACATGTTATCGTCATGAAAAATCAGGTGAACTGTTTGGCCTGATGCGTGTACGCTCGATGCAGATGAATGACGCTCATATTTATTGTACCGAAGAGCAATTCTTTGATGAGTTCAAAAAAGTAATTGATATGTATTTGTACTACTTCAAAATTTTTGGAATTGAAAAGTACCAAATGCGACTTTCAAAACATTCGAAGGAAGGGCTTGGAAAGAAATATATTGATAACGAAGAATTGTGGATCAAAACTGAAGACATGGTGCGTAAATGTTTAGTCGCAGCAAATGTACCATTTGTTGAAGCCGAAAATGAAGGTGCCTTCTACGGACCAAAAATTGATGTGCAGATTTGGAGCGTGATTGGTCGCGAATTTACCCTTGCCACAAACCAGGTAGATTTTGCGGTTCCTGCTCGTTTTGGATTGAAATACACCGACAAAGACGGTACCGAAAAGACCCCTTTGTGTATCCACCGAGCACCACTTTCAACTCATGAACGCTTTATTGGATTCTTGATTGAACACTACGCCGGTAACTTCCCTCTATGGCTCGCCCCTGAACAGGTTTATGTAGTACCAGTCAAAGAATCAAATATGGAAAAGGCAAAAGAGGTTTATGCATCTCTTCGAAAACTACAGATCCGTGCAAAAATCGACCTTTCAAACGATGGCTTTGGTAAAAAAGTTCGCGCTGCCAAAAATGCCAAAGTTCCTTATACAATTATTATTGGTGATAAGGACATGGAGGCTGGCAAAGTTACCCTTGAGAGCAGAGACAAGGGCAACTTAGGACAATTGACAACGGGTGAGGTGGAAGCAAGACTGAAAGAAGAAATCACATCACGAAAATAACTTAGCCCAACAAACAAAAAACCTACCACATATGTGGTAGGTTTTTTGTTATAAGAATCGTAGTAGATTACTTATTTCTTGCAGATAGGTTTCTCGCCTTGAAAGCTTCAATCATACTAGCAGCTGAAACATTTGCTGTAAGTCCTGTTCGCTTTCTTCGTGATACCACGAATGCTGCGAATGCACTCCAAGCTAATAGTCCGATAGCAAACAATGCAATTTTCCAACTTAGACTGATTCCAGTAGCAGGAACCTGGTTTAGATAAATTCCTGAAACTGCACCAACTTGGTCTGATGTACCCTTAATAAGAGTTACGTTAGACGCCTGAGTCTGGTAACCGTAGATAGCGTTGATTGTTGAATAACATGTCGCTGTATATGATTGACCATTTGAAGTGACAGTCACTGTCGCATTCTTCTGACCAGTTGAATAATATTGCTGACTAACTGAAGAGTTGTTACCGTTCAATCCATCAGAACCTGACCAGTTGTAAGTGTAATTACTGTTTCCACCTGTTGGGAATACTGTCCAAGTAACATACTGGTTAGTATTTGCAACTGAAGGTGTTGCTGAACAATACGCACTGATAGTTGAGTTGTTACCGACGTTCACATTACATGATCGTGAGATCGTCTGACCGTTTGAAGTAATTGCAACTGTAGCGTACTTACTACCTGAACTATAGAATCGTCCAGTGAAAGACTGACTTGAACTGTTAAGACCGTCTGAACCTGACCAAGAATATGTGTATCCTCCGTTACCACCTGAAGCAGAGGCAGAGAAACTCACATCTTGACCAACTTGAACATTATTTGAAGGGTTTACTGAACATGAACCTTCCAAAGTCTGAGTGTTATTGTTTGAACCACCATTTGATGGAACATTTACAACTACATTTACATTAGCACCACCTGCGATGTTAGTGTTTGTCACAACAGGATTCGAATTAGAGATTACATCGTTTCGGTTTGTGTTGCTGTTAATATTTGTAGGAGTTGAGTTTGAACCATTTGAGTATCTATATGAAGGGATAGCTGCATACGAGTACGCAGGAGTTGAACCTGTAGTGTATCGGTATGACGGAGTAGAGTATCCAACAGAACGACATGATGAACATGATGAATTATCAGCTGGAGTAAAACTACCGAAATCCGTATTAACACCACCGAAGCTTCCAGAATCTGTGTTATCAC
>JBAXAB010000019.1:0-7744 GCA_037142735.1 bacterium
GTTTCTGAGCGCAGAGCTCAGGAACTTTTTGGCTTTGCCACCTTGTGGGGTGGCGGCGGGTGCTGTGCCCGTTGCTCCTCCGTAACTGATTGTTGTTTGGATTGGTGTGTTCACTTTATTTTTTTATTTCTTTTCGTGTTTTGTGACGAACATCCTCGTGAGGATGCCTATCACTGTTGAAACGACGCCTCTGTATTTGACGTCGACACCATCGAGGATTCCCATGAGTTCCTTCGAGGTTTCGATCAGACTCTGTGTCGCCGATGCTGTTGCGACATTTTCCTCTGCTGTGACCGCTATATCTCCGACCGCAGAGATCATTTTTTCGTCGGCCGGGATGAGTTCGCGGGCTTGCATGTGGTTTGAATACATTGTCCAACCATGGATGATGGTTCTCTCTAGTGAAGTCCCTTTATCTCCCACCGGAAACATTGTCCCCAAGTGAGAGATGATTTTGGCCTTGAACCCAGCAATGTCATCGAGGATATCTGTTGCATCATTCTCACTGGCTCCAGCAATTCTGGCTGCCTCAATGATAGGGCCTGTGATTGCTTCTTCGGCTGCTTCCCAGCTGTTGCCAAACTTGGCAAACTCCAGATGGGTTGGTTGGCCTGTAACTCTCAGTTTCGTCTCGAGGAAGAATGCTAGTGCGACGACGGTTTTGACAGCGTCTTCGACTTTTGGATTCTTGTCCAGTAACAGATCCCTGTCTGTAAGTGGGCGGGCCGGTTCTGTGACGGGTTTTCCTGCGAGAGCATCCTTCTGAGCTTTCATCTGCCTGATCGAATTCGCAAGTCGACCGGCCATCAATCGGAACTTTGCTGTTCCTCCGATGTCGATCGACCTTGTGGTGCAGTCTATGGGACGTGCGCTGTGGACTTTGGGGAAGGTGATGATACCGCCTCCTCCGACCACCTCGTTCGTTAATTTCCCATAACTGAGAACAATCCCAGAACTCATCGGATCGATTTCGCCCCAGTTCAGCCAAATTAAGGCTGGTATGGCGGCTACTGCAATAACAATCTGCAGTTTAAAGATGAAGTCGTAGATTCCTCCGAATAGGAATGCCTCGACTATGAGTGCAAGTGCCAGTGCAAGTGCACAGGCCCCACCCCACAGAGATGACCCTATGAGGAAAGATGCCGTGAAGTTTTCCGTTTTCGGATCGAGCTCGGGGTCTGTTGCTGGCGGCGGCGGTGTATTAGCCATTTTTTTGTCAACGATCTCATCACTCCTGCCAGGGAGCGATTTGATTCGCTCCTAGTTTGTTTTTTTTCTGCGTTTAGGGTGACCGAGTAGGGGAGACGATCTCCACTTCAAGGTTTCAGAACACTTTCTGGCAAGCATTCATTCTGTATATATTATAGCACTCAAAATAGACACTTGTCAAGTGAAAAAAGCCCTAAAAATAAGGCTTTTTTAACACAAAACTATAAATTGTGGGCGAGAAGGGACTCGAACCCTTAACCCTTGCGGGACCAGTTCCTAAGACTGGCGCGTATACCAATTCCGCCACTCGCCCAAATTCCGATTGAAAACCGGGTGCGCCTAGTAGGATTTGAACCTACGACCGTTCGCTTAAGAGGCGACTGCTCTACCAACTGAGCTATAGGCGCGTAGTGTCGATGATAGCAAAAAAAATGCTGAAATACAATTGATTTTAAAGTAATTTCGGTGCCCCACCTCAGTCTCAAACTTTTTGTTGCAAGACACCATAAGGCTTTCTGGAGCAATTTCAGTTTACCACAACGAAGGGTCTCAGTCGGGTTCTGATTTCTGTAAACCGAACAAAGCGAACACATATAGGGGTGTTTGGAATTAGTATCCGATTTAGGTACTAAGGGTAAAAGGAGCAAGCTCTGAAAGGATGGATTGAGAATGAAAACTGAACAGACAGTAAAAAGCGGTGTTCGGTTTACTCTTCGGCAAATGTTACAAATATTACACGAATAGGGGTGTATCAAAATGGTGTAATTTTTGATGAATGTTTTAATCCAGCAAGTCCTGTAAGGGTTAAATAGACATATTGAGACATAATACCTAAAAGACCACTGTAACGTTTGCAAAATCTGAAATGCCAACAAATGCCAATATTTTGGGGTATTTTAGTGAGGCATGTGTCTCACAATGCTCTCAATCCATGGCTTAAAATATACGAATGAGACAAATGAGACAGTGCATAGGCATATTCATAAAATTTCTCATATGTGGTTTTGATACTGTTTAGTTACCAACTAAGGGGGTCTAGACTCATCGACTGGGTCGCGTCATCAATGTAGGTATGGAATATACAATACAAAAGCCGGTGGGATTTAAGGAATCACCAATCGCCAAAGTACGCTACTGCCTCTATGCTAGGAAGAGCACCGAGGAAGAAGACAAGCAGATACTCTCCATCGACAGCCAAGTGAGAGAGATGGAGAAGATGGCTAAGGAGCAGGATTTAGACATCGTGGTCATGAAGAAGGAATCACACTCTGCCAAGGAAGCAGGCCAGCGTCCTGTCTTCAATGAAATTGTAGAGGAAATCAAAGAGAAGAAGTTCGATGGCATACTGACATGGGCACCTGATCGTATTTCAAGAAATGCAGGTGACCTTGGAAGAATCGTGGACTTAATGGATCAAGGACTACTGAAGGAAATCCGCACTTACGGAGGACAGAAATTCAGTAACAATCCGAATGAGAAATTTCTCCTTATGATACTAGGCAGTCAAGCCAAGCTCGAAAACGACAACAAGGTCATTAATGTCAAACGAGGACTTCGTGCTAGATGTGAAATGGGACTATGGCCTGCACCGGCACCAGTAGGATACTTAAACAGCAAGAACAAGGATGAAAGATGTCAGGTACACGTAGATGCCCACAGAGCACCCATCATCAAAAAAATGTTTGAGAAGGTGGCATATGAAAAGTATTCAGGAAGACGGGTACATAAGTGGTTAAAGGGTGAAATCAAATTCACGACCAAGAATGGTAAACCCCTTAACCTCAGTAATATCTACCTCACCCTACGATGTCACTTCTACTATGGCACATTTGAATATCCTAAAGGTGGTGGACAGTGGTATACCGGTAAGCACGTACCCATCATCACCAAGGAACTCTTTGATCAAGTGCAGGAGAACATCTCCGACCACTCAATGAAAAACTATGGTAAGGAATTTGCCTTCACCAAGCTCATTACTTGCGGATTATGCGGATCAGGCATCACCGCCGATGAGAAGTTCAAGAACCAGAAGAACGGCAATACCCACCGCTACGTCTACTACGGATGCTCTAGATACAAAGACCATGCTTGTAAATCAGGGTATATACGTGAAGAAGATCTGATTGAACAATTGACCCTCCTCATTGACACAATCGACCTAGATGAGATCAGCATGAAGCAGAAGATCAAAACAGAAATTGACCGACACAGGAAGTTTCAGTCGGGGTTACTGGGTGAGAAACCGACGATCATCAAAACTACCGATATTGATATACGGAATTATGCTAAGTATGTTCTCCGAGAAGGGACAATGGTGGAGAAGAGGGAGATGATGGGGTGTTTTAAAAGCAAAATCACTCTGTCGGAGAGGAAGGTGGGGTTGTTTAACTAAAAAAAATTTGGAATGGAGACTGTTTTTTACGACATTGAAATTATGCCCAAGTTGGTAGTTTGGTAGACAAAAGCATAAGTTACCTCATAACAAATATTCTCTCCTTGGAATATAAAATCCGGTGGGGCTGTAACCCACCGGATTCCTAAAACAGTCATTGTGTTCAGAGGCGACCCTCGAGATTCATGAATGGGCCACTGACAATTGTTACCGGATCGTCCTTTTTTTCTTCACCACCAGTCATGACATATAGATTACCGTATTCGTCCACGAATCCCGTCCCGCTTTCTCCAATTCTGGATGCATGACGAATCAAAATTCCTTTTGGATTTTTCGAGGATCCGACGACTGGGTATTCTTTACCGGTTACCAGAGACTTGAGTTTCTTCACGACCTGACCGTTTGCAAGAGACAAGTCGCCGAACAGGAAGATCCCTGCTTTGACCGGAACCGAAGCTGACCTTTCGGAGAAGCAATCCAGATAGGCTGCTGTTCCTAGACGCAAGAAAACTACGTCAGCTTCTTTTTCGATCCCCACCTCAACATTCCGATGCGCGACGCTTTCGAGTCCTATCTCGGATTTTTGTTCGTCTGGCGACAAGAACCGGATCACAAACAGCTCCTTGGCAGAGTCTTTCGAGAGTAGGTGTTCGACCGTTGCGACCACCAAACCATCCTTGCCCTTGAAAACTGTTCCGACGCCGCTGTAAGCTGGTCGCGCTCCTTCCCCTCGATACCGGTAGATGAGGATTGGACGATATCTCGGATCGACTTGCGTTGGCGAGTTTTCTCGGAGGTATGTCCCTTCTACACTGTCTTCCCATTTCTTCCTTTCTTCTGCATCCTTGGCGGCTTGGGATTTCCGATGTTGAAAGTAGGAGACGGTAGACACCAGCAGTAATGCCAGCGTCAACACCATCAACCACCTTGATCTGCGAGTGCGTTTTTCACGCTTCGCTTCTTCTTGGCGTTTTCGTTTTGTGCTTTTCATTTTTTAAATGTGCTCCTTCTTCCGAAAAATAGCACTCTAATTTGTAAATGTCAACATGTCTCAATAAAAGTAAGGGCTAGTGCATCTCTATACTAAATCTTAAAGCTTTCAAGAACTGGAGCAAAAACATCATTTGAATTATTTGGTTGTTGACCTAGGTCAATAATATAAAGATTTTTATTTTTTTCAAAATAATACGTTTCTCCATAATAAGTACACTTTATTCCTATTGTTTTACTAGCAAAAAACTCTTTTTTAGGAGTGCATTTTTTAAATTCTTTTTCTCGAGATAATGTATAGTTTTCTAGACTGTCATTTTCTTTGGTATATATAAGCATTACATCGCCAGTTGAAGAAAGTAGGCTTATGTCATCTGCGTAGAGAATTTGCCACGAAGATGGATAGGTCATACTATATCCGTATTTCGGATGTACAAAATTTACATAATCAGAGTTCATTATATTATCAATCTGAAAAGTACTGACTATTTCATTTAATTCAGTCTCGCTTAGCTTTATTTCTCCATAAGAATTTTCCTCTCCTGATGTGAACCACATATCATATGTAAAATTATTTTTTTCTATGTATAAATGTGTTTCTTTTGAAAAATAATATTTGTCCTTCATGCTCTGTTGATTGTAATAGTGTAGTCTTTTACAAGTTATTTTTTTTGCAGATATATTCATTATAGTTACTACATCATAGTTCGCATCACATATGTCCCCCATGCGCTGTGATTTTTTCAGATCATCTATATTTTCTTGAACACTTATTTTGCCAAAAGAAATCCTAAAATTATCGAAAAGAGATACCCCATTTGGACCCCTAGTTATAGTCCAATTACTAGGATATTTAAAATGAAAACCACCTTGTTCACTTTTATAAGTAAGCCAACCTGTACTTAATTCTGTAGGCTTATATTCGGTCGGAGAATTTCTGTTAGTATAATACTGGTAACAGAAAAAAATTACTGTGATCAGAATAGATAGGTATAAAAATTTAGTATATGATTTTTTACTAGTATTCATTATTTTATTGTAAAATTTACAGTATTACTTTTTTTACCCCATGGTTGAGTGAAAATCTTGTAGCTGCCTGGTGAAATTTTGAAGTTACCTACACAATCTTTAGAATCTATTTTTCCCTTACAAACAGTATCTTTGATCTTTAAATTAATTGAATTTGATTCAGGATAAACTGTTTCTCCAAAGTGCCCTAAATGATACTGTTAACTTGTAATTGGCTTCAAACGTCATCGGACTAACATAGCCCAGTGACGAATGGAGTCGTTTGTTATTATACACCAGAATGTATCTTGCAATGGATTCTCTAGCTTCCTCGAATGATTCATAGGCGTTGAGGTAAACTGGAACTGTGATATTATATGGTATATGAAGTTTAAGAAAATATATATCGTACCGGGAATCTTAGTACTGGTTATGGTTGCTTTTTGTTACGCTTACCTCTCACCTTTTAGCTATAAACCTACATCTCTTAGTAAAAATTGGTCTACATATAATGATAACAAGTATGGTTTTCACATCAAATATCAGCCAGGATTGGTATCATCCTTAGTAGCGGATGCCCCAGGTAGTCCTGTCACTTTTTATGTAAATGATCCTAATTCTGGAGGTGAGGGAGAGCTATCAATTTTAACATATAAAGGATCTATTGATACAGTAGCAGATAAGGGGTTGTCAAATTTTGGTGAAAATTGTGTGTTAAAAGACAAATTTCAGTCTGTCAATGGACTAAAGGCAAAAAAAATTGATTGCACTGAAGATAATCACACAGATTCTGGTGAAATAAGAAAACATCATGTTTTCTTATTTGCTAGTTCAGAAGATAGATCCCTTCTGTATCAATTAATTTATGATAAATCTGAAGTATATTACAAAAATAAAAGAGTAAAAACTTCAGTAGATTTAGGAGATATAATTGAAGAGATGATAGGCACCTTTGGTTTAAATGATAGGAATCAAGAATATCAAACATACACAGATTCTCGAGGGGACTATTCGATTACCTACCCTAGTGAGTGGTCGTTTGAAGGAAGATTTGGGCCACATAGTGATGTTATTGTTGGAGATGCTATCGCTCTCTGGCATCCAGAGGACCAAGACCGAATAAGACTTGAATTTGTGCCAAATACATATTTTCGTAATTTTATGGTAGGAAGAGAATCTTTAGGTCCTTGTACAGAAAAAAAGGAACTATTTTCTAAAAAAATAGTAGGAAGAGAGTGTAAGTGGGGTAATGAAACTGATTATTTTTTCGAAAAAGATAATAACCTATACAATCTAATAGTAGAAAATTTACTTGTACCAGGGAAAATAGTCAATAAAAAGCAAATTGAGGATATTTTAAATAGCTTTATCCTGAAAAACATTTAATTATAGTGTAATAAAAATTATAGAATATTTTTATCTAAATTCAGGTATATAAACATACCCTTTATTCTCCATGATCGTAGTTCTAATATCGTCTACTACGGCGCGTATTATAGTACGAAGGGAGGCGAATGCCTCCTTTTGTTCTAATCCCAGTAAACCCCGGGCGATGCCCTCCGCTTGTAGCCCGGGGCTGAATGGGCAATGCCTAGCCACAGGTTCCTCCTGTCCTGAGAGCAGTTTTTTAACCCCGCTAGTAATAGCGGTTTATCCACTTGACGATATACGAGAAGTGCTCCGTTGAGCCATCTCAGTAGGCCTCACTGCGTTGTGCTCGGGGTGGGACTCGAACCCACACGACTTTTAAAGGTCAGAGGATTTTAAGTCCTCCGTGTCTACCATTCCACCACCCGAGCATATTAATATTTCAGTGACTATCCTAACATCTTTTTATTAAATAGAAAAATCGCTCTTGCGAGCGATTTTTCAGTTTCCTGACCTTGCCAGTGATGACATTATATGCCTCATCGATTAGATGTCAATGGTGGAGGTGACGAGGATCGAACTCGCTCTTCCTAACTGGCAAGGTCAGGAAACTACTCCAGTAAGCACCCCCAAGTTACAGCATTGGCCTTTCTGTAACTATTACTATTCTAATAATAGGGAGGCTTATAAACTTAAAAAAAATCTGAAGAATTTTTAATCTAAAATTGGAGGCGTAGGCCGGGATTGAACCGGCGCATAACAGTTTTGCAGACTGTC
>JBAXAB010000020.1:0-4938 GCA_037142735.1 bacterium
TAACCCTGCAGAATGAGAACAAAAGTAGGTTCGAACACCGTCCCACCTTTGGAGCCGTGGTACGTCAGTGAAGATTTGGTATACTTAGAATATGGAAAATCAACTAACTCGAAAGAACAACTCTTTATCAATAGTCCTATTTATCCTTGCAATAATAAGTCCTTTTGGATATGGACCTCTTTACGCCTTATCTTTTGTAATCCCACTTTGGAAATACCTCTATTGTTTGGCAATCCTCGCTTTGCTAATTATTAGTTGTTATCAAATATTTACCCGTAATGAAAAAGGTCTTATTTTTAATTTTGTAACTCTTTTAAACCTAATATTCACTGTTGGATTATACTTCTATAGGGAACAATTTTTAGGGGTACTCAATAACTTAAGTAGATTTAACAAGCCAGAAAATACCAATACAATATTTGGAATTGCATTTTCTCTTGTAGTAATCGCTTTGCTAACTAAAACATACCAATATTTTAAAAACAGAAACAAGTAGTAGACTAAGTACCTTATATTACTCTAACTTTACACAAGTAGGTTCGAACATCGTCCCACCTTTGGAGCCGTAGTACGTCTAGAAAGATTTGGTATACTTATATTCATGCAAAACAAATTCAACTTTGAAAAAGTCTACTTTTGGATATTCTCTATAGTTTTTTTAGGAATAATGTATTGGGACATATCATCTTCGGTAAGCTTATTTTTAAATAATTATAATCTTGACACCTCTTATATATTATTAGGCTCTGCAATCCTAGCCTATTTTATTACAGCTTTAGCCAAAGCTTCGAAGAATGAATGGAGGTTTGAAAAAAATACATATAACAAACTGGCGATTAGGGGCTTTATATTTTCACTGTTTTTGTTTACTATCGGGCTTTTTCTTGAATTGTTTCTTGGTGTTTGGGTATATTTACTAGTACCTATCATAGCCATATTAATACCTTTAATCGCTTTGAAACAAATTAAAAATACAGGTGCGTCTGGAAAGTATTTTGCTTGCATGAGCTTAGTAATAATATTACTTACAGCTGGTGATTCCTGCGTACAAGTATTAGAAGATGTTTTTAGAAACCAAGCTACTGTAGTAAGAGAAACTGCCATGACCGAGGGAATGGTAATTACAGCAAGTACTACTTCAGGTAATATTGTTATACAAGCGGGAAAAGGTTTTGAAAGGACATACACATGGGATAATTGTACAAGAAGTGTAACTATGTACCCAAGAGAAAAGAGGTGGTTTGGGGGTTACGGCATCTACTATCCAGGAGAAGGAAATCATTGGAATAACTGTAATGGTATAACTAGAGGAGTTTTGGAAGAAGGTCAGCAGCATTTTGACACCATTGCACAAGCAATTGATTTTATTAAAAAATTTAAGATACCTGAACAAATTAAAAACATCGGAATAACAAGGGAAAGTACTATATACTCAAATGATGGATTGTTAGTCTCTTGGAGTTTTATACCAAGGCGAAATTCGTTCAACGCTGAAGTCTGGCAAATACTAATTAATAATATGAAGCCGACCCAGCTACCAGGCGCACAAGATGGTGCCATTACTGTTACTCAAAATTCAACCGAGTAACGTTTCTTTAACTAAAGTAGGTTCGAACATCCTCCCACCTTTGGAGCCGTGGTACGTCTAGAAAGATTTGGTATACTTTGGAAATGAAACCTGAGTCCATAGAAATCTCTCATCAAGAAAAGCTAAAATTGAAATTATTAAGTGGAGAAATTACTCCTGGAGCTTTTCTCGATGAGATTGAAAAAATTGACCAATCAACATTAGACCGAAAAAATTCATTTGAGAATATAAAAGTCCTTGAAGACGCTGAGGTTAGGGAAAAATTTAAAGGTAGTGATGTTGTATTTTTATACGAAAACCTATTATCACTAACTTATTTTCACATTGGGCAAAACGAAGCCTTAGAGGGACAAGTAGGTGCATTAAGTCACTTTCAGTCTGCCCTAGAAGCAGCGAAAAAAGCTCTAGAAGTAAGTGGTGAAGTGGTTGGTTATGATAGTGAGTGGGTGTATTACGTTAGAGCAACAGTTTCATACTTGAGAAAAGACTTAGCGGAACTAGAGTCCTGCCTTCCTAAAATAACTAGCCGTAAAAATATGCTTGTTGTGATTAATCTTATTGATGGTTTGAAAAAAAGAGGTGAAATTGACTACAAAACTGATTACCATATTTAGTGAACGTCGTAGAGACCACTAGTGGATTAAATAGGTTCGAACATCCTCCCACCTTTGGAGCCAGATAAATACTATTCATCGGATAATAGATGATATTTTTGATGTAAAATATCTTAAAAAAAGTAAGAATGAAAAAGGAACAGTACCCAAGTAATTATTACTATTAGAAAAGTAAAAGCATATTTGAATCTTTTCTTTGCAAGATTAGAAAATACACAAATAACTAAAACGAGGCCATACACTCCCAATAAAACGAAAGGGTCAATTACCCATGGAATCTGATTCTTCCAAGTATAGTCTACATATAGATATAGTAAAAAAGCGAAAGGGACAATTCCCCAAAATAGTATTTTCAAAATACCCCGAGTTGTTTGACCTTTAAATAAATCTTCCATATTGTGATTATATCAAAGATTTAGAAAAAATAGGTTCGAACATCCTCCCACCTTTGGAGCCAGTTTTTAACCTTATTTCTAGACCTCTTTTTGCTTGACAAATACTACCCTATATGGTATATTAGAATGAAAGTTCTTTAGAATAGTTTGGATGTGGTAGTGGTTTCGTAAGCCTCTCGTGTGGCATACAGCCCCATGAATTGATTGCGAACCTTCACACCATATCCAAATACACCATGATATTCACATTGCTGTTACTCATCGCAGCCTCAGCCTTCGTCGTCGGCGGACTCTTCCGTTCATTCTTTGACTCAAACTTCGCCAGACTCGAGGAGTGGGCAAAAGGCTTCGGCCTCCTACTCGTTATGAGTGTTCCACTGCTGGACGCCTCACACATTAACTCACCGCGTCCACTTTGGGTAACCACGACGGTTATCATTTGGACACTCGCCTTCGGATGTTTCAGTCTCGGCTGTTTCTACCGCAGTCTTGTATGGCCACTGGGGAGAATCGTTGTGCTTCAGAAAAAGGAAGAGGCAGAACACCTGAAGAGAAAGCTCGAGGAATCTCGCTAAGAGGCCATCACCGCCTCGATAAGGAAACCGCTTCGGCCGTTTCTCTTGTCGAGGCGGTTTTCTTTTACTTACTATTTCAATAAATAGGTTCGAACATCCTCCCACCTTTGGAGCCCTAGTACGTCTAGGAAGATTTGGTATACTTAGAACATATGAAAAAATACTGGTTAAAAGGTTTGATTCTTGGTTTATTATTTGGTGTCCTTATAACCTATCTACATGAAAACTTTGAACCATTTCAAAATTTTCACAGCTTTGGCTTTTTCATCGAAAAATTATACGGTTTTTCTTTTACACCGTTTTTATTCTATCCCACTGAATACGGAACACTTATACCCAAAATTCAATACTATCTCCCTCCTATAGTCTACGGTATATTTGGACTATTAGTTGGAATTATCTCTGAGGGGATTAAAAACAGAAAGATAATACCAGTTTCTGTTTATGTTAAGAAAATAGTCATTATCCTAGTAATCATTGGTTGTTTAATCATTGCTGGAAAATTTTATCTTAAGGATACTATATATGCTCCTCCATATACCCCTCAGCCAACTTTTGGTAAGCAATATTTGTTTATAGAGTAAAATAGGTTCGAACATCCTCCCACCTTTGGAGCCGTGGTACGTCTAGGAAGATTTGGTATACTGTTTCGTATGATTTATGTAATCCTGTCTACTCTACTATTTGGTTTAACTTTATTTTTTATCAAGTTATCAGCGGTTAAAATCTCTCCGTTAATAGGAAGTGCAGTATTTGGTGCGTCATCTTTAATTATTCAAATGATTGTAATATTTGTTTCAAAGTATCAAGGAAACAAATTCAACATTACAGCTGAGGGAGTAAGAATATCCATATTCGGAGGAGTAATCTTGGGTGCATATACAGTATTATTATTCTTAGCATTTTCGAAAATGGGAATTACAAAAGTAACCCCTACCGTCTATGTTGGAGCAATACTTATTAGTTCATTACTTGGTATTTTGTTTTTGGGAGAAAAGATGAATTATATAAATATGATTGGTATATTTCTTGCCCTTTCTGGACTTACATTACTTTTCGTTAAATAAATTCGAACATCCTCCAATCTTTGGAGCAAGTTTTATAAACTACTCATACTTACTCAAATCAAACCAAGGATTTTGAAATCCAGCCCTCTTTAAAGTTCTCATTACAAAATCTGTTTTACCTTCAATATAAGCACCCTTACCAGTCGAGTCTTTAACTAGTAAGTCTTTTTTTAGTTGTGAATACTCATCTCTTTCTTCGTCATGCGCTCGCAAATAATCTCTAAATAGAATTTGTCGTTCTAAAAAACTTCCTCTATTGCTATATGCAATTGAGAGGTGAAATTGTGTTGGGTTTCCTTTTCTGAATAACAACCTTTCGCCAGCATTCGATTCATCAACATTAGAAACTTCAGACGGATAACCAATAGTTGAAAGTGGTTCTATTAGACTTTCAGCATCTTTCCACGAAGGAACTACGACAGCCATATCAATGATGGGTTTTGAGGCCAACCCTGGAATTGAAGTGCTTCCTATATGTTCAATTGCGGTTATCTTGCCTCCAAGTAAGGCCTTTATTTTTTGAGATTCTTCCTCGTATATTTCTGCCCATTTAGGGTCGTAATCGCGTACTTCCAGGTGAGATGCGTCTAGATTTTCCATATCTGGCTCCATGGATTAATAATATCATGAATATTTTAAAAAAGTTCGAACATCCTCCCACCTTTGGAGCAGAGTAGAACAGAAAAAAATATACAGATC
>JBAXAB010000021.1:0-4712 GCA_037142735.1 bacterium
CTCCCAAACCACCGAAGGAGCCGTCTATGAGAAAAAATGTAGTTTAAATTTGACGTGAAACCAATTTTTGAAATTCAACATTTATGAAAAAGAAAATTCATTGAAGTCTTCGGACTTCAAACTGGGCTTGCCCCTCGTTCAGTTGAAATTCGTCGGCTGAGCGGCGATTTGGTTCACGCACCTTCTTCGATTGATTGATTTGTGTCAACGAGATTTTTCTCGGTTAGTTTTCGAAGTAATATCCAAAGCCCAGGTAAACTTCGATAACCACGAACTCTTCGCATTTTACTTTCTGATCCAAGACAGTAAGTCGCGCACCATCTTTGAAAATGTTCCGAGTTTTTCCAATGCTTCACTCGACGCATATCTTCTTCGATTAACGAGTTCAGCGACTCAATTGGGTTTGTCGTCGAGAAAAGTTTTTTCAAATCTTTCGACAATTTCAACTCGTGGATAACGAGAAGGTCTTCTTTGGCCTCAAGGTAACTTTGAAGAGCTGATAAATTCAAGTTTCTGAGAACGCTCTCAAGACGATCAGAGACGACCTTCGCTTCAGATGCATCTTTGGCATCCCGAAGTGCCCAGAAAAGCCCGGTGGCCTTGTGGGAGCTTTCTCCGAGAGCTTTTTCAATATTCCACCACTTGTGAACGAAGCAACGAACCCGGATAGCTCTGCGATTCTTTTTGTCGTGAACTTGATATTTTTCTTCGAGCGCTTTGTTCAGCCCAGATCCACCATCGACGACAAACAGCAGTCCAGACTCCGGGAGACCTCGTGATTGTAAATCATTCAGCAAATCAATGCATGACTTCGAGTTCTCAGTATCTGCTTGATAAATTCCAAGGACAAATTTTCTTCCGTCGTTGGCTATACCCAATGCGACAATCACGCCGTGTTTCGAAAATCTTTTACCATCGATAAAAACAGCTCGAATGTCCATCTCCTTCAAAGATCGCTTTTGCAAAGCTTCGATCTTCTTGGACGTAGCATTGATCCATTTTCGAGAGACAGAACTCTTGGTGAAACCAAAAGAATTTGCAATTTTTTGAACACCCTTCTGATAATCACGCTGAGAAACTTTTTTGATACCTTCGGTGAATACCGCTTGATTAAAGAGCCGCGGATCTTGAAAGTCTTCGTAAGTTTGAAGACGGATTTCTTTTTTGTCTTTGCCCCGAACCCTGGGAACCTCGAGAGCCACATGCTGATTGCCCAAAACAATGGATCCATTTTGTGATCCCCATCGGTGATTCATTTTGCCGTGGCGATATCGGCCACCACAGAGGTTTTCGACTTCGCTTTCGCATTCAGCAATGAACGCTTTCACTGCAGGCGGTAGCAGTGTTGAAATCAACAAATGCTGTGTCTCGATGGGACCATCGAGATTTTCAAACTCGTCATTAAGAATTTGAGATTTTTTTGCATATTTCAACGGCTTGCGGTTGATCTTTTTTACCGCTTTAAGGGCTCTTTGTTATAAAAGTTGAAGAAAGGTCTGGTTGACCTGCGATCAGGCACTTAGAGACTGGACCAAAGTGAATCATATCTCATTCTTAGAATTGATAATTTTGTCTTTTTTGAAATTTTAAATTGAACTCTGTGTTGGCAAGAAAAAAAGGCCATACACTTTTTTTCCCAAAATAAAAATTAAATCTCTACAAATAAAGTTCACTTAATAAGGAGTCCATGGATGGCCCAACGTGATGTTATTTTGAATAATCTTTGCGGTCTACAAAATTCGAACTTTGAAGTCTGTGACGTCAAGGTTTTCAAGGACAGAGAAGAATGGTATATCCGACGCAAGCCAAATGCATTGCCGATTTGTAACAATTGCGGGCTTGCTTATGAGTTTGGACACCACTCGATCTCAACAGTCGAAATTATTGATCAACCGTCTGGACGATTGAAAAAAATATGGAAAGTTTCAAGAGCTAAAATAGCCTGTCCATGCACTTTGAGTATCCTTGTTGAAAGATTGGATTTCAAAGCAGATCACCATCTAATGACAAAAAGATTTGTCGATTACATCGAAGAACTCCTATGCACGAAAATGTTCACCGTTGCTGATATTGCTCGTATGTTTGATCTTGATTACGGAATCCCCTATAAGATTGACCATCAGTGCCTCATTCGGCTGATACAGCATCATGTATTAGAACTTCCTGAAAATATTGCCGTCGATGAAAAGAGCTCTAAAAAAGGACACAACTACGTTACCATTGTTTCGGACATTGATAGAGGGCAAGCCATTTGGGCCACGGAGGGAAATGACAAAGCCGCTCTGGATTTGTTTTTCAAGGTTATAGGTAAGGAGGGCTGTGAAAAAATAAAAACAGTATCAAAAGATCTTTGGAAACCGTACATCGAAAGTTGCAATGAATATGTCCCTCATGCCACCCAAACCGCAGATAAATTTCACGTCATAAAGCGCCTGAGCGAGGCTGTCGATGGCGTCCGCAAAGAAATTCAAAATGATAAATTGCTTCCTTCAGACATCAGAGCAAATGCGAAAGAATCAATGTGGATCGTAAGACACAAAATGGAAAATTTAAATGATTACTATTTACCAAAGCTAGCTGAACTGGAAAAAACAAATGCAGGGTTATACAGGGCCTACCTTCAGAAGGAATTGTTTTTTGAATTCTACAAGTTTTTGCCCTCTGAATCTGAGCAAGCTCGCAATTTTCTTTTGGCCTGGGTAAATGAAGCTAGAACCATCAACTTCGAACCACTAAATAACTTTTGTGACTATTTGATCAGGCACACAGAAATGATTTTGAATGCCATCATCACAAGAACAACTTCAGCATTTTCTGAAGGCATCAACCGAAAAATAAACGTTCTAAA
This sequence comes from bacterium, assembly GCA_037142735.1. Taxonomy (GTDB): domain Bacteria; phylum Patescibacteriota; class Minisyncoccia; order Phycocordibacterales; family CAIZLB01; genus JBAXAB01. Next base: position 2,849 of record JBAXAB010000021.1, read on the forward strand.
ATCAATGGCCTATGGCTATCGGAGCATTCACTATTTTATCCTAAAGATCCTTCAGCGTTGCGGTACTCTTGGTCAGAACTGGAAACCGGTGCCGCAATGATATCATCATTCAAATTTCTAGGTCCTGGTTTTTACAACTTTTGTCACAAAGACCCTGGAAACAAACGGATCTCAGAAATAGTCAATGTCGAATTGCCTCACAACTAATGTTACCGAAAATGATTTAAAAAGTTCTCAAGTTGAGGCGGTCCAGTTCGGTTGCCTCAGAATTACTGTTACCGAAAATAATACTAAACTTTGGTCCATAACTTTCAAAGGAGTTGAAGGTATGGACGCGGTCCTCAGGGATGAGTTGATTTATAATTGTGCAACGGAGTATCAAGCCTTGGGATCGAAAAAAACTCGCGGCAGTTATCTCGATTTTTTTCTCGAAAAAATAGCTCCGTTGGTTTTCCCTTTGAAGTCGAAGAAAATGAACAGAAAAAGTGTCATCAGGTGTTTAAATCAATCGCTGAAAAAAATTCCTCGGGCAGCGGCTGGTCGTCGAAAATTTTATACTGATATTGATAATCAGACTTTACGAATGATTTGGCCGATCATGGGCTATATGTGCGGCAAAAGACTAAAGCCCGCTCTGAAGGAATGGATAATATTTTTTGACCTATCAGAAGAGATAAAAAAGAAAATTCTGCGAATGAGTGCGGCGACCATTGATAGAGTTTTAGAGCCAGCCAGGGCTCAGATAAGACGGATGAACAATACTTCCACGGTGCCAATCAAGTTTCACATAAAACAAAAAATTCCATTACGAGATAAGAGCATTAAAGTTGAAAAAATTGGTCACATTGAAACTGATACGGTTGTCCATTGTGGGGACCATATTTGGGGAACTTTTGGAAATACTTCGACGACGACAGAGCTGTTGTCGGGCTGGACTGAAGCTCGTGTGACGTATGGCAAGAACGCAGAACTGGTCATAAAAACCATAGAAGAAATGGAATTGATATTGCCGGTAACAATGACAAATTTATATTTTGATAATGGAACGGAATATATCAACCATGCTCTGGTTAAAGCTTTTGCAGAACGTACTGATAAGCCAGTGGTCGTCGCCAGAGGCCGCTCTGGAAGAAGTAACGACCAATGCCATGTTGAACAAAAAAACAATGTCTTTGTGAGAGAGCTTTTTGGCTATGATCGAGTAGAGTCTTTGGAGATTATAGATTTAATGAATGATCTTTATAAAAACGAATGGTCGTTACTGTTCAATTATTTTTATCCTCAAATGAAGTTGATTGAAAAGGACCGGGTTGGAAGTAAATGTCGAAGAAAATATGACGTGGCAAAAACTCCATATCAGCGCTTGATAGAATGTGGCCAACTGACTTTAGAACAAGAAAAAAAATTAAGGGATACTAAGTTGAAGTTAAATCCGGTTGAGCTTCAACAGGCCATCCAGAAAAAGTTGAGTCGGATTGTCAATCTCATAAAAAAGCAGGATAGTTATAAAGGAGCTCTTTGATGTCAGTATCAGTATTTAAAAAATCTCATTTAGAGCCACCTAACACAGAGCCCCTTGGTAACACCCTATTGCGAGGCAAAACGATCAAGAACTTAGTCGGGTCAGGCCAGCCGAGCCGGCGTCGATTTTTTTCAGCCATTCGCCAAGGCAAGTACCTCTCGGTACCCGCCCCTCGACTATTCGTACTCGGATGGCATACCAACGGCTGTGGCATTCTTCATTTGCAAAAGTTTAAGTTTTGTTCGAAGCGCCGCCGATTGGCTTTGCACCAGACTTAAAGACAGATTGATCTGCGAAACCATCTGAGGAATCTCCCCCGTCGCTGCCACTTCACGGTTTAGG
>JBAXAB010000022.1:0-4629 GCA_037142735.1 bacterium
TATAATTCAACATTTTCAATAGTATACCAAATCTTCCTAGACGTACCACGGCTCCCATGGCTGGATAAGTTCAGAACCGTAGATTGGGCACAAATTGGTAGGGAATTGAGCTTCTATAGCACAGAGCCTTACTTGGTTTCTGTTACGTCTACTCTCTGACATTCAGTAATCATCCAAGGAATAATAGCTTCTAGAGTTTTGGTTATCTCATCCTTATTAGTTACAGGGTTAAGAGCCAAATCTAGGACCATTCTCATTTGAGATTCATATTCAGGATAATAATCTGAAAAGCCTTTGTAACAGAGGTACAAGTCTCTTGTATATTTTTGAGAACGTTCCATCGTAAGCTCAAATCCAGTTCTCAGAATGTTTTTCATCATCCAAGTACAGGCACTTTTGATTTTTTCGTCAGATTCAACTTTATTCAGTTTTTCTTTAAAATTAAACATCCGCTTTTCTGTCATAGGGAAGTGAAACAACATGTCTTTTCCAGCTTTTCTTTTTTGAACCTCAAAAGGTTCACCAAATACACATAGCGATTGTAGTAAAAATATTTGGTCTTCTCTTGTCTCGGTATCAGACAAAGGAAAGGCTCCTAATTCAAACCCTTCAACAAATGGATATTTTTCTTTAAGTTTAGCTACAGAAGCTTTCTCCCATTTAGTATCTATTTCTTCTTTTGGTAAATCAACATATGCAAATGTATCCATATCGGAGACGTTCTCAATTGCTTCACCTTTAGCAACCGAACCACGTACGTATACAGCTTTTAACTTGTCTCCATAGGCTTCTTGGTAAGCCTTAACTACGTCATCAATAGCTAGTCTCCACTCTTCTTGGACCTTTTCCGCTGAGGTTGGGTTGATTATATACCCCTCATCATCCACCTTAAAATACGAGCCTTTTGGTTCGATTTCAATTTTGTTTTTGATTTTTAATTCTTCAGACATGTCGAAAGTATATCATCTTTGTACTGGACTTTTTGACATGTTATTTCTTCCTAGCGATAACATCAAATACTTGCCAAGTATATTCTTGATTTAAATTTCAATGAGAATTACTACGGATGATTATGATAAAAAACTGAAAGAGTTAAAAGAAAAACAGCACAATATAGACAACCAACTTCAACAGCACACTCAAGCAGATGAAAACTACTACATCACTGCAGGCACAGTGTTAAATCTAGCTAAAGGCGCACTAGAATTATTTGAAAGTTCTGAAATACCTAGAAAACGTGAAATATTGAATTACCTACTTCAGAACTGCACTGCAAACGGAAAAAAGCTAGAGTTTACAATGCGTTCTCCATTCAATCACATACTAGAACTGACTAACCGTCCAATTGGGCTCCAAAGGTGGGAGGATGTTCGAACTTATTTGGTCGGGATTGAGAAAGAATTAAAAAGTCTATCCCTTTATTTCAATTAGTGTTCTTCCATCAAATCTAAAATTCTTAGTAACTAGGTCATTCCTATTTGCTGAATCCTTGAACCCATTAGCTTTAATTGAGATAACACCATCTTTTATAGAAATACTTTTAATGTATGTCTGACTGGCACCGCTACTAACAAGTGAATCAATGTTAACTCCAATCAGCTTTCCCACTCCGTTCTTTTGATTTAAAACAGCATAAATACTTGTCCCACAAGATGCTCCACAATGTCCTTCTTCAACTAATGCATCCTCATATCCATCATTGTTTATATCTCCATGTGTAATACTGGTTATGTACTCTGTAGTTAGGCTTGTTTTACAGCCGTAAGTACCATTTTGCCCTTTTGTCATTTTAACACCATCAGAATCTGATTTATCTTCTGCACAGCTAAATAGATTTGCAATTACTTCGTCTGAGAAAGTAGGAGACACCTTCTTTTCAGTTGATGTTGCATTATTTTGATGATTTGCGTTATAAGAAGCCATCATCTTTCTACCCCAATTAGCCTCTGAATATGAATCACTAGATAAAATATAATATATACCTATTAAAAAGATAATAATAAGTGTGGATATAATTATTGCGATTTTTTTCATATTGTTAAGTATACCAAATCTTCCTAGACGTATCACGGCTCCAAAGGTGGGAGGATGTTCGAACTTTTTTGGTGGGAAAGTAGGCCTGATTATTCAGCTTATGAATTCTGTATCTTGGCAAGTATCCTCCTAACTTTCCCTACAGATGGCATGACACCAAAGACACCTCTAATTTCTGTTTGGTTGCTGTCCTCTAATAGAACAACTCGGCGGTCATAAGAGCTGTATCTCCCGATTCGAGGTACATAATAATCATATAATTCAATTGTATGGTCAGAGATTTTTCCCTTCAAGATATTTCTTTTATAAGCATCAAAGGAACTGTTGTTCTTGCTCATATTATTATCAAACTCCAATCCAAATTGATTTGCTACTCTGTGTAGCCTGTAACTACGGATTGATTTTGGTATATAAACAAATACAAATAGAAAAAATGCGGGTAAAACTATGAAAACAACTATGAGAGTAATCGCGAGGTCCATGAGTAAATTGTATTATTTTCTATCAATAAAGTCTACGTGCCGTCAAATGCTCGAAAGGTGGGAGGATGTTCGAACCTGTTTCGTAGAAGGGTAACTTGATAAATCTACATTACTTTTCGTGAGGAATTACAACGCCATTTGCTTTATATGCTTGGATTGAAAGGGGGGATAAGTAATTATAAAAGTTGTTTCCATGTTTTTTTACGTACTCGTTTATTTTGATTTGGAATTTCGCTTGCCCTCCGTTTTTTTCTACTTCTCGCCTAGTAAATTGTACTGCGAGTTTTAAAGCTATTTCTTTGGGTACCAATTTCTCTACTTGAGGGATAATGTCTTCATCTGAAGCGAGTATGGCAATTGATTGGCCTTTTTGCTGGGTCAAATATGCAATACCCGACTGGTCTTCTGTTCTCAAAATTATAGAATAATTATCTGAGCTCGCTAAAATTTCGTCCCCTGCGCGTTGTATATATGTAGAGGTTGTAATATCTGTTGAATTTAGATTATTAATTTCAGCTTGATTTCTCGCTTGGTTTGTTATTGGAATGTTATTGTTTTCGTATAAGGAAACAAAATAAAATGTTAAAAGGGGGAATAGTATTAAAAATACTATTCCTGTTAATATCCAAGAATACCAGGTGATTTTATTCCATTCTATTTTCATATCTAGAGTATACCAAATCTTTCTAACCGCACTACAATGCTCCAAAGGTGGGAGGATGTTCGAACCTATTTACTTAACGTAAATCTAAAGCCCACGACGACCCACACTTGTCGTCTGAGGTTTTAACCAAAACAAGGTTGCCCTGTATAGACTGTGATTTTCCACCTGATTTTTCCCAAACATTTATATGCATTTCATAGCAACCACTGTTGGTTAAAAGATACGATGGACCAGGCAAGTCCCCAGTACCTGAAGACCAATTGATAGGATACGTTTTTCCTTTTGATGAAGACACTTCAAATTTATCAGTTCCACTCAAATGAACATGTTCAGAGGTGGCTGGAATCATAGGTGTTGACCCTAAGTATGAAATGGTAATATATTCAAATGAAACTTTGGGATGTTGTGTGTAATTGACAATTTCTCCAATCTTTACTGAATTACTCTCGTTGCTTGTAGTGGTAATGTTTGATACATTTTTCATACCGTTTGAATTTATTATGTAGATAAATAATACTATTACACAAATTAGAATAATGAGTAAAAGTTTTTTCATTTGTGTAAGTATACCAAATCTTCCAAGACGTACCACGGCTCCCTTGGTTGGACAAGTTCAGAACTCTGGATTGGGTTAAAATTAACCAAGACCTTTCTCGATATGTACACTTTTAAAATCGTGTTATCATTTTAGTATGAATAACTCAAATCCAGATAAATCAAAATTAATCATTTATACGAGCTGGGCATCGTACCTGTTTTTAATACTTTTCCCAGCATTTCTGTTCTTTCTAGACTATTTGAGTTCACTGATAAGTAATACGAGCTTCTCAAACAATTTCGGAGCTGCCGCAGTAGGTATGTTTGCTGTTCTTGCTATCGCTTCCATCAAAATTATAAAAGTTTCTGATGATTATATATCTTATTGGTCTTACATAATTGTATATAAAAAAATACCACTTAAAAATATCGAGAGTGTTGAGGTGAAAGTTGATACATTTTACTCAATTAAAACTGGTCCTACGCCCGCAACAAACTTATACTTTTTAGATAAGTCATCAAAAGTTCTTGGAAAAATAGGTACAACTGTTTTTTCTAAAAATGATTTAGCGAAACTTTTAAATGTATTGAAAACTAAAAATTCAAACCTTAGATTAAATGATAAAGCTGAAGCATTAAGTAGGAAGGATGACAGTTTGATTACAAAAAATGTTAATCAGGTATACAGGGTCACATTGGGTGCCATTGGAATCATAGTCATAATTGCACTAGCTGTCATTGGAATAGTGTTGTTAGTAAAATAATAAAAGTTCTGAACCCTATTTAGGTAACCAAAAAACACCTTATTTTATAAGGTGTTTTTAAGGGCTCCAAAGGTGGGAGGATGTTCGAACTTTTTTTTCTTCTGTATAAGCCTTATATTCACCAGTAAAGTTAATCGTTATCATCATA
>JBAXAB010000023.1:0-4315 GCA_037142735.1 bacterium
CCTCCTCCACCTGAGGAAACTCCTCACCCTGCTCTTTAGTAAGAATAGTAGTTAATAAGTATTTGAAATAGAAAAACACCACCCATAAGGCGGTGTTTTTCACGTGCGGAGGAGGTGAGATTCGAACTCACGGTCCCCTTGCGAGGACTACAGTTTTCAAGACTGTTGCGATCGACCACTCTGCCACTCCTCCGCGGAACATCCTATCAAAAAACCATCTCAAATGCTAGTATTCTCTCTATATGACTCGAGCACTCGGAATCGATTTTGGCAAAAAACGCATTGGGATTGCTATGTCTGATGCCGAAAAAAGAATTGCATTCCCACATTCGATTATTGAAAATGGTGTGGAGGTGGCGAAGCAAATTCTAGAACTTTGCACACAAAATGATGTAGATCTTGTTGTGGTGGGGGAATCAAAAGATTTTAAAGGAGAGGATAATGCAATCATGCATGACATCAGACGTTTTGTTCAGCAATTTAATCGTTTACTGCCAGCTGATTCAAACCTGATACCTGTATATGAACCCGAAACTTTATCCTCTCATCAGGTCTCGAAAATTCAAGGAGATAGTGAGAATGTAGATTCAGGTGCCGCTTCAATTATTTTACAAAGTTATCTAAATAGGCTTAAATATAAAAATGAATCAAATATCAACTAATCCGGCGGAAGGGAACATCACGTTTGATGATTTTCAGAAAGTGCATATTACTATTGGAAAGATCCTTTCAGCAGAAAAAGTAGAAGGGTCTGAAAAACTTCTTAAATTGTCAGTGGATTTTGCCGAGAGCTCTCCGCGCCAAGTAGTTTCTGGTATTGCAAAGTATTTTCCCGACCTCACCGTTTTGGTGGGTAATCATTTTCCATTTGTTACAAACCTTGAGCCTAGAAAGATTATGGGGCTCGAGAGTCAGGCGATGATACTTGCGGGTTCACATGATGTTAATTTGGCGCTATTGAAACCTACTACCGACATTCCTGCCGGCACTCGTCTTTCATAAAATATTTTATGTTATAATTGGACGGATATGCGATTCTCTGAAAAGCTACTTTCATATTTTCCTACGCCATATTTTCTAGATATGCCACATGTCGGTTTGGATATTACTCCATCCTCGATAAAATTTATTGAATTGGTCAAAGCTCCTGGGCACTTGAAGATCGGCAAGTTTGGTGTTCAGGCACTTTCTACCCCTGTTGTATTCGACGAGACATTGGCGGGTAACCAAGACTTGCAGGCTGCATTGACCAAAATACAGCGAACTCAAAAAATCTCTTTTGTTGAGGTGTCTATTCCCGAAGTAAAATCATATTTATATACCGTTGATGTTCCAGAGGGAGATGATGCGGGCATCAGAGCAAATATTGAAATGCATCTCGAGGAGAATGTGCCTCTGTCTATTGCTGAGGCTGTGTTTGAATATTTCCCAATTCGTACTGATAAAAGAAATGGCATTATGACAGTAGCAGTTTCCGTTGTGCCTTACCAAATTGTTAAAGACTACACCTTAATACTCGAAAAATCAGGGATGACGCCGGTCTCGTTTTTTATCGAGGATCAAGCCTTATCTCGTGCGGTCATTGATTATGATGATGCAGATACTTCTCTTTTGGTTCAGATCTCTGAAAAGAGAACCGTTCTGTCTATTGTGGCGGACCATGCGGTACAGTTCACGTCTTCTGTTCCAATAGGCTCGTCAGATTTTACTGACGGATTAATGCGCGAATATGGAATTACAAAAGAAGAGGCAGAAAAAATGAAAATTGATCCACAATATGAAAATGTTGATCTTGGCCAAAATAAGCTTTTTGCCGGAGTAATTAACGGATTATCTGCAATTAAAGACGAGACGCAGCGCGTTTTTACCTACTGGCAGTCATTCCAAGATAAATTAAAGTCTGCATCCGGAGAGGTTTCAATGATTAAAAAAATCATCATTTCTGGTCGAGATGGAATCTTGCCCGGTCTCCAAGAGTATTTTTCGAGCAGTCTAAATGCCCCTGTAGAGTTGGCAAATGTGTGGCAAAATGTATTTGATTTGAAGACCACAGTTCCAGATATTAAATTTAATGACGCACTTGATTTCGGTACGGCAATCGGTTTGGCCTTACCTAAACATCGATATTAATCACACCAAATAATCATATGTTGTATTTATTAACACCCGAACAGAAAAGAAAGGTCCTACGAGAATATAGGATGCGCTTAGGTGTTGTATTCCTTATTGCGATGTCGTGTGTTGGTGTCATAGGAATCGTGTCTCTGATCCCATCTCAGACTTTGGTTATAATGCGCCAGAATCTTCTTGCTATAAAGGAGCGCGGTATAGAAGGAGGTGGCGCTTCTCATGTCGATGAGCTTTCAAAAAAGATTGCGGAAATATCTAGCACTGCTTCATTTTTGACCCCAATCAGCCAACCAGTATATGGTTCCGATATCTTTACCCATTTAGAATCTGAAGCAGGTGACAGTACCAAGATTCGTCAATTTCAAATTACACACTTTGACAAAGATGTATCCGTTTCGATTTCTGGTGTATCACAAAACCGAGATACGTTGATTAAGTTTATTAATACATTGAAGCAGGACATATTATTTAGTGGTGCCACTTTTCCATATGGTAGTTTGGCAAAGCAGGATAATTTAGGTTTTTCCCTAAACATGGTCGTTAATTTGGACAAGTTGTCTACATTGTCTAAACCGACAAACTAAAAAATGAAGAAAAAAACATTAAACATTTTAGTAATAAACTTCATTGGCACCTGTGTTATTTGGTCTGGATACTTTTATATCATTCACAATGTAAATAAAATAAACGGATCATTTGATGATATAAAGCATAAAATTTTGTTTGCGATGAAAAAGCAAGATGCAGTTAATAAATTAAGAAGTCAGGTTCAATCAAATGCTAGTACCAGTTCTGACCTAAAATCATTTATTATCAATCCAGACCAGACGGCCGATGTGGTTCAGATGATCGAAGGCTTCGGACCTGTCACGGGGACAAAAGTTTCAACTCAAACCGTTTCAACAGAAGAATCCACAGGATTACCAAGCGGGGCAGATTTTTTAAAGGTTGTTTTTGACATTGATGGATCAAAACAGAATGTCATGAACTGTATTCGTTTAGTTGAAAACATGCCTTATAATATAAAAATTAATAAACTTATATTTGCCAAGACGGGGGACGCATCATCTACGCCTAAATGGACAGCGAATGTGGATATGGTTTTGGTTAAGTTTGGTGATGTTCAGGCACCAACGACTCAATAATTATAATTATGAAAATTTTTAAACGACATGTGTACATAATTGGTAAGAGTCCTCAACTTGATTGGCAGAGAGTTTTCATATCTGCTGCCGTCTTCGCTGTGGGCATTTCGATCTATGGTTTCTTTTTCTATAATCAAATTGCTTCACAAAGCATTGATTCTGAGGCCCCAATTACATTAAGTGAGACCTTGGCGAACAAAGACCCAAAGGCTCAGTCGGCAACCTCCACTCCTCCTGGCGGTGGTAAATTAGATCTCAACCAAGTCTTAGATCTGTATCAACAAAAGAAAGCTCGCTATAACGAACTATATAATAGTTTTAAAAATTCTTAATCAAATCTTGTTAGATTGAGCAAAGTGAGATATTGTATGAACACGCTCCTGTAGTTCAATGGATAGAACTGCGGACTTCTAAGCCGTCAATGTTGGTTCGATTCCAACCGGGAGCACAAAATTACGCACACACTGTAGAGTTGGCAAGAGAAGTGGATTCCTGTTTCGAAGTACCTTTGCTATCAATGCACCAATAGGTCGAAGTACCTGACATGTTGTCAGATACTGCATATGTCTTTGTAACGCTATCACTGTTACAGACAATAGTATTTTCTCCGACAGGATAGTTTACTGACTTTGTGAGATTCACCATTCCAGAGGCGGTGTCGGCGAACATACCTAATCCGCAAGAATATGTAGTAATTCCATAATTACCGTTTGTTATGTAATAGATTTCGGCATCTCCTCGAATGCTTGCCATTTGAGCCTGAACCTTTGCATCGTACGCTTTCGTTCGTCCTTGAGACACATTCGCTAAGACTACCGATGAGAGAATTCCAATAATGGCGATTACAATTAAAAGTTCGACAAGAGTGAAGCCTTTGTTTCCTAATGGGATTTTCATGTACTAGATCAATAAATATAATTAATTAGAATAATTATAGCACAGACATGGAAACACAATAGCAAGAATCTGATGTGGTGGGCGTCGCTAATTTGTGGGAGATACAGGACTCGAACCTGTGACCTTCTCAGTGTAAATGAGTT
>JBAXAB010000024.1:0-4308 GCA_037142735.1 bacterium
CCATTGGGGCGAGGACGTAGAGTGGGCGTTTTTTAAGTTTTTGCCAGGAGAAGGTTGACATACTTCAAAGTTATATTATTGTAGGAATGTAGCACATTCAACCCCAACAACCAAGGAGACTTCAAAAAATGAAAGCAACCGCGTTAGTCCACAAATCCAAAAAATGGACAGAAATCCTTCATACATGGCAAACCAGAACACTGGACTTCTTCATGTCCACAAATGGAAGACTAGTCTTCAGCGAAGTATTTCCTAGCCTAGTTATCATTTTGGCAGACGACCATCCTGGAATATTTGATATTGAGGATTGGTTTTCCTGCCAACCTGAAGAAATTGGAGAGCTCGAGCGTCACGTTTTTCCAAGTGATACTGGCGGCCTGCCTGATGCTGAAATCATATGCAGAATTGCAGTCTCACTTGGGCTTAGACCCAATTAACCACCGAAACCACTTCACGAACCCACCGTCCGTGAAAATGGACGGTGGTTTTTCGTTTTTACAAAACATGCTACAATTTTCCCCTATTAACATTAATGAATTTATCGAAATCCATGGCAAAGAAAATTGTAAAGAAAGTTGTAAAGAAAGTTATCAAGAAAAAACCCGCTCCAAAAAAACCTATCGGCATCACCATCAAAAAAATCATCGGCCGTGAAATCCTCGACTCTCGAGGAAATCCAACTGTTGAAGTGGATCTAACTTTATCTGACGGATCATTCGGACGAGCTGCAGTTCCATCAGGAGCATCAACTGGATCATACGAAGCGGTTGAACTTCGCGATGGTGACAAAAAACGCTACGGTGGAAAAGGAGTTCTCTTTGCTGTGGAAAATGTTAACACCACTTTACGAAAAGCTTTGGTAAACAAATCTTTTAATCAAAAATCTTTGGATGAAGCGATGATTGCCTTGGACGGAACAAAAAACAAAGCAAAATTGGGAGCAAATGCAATTCTTGGAATATCGATGGCTTTCTCTCATGCTATGGCAAAATCTCAGAACAAACCTCTCTATAAATACTTTGCTGGTATTGCAAAGACCGGAAAGCCAATGTCACTTCCCCTTCCAATGATGAACATTTTGAATGGTGGAAAGCACGCTGAAAAATCTACTGACCTTCAGGAATTTATGATTATGCCAGTTGGTGCAAGCACTTGGAGAGAAGCACTTCGAATGGGCGCTGAGGTATTTCACGCTTTAAAGAAAATTTTACACGACCGAGGACTTGGAACTACTACGGGAGACGAAGGTGGTTACGCACCATCTCTTGGAAATAACGAAGGAGCACTCAAGGTTATTCTTGAGGCAATTGAAAAAGCCGGATACGTTCCAGGAAATGATATTGCAATTGCAATTGATGCGGCAGCGTCTGAACTTTACAAAGATGGAGTGTACGAATTAGCATCTGAAGAGCGCAGTTTAAAGACAGAAGAAATGGTTGAATTTTATTCTAATTGGTTGAACAACTACCCTATCGTTTCAATCGAAGACGGTTTTGCTGAGGACGATTGGACAGGATATGAGATGATGACTGCAAAGGATGGAAAGAGGCTGCAGATTGTAGGTGACGATCTTTTCGTGACGAACATCGATCGACTTTCTATGGGTATTCAAAAGAAGGCAGGAAATTCAATTTTGATTAAGTTGAATCAAATCGGAACTGTGACTGAAACAATCGCTGCGATTAATATGGCACACAAGGCTGGTATGACTGCGGTTGTGTCACACAGATCTGGAGAAACAGAAGATGTGACTATTTCACATTTCGTAGTCGGACTTGGATGTGGACAGATTAAGACAGGTTCACTTTGCCGAACTGATCGAGTGGCGAAGTATAATGAGCTTTTACGAATCGAAGAGCAGTTGGGAAAAAATGCGGTGTTTGTAGGGAGGAAGGTTTTTAGGAAATAAGTATGCCTAAAACACCACAAACCCTCCTCATCATCCTCGACGGCTGGGGATACCGAGAAGAAACAAAAGACAATGCTGTGGCTAGCGCCAAAACTCCAAACTTTAACAAGTACTGGAAGCAATTCCCTCACACACTATTACAAGCCAGCGGCCTTGCTGTCGGACTTCCCGAAGGACAAATGGGAAATAGTGAAATTGGCCACACAACAATTGGTGCAGGTCGTGCTATTGATACAGATCTTGTTAGAATAAAAAAATCTATTGAGTCAGGTGAGTTTGAAAAAAATCCTGTACTATTGGCTCTTTTCGATCACGTTAAAAAACATAACTCTACCCTTCATGTTCAAGGATTACTTGGGGACGGCGGAGTTCATGCACATTCTGATCACTTGTTTGCATTTTTGCGTGCCGCTAAAAAAAATAATATTTCAAAAGTTGCTATTCACCTCTTCACCGACGGGCGGGATACTCCACCACAAAGTGCTGCAAAATATATTCGTGAACTTGAAAATGTCCTCCAAGAAATTCCAATGGCCTTCATTGCCACAATCTCTGGAAGATTCTTTGCCATGGATCGAGATAACAACTGGGATAGACTTTCAAAGGTTGAACAAGCACTTTTTGAATCTAATGGAAATATTTGTGAAATCAAAGCGTCAGACTTTATTGAAAACTTATACAAAGAAGGGAAAATGGATGAACACTTGGAACCAATAATTCTGCAAAAAGATGAAAAGATTTCAAAGAATGATGCTGTTTTTTTCTTTAACTTCCGCGCTGATCGTGCCCGTATGCTTTCAAAGAAAATTATGGAGAAAAAAGATATTTTATTTGCCACACTTACTTCATACGGCGCTGAATATGACACCCTTGTTGCCTTCCCTTCAATAGAAATCGATACAACACTAGCTAAAGAAATTTCTCTTGCTGGTTACACTCAGGCTCACATCGCCGAAACTGAAAAGTTTCCCCATGCAACCTATTTTTTGAACGGTGGTGTTGAAAATCCATATCCTGGAGAATCACACGAATTACTTGCGAGCAGAAAAGATGTCCAGACTCATGATCAAGCACCCAAAATGCGAGCGGACGCAATTGCCGATAAAGCAATCGAGCACATCAATAACGGCACAAACTTTATTTTTATCAACTGGGCGAATCCTGACATGGTGGGACACACCGCAAACGTTCCTGCGATTATCGAAGCAGTAGAAGAAGTAGACTTGCAGTTAGGACGAGTAGTCGAGGCCCTCCTTTCAAGGGGTGGAGTTGCATTCATCACAGCAGACCACGGAAATGCTGAAGTAAACGTTGATCAAAAAACTGGAATCAAACACACATCACACACAATAAATCCGGTACCTGCCATTGTTACCAAATTAAACATTCACTTAAGGGATGAAGGGACTTTGGCGGATATCGCACCTACAATACTTAGTTTGATGGAAATCAAGAAGCCTGATTTTATGCTGGGAGAGAGTCTGATTTTAAATTAAGAATGTAAAAGTTACCTGACGTCTCTTGCCATTGCCTCACTATCCCTCTTTAATTGCTGTAGCTGTAATTCAAGATTATGCTTCTTGGTATCCAATTCGGACAGTGCTCTCTTTTTGGTCTCTAATTCACGTAGTTTAAAAGCCTTTTCACTCTCATGTTTTTTAACTTCAAATTCTTTTTGCTCAGCAATTTTTTTCCTTTGAATTAACACAGCCTGATCCGCATGCCTTTCATCTTCAAATTTTGAGATATTAGATGTTGTTTGTGACAACTCTCTGGTTTTATTAGCCAAATCCTGTTTAGACTTATCAAGCTCTGCTTCGAGCATGTTAATCTGATCTTGAATTTTTTGTGATTCCGCTTTTGAACGCTGGATCTTGATACCTGAATCCATCTCCTTTCTCCTCGCATCGCTAATCTGTTTTTCTACAGACAAAACCTTATCATTCAAAGTTTTAATTTCAATTTGCACCTTAATTGATAAATCTCCCTTGCCAGTATCTTTCCTTTTTGCCTCATTTAATTGATTTTTTAAAGCTTGGACGAAAGCATTTTCTTTTTTAGACTGATCCTCAGCGCGTCTATTTGCTATCTCATCCGCTCCTGAATTTCTTCTAAGTTCAGATAAATAGTGCTCTTCGTTCGAAATCTCTTCTTGTTGTTTTTTAATGTCATTTTTTGCCTTATTAAGCGTGTCCTCCTGTTTAGTAATCTTTTCTTGAAGTCTTTTCATTTCTAAATGTAGTGACACCAGTTCAGAGTTAAGCCTACCAATCTCGATTTTTAAGCGAACTGTTTCATTTTTTTTGATGTCAATAGACCTCTCTTTTTCTCTTACTTGAGCAATACTGCTGTGATGTTCTCCTGTCTTTAGTGATTTTGCATGAAGGTTTTTCTCCGCT
>JBAXAB010000025.1:0-3775 GCA_037142735.1 bacterium
CTATGATGTAGTGCCACCGAATGTGGAGAAGACGATTGTTGAGGCGAAGAAGTAGTATACAAAGTAAAACACCCGCAGAGATGCGGGTGTTTTACTTATATGACAAGTCATAATATGCAAGTTCTTGTTACCAGCAGACTACGTAGCTAGGATCAAGAGAGGGAGAACAGTCTGGTCCTGTGTTCCCAGGTTCTTTTGATGGGTTGTTGGTAACCATCCAAGCGATAGTGGATCTCGGTGCTGGATCATAGAAAGGGTCACTTGAAGACCATGTTCCTTCAGGGGCACATGCAGAAAGTAGTTTGTAATCTTTCCCTGTTGAAATGTACCAAAAAGATCTATGGTAACCAAAAGGGCTGCATGCTGGATTTGTGGACAGTCCACCCAATGGATCTTGGGGTAATTTTCCAATTACACCTGATGCTACTAATCCAGGGATCCAATCTCCACCGTTATAGCCTGCTGTTCCTGGGTCGCCACTTGGACTTGAAGTATACCAACCCATTCCATTCGTAGACGGGTATTGTCCATTCTTTGTGTAGTAAATTTCCAAAGCATTTCTCAACTGTATCAATTCTTGTTTTCTTATAGAATCCCGCGACTGAACTCGCGCACTTCCAAGGCTTGCTAGAATTATAGAAGCAAGTAAGCCTATGATTGAAATCACAACAAGTAGTTCGATAAGTGTGAATCCCTTTTTTGTATTTCTTTGCATATTTTTTATTGGACGGGGACAATTATTGGGGGTTGCCCAGGAGTATTTATCACTTTGTATCCATTAGGAATGGACTGTTTATGGTTGAACGGGTTAAAAGCAGTAATGTATATTGTACCTACAATAGATAATAATATAATGCATGCAAAAATAGTGAAGGCTTGTTTCTCGTTCTTTGCGATACCTTTTTTTACAGCCCATTTAAACATTGCTGGGACCTGTGCCTATCCTAAAACTACTCTTGATCTATATACAGGTTCATCAAATTCTACTAATGACATGTAATTAGTATAGAACTTTACATATTTAATGCAACGGGTTGATTTCAGTTATGTTTAAGGTAGTTATTCCAAAGGTTTAAAAAAGTTGAGAAGAAGAAATAATTGTAAATAAAAAAGTAAAACACCCACAAACATGTGGGTGTTTTACTTTTTTGGTATTTAGTGAGATATTAAAAGTCGCTCCAGTTCACCCAACAATTCACCAAGAAA
Organism: bacterium; assembly: GCA_037142735.1. Taxonomy (GTDB): domain Bacteria; phylum Patescibacteriota; class Minisyncoccia; order Phycocordibacterales; family CAIZLB01; genus JBAXAB01. The sequence continues at coordinate 1,207 of JBAXAB010000025.1, forward strand.
GAAAAACCCCATGAAAAATCTCGGAAGAGTCCTGATTCTTGGGCTTTTTGCCCGATCAGCGCCAATGGCCGTCAGAGTGGCAGAGGCTGCAAGTCACAGTTTAGCCACAGGAAAAAACCACGAAACCTGGGAAGAGCTTTTTGAAGCTCTTCGTATAGAAGGGGAGAAGCGGCGGCGGTTGCACTTGAAGGCTGTTCTCGAGAAGTATGTTTTGCCAAGGAGCAAGATTCCAGAACCAACTTCTTCAGTTTTTCCTCCACCAAAAACCAAAAGTGGCTTGAATCACATCCCTCCTGGAAACTTGCCTGGTGGTTACACCCCTCCTCGTCACCGTCGAGGTAAGAAGAAGTCATTTTGAAATTACGAGACCCCGGACGCGCAGTGCGTCCGGGGTCGTGTCGATATTGGGGGGTTACTTTTTGAACAACTTCTGTTGCCAGAAGGTGAAATCGTCCCAAGAGGCGGGAAGGCTCCATGCCTGCATGTTTATGCGGAAGCGTTCTAATATATCCGCACGCGCGACCCATAGTGCTTGGGTCACGTCTGGATCAGGCCTCTTCAGTTTCGACCCCAGAAGTAAGGGCAAGTAGAACCGAGTCGCCTTCATTATTCCCCTCGCCACTGTGTAATTGTTTTCCTGGCTTCCACCTGATACGCCTACTGCCAAGCCGTTGCAGACATCTAGGCAGCTAGCGCCGTATATGCCAGGGCAGCCTGATAGTTGGGATGAGAGGAATGATGAGCCTAGGGCCATGTTTAGGCTTTTTCCAAACCTTAAATGTCTTGTCGCCACCTCTACTGCAACCTGCCTTTGGGCAGAGTCTGTGTTTGTTAATATAGTGGTCGCGAAGAATCCAAATTTAGCTACACAGACCGTCTTGGTCCCGCCGTTCCCATGTTGTATTGGCTTTTTGAGTACCGCAGCCATTACCAAACCTCGGGTCTCACCTTCCTCGGCCATACCCACCACTTCTTTACTGGTCAGTAGGGTAGCGAAGGAAATCGCCTCTACAATGTCTTTTTCTTTATTCATGCGAATCCTTTCTCCTGTGAGGGTGTTTGGGGTTTAAATATTGTTGAATAGGAGCAAGTCCTGGGATAATAGAACCACCTTTGGTGCGTTGGGTCAATGAATCTATTTTGTCAAAAGGTTTTTATTTGTCTTTAAGTATTCTCTTAAAATTGCTAGGCGCTTTGGCTGGTCAGTCTTATTGTAATAGGGAATTTTCATATAAGCTTCAAAAAGAATTGCAGCATGAAGGGCTTTTTTATCATAACTTTCATTTTCAAAATACCCATCAACCAATTGGTCGTATACTTCAAATTTTTCACACAAAGATATTCCAATGATTATGGCTCGAGCCAGATCAAGTATGGGATTGTTAAACATTGGATCAGGATCAAATATTGTAATAGGGTCTGTAGCAAAGATATTACCAGGGGCAAAGTCATGATGGCAGTATGTGCATTTTGGATTAGCTTCTACATAATTGATTAAGATTTTACAGGCAGCATCTATTGAGCCATGCTCTGTTTCATTCAAAAGATTATTTTCTTTAATATCAGTAATACATTTTTTTATCTCTGCATCTTCTAATATCCAAGATTTAAAATTTGCGTACTCGCCCTTGCTGTCTATAATTTTTCCGTAGCCGTCTGCTATTGTTGTGTGCATTTTTCTCAGTGTTCTACCCATAACAACAAAAATCCTTTCACGCAGCAATCCACCCAGTTTATAGTGGTCTCTTAAATTTTCTGCGTCCACGAAATTCATTATCGTATATTTGTACGAACCAATAAGCCCTTCTTCTACGACATGAGGTACAGAAACGCCGACCTTTTCCCAGGCATTTAAAAAAGTGCCCTCCTGATCTCCTGGGTTTGATGTTAAAGGTATCTTTAACACAAGTTTTTTGTCTTCGACATCCAATATGCTGACCAAGGAAGAGACTCCTTTCTGGGCAAAGAATACATTTACAGTTTTGTTTTTAAATAGGGGGTGGTGGGGTAGGAAGGCTTCAATTAATGGAACAAGTTCTTTGCGTCTTTCGTTTTTCTTTCCATCTACCCCGTGGTCAGAGGCTCTTGGTTGGTTGAGGAAGGTGATTTTGGTCATAAATTATTGGATAAAGTATATCAGAAGTCAGTATTTAAAGGGTAAAATGGACCTTTGGTACTAACCTGTGGACAAAATGTGGATTATTTATCTGATTTTCGAATAAAACTACTCAAATTCGCTCAAAACACCCCTAAATATCAACATTCTCCGTTTGACAGGCTCTCTCTCGGCTGATAGTATGCACATAACGCTTTTACAGCGGTTTTTTTGTCTGGTAACTTCGATTTGCATTTTGGACTCAATAATAGGGTTTTAACCTTATTTTAAGCCATTCTACAGCAGGTCGAAGCACTACTAACAAGATTTAGAAATTAATAAATTAACATACAACGGTTCGTTTTTAGATATTAGGCAATCTCGCGCTCTAATATCTCAAAACGAACTCACACAAACACATGGCAACATTTGACCGTACAAAGCCACACGTTAACGTAGGTACCATTGGACACG
>JBAXAB010000026.1:0-3721 GCA_037142735.1 bacterium
AGAAGAATTTTTTGAATTAATAAAAAAGCACAAAATAGCATCTGCTGTTGTTATGGTTTCAAATAAAATTATCGATACAAAGGGGATTTCGTACGCCATTCGTTTTGCAATTAAGACACTTCTTAAAAATTTAAACACATCTACAAAGAACACAAAAATATTTTTAGACGGATCACTAAAAGCTCCGCTAGAATTCACACAGGAAACCATTATAAAAGGGGATGAAAAAGTTCCTGTGATCTCACTTGCATCAATAATGGCAAAAGTGACTCGCGACCAGTATATGAAGAAAATATCAAAAAAATATCCACTTTTTGATTTCCATGTTCACAAAGGGTATGGCACAAAAAGACATATTTCAGCTATCAAAACTCACGGTCCAAGCACTCTTCATCGAAAAACCTTCATAACTCGCATTGTCTAAATTTTAGTCAATTTCAATTTTGTACCTAAAGCAAAAGTTAATTTTTGTAAAAAATTTAATGTTGGGTTCCCTTTACCTGATTCGAAACGAGCGATTACTGATTGAGTGGTACCTATCATTTCTGCCAGCTTCTTTTGCGTGATATTTTTCTCACGTCTTGCTTTTATAATTAGGTGGATAATTTGAAACTCAAGTTCAAGTGCGTCATAATGACGCTTATACTCGGGATCTTTCATTGATCTGCGATGAAGTGTATTAAAACTTATTCCACCTTTATATTTCATATCTTTAAATATAGCATATATGCTATTCTAGTCAAGTTGATTTAATATTTTTAAAGCTCGATAAAGTTCATCTGTATCAAGTTTTTGGCTTTTCTTTGTATAGCCAGAAACAATAAGTATTGTGCCCTTAGTAAAAGTATAAAATAAACGAATACTCTGCTCTCCAGGTATTCGAAGTTCAAAAAGCCTCTTCGCAATCTTCTTGCTATATGGAAACCGTATGTCGCTACCTTCTTTGGATAAAAGCAGTATCTGCTTGTCTACTCTTGTTAGAGTTTTATTTTCTAAACTTACACGAAATTTTTGAGCTGACTCTAAAACTATTACTTCCGCAAAAAAACCATACACAAGCGGGGTGAAGTTTTTATGAAATTTCCAAGATTTAATGCCCATTGCCTTCCTCCTCAAAATCAGTATAATAGTCGCACTATGGTAAATCATATGAGACACACCCGGGGTCACACCGGGAACCGACGCAGTCACCACGCTCTTACTGTCAGCAGTGCTGTTTTGTGCGGAAACTGTGGCGCACCAAATCGAAAGCACGTTATCTGTGCCAATTGTGGATTCTACAAGGGCAGAGATGTTTTAGGAAAGGCAAAGAAAGCTGACAAAAAAGAAGCTAAATCAGTCGCCAAAGCTCCTCGTGCCAAGAAAGCTGCAAAAAAATAAAAAAATAGAATCATTATTTTCTGAGACCGAAATGGTTTTCCGGTGAAAACCTTTCTTTTGCTCGGAGCCAAGCTCCTCCGCAAGATCTCATTAAATAATGATTCTACTTTTTTGAAGTAGATACAGTTGCTCCCTTTATTAAAAGCGTATACAATATCTACGTAAGAACCTTATATGGCAAACCGGCACCTTTCACGATCAATAGCGATGCAGTCCCTCTTCGAGTGGGATTTTCGCTCTATGCCCGATACTGCCATGGATGAGGTTATTTCTCGAAACACTGAAGAGTTCGCACCTGGCGTCAGTGACACTAGTTTCACTAAAAAAATTGTAGATGGGATTCTCACTAAAAAAACTGACCTTGATTCTATAATTGAAAAAGCTGCACCTGAATGGCCAATTGCAAAAATTGCCATTGTCGATCGAAATGTTCTGCGTGTCGGTCTGTATGAACTTTTATTTTCAGATAAAAAAGAAGTGCCTGCAAAAGTAGCAATTAATGAAGCAATCGAGCTTGCTAAAACCTTCGGTGGAGAGACCTCTGGAAAATTCGTCAATGGTGTATTGGGTGCTGTCTACAAAGAAATGGGTGAACCTGGAAAAGATGAAATTTCTCCACGTAAGATTCGCGAACAAAAAATGAACATTCCATTTGAGAAAATGCCAATCAAGGTTTTGGGCGGAGCTGTCATTTATGCAAAACATGACAACGAGGTCTATCTAGCATTAGTGCATGATGTCTTCGGGCATTGGACTCTGTCCAAAGGAGGAGTATCACCAGACATTGATGTTAAAATCGGAACGGCTCAGAAAATAAAAGAAGAGATCGGAATCGATATTTCAATTGAAGAAGAGTTGGCAAAAAACGAATACGTGGCCTCTCATCCTGAAGAAGGTAAAATTAGAAAGCAGGTGACATACTTTCTTGCTTCTGCACCCTATCAAGATTTAAAATTGGGAGAAAGTGGGGGATTAGATGATGCAAAATGGTTCAAATTACAGGATATCCTGACCTTAAATTTTTATAGTGACATTTTACCTATTGTCACCAAGGCAATCCAGATCCTCTTGAAAAAAAGTTAGTTTTGTTGTATTATAGGTCCACATCAATTTTCAAGACAATTTTAATATTTTATGGATTTTTCAGTTTTCGAAAACAGCATTAATATCATCTTTAAAGATAAAGACCTATTGCGACAGGCTTTTACTCATCGATCGTACCTGAATGAACACAAAGGTTCAAAAATGGAACATAATGAACGTCTCGAATTTCTAGGGGATGCCGTTTTAGAATTGGCTGTCACGGATTTTTTGTATAAAAAATTCAGTCGAAAATCAGAAGGCGAATTGACGGCTTACAGATCTGCTCTTGTGAATTCTACAACCCTTGCGACTGTGGCAGAAAAGCTAAACATGAATGCTTTTTTATTATTATCAAAAGGAGAATCAAAAGACACCGGTCGCGCACGACAATTTATCCTTGCAAATACTTTTGAATCAGTACTCGGAGCAATCTATCTAGATCAGGGGTATGCGGTAGCAGATACTTTTATATCAAACCACTTGTCACCACTACTTGACGATATTGTACAGAACAAATCATTTATCGATGCTAAAAGCCAATTTCAGGAGCGTTCTCAGGAAAAAGTAGGTATTACTCCTGCATATAAACTTGTAAAAGAAAGTGGTCCAGATCACGGCAAGGTTTTTACTGTTGGTGTGTATCTTGATGAAGACTTGATCTCAACTGGAGACGGAAAATCTAAGCAGGATGCGGAACAAGAAGCAGCTAAAAAGGCACTAATTGCCAAAGGTTGGTAGTTTTTGGGTAGGCAGTTAGATTTCCCCAGTTTTTAAATTTTTTTTTCGGGTTAGTCCATATTTTATATGGTTGAATATAGTTCAAGCGAAAAAAGTGTTTGTCTTTTTCTTGGATAATAAATTGAAAAAACTCAGAATAATTTTAAATAGCATTGCATTAGTGATTGTGTGTTTTATTGCAATGGGTGCAAATACTGCAAGAGCGATTCCGGCGCCTTTGTATATGATTAATGGTGGGGTGCTAGATGATGCAGGTTCGTGGTACGAAGATGCTGGGTTTAATACAGCACACGGTGCCGTTCCAACACCAAGTGAAACGGGTATTATTCAAAGTGGGATATCGGCTAGCCAGAGCAACAGTGTGACCGTTGACTATCATTGGAAATTCAAAGTGGGGGTAGTCTTCAAATAAATGGAGGAACTACCGTAGATGTTACAAATACTCTGACGGTTGATAATGGTGGTTTGGCATGGACCCCAAATTTAGTACACAAACCTTGTATAATTAGCGCATAATATA
>JBAXAB010000027.1:0-3543 GCA_037142735.1 bacterium
CTCAGTTGCCACCGCCAGAAATGCCACAACTTTTGTCGCAATTTGAGACAGATCCATTGATTTGAGGTCTGCCTTGGTCATTTCATTCAAAGCCTGGTGCGAAGCCCGGAATGACTCGTTGAACGCGGCCTTGGCGTTCTCCTCGCGTTTAAAACGCAAAATCGCGAGGAAGTATTCTGAACGGTAAAAATTCTCGGGGTGCTTTGCCTTTTGAGCACTGAACCGGGCTTTGGCCGCAATGATTTCGTCGGCAGAATATTGTTTCAAAATTTCGCGGAACTTCTGGGTCGAGGCTTCGTCAAAGGGTTCGAACTTTAAAATGAGATCTTCAATGAGTTTGAGCTTCGCCTCAATGCTGAGTTCCTCTCGCAAAAGACGATCACGAAGTTTCTCAAGACTTGTCTTTTGGTATTCTGGCCGCATGGCGCCCTCACCAGCTTCATCGGGAGTTCGGCCACCCAGCCTCTTTCTTGGCCCATGGTTTCTTTGCTGGGTAAATATTTCAACAATGTTTTTTGCCAACGACTCAGCAATTTCTCTCGGAGTTTTGCCAGTCACATTTACTTTGCCGACCTGCTTTTCAAAAATCGAAAAATTACCCTCAATGATTCCATTTGATTTGGAATTTCCAGGAAAAGTATTCACCAAAACAATTCCGTGCTCGACGCAAAAATCTTTGACAGAAGTTTTTTCTTCATTTGTCAATCGATTGTCAATGAGAACACCCATCGCAAAAAAACCAACTTGATCTTTCGCGTTTTTTAATGACTGAAGAAAGGACTCGGAACTTTCGTTATTTGTAATGCTGGAGCCAACAAGTAAAGTTGTATTCTGATCGATGAACGCGTACCAACAATATGAAAACTCTTCGCCGTTTAATGTTATTTTGAGAGTCTTGCCGTCGCCCTCCCACAGAGCATGGGGCGCAAAATATTTCTTTTTATGGGTGCCCTCATTCTTAATACTGGGTCCTCGTGGATAACGAAGTCCCAGATCAATCAGAGCCTGGGTGATTTGGTCTCTGCCGTGAGAGTAAAAATCCAATTTCTGAACTCGAGCTACGAAGACGTCGAGTCTTTTTTTTCAAGATTGGTGGCCATCTCCCAGGCCTGCTCAACCAACAAGTGAAATTCAGTTATTTTCCCTTTTTCAAGTTTCAATTTGTCCGTGAACTCTTTAAAATTCTCAAGAGTTCGGATTGAAATAGCCGTCAAATTCGAAACTTCTTGAAAAGTAATCCCCGGTGTTTGCAATAAATCAAAGACGGCCTCTTTGAACCACGGGGCGTAACTATCGCGGCCATCGTTTGGCTGAATGCCCTTGGCTCGCTTGAGAACCACCTGAAAAAGTGGCTGCATTTTAAGAAGAACATCTTCTCTGATATTCTTCTTGTCGAGTGGTTGCTGATTCTTTTGTTGTGTCATCCTGCCTTTAATTGTTTAACGATTTGAGAGACGGCATCAAGTAAAATCGTCGATGACGTTGATGCTTCCTCTGACTGGCGCCAACCTGGATAAAATCTGTCCGCTGGAACTTGGAGACCCGTCAATCCCTGATGGACTCTTTTAAAGTTGTAAAACCAAATCCATTTTACCAGCTCTTCTTTCAAGTGATTCACTGACGAATAGGTTTGCACATTTAAAACTTCTTTTTCAATTTTTTGATTAATACTCTCAACCTTGCCATTCACATTTGGAGTCTTCGATAGATAATGGTCAATCCCGCAGTCTTCTAAAAATTGCGTAAATCGGGATTGCCCCCGCCAAGAATGAAAAGCACTCCCGCCATCACTCATTAGGGTTTCTGGCTTTCCATGCTGATTCATTGACTCTTGCAGAGCCTCAATAACAGTTTCAACTCGTTCACCATCAGCAAAAGCATAACCAACGATAAATCTTGACTGATCATCCTCAATGAACAAAAGATAGGCTTTGCATTTGTGAATATAAAAATGCTTGAAATCTGTATGCCACAAATGATTTCGACGAATGGATTCATAGCTTCTGACTTCTTTTCCCACATTGATTTTTCTGGTGTAGCTCGAAATCCAACCATTGTCTTCCATCACTTTACGAATGGAGTTCACGCCCATTGATAATCCAAAATGTCGGTGAACAAAGTCTCTAACTTGCATTGGCCCCATCCCCGGATATTTCTTCATCGTATCAATGACCGGAGAATACTTTACCGCAGTTTCAATTCTCGGGTGACCACGCTCCCGCTCCCTTTTGAGTCTCGCAATTGTGTCATAACTGACTTTCAATTCTTCGTGCGCAGCTTTTGATCCAAATGTATCGACTAGCTTTAAAAGTAAATCTTTTTCGCTCTGGGAATATCGGCGGCATGGTTTACCCTCATGTCGTTTTAGCATCAGCCGAAGTCTTGCTGTGATCCCACTCCTTGAGATGTCGTTTGTTTCAGCTTCTTCGCTGCTGCCATCGCCAGTCACGATCTCATCTTTTTTAAGCCAGCGCTTTTTCCATTCATCCAAAGTTGATCTTGGAACGGCCACAATCTTTGTTAATCGATTCACAGATATAAATTCAAAATATCCATAAATTTTCTCGCGGGTCTGATCACTATAATTCACATACCGCGACCCAATGTGACGATCACGATCTTCACTGATTTCTTTCAGCAACAAATCCAGTTCGGCCTTTTGCTTTAAAAAAGATTCAAGTCTTATTTTGTCAAACGAGGTTTCTTCAGCTAATTGATCTACTGAGATTTGACTCAAACAGAGAAGGATTCGTTCAGTCAACGATTCTTCAAGTTGAATCCAATGAACTTTGTTTGAAACTTCAGAAAGTTTTAAGCGAATGAAATCGAAATCGGACTTTGAAACTGCTTGGATAACTTCATCATCTTGAGACACCCGGGACTCCCTCTGCTGGACTCCGGGAAATCCCCCTTAAATTTCAGATAAAGACAGGTACGTGCTCTAATTGCTCTAATCTGAGTTTACGGGGGTTTTATCTGCTCTAATCTGAGTTTACGGGGGTTTTATCCGGCAATCTGATTTGGCAAGGACCACTGAAGTTGTTTCAGCGACTTGCGGTTGCCGAAAGGATCGGAGATTCGCTCAAAGAACTTGAGCACCCGTCGGCATTTTTCTAAAAAATTGGGTTTTCATCTGAGTTGCTGCGCAAGTGATCGGAAAGTTTTGGTTTTTATTTTCGGAACCAATCACGATTTCAATTTTAAAGCTCAGTCATCGCCATCATTGAAGTTTTTCAAATTCCAAGTTCAGAAAACTTGGCGGCTTCAGCAGAAAATCTATTTTCCGGCTCGGGATACAAAAACAATTTGAGACGCTCATGAACAAATTCGGAGATGATCTGCCATTTGCGCAGAGAGATATCCCGGGAGCGTTGGGCTGCTTGAACTATTTTTTTCCAAAGTTCCGGAAGCGTTTTGATCGCAATAAAATCCGTGAGCACCCAGCAAAGACTCTCGACACTCATGAGCAAATGACTGGTTCCTGGCCGCTCAGTTGCCACCGCCAGAAATGCCACAACTTTTGTCGCAATTTGAGACAGATCC
>JBAXAB010000028.1:0-2090 GCA_037142735.1 bacterium
AATATGGAGAGGACGGCGAGGTCTCAAAAATTTTAGAGCAATCAGGCGTGCCACACATTGGAAATCCTGTACGAGCATCAGCAACGACATATCACAAAGGACTTTTCAAGAAAACTTTAAAAGATTTAAAAGATTTAAAAGTTAAAACTCCACTTTATAAAGAGTTGAATTTATCTATCACAGATGATTTTCACAAAATTGCAAAAGAATTGTTTGGTACGTTTCCATTGCCTGCTATTGTAAAACCTGTGTCGAGTGGTAGTTCGTTTGGTGTGAATGTGGCTACAAATTATGAGACTTTAATTAATGCTATTCGCGAAGCGGTGTTGATTTCTAATGATATTTTAGTAGAAGAGTATATTTCAGGGGCAGAGATTGTTTCAGGGTTTGTTGAAGGATTAAGAGGGCAGGAGACTTATGTTTTATTGCCGGTTCATGTTTCGACAGATGAGAAAAGAGAGACTTTATCTAAAAATAAATTATGGACAGGGCATTTGGATCAGATTTCAAGACATTTGGGAAACTACAGCATCGATTTACATAAAGGGTTGAAAGATGAACATAAAAAAGAAATTGAAGAAGTTGTTAAAAAAGTAAAAGAGCATTTGGGTATGCGACATTATGCAACTTTTGATTTTATTGTTTCACCAAGACGAGGGGTGTATTTAATAGAGGCAGATACAAGTCCTCAGGTGGGGGAGAAGGCACCGATCATTGTTTCGTTGAAGGAGGCGGGGATTAAGGTGGAAGATTTTTTCAAACATTTGGTGGAGAGGGTTAAATAAAAAAACAACCCATGCCCGCCGTGTGGCAGACATGGGTTGTGTGGTTCCAGTTAGGCTGGAACTCCGAATGGCCAAAAAGTCTCGAACTGAACTTTGATCTTTGGAAAGATGAGGGTGAGGTATTTGGCCATCTCGTCAGTCAATGAAATGCTCGTGACGATGGCTTCGAATGGACTCCCCATCTCCCCGTGTACGTTGATTTGGAGAAGTGTGAATCCGCGATCGAAGTACACTTCCGCACAGCGCTGCTCTTTGTTGAAACGCACATGAAGTGGTTGTGATGCGCTGGAAAACTTTCGTGCGAACGCTTCTATCTGTTCTTTGAAGAAGATCTTCACGTAGGTTTCACTTGAGCCTTCCCACGAGTCTATCTCTTCGGGAAGTTTTTTCTTGGATGTCTTTCTTAGACCCCAGAATGCGATTGCGAAACAGGCAAGGACAAGCAGTATGGTAGGCGGCATAGGTAATGTTGGTTGAGTTGAAAGAAACAGCCGTTGTGACTGTGGCCAGGCTCGACGTGTGTCATGGTCTGGGTCCGAGGAATTTATATAACAAGTTCAATTAATTGTCTAGTGTTTGCGGGTCCGCAGGATAGCGGAACCCTGCAAAAATATAGTCGCTTCGCTCGTTATTTTTGCGGGCCCACGAGGACTCGAACCTCGAACCTTCCTTTTGGAGAGGAATGTTTTACCATTGAAACTATGGACCCTTACGCAAAATATAGCATAAGAGTCTCGAATTAGGAACGTCATGATATAATTACCTCTATGAAAGCAAAACCCTTAATCTTCTTGATTTTAATAATAGTTATCGCCGTCGGAGCATTTTTTATCGGAAGTAAGTATGGAAAACAGCCGGTACAAACTGCAAGTGTTTCTGAAGTGGCCACATCAACTGAAATGGGAACTGATAACGACGGTATGGAAGACGAGCACGCATTTTTGCAAGCGGATTATAACTTTGACGGAATCCCAGACAGATTGGAGATGCTCGATTGCGGAGCGACAGGAAATTGTTCGTATGAGGTTGAATTGTATGATTCAAAGACTAAAACATATATGCCGACTATCGATGCAACTGTTGCAGAAGAAAAGGTAAATTTTGAAGTGACAAATCCGGTGGTTAATAAAGAAGAGAAACTCGTGTGTTCATATTCCAACGTCGGGTCGGGGTCGTATCACATGATAGTCTACGCATATTCAGTTAAGGATAATACTTATACTCAGGCGAGGGATTATTCTGGAAGTAGAGATAAGGTGCACGCGTGTACGTTGATGTAAGAATTGTTTTAGACTAATTAATAGT
>JBAXAB010000029.1:0-2036 GCA_037142735.1 bacterium
TTTCCTTATCTTGAAGATATAAGTTCAAAACCGTTTGGTCAGTTGTTGTAACATTAAATTGAACTTTGTTGCTTATCTTTCCCCATGGATTGGCGTAAATAAAGTATGCGCCTGGAGTGATCTCTAAATATTCAGGGCAAGGTCCACCTTTGTAATCCATATTTACTTTACAAACTTTCTGCTCAATCTTTACTCGGATTGCTTTATTTTCTCTAGGGACATTTCCTATACCGTGTAAATAAGCTGTTTCTCCCTTGATGTTTTCAATTGTAGCGTCTAAATCTCCTTCAAATCCTTCGAGATTTTCTCCTTTTATTTCAATGATTGTTCCGATTGGTCCTGAAGTTTGAGAAATTGAGTCGATGTGGGGGAGAGGATTAGAGTCTACAGGTGTTGTAGTGGTTGCGACAGGAAGTGAAGTTGGCACTTCTTTAGGAGTAGAGAATCCCCAAACTGCTAATACAATTAAGATGATAATTACCAAGACTGTAATAAAGGTTTTTTTCATATAGTGTGAAGTATAACAGAAATCTGTGAACCCATTGGGTGGCTTTGTGAGTTTAGTCTATATTAAATATGATATTTAAATTATAACTACTCAGCGTCCAGTATTTTATCCAAAGCGTTTCCTACCAATGCTATAAGGTCGTTGGCTTCTACTTTAATTGATTCCTTTTTTCCTTCTCTTTTTACAGCTAAGTATCTTTTGAATCTAAGTAGTATTCCTCGAGCTGTTTCCTGGTCTTTAATATTATCTAGGGCAAATTCCACAGGTCCTAATTTTTCATTAGAATCAAAAATATCTATTTGAATGGCGTCCTTGTCATCGAACTCAATTCCGAGAACCAGTGTTTTAATGGGAATTCTGCCTCCGGAGTTAGTTGTGGTGGGTTTTCGTACATGATTATATATTAGCATGTTATAAAAAACGCACTAGAGTTTTGGTGTTGGTGACCCCACGGGCTGGCTTTCAGAACTGGTCAAAGAAAGAGTTTTTATAAGAGACGCCTCCAATAGTATTATGAAGTTTTTCGATTAAGTAAGATAATAGAAAATATCACAAGAATTACAGGGGTAAGCATACTTACAAATACTGTTTGCAGATTTATATGTATTAAGAGTTTATCTTCAGAAATGGAATAAGCAGATATATAAGTTACGATTGCATCCAGTATTACTAAAAATGCCATCACAGACATTGTCCAGCTTTTCTTTATTAGAAAGACAACTAACATAATTACATTTAAAACTAACCAAATAATACCAATTGGCTGGTCCAAAGTATTTATTAGTTGTAATAATTTGTTTGGAAAAAAAACTACTAATGAACCCAAAATAGAAAGTAACTCGATAATCAACATCCACCAAACATATTTTCTAGATACCATTTTTTTAAAATCTATTAATAATTATATATAAAGTATAGCATTATATCGTATCAATATAGTTCACATCATTCACAACGTTCACCTGTGACCCCATAGTGTGGCTTTCGGAACTTGTTGGCGAGAAGGAAGATATTAAAAGTAGTATACAAGAACTAAACCAAGTAATTTCTCTTTAAGAAACTAACTTCACAAGTTCATCTTCAATTTTATTTACTGGCATAAGCAATGCTAGACCTGAACCGTCTGCATAACCGTCATCAATCCTAAAAGTCGTATTGTAATAACCACGGACACCGCGAGCTGGACCTTTCTCAATCAAATCATATATTTCTATCCGATGATTGTTTAAAATGCCAGTTATAATATGTTTTTTATACTTAGGTATACTGAGAAGTGTTAATCTTGATTTATCACCAGGGTCATATGAGAGTTTAAACTTTAAAGCCAGGTTTCTCATTTTCTTCCCTCTTAAATCATAACTGAATATAAATTGTAGTGTAAACCAAACTATCAAAAACAAAAATGCTCCCCCATATACTAATTGTGAGTCAGATAAATTCATCATATATTTAATTATAAATTACATTCACAACATTCACAACGTTCACTGGTGACCCCATAGGGTGGCTTTCAGAACTTACTAGACAG
>JBAXAB010000030.1:0-1772 GCA_037142735.1 bacterium
TTCTCAGCTCGAAAACCGGGGTTCGACTCCCCGTGGGGGTATATTATTCAGTCGTTTTGTCTTTGAAAACGACATTTTGTGCCAACCGTGGCACAAAATTGGCACAGCCTCAGGCTTAAACCCACGCCACACCTCCACTCAGAGGTGCTGGCTGGGGTTGCCATTGAATCTTTCAACAAATTGAAAAATTCCCCACTGACATTTCGTACCTATTTTTCCCCATGCCAGTATATATGCAAATACACTCTGCAATATCTTAAAATGTATATTGACAAGAGTTGATCTTATGGTATATTGGAGAAATACGAGTGAGAACATCAATAACCAATAAAAAAAGGCTGACGGGAGGAAAAACCACAATGGGAGATGATTTTGAGCAGAGGATCGAGGCAATCGATCAGATGACAAAGGAGATAGCAGAAATCGAACACAATTCATGGTTTATTTTAGAGCAGTACAAATTGGTACAGGAACGAATCTCCAAAATTCGATCAAAGTACGAGAAAAAATTTAGCGGCGCTTTGGCATCAGAAGAACTCTTGCGGAAAAAAATTGCTTGGTGGAAGGATGATTTATGGCTTCGTAATGAAGTGCTTCCTAAAAGCAAGAGAACAATGGTCCGAAGAATAACAGGGGAGCTAAAGGTGCAAGTCTTAAAGGCGATGCTTACAGACTTTGACAACAGCAAAATAGAAACTGTGACGCTAGAAGATATGGTGAATTGGTGTGACAGAAAGAATAGAAGCAAAGGAGCAGCAAAAGTATTGAGCGATCTTGGAATGGGTGACATAGCAATACCATCTACTCAATTTTTTCAAACTACGATTAATGGCAAGGGTATTCGACTATTCCCGTCGGAAGCTTACGAAGCCAATAAACCACCGGCACCAGCAGTTTTTAAGGTGAAAGTGTGGAGAACATGGTTCGACAAAGAAGAGCGCAGAATTTTATCTGGAAAGCAAACGAAAACAGATACTGCAACCGCACGAAAAAGAGAAGCAAAATGACAATTGAACAAGCAAAGCAAAGAGTAAATAGAGAGGGAGGATTAGCGGCAGCTGGACTCTGGGAGACACATCATATGATGGCCCATTTTTCATGGAGCGAGGGTCTTCTCAAGATACGAATCAAACAAGGTTGTCCACATCACCATGAAGGTGGGAAAAACAAATTTGAGCCAAAAAAGGTTTTGCTGTGGTACGAGCAGGTTTTTATTTTGCACTTATAAAACACTATATTCTATTGCAATACAAATGACTTTTATAAAGGAATAGCATGAATACTTATCATAGGCATGATTCGGGCAGCATTCGCTTTGTGATCTATCTTGATGGAAGTAGGACTTTTTTTGGATTTCCAGAGGCTCCACTGAAGGCATCTAAAGTTTATTTGCGCGAGTTAGAAGATCTATTTATGGATATCGAGATGAAGCACCCAAGTGGCTCTCAGCTGGAGGAAAAAACATGGCAAACCCTTCGAAAGTTGGAGAAGTCAAATAAGAGGGTCCACCAAAAACTGATGAAGTATGGACTCGTGGACCAAAGAAAGGCTCTTGGTTTAAAAGAAGCATTCGAGTCCTATATTGATCTTAGATCCAGCGAAGGATGGGCACCCCGCACAACAAATAATTGGCACCAAACCAAAACCAGAGTGCTTCAAGGATTCGATCCAGACATGCAGATTTCCTCAATTACGCGATCTTTGATGGCAACACATTTCGGGGATCTGAGGAAGAAGTACGCAGAAAATACGCTTATAAAGGATGTAAAAAA
>JBAXAB010000031.1:0-1701 GCA_037142735.1 bacterium
CGGCTTTCGTTCGGGCATTAATCATGCCACGTTCTAATTCAGCAAATACCCCCGCTATTTGAAAAAATGCACGACCCATAGGACTTGTCGTATCCACTTTGTCACCGGAATCGAGCGAAATAAAATTTACTTTTTTTGTATTCAGTAACTCGACGATATCAATCAATCCTTTCAGCGAACGAGCTATCCTATCGATTTTATAAACAACCACAGAATCATTTTTTCTCAATGATTCGATCATGGCCATTAACTCAGGGCGGTTATTGTCTTTTCCGCTGATTGATTCGCTGTACACTTTTTCGCAACCAGCCTTGAGTAATTCTTGCGTTTGCAGCGCCAGATCTTGGGTATTGCTGCTGACGCGGGCGTAACCAACTTTCATGTTTTTTTGTACCCTATTGTCTAATATTTCAAACTGTACCATGCCGGTACATTAAACTCAAATATACTTTCTATATTGTACTTATTTTTCGTGCAGACTATCAGTACAATTAAACTGTAGTTTGTTTGTACTGATGATCAAGTAGAGTGTTTTAGAGTGCTGCCTAATTTAGACAGCACTTCTTGTGTTTTACACCACTACCACAGGGACAAGGATCATTTCGCCCCGTTTTTTCGCTGGACAAGCGATAAGGTTGTGGTTGCTCCTCATGATCTATTTCGTCTTTATGCATTTGATAATGAGTTTCGATCCTTTTTGCATACTGTTTATCGTTCTTAATCATATGCATAAAAACAGATAGCAATTCTTTGGCAGCTAAATCATTTGGAGATTGCATCACATCAATAAAAGCGCCAGGCATATGTTCTGTTAACTCATTTTTCTCACCCATCCAATCACGATAGAACTTTCTAGGCTCCCAACCATAGCGCAAAATAGCCCAAATCTTACGAACAGGATCAACTGTCATAATCTGAATCATCACAGTTCGACAATCACAATTAGGTTTGTCACAAAAAAGTTCAACAAAGCCATAATTTCCCTCAGGGATATGCTTATACATCCCCTCCATAGCAAAAATATTTCTGAACTCTGAATCAATTAAATCAGGGAATTTATCAAAAAAAGATGAAAATTGCATATATTACCTCTCATTATTGAATTAAATCGCGCTCGGAGACACGCCGTCTTTCGGTTGGCGATAAATAGTCAATTCGCGCTAAAATCTTTTTGTTAATTCGTTCTTCTCCTGACTCAATAGCCAGGATGGCAGCATTATTCAGCAAAGTGATAATTTCACCGATGACCCCTTCACTTTTATCCAGAAGAAAGCGAATCAATTCTGGATCCGTTAATAGCGATGGTTTTTGCAGTGGCAAAGTAGAGGCAAGACTGGCCAGCAATGATGCTAGCTCTTGATCGTCTTTCCATAAAGGTAGCGTGAAAGGTTCAAATCGATTTTCTAGCTGATCATCACTGCGGAGGGCAAAATAGGCTTCTTTTGTTCCAACACAGACAATAGGTATTTTTAATTGATTACCTAGAAATCGCAGTAAATTCAAAAATTCTCGTTGCGCTGCGGTTGTTCCTGCCAAAATATTATGGGTTTCATCGATAATTAAAATTCTAACATTCAGATTCTTCAGCATCTGAAGTGCCATAATTTCCAAATCGGACACACGCGGACGGTGTCTTAAATTCACGTCCAATCCATGAAGCAATATAGAGTAAAATCGTGAAATCTTTGGATCGGATGGCAT
>JBAXAB010000032.1:0-1640 GCA_037142735.1 bacterium
ACGTGCTATGCCGATACCACTCGAGATTACCTCGATGCGATTATGGAAATAGAAGCCAACGAGAATATAGAATGGCACATATACAGTAAGCGCATAGAGGTTATATTTCACAAATGTCTTGGTCGGTGTTTGTGTTTGTCCTGCGAGAAATGGTCCTAAAAATCGAAGTTGCACCATGAACCTCGAAAAGAAAATAACCTCGGTTACATGGGATTCAAGCCACTCACGTTTTGATGCGAGACGTTTCGCAAAGAATTTTTCATAAAAGAATGTTACAAATCGAAATCCTTTTTTAGCAAAGTAATACATACTGATATCGCTGATAAAGAGTCCTGCAATAAGAATGCCGATAATGGCATAGCCATTTACTTGTCCTGTCCCCACTAAAAATCCAAGGGCAAGAAGCACGATTTCTTCCGGGACGGGTACAATCACATTGGCAATAATAGACACGCCAAAAATGCCTATATAGGACAATGCCCCTAAGTGCTGGATAAGAGTTTGAGTTTCGGACATGGAGTGTATTATACCTCAAGATAAAAAACCAGCCCACCTAAAAATAAGGGTGGGCTGGTACGGGATCATTTTTCCGGACGCTTGTACTTGATGTCATCCTTACAATCATGTGTGAATTTAGCTTCACTAACAGGAATCAATTGTAGTGAATCATACATGAGCCGATAGTACTTTTTATCATCTACACGCAGGTATGCATATTTTATGTGTGTGTAAATAAAAATATCATTTGCAGAGAGGACAAGATGCCACTCGCCTGTTTTCTTTTGTATATACAGGCGGTCAGTGCAAGATTTTTTACATTTCAACAAAAATCCTCCAATAAAAACAAGCGTGTCGTTCCTCAATGCTTTGAATGAATACACGGTTTGAGGGGCGGTATCGCTTTTGCAATCACAGTGAATGAGTTCTGGTGGCGTATTTATTTTAAATGTTTGGTACGGTAGTCGTTGCGCGTCTGCGACAAATGCAAAAAGGCTTGCGGTGACAAAGAACAAAAAGGTTTTCATTGTTGAAATTTTTTCTCAGTATATCGATTTTTGAAATTACCGTTAAGTTATTTATCAACACTGCTCAATAAAAACACTTTAGGCAAAGCCTAAAGTGTTTTACTGCGAGGTATTATTTATACAATTCGCTATGAGTACCAATCCGGATAAAAGTAACACTACCACCTGCTGTTTCATATAAGGCACGAATATCGCCGCTAATATTTATACTCCGACAGCCTTCGTATGGATGATGGACGGCGTGGTTATTCAATATCGGATCAAATTGATTTTCTTTAAATAACTGAACTCGAACACCAAGTTGCTCCCTGATTTTTTGAGGAAGTTTTTTATAGTCTTTTTTGAAAGAGCGCGAATAACTTAAAAGCATAATTATGAATTGAGACTCTTCATCATATCTTTCACTGTATCAAACGGTCCGGCAAGATTCTCCCCTGCTTTGATATCTCTGCGGGCTTGTTCAATAGCTAAACGAGTTTTTTTATTTGGCATCGGAGAGGTAAAGGTCACTTCTCTATCAATAATGAATTGCTTGAGATAATTATTGAGCAAGGTTCCTAAAGGAAGACCCATCTCTTTTGCAAGCTTCTGTGCTTTTACCTTTAAGGCCTTATT
>JBAXAB010000033.1:0-1616 GCA_037142735.1 bacterium
ATTGTAAGGGAAAATTATGAGGAGTGGAGGGGTTTGATGGGTTGAGGGATAACGAGATGATCCGGAAGGGTTGATTGAGGTGGTGGGTAAGTTACAGTAAAAAAACGTAAATTTACCCTATTTTTACGTACAATTTACGTTTTATCAACATTCGCGTCTAGGGAATTGCTGTCAGGTTATATAGCGTGTGGTAATATCCTATCCATGGGCATAAAAGAAGACGCTGTAAATTTTATTAATACTCACAAGAAGGAGCTTATACAAAAATATGCTGGGGATGAATACCCTGCTTCTAATCCGCCCCTGTCTATATTTATGGCTGGTTCCCCTGGAGCTGGAAAAACAGAATTTTCAATGTCTTTATTGGAATTGGATATGTTTGAAAAGGATGTAGCTGTAAGAATTGATGCAGATGAAATTAAAAAATTTATTCCTCATTATGACAAAACAAATTCAGATGAGATACAGGGTGCGTCAGTACTTGGGCTAATCAGATTGCACGATTATTGTTTAAAGAAGAAAAAGAACTTTATTTTAGACGGAACATTTTCTGACTATGAGAATGCTGAAGAGAATATAAAAAGGTCAATAAAATACGGCAGAGATGTAGATATATTCTATGTATATCAGGATCCATTGATAGCTTGGGAATTTACCATAAAGAGGGGAGAACTTGAAGGGAGGTTTATACCCAAAGACATTTTTATTGACTCATTTTTTTCAGCTAAGGATAATGTTAATAAAATCAAAGAGAAATTTGGAAAAAGTGTCACCTTGCACTTAATTATTAAGAACATAGCTAATGGCCTGGCCAAATTTGAGATTAATATAGACAAAGTTGACCACTATTTGAAAGTGACATATACTAGGAGTGATCTGGTAAAACTACTAAAATGATGAATAAAAAAGACAAAAAAATTGATTTTTCAAGGTTTTTTAAGCTTCCAGCCAAAGAGCAGAAGAAAGCTATCAAAGAGGCTGTTCTTGAGTCAAATAAAAAACAGATTGATTTGATAAAAGAGTATGAAAAAAGATATCCCAAGAAGATTTCTTTAGTGTTTTCTTCTAAATAAAAAAACCGCCTGTCCCCCTCAGGGTATAACATGATCAAAATAATCTTCGAAGCCCACGGCACAACATTCGACAACGAAGCGCACCTCTCTTCGGGTCATAACGACGTGGCACTTTCTCCCTTAGGCATCCAGCAATCAAAAGAAATGGGCGAGCGGTACAAGGACGATCATTTTGATGCAATATTCTGTTCAGATTTACAGCGTGCCTACAAAAGCGCGGAAATAGGCTTTGGCACAAAATGGCCGATTATTCAGGACAAGAGGCTTCGTGAATGCGATTATGGAGACCTTACCCAGCATCCGAGCGAGGAGGTGGATGGTGAAAAGCTTAAGCGGCTCCATGTGCCGTTTCCTAATGGTGAAAGTTACGATGAGACGACGGTTCGTATGAAATCGTTCTTGGAGGATTTATCGAAGGGTTATGATGGTAAAAGGGTTATGATAATAGGGCATAGGGCGACTCAGTATGGGTTGGAGCATTTGATTAATGGGGTGGGGATGGAGGAGTTGGTGAGCGCGAAGTTTAAGTGGCAGGAGGGGTGG